>PKEX01000028.1 GCA_002919235.1 Clostridia bacterium
ACGCGCGGGAGCGCGCGGCCGGCGCGGGCGCCCGGGCGGCCGCGCGGCGCCGGGTGGACATGACCCAAGGGCCCATCGTCCAGCGCCTGGTGAAGCTCGCCTGGCCGCTTTTCGTCGGGAATATCCTCAACACGTTCTACAACCTGGCCGACATGTACTGGGTCTCGCGGGTGGGGACCGACGAGGTGGCGGCGGTGGCCATCACGTTTCCCACGGTCTGGCTCACCTTTTCCCTGGGCATGGGAGTCACCATCGCCGGCGTGGCTTTCGTCGCCCAGTATACGGGGGCAGGGAAGCTGGAGGAGGCGGGCAGGGTCGCGGGACAGGTGGTGCTCCTGGCTACGGCGGCCGGGGCGCTCCTCGCCGCCGGGGCCATCGCGTTCCGCGAGCCCATCGCGGCGTGGATGGGCGCACAAGGCCGGGTGCTGGAATTGGCCTCCACGTACCTCTTGATCACCTCGGCGGGCCTTCCCCTCAAGTACATCTATTACGCCTACCGCTCGGTGTCGCAGGGGACGGGCGACAGCCGGACGCCGCGGAACCTCCTCCTGCTCACCACCATGACCAACGTGGTGCTGGACCCGTTCTTCATCTTCGGCTGGTCGGGTCTTCCCGCCCTGGGGGTGGCGGGCGCGGCCTGGGCGACGCTGATCTCCGAAGCGCTGGGCGCAGGGATCAGCGTTCTGCTCCTGGCCAGCGGCCGCCTGGCCGGCGTGCGCCTGCGCCTCAGGCACCTGGTGCCCGACTGGCCGCTGGTCCGCCGCATCGCGGCGCTGGGCCTTCCGGGCAGCCTGGACATGGGCTCCCGGGGGCTGTCGTCGGTGGTGGTGGCCGCCATCGTCTCGCGCTTCGGCACGGTGGAGGCCGCGGCCTACGGCATCGTCAACCGCCTGATGTCCGTCGTCTGGACGTCGTCGGGGGCGATGGAGCAGGCGGCCACGTCGGGCGTGGGACAAAACCTCGGCGCCGGCAATCCGGCCCGGGCCGAGCGGATGGCCTGGGCGGGGGCGGCGGTGATGTTCGGCTTTCTCACCGCGGTGGCCGCGCTGCTTTATTTCTTCGCGGACGCCGTGGTGAGCGTCTTTGGCGTAAGCCAGGAGGTGCTGGACACGGCGGCGCGCTTTCTGCGGCTGCACGTCTTCTCCTACGGCTTTTGGGGCGCCATGGAGGTGCTGCTGGGAGGCTTTCGCGGGGCGGGACAGACGCTGCCCCCGGCCATCGTCACCTTTTCCAGCCGCTGGGTGTTTCAGATCCCGGCGGCCCTCGCGGCCTCGCACGTCCTGGGCTTTGGCGCCGACGGCTACTGGATCGCCCTCTTCGTCACCAACGTGCTCTTCTTCCTCGTCACCGCGGCCTGGTTCCGCAGCGGGCGCTGGAAGCGCTCCCTGGTGGGGTAGCCTCCGGGGCCGCCGGGGCTACCAACCGTTTCCCTGCAGCGCGGCGGTGGGCGCCTGGTGGCCGAGCTCGTCGTACAGGCAGATGGTGTCCCGCTTCTCCTTGGCCCGGTAGAGCGCGAGGTCCGCGCGGTGGAGCAGGTCCCGCGAGGTGCTGCCGTTCCTCGGAAAAGAGGCGATGCCCGCGGAGAGCGAGACGGGCCGCTCGGGCAGCTGTTCGGCCAAGCGCCTCTTGAGCCGCTCCACCAGGCGGACGGCCTCTGAGTCGGCGGTATGCGGGAGCAGGAGGACAAACTCGTCGCCGCCGAAGCGCGCCAGGGTGTCGGTCTGGCGTACGTTGGCCTTGAGAATGCCCGCGACCTCCCGCAGGAGCGCATCGCCTTGGAGATGGCCGAAAGCGTCATTGTGCTCTTTGAAGCGGTCGAGGTCGAAGATGACGATGGAGACGGGGTAGTTGTGCCGCCGGGCCAGCGCGAGCTGCCGCTCAAATTCGGGAAAGAAATAGTTGCGGTTGTACAAATGGGTGAGCGAGTCCAGCACGGACAGCTCGCGCAGCCGTTTATACAGGGTGCCGAAGATGAAGCCGCCCGCCCCGTTGACGATGACGAACAGAATATAAAGAGTCTCAACGCGGTTGATGTCGAGCAAGGTCGCTGCGACGTAGAGCGCCAGCACGCCCGCGAGGCCGATCAGCATCCCCCAAAAGCCGTTCATGCGTGTCGGCATGCCATTTCACCCCCCACAGACCCCAGTGCGCCGACTCCCGTGAGTCGCGTCACTCCCCCCGGTTGGCTTGCGCGCGGCGCGGACCAGGCCGGCGCGGGAGCGCCCCTGTGCGCCGCGCACGGGCTGCTTGCGATCCCCCCTTCGCAAGCAGCGCTCCGGCGCTCCATTCGTGTGCAGCAGACCTCTTGGAGAAACGCTTTCGCACGCGAAGTTCTTGAGAGGTCGGCCCGATCCCTGTCGTCCCCGCGCGAAGGTGCAGCGCCGCCCCGAGATCCCGGGCAGTGCGGCGGCGGCGCGGGCTTCCGGCACGGCCGCGGCAGTCAACCAGCGTGCGTGCGCCGCCGATCACACGCGCGAGGGGGACGGCACGGATGAGCCGGCGCCGGGATGAAGGCTGCTACGCTGGGATTCCCCGTGAACCACGCG
This sequence comes from Clostridia bacterium, assembly GCA_002919235.1. Taxonomy (GTDB): domain Bacteria; phylum Bacillota; class Limnochordia; order DTU080; family RSA5; genus RSA5. The sequence continues at coordinate 2,547 of PKEX01000028.1, forward strand.
CTTGCGGCACAGGGAAAAAGGAGTATACTAGGGAATATCTCGCCCTACAAGGCAGAGTTGACGGAGGCGCCCCTCCATGGATGTATTTAGACGGCTGAAGGCGTACTACTGGCCCTTTCGCCGCATCGCGGTCCTCGCTGTGGTTTCCGGCATCTTGATGACGGCAGTCGGTCTCGTACGACCCCTCCTTTTACAGTGGATCATCGACAGAGTGTTGATCGCCGGCCACTACCACGAGCTTTCGTGGCTGGCCTTATCGGTCATCCTCGTCTCCCTGGTGCGAGGGGGCTTTCAATTTGCCCGCTCGTACCTGGGACACGTCTTCGGTTCCAACTCGGTCTACCTATTGCGTAATAGATTATACCAAAAACTGCAATCGTTGTCGTTTTCATATTACGACAGGGCCAAGACGGGCGACCTCATGTCCCGCCTCGCCGGGGACGTGGAGATCTTTCGCCAGTTCTTGGCCTTTGGTTTTCTCCACTTGGTGGACTTCTTTCTCCTCTTCTCGCTGACGCTGGCCCTCATGCTCTACCTGGACTGGCAGCTCACGCTGACCGTCCTGGCGATGATGCCGCTCCTGGCCTTCTTGGCCCTGCGCTTTCACTTCAAAGTGCGCCCGGCCTTCACGGCGCTGCGGGAATCGCTGTCCGAGATGTCCACCACGGTGCAGGAGAACATCACGGGCGTGCGGACCGTAAAATCCTTTGCCCGGGAGCCGCAGCAGATCGCCCTCTTCGGGGCGCGGGTCCGGGCCTACCTGGAACGGCACATGGCGGCGACGTCCATCTGGTCCCGCTACTTTCCCACCATGGAGCTGATGGGCAACATCGGGGTGCTGCTGCTCCTTTGGGTGGGCGGGCGCCGGGTGATGTCGGGCGCCCTCTCCATCGGCGAGCTGACGGCGTTTTTCAGCTACATCTGGTACCTGGTGGTCCCCCTGCAGCAGCTGGGCTACCACATCAACAACCTGACCCAGTCGGTGGCCTCCGGCCAGAGGATCCTGGAGATCCTGGACACGCCCCGGGGCATCCGGGACGCGCCGGACGCGGTGGACCCGGGCCGCATCGAGGGGCACGTGCGGTTTGAAAACGTCTCTCTCACCTACGACGACGGCACGGTGGCCCTGCGCGACATCACCCTGGACGTGCCCGCCGGCAGCGTCGTGGGGATCCTGGGCCCCACCGGCGCCGGCAAGACGTCCCTGGTCAGCCTGATCCCCCGGTTCTACGATGCGACGGAGGGGCGCGTCCTGGTGGACGGCCGCGACGTGCGCTGGCTCAAGCTGGAGGCCCTGCGCCGGCAGGTGGCCGTGGTCTTCCAGGAGACCTTTCTGTTTTCCACGTCGATCCGGGAGAACATCGCCTTCGGCCGGCGGGAGGCCAGCATGGAGGAGATCGTGGCCGCGGCCCGGATGGCGCAGGCGCACGAGTTCATCGAGGAGCTTCCCGACGGGTACGACACGCTGGTGGGCGAGCGGGGCCTGGGGCTTTCGGGCGGGCAGAAGCAGCGGATCGCCATCGCCCGGGCCATCCTGGCCGATCCCCGCATCGTCATCCTGGACGACGCCACGGCCAGCGTGGACATGGAGACGGAACACGCGATCCAGCAGGCGCTGAAGCAGTTGATGAAGGGGAGGACCACCTTCATCATCGCCCACCGGATCTCGTCCGTGAAGGACGCCGACCAGATCATCGTGCTGGACGAGGGGCGCATCGTCGAGCGGGGAACCCACGAGGAGCTCCTGGCTCTCGGCGGCCACTACAAGCGCATCTATGACGTCCAGTTCAGGGATTTGGAGAGCGTGCGGCGGGAGGCGGGCGCGCGGGCCGGCCAAAGCGGCGGCGCGGCCGGCCAGGACGGCGCAGGCCGGCGGGGCGGGACGGGCACCGCTGCCAAGAGCGCTCTGGACCCGCGGGAGGTGGCGGAGCCGTGAAGGAGCAAGCCGTCCGGGACGTGCGGGAGCGCTTCGTCTACCCCGACGACCGGGCTATCGAAAAGCCTTTCGACTGGCGGCAGATGCGCCGCCTGCTGGGGTACATGGCGCCGTACAAGCGGGACGTCGCCCTGGCGATTCTGGTGGCCCTGGCGGGCACCGTCGCCACGCTGGTGGTGCCGCTTTTCATCAGCCGCGCCATCGACCACGGGATCACGGTGGGCGACGGCGCGGTCCTGGCCCGCATGGCCCTTTATCTCGCCCTGTGCTACTTCATCTGGTGGGTGACGGCCGGGGTCCGCATCCAGCTCACCAACTGGGTGGGCCAAAGGGTGCTGCGGGACATGCGGGAGCAGCTCTTCCGCCACGTGCAGTACCTCTCGTTCAACTTCTTTGACCAGCGCACGGCCGGCTCCATCCTGGTGCGGATCATCAACGACGTCAACGCCCTCCAGGAGCTGTTCACCAACGGCGTGGTCAACGTCTTCATGGACGTGCTGATCCTGACGGGCATCATCGCCATCATGCTCAGCATCCACCCGGGGCTGGCCCTGGCCTCCATGGTGGTGCTGCCGTTCATGGTGCTGCTCTCCACCGAGCTCCGGCGAAAGATCCGCAGGGGCTGGCGGGAAGTGCGCATCCGCCTGTCCCGCATCAACTCGCACCTCAACGAGGCGATCCAGGGCATGCGGGTGACCCAGGCGTTCGTGCAGGAGAAGGAGAACGCCCGCTTCTTCGACCACATCAACGACGACTACCGCCGCTGGATGAACCGCTCCACCAAGGTCTCCGACCTCTTCGGGCCCGTGGTGGAATTCACCGGCGCCGTGGGCACCTGCATCGTCTACTGGTACGGCGCGAGCCTGGTGATCCGGGGGCAGATCACGCTGGGGCTCCTGGTGGCGTTCGTCTACTACCTGGGCCGCTTCTGGGAGCCCATCTCCCGCCTGGGCATGCTCTACAACCAGGTGCTCCAGGCCATGGCCTCGTCGGAGCGGATCTTTGAGTTCATGGACACCCAGCCCAGCGTCGCCCAGCGGCCCGACGCCATCACCATGCCGCCCATCCAGGGCGAGATCCGCTTTGAGAACGTCTATTTCGAGTACAAGGAAGGGCGGCCGGCGTTGCGCGGCGTCGATCTGCACGTCAAGCCCGGACAGACCGTGGCGCTGGTGGGGGCGACGGGCTCGGGCAAGACCACGATTGTCAACCTGATCTGCCGCTTTTACGACGTGACGTCGGGCCGGGTGACCATCGACGGCATCGACGTGCGCGACGTGAAGCTGGACTCGCTGCGTCGGCAGATCAGCATCGTGCTGCAGGACACCTTTCTGTTCTCGGGGACCATCGCGGACAACATCCGCTTCGGCCGGCCCGACGCGACCATGGAGGAAGTGCGGGAAGCCTGCCGGGCGGTGGGCGCGGACCGCTTCATCGAGGCGATGCCCGACGGGTACGAGACGGTGGTCAGCGAGCGGGGAAGCGGCCTCTCCCTGGGCCAGCGGCAGCTGATCTCGTTCGCCCGGGCGCTGCTGGCCGATCCCAAGATCCTCATCCTGGACGAGGCGACGGCCAGCGTCGACACGGAGACGGAGCTTCACATCCAGCAGGCCCTCGAGCGGCTCTTGGAGGGCCGGACGGCTATCGTGGTCGCCCACCGGCTCTCCACCATCCGCAACGCCGACATGATCGTGGTCATGGACCACGGCCGGGTGGCCGAGCGGGGCACCCACGACGAGCTGATGGCCAAAGGCGGCATCTACCGCAGCCTGGTGGAGGCGCAGTTCAAGTTCCTCGAGGAGCGGCCCGCCGGCTGACGGGATTGTAAACCTTCTGTTAAATCGGGCCTCCGGTGGTTGAATCCGGCTCAGGGATGTGTAGACTTAAAGTGGGACGAAAAAGAGCCACGCGGGTCTTGAAATGTCCCGATTATGGGAAGGAGTGAGATCCCATGGAGCTCTGCAAGGATTGCGGGCACAAGAACATCGGCGCGATCTACTGCGTGAAGTGCGGCAGCGCGCTCTTCCGCCGTAAAGCTCGTCCCGAACGCGAAAGCGCACTCCTGAGCCTCAGCCGGCTGTGGGCGTTCAATCCCAAGCGCGACTAGGCTGGACGCCGGTCTCGTCGTGCTTGTTTCACCGGGCCGCGCATGGCAGTTATGGGTCGTGCGCGGCTCGCTTTTTTGTTATCATTAGGAGCATTAGATGTCGCGAGCGCGCCCAACGCCGCGGTGGTACGCGCGAGCAGCATTGGACAAACTAGGAACACCAAGGCAGGAGGGAACAAGATGGCTCGGAACACAGGGCCGAAGCACCGTATGTGCCGCCGGGTCGGGCAGCCCCTCTGCGGCTCGCCTAAGTGCCCGGCGCTGAAGCGCCCCTATCCTCCGGGACAGCACGGAAACCGCCCCCGCCGCAGGGTGAGCGAGTACGGGAGGCAGCTCCTGGAGAAGCAGAAGCTCAAGTTCCTCTACGGCGTGCAGGAGCGCCAGCTCCGCCGCTACCTGGACCTTGCCCGCAAGGCGAGGGGCCGCACCGGCGAGCGCCTCTTGCAGATCCTGGAGTGCCGCCTCGACAACGTGGTCTACCGCTTGGGCTTCGCGCCGACTCTCCCCGCCGCCCGGCAGCTGGTGAATCACGGGCACATCCAAGTGAACGGGCGAAAGGTGGACGTGCCTTCCATGATCCTTCAGGTAGGGGACGAGGTCGCGGTCCGGGAGAAGAGCAGGAACCTGGACATGGTGGTGCAGAGCCTCGAAGCCCGGGGTGGAAGCGTGCCCCCGTACCTCAGCCTGGACGCCGAGGCGCGGCGCGGCCAGCTGGTGCGGCTTCCGGCGAAAGAAGAGATCCCGGTGCCGGTCGACGACAACCTGGTCATCGAGTTCTACGCCCGGTAAGCGCCGGGAGTGGACGGAGGCGGACAGAGGCGTACGGGCGAGCTGGGCACGGGTGGGTGAGCGGGGCCGAAAGGGGACGCGCCGCCGCCTCCTTTCGCGCCGGATTGTGAAAGTGATCACGAGTCATGATCTTGCCCAAACCCGGGCAGGCGAAGGTGTCGAAGCGCCCGGATTTGGGCAAAGGGACCGGAAAAGCTGCCCACATGTGGGCAGCTTTTCGCGACGGAACGGCAAAGGATGCATGGACGCGGCTCTCGGCGTGTCCGTCTTGGGCAATGCACATCGCTCCCGGCGCGGGCAGCGTTGGCCCGGCGTCGCTGGTCGAGGGCCGCCGGTCCAGCCGCCAGGCGGCACGGGGTGAGGAGCCCAGGGCGGCGGGCAGTCGCTGGGGCGCTGGGTGAAGACTCGCCGGCGGTCTTGCAGCGCGACAGCTCGCGGGCTGTCTGGAGCGGGATGGACCGGCGAAGCAAATCGAGCGAAACACATATGTCGAAACCGTAACACCGCTGAATCACGGGCGAAATAACCCGCCGCTAGACTCCGAAGTGGAAGCGATTCCAACATTCCACCTACGAGTCGAAAGGGGTATCGCCCGTGAAGCGTCTTTCCGGCCTCGTTCTCCTTCCCTCGCTGCTTGTCGCCGTGCTGCTTGTGGGCGCCGGCGGCACGGTTCTCGCCGTCGACCCCGAACTCCCTTCCTACCAGCCGGTGAGCGGGGTCTCCGGCACCATCATCTCCGTCGGTTCCGACACCATGAACAACATGATGGCCCTCTGGGCCGAGGGGTTTCGCAAGTTCTACCCCAACGTGCGCTTTGAGATCGAGGGCAAGGGTTCCAGCACCGCTCCGCCCGCGCTGATCAGCGGCGCCGCGCAGCTTGGGCCCATGTCCCGGGAAATGACCGCCAGCGAGATCGACGCCTTTGAAAACGCATTCGGCTACAAGCCGACCCTGCTTCGTGTCGGCCTCGACGCCCTGGCCGTCTACGTCCACAGGGACAACCCCATCGAAGGGCTGACGCTGGCCCAAGTGGACGCCATCTTCTCCAAGACCCTCCGCTGCGGCTACCCTGAGTCCATCGACACGTGGAGCGAGGCAGGCCTCGGCGGCGACTGGGTCAACCGGCCCATCAGCCTGTACGGCCGCAACTCCGCCTCCGGCACCTACGGCTACTTCAAGGAAAACGCCCTCTGCGGCGGCGACTACAAGGACACCGTCAAGGAGCAGCCCGGCTCCGCTGCGGTGGTGCAGGGCGTCAGCGTCGACCGCTACGGCATCGGCTACAGCGGCATCGGCTACATCACGTCGGGGGTGCGCGCCGTACCCCTGGCCCGGGCCGAAGGCCAGCCGTTCATCGACACCCGCGTGGAGAACGTGGTGAGCGGCGAATACCCGCTGGCCCGCTTCCTCTACGTCTACGTCAACAAGGCGCCTCACCAGCCCCTTCCGCCGCTGGTGGAGGAGTTCGTCAAGTTCATCTTCTCCCGCGAGGGCCAGGAGGCCGTCGAGCGGGGCGGCTACGTCTCGGTGCCCGCGAGCTTCGCCGCGGAGCAGCTGGCGCGAGTGGTGGAGGAGTAAGCGGACCCGAGGCAAGCACGGCCGCGCGTCGTCGCAGGCCGCCGCACGAGCGCCGCGGCGGCGCGCGGCCCTCAACCCCTACACGCGGAAGGTGAATGAAGCATGCGGGCCCCATGGCTGGGCGACTCGCTGCCGGGAGTTTCCACAGGTCCGGACCCCGCCCGGGCGCTGGCCAAGCGCCGGGCGCGCCGCCTCCTCCTCGACCGGTTGGGACGAGGCCTGGCCGGGCTGGGGGCAGTGATCACGGTGGGCGCCGTCGCCCTGATCGCCGGGTTCCTCATGAAGGAAATCGTCCCGCTGCTCCAACCCGCCCGGGTGGAGCGGGCGGGCGTCATTTCGCTGCCCCCGGGCGCTCTGGTCCAGGACGGTTCCCTCGCGGCGAGCGGGACCGTCCATGCGGCCGGCATCGATGAGTTTAAGGAAAGGCTGTTTCTCTTGCGGGAGGACGGGGTGATCCAGCTGCTCGACGCCCGCACGGGCCAGCTGCTGGAGCAGGTGGCCCTGGCGCAGCGGCCCGAGCCCGTGAGGGAGGGGAGCGGGGCGGCCGCGCCGAGCGTCACCGCGGCCCGCTATGAGCCCCAGCGGGGCACCGTCGCCCTGGGCTTTTCCGACGGCCGGGTCGGCGCTGCGCGGGTGGCGTTTCCCGTCGCGTTTGAAGGCCAGCGGCGGGTCGTCTCCTTTTCCATTGAGGAGAAGGAAAACGTCCAGCTCTTGCCGGAGGGGCAGGCTCCGGCGGCCGTGGACTGGGTGGAGACCCGGGATCGGGTGGTGGCGGTCGGCGCCGGTGCAGACGGGGGACTGTATCTCCTCGTCCGGCAGGCCGGCCGGTCGCTTTTTGGACCGGCGGAGTGGACCGAGCGCCGCTACGACTTGACGGGGCAGCTCGCGGGCCGGCCGGCGGCGCTGGCCCTCTCGCCGGACGGGAACGCCCTGGTGGTGGGGGATGACGTGGGGCTCTTGTACCAGTGGGACCTCGCGCCGTCCGCCGGGCCCCGGCTGGTGGCCGCCGTAGTGGCAGCCGGACCGGAGGCGGGCCGGCTCGTAGACCTCGTGGCTGCGGAACGGCCTGCGGATCCGCGGAGCGCAGCGCAGTTGGTGAATCCTCCCGGGCGGCTTGGGGACCCGGCGCCCAGGGACCCGGACGATAGGGCCCGCTCGCTCCCCGGATCCCGCCTCGCTCACCCTGCTCATACTGATCACTCAGCTCACCCGGCGCACGCTGCTCACCCAGCCGACCCAGCTCTCCCTGCTGGCCCCGCCGTCACTGCGCTGCGGTTCCTGATCGGCGGCCGGTCGGTGGTGGTGGGGGACGCGGCGGGAGGGGTGGCGACGTGGTTTGCCGTGCCGGCAGAGGGGCGCGGCCAGGTGCTCCAGCCCGTTCACCGGCACAGGAGCCACAATGCTCCGGTGACCCAGATCGCCGCCTCGCAGAGAAACCGCACCTTTGCCACCGCCGACGCCGCGGGCGTGCTCATGATGCACCACTCCACCTCGGAGCAGACGTTTTTTGCGCTGGAAGCGGCCGGGGCGCCGGCGGAATTGGTGATCGCACCCAAGAGCGACGGGCTGCTGGCCCTCTCCGGCGAGGCGGTCGAGCTTTGGCGCGTCCACCTTCCGCACCCGGAGATCAGCCTGAAGACCCTCTTCGGCCGGGTGCATTACGAGGGGTACCCCGAGCCCCAGTGGATGTGGCAGTCCACCGGCGGGAGCAACGCCTTCGAGCCCAAGTTCAGCCTGACGCCCTTGATCTACGGCACGCTGAAAGGGACGGTTTACGCCCTGATCTTTGCCCTTCCCCTGGGCGTGCTGGGAGCCGTCTACACCTCGCAGTTTATGACCCCGCGCCTTCAGAACGTGGTCAAGCCGGCCATCGAGATTATGGCGGGGATTCCCAGCGTGGTGCTGGGCTTTCTCGGGGGGCTGTGGCTTGCGCCCCGGGTGGCGCAAGGGTTTCCGGCGCTGGTGCTGATGGCGGTCTTCGTGCCCGGTTCCTTCATCATCGCCGCCTGGACCTGGCACCGGCTCACCGGCGGAAAGCGGCAGCTGCCGGCGGGGGCAGAGGTGCTTCTCCTGGCGCCGGTGATCGGTCTTTCCGCCTGGGCCGCGCTGGCGCTGGGCCCGTGGCTCGAAGCCGCAGTGATGCGGGGCGACTTCCGCTTTTGGGTCTTTGACGTCTTCGGCCTTCCCTACGACCAGCGCAACTCGCTGATCGTGGGCATCGCGATGGGCTTCGCGGTGATCCCCGTCGTCTTCAGCATCTCGGAGGACGCCCTCTCCAGCGTGCCCCGGGACCAGATCGCCGGCGCGCTGGCCTTGGGGGCCACGAGGTGGCAAACGGTGCGCGGGGTGGTGATCCCTGCGGCCATGCCCGGCATCCTCTCCTCGGTGATGATGGGCGTCGGCCGGGCAGTGGGCGAGACCATGATCGTCCTGATGGCCACCGGCAACACGCCGGTGATGGACTTCAGCATCTTCAACGGCTTCCGGGCCCTCTCCGCCAACATCGCGGTGGAGATGCCCGAGGCGCCGGTGGGCGGCACGCTCTACCGGGTGCTGTTCGTCGCCGCCTTGCTCCTCTTCGCGTTCACGTTTCTCCTCAACACCCTGGGCGAGTGGATCCGCGCCACGATGCAAAGGCGGGTGCAGCGGCTGTGAACCGCGGGTTTTGGCGCTCGGGCGATCCGCTGGTCTGGACCGCGGCGGGAGCCCTGGCCCTCTGCTTGATCATGCTCTTCGGCCTGGTGGGCCTCGTTGCGTTCCGGGGACTGGCGTACTTTTGGCCCGCGGAGCTGGTCCAGCTGGAACTGGCGGACGGGAGCCTTGTGGTGGGCCAGGTGACAGGGAGGGAGCGGATCCCGGCTCCCGGCGGCACCGGAGCGGCGGCGCGCGGCCGCATCCAGCTCAAAGTGGGCAACCGGGACGTCTACGGCCTCGACTTCCGCTGGATCGAGGAAGACCTGATCACGGGGTGGTCCGCCCCGCCGGAGCTGGCCGTGGTGGAGCGGCTGGAACAGGGCGACGCCTACGGCGTGCCGGTGCGGCTGCTCCAGGACGGGGAAGTGGCAGCCCAGGGAGACGAGATCCTCGAGCGGCTGCCGGCGATGCTGGCCGAGGCGGCGGCCTTGCGGCGGGAGCTGCGCCGGCTCGAGCGGGACGTGGTGGGCGACATCAACCGGCGGATCGAGGCGGCTCGCCTTGCTCTGGTACGCCTTGAGCGCCAGGCGGGAGGCGGTGCGGCAAGCCTGCAGGGCGTCGACCCGCACCAGGAGGCCGCGGCCCGGGGCCAGGAGGCCGCTGCGCGGCACCGGGAGGCCATCGCCCGGGCGCAAGCCCAGTACGAGCAGGTGCTCCAGGAGATCGCCGCCCTGCGCCGGCAGCTCTCGGGCCGCACCCTGGTCCTGGCGTTGGCCGGCGGCAGCGAGCTTTCCGTCGACGTCGCCAGCATCGTCCGGATCTACCGGCCCAACGCGATGTCCCCCGGCGAAAAGCTGGGATTCTACGCGGCAAAGCTCTGGGAGTTTCTCTCCAGCGAGCCGCGGGAGTCCAACACTGAGGGCGGCATCTTCCCCGCCCTCTTCGGCACCGTCTTGCTGGTGCTCATCATGACCGTGGCGGTGGTGCCCATCGGGGTGCTGGCCGCGGTCTACCTCAAAGAGTACGCCCGGGACGGCTGGTTCACCCGGGCGCTCTGGATCGCCATCCGCAACCTGGCCGGCGTCCCTTCCATCGTCTTCGGCATCTTCGGCCTGGGCTTTTTCATCTACGGGGTGGGCGGCAGCATCGACCGGGCCTTTTTCCCCGAGCGGCTTCCGGCCCCCACCTTCGGCACCGGGGGGATCCTGTGGGCCTCGTTGACCCTGGCCCTCCTTACCCTGCCCGTGGTCATCGTCGCGACCGAGGAGGGGCTCGCCGCGGTGCCCCGCGCGGCCCGGGAGGCGTCGTACGCCTTGGGGGCCACCCGGTTTGAGACGGTGTGGAAAGTGGTGGTCCCCGGCGCCATGCCCGGCATCCTCACCGGCGTGATCCTGGGCATCGCCCGGGCCACCGGCGAAGTGGCGCCGCTGATGATGACCGGCGTCGTCAAGCTCGCTTCCGAGCTGCCGGTGGACGGCCTCTTTCCCTTCATACACCTTGAGCGCAAGTTCATGCACCTGGGCTTTTTCATCTACGACCTGGGCTTTCAGTCGCCCAACGTGGAGGCGGCCCGGCCGATGCTCTTTGCGACGGCGTTTACCCTCCTCGCCGTGGTGCTGGTCCTCAACGGGGCGGGCATCGGCCTCCGAAACCGCATCCGCGCCCGGATCGAGAAGGCGGGGCCGGGATGACGGTGAAGAGGCGGCAGACGTCCCGGGGACACGGGATCCGGGCGAGCGAGGGACGTCGATGCGGGAGCGGTTTGGGAGAAGCGTGTGGCAACGGCAGTTTGAGAACGGCGAGTTCTTAGAGGAGGAATGCCAGGTGACACCGGTTCCGCTCCGAACAGCGTCGCTGCGGGTGGTGGGCGGCGGCAGGGAGCACGCCGGCCCGGCGGGCCGCGGGCCGAATGCGCACGCCTCCGTCAACGGCGCGGCCGGCCCCGCCGGTACCGCCATCGCCGTCGAGGGCCTTTCGGTCCGCTACGGGGAGACCGAGGCGCTGAGCGGCGTGACGATGGAGATCAAAAAGCACCGGGTGACGGCGTTCATCGGGCCGTCGGGCTGCGGCAAGTCCACGCTGCTTCGCTGCTTCAACCGGATGAACGACCTCATCCCCGGCGCGCAGGTGAGTGGGCGGGTTCTTTTCGAGGGCCGGGACATCTACGCGCCGGGCGTCGACGTGACGGAGCTTCGCCGCCGGGTGGGGATGGTGTTCCAGCGGCCCAACCCCTTCGCGATGTCCATCTTTGATAACGTGGCCTACGGCCCTCGCCTTTTGGGTCTCAAGAAGCGGCAGGTGGAGGAGAGAGTTGTCGAAAGCCTGCAAAAAGCGGCGCTTTGGGACGAGGTGAAAGACCGGCTGCGCGCGCCGGCGCTGGCGCTCTCCGGCGGGCAGCAGCAGCGCCTCTGCATCGCGCGGGCGCTGGCGGTAGGCCCCGAGGTGCTGCTGATGGATGAGCCGTGCTCGGCGCTGGACCCCATCTCCACCAGCCGGATTGAGGATCTCATTCTCTCGCTTAAAGAGCAGCTCACCATCGTCATCGTCACCCATAACCTGCAGCAGGCGGCCCGGATCGCCGACGAGACGGCCTTTTTCCTCGCCGGACGCCTGGTGGAGTTTGAGGAGACGGCGATCCTGTTTGCGCGGCCTGTCCATCCGGAGACGGAGAGGTACGTCACGGGGCGGTTCGGATGAGACTGGAAAGGCCTGCCGGCGGCAGCTTAGGATCCGGGGCTTCCCGGTCCGCCGGAAAGCCTGAGAAATGCGGGTGAGATATAATGGAATCGACGTCGTTCGCGAAGGGCTCCGCCGGCGCGAGAAGCGTGCGGCCCGTCCCACACCCGGTGAAGGAGAGACCTTGAGCGCATGGCCAAGAAGATCCTGGTGGTCGACGACGAGCCGTCCATCGTCGAGCTGATCCTGGTGAACCTGGAGGACGCGGGGTACGAAGCAGAGGCCGCCTTTGACGGGGACGAGGCCCTGGCCCGGTTTAGAGAGGAACCGTGGGACCTGGTGATCCTGGACATCATGCTCCCCGGGGTCGACGGGATCGAGGTCTGCCGCCGGATCCGCCAGGAGAGCCAGGTACCCATCATCATGCTGACCGCCAGGGCGGACGAGGTCGACCGGGTGCTGGGCCTGGAGATGGGGGCGGACGATTACATAACGAAACCCTTCAGCCCGCGGGAGCTCTTGGCCCGGGTGAAAGCGGTCCTCCGGCGGGTCCCGGAGGCGGTGGTGAGCGGGGAGACCGTCCGCTACGGCCGGCTGGTGCTCAACCTGGAGAAGCGGAGCGCCGAGATCAACGGCCAGCGGCTCTCGCTGACGCCCCGCGAGTTTGACCTGCTGCACCTTTTGGCCCGCAACCCGGGCCGCATCTTCCAGCGGGACTTTCTCCTCGAAAAGCTCTGGGAGTACGAGTACATGGGCGGCACCCGCACCGTGGACGTGCACATCCGCCGGCTCCGCCAAAAGCTCGAAGAGTTTCCCGAGTACGCCGAGGCCATCGAAACCGTGCACGGCCTGGGGTACCGGATGCGGGAGAGCCCGCCGCAATGAAAGGGTGGCTCAGCAGCCGCCTGGTCCGCCAGGCGCTGGCGACCCACGCCGCCGCCGCCCTGCTGGCCGCCGCGGCGGTGCACCTGTTTTCAGCGGGCGCCGCGGGCTGGGGGTGGGCCGCGGCCCTGGCCTCCGCCGCGGCCGCGGGGTACGGGATCGCGGCGGCGGCCCGGGTGCCGGCGGTACTGCGCCTGCTCACGGGGATGGTGCAGCGGCTCGACCGGCACGACTCGGAGAGCTCCGAGGAGAACGGCGCCGCACCGGCGGCCGCCGCCGAGGCGGAACGCCTCGCGGTAGACGAGGAGGCGCTCCGCCTGGCCGCTGCCCTCCAGCGCTTCAGCGCCCGCCGGCAGAGCCGCTTCGGGCAGCTGGCCCACGAGCGGGCCACGGTGGAGGCGGTGCTCGAGAGCCTGGCCGATCCTGTCATCGCGGTCGACCCGTCGCTCTCCATCCTCTTTGCCAACCGCCCTGCCTTGGACGTGTTTCCCCTCGCGGGGAAGAAGGCGCGAGAGCGGGTGCCGGCCGGGCCCTCCGGAATGCCCGCCGGCGAGGCGGTGGGCCGCGATGTCCGTGAAGTGATCCAGGACCAGGAGTGCATCGCTCTGATCCAAAAGGCGGTGGCGGAACGCACGGAAGTCTCGGCCACGCTGCATCTGGGTGCCTCTCCGGCGGAGATGCGCACCTATCATGTGGTGATCTCGCCCATCCGCACCCCCGGCGAGGGCGCGGCCGGCGCGGTCTGCGTCTTTCACGACCAGACCGAACTGCTGCGCCTTGAACGGATCCGCTCCGACTTCGTCGCCAACGTCTCCCACGAGCTGCGCACGCCGCTCACCGCTGTCCACGGGTTTATCGAGACCCTGCAGGACGGTTCCTACCTCAACCCCGAGCGGACCAAGCGGTACCTGGAAATCATGCACGGGGAGACCACCCGGCTCATCGCGATCATCAACGACCTCCTGCACCTGTCGCGGCTGGAAGGTCCGGCGGGGGCCCTGGCCCGGGAACCGCTGGACCTGGCTGCCCTGGCCCACGAGGTGACCGAGCTGGTGCGAAAGCGGGCCGAGGCCAAGGGGCTGCGCCTCGCCGTGGACGCGGTGGAGGGCCGCGAGCTGCCGGAGGTGCTGGGCGACGGGGCTGCGATCCGCCAGGCGCTGCTCAACCTGGTGGACAACGCCGTGAAGTACACGGAGAGCGGGGGCAGCGTCACGGTGACGGTAGAGCCGGCGGCGGACCCGGGGCCCGCCGGGCGGGGAAGCCCGCGCCCGGACGGGGCCGGGGGCCCGGGCGCGCCCTTGGGCGTGCGGGTCACCGTCGCCGATACCGGCGTCGGAATACCCGAAGACCAGCTGGACCGGATCTTCGAGCGCTTTTACCGCGTGGACAAAGCCCGCTCGCGCAAAGAGGGCGGGACAGGGCTGGGCCTTTCCATCGTGAAGCACACCATCGAGCGGCACAAGGGCCGGCTGGGCGTCCAAAGCCAGCTGGGAAAGGGGACGCGCATCTGGTTCTGGCTGCCGGCGGAAGGCGCCGGCCCCGGGCGGGAGTAGCGCGGGTCGCGAGGAGGCCGGGCTGGGCGGGAGCAGCCCCGGCCGCGCGGGACCCGCGCGGGAAGGGGCCGCCCGGCGCGACGGGGAAGACTCCTCTACTGATACCGTGGACGGCGGCGTGCCGGCCTTCGGGCCGGGGCATCCCGTGCGCCCTTGCGGGCCAAATCACTGCCGGTGGGGGAACGTCCGGTGTGCGGGCGCTTCACGTTGACCCAGACGGGACCAGTGCTCATGGATGAGCTGGGGCTCCTCTCCATCCCCGAGGACTACCGCCCTCGCTTCAATATCGCCCCGGGCCAGCTGGTCCTGGCCGCCCGGGACAGCGGCGGCCAGCGGCGGGCGGCGATGCTCCGCTGGGGCCTGATCCCGCCTTGGGCGAAGGAGATCTCCATCGGGTACAAGATGATCAACGCCCGTTCGGAGAGCGTGAGCCAAAAGCCTTCGTTTAAGCGGGCGTTTGAACAGCGGCGGTGCATCATCCCCGCCGACGGCTTTTACGAGTGGCGAAAAGAGGGCCGAACCAAGATCCCCATGCGTTTTCGCCTCCGCGGGGGGCGGGTGTTCGCCTTCGCGGGGCTCTGGGAGAGCAACACCCGGGTGGCGGATGAGCCCCTCTTTACGTGCACCATCCTCACCACCACCGCCAACGAGCTGGTGGGGAAGATTCACGACCGCATGCCCGTGATCTTGACGGGAGAGGCCATCGACATGTGGCTGGACCCGGACGTGCCCGGCGACGGGGTCCGCCCGCTCCTGCGGCCGTACCCCGCCGGGGAGATGGAGGCGTACGAGGTGAGCCCCCGGGTCAACTCGGCGGCCCACGACGACCCCGAACTGATCGAACCGGTGCAAGGAGGGCTTGACTTCGGGTGATTCGCGTCAATCCCCAACACTGGACGGCCGATTTCCGCCTGGCCCGGGCTCTGGCAGAGGCGTACACCTCCTCGGGACGGGCGGACGTGTGCTTTTTGTGCACCGGGGACCCGGAGGATCCCGTCGGCCGGCTCGGCCCGCTGGTGGCCGACGAAACCGTCAAGTACTACCCCAACGTCCTCGGCACCAGCGACCGCCCGGTGACGGCGGAGACCTGGGAGGAGTGCATGGCGGAGCTGGCCCAGCGCTTTCCCGGCTGCTTCGTCATCGCCTTGGAGGCGGGCCGGGGGCCGGCCCCGCTCTTGGGCTCCATCGAGATCACCGACCGGGGCCTCTCCACTATCCCCGCTGCCCGGGACCGGGCGGGCGACATCACCGTCAACGTCCTGCTGCGGGTGGACGAAGCGCTTTCCGAGCGGTACCAGGCCGGCCCGGGAGCCGGCGGGGCGCTTTCGGAAGGGCTGCGCCGGGCCGTGGCGGAAGTGGGTTCGGACGAGCCGGCGGGGTCGCCCTTCGGCCGGGAGCGGTTCGTGCCCCTGCGGCCGGAGAAGATCGACCGCTACCAGGTGCAGAAGCTGGCCGACACGGTGATCGACGGCTACCTGCGGCTCCTGGCGAAGATCGGCAAGCAGGAGATCTGAGCCCGGCCGGGGCCGCGGCGGATGAAACGCCCGGGCCGGGTGGTCTTTGGGCCGCGGCGATGGAGGAGGTGCTTTCCGGATGGCCCGGTGGCTGGTGAAGACGGAACCCGAGGA
Source organism: Clostridia bacterium (assembly GCA_002919235.1). Taxonomy (GTDB): domain Bacteria; phylum Bacillota; class Limnochordia; order DTU080; family RSA5; genus RSA5. The sequence goes on from PKEX01000028.1 coordinate 18,330, forward strand.
ATATTCCTTTTATGACCTTCAGCGGGAAGGGCGCGACCGCTGGGACGGCGTGCGGAATTTCGCCGCGCTCAAGCACCTCAGGGCCATGCGGCCCGGAGACGAAGTGATGGTCTACCACACGGGGAACGTCAAAGCCATCGTCGGCCTGGCCCGGGTGGTCTCGGAGCCGTACCCGGACCCGGAGGCGGGCGATCCCCGCTGGATCGCGGTGGACCTGGAAGCGGTGCGGCCGCTGCCCAATCCGGTGACCCTGGCCGCCATCAAGGCGGATCCCGCCTTTGCCTCCTGGGAGCTGGTGCGGATCTCGCGCCTTTCCGTGATGCCCGTGCCGGATCCCTTGTGGGACCGGATCCTGGAGATGTCGGGCTGAGCGCCGAAGACGGGCGAACGCGAAGCGAATCCCAACTTTTCCGGAGGCGAATCGGCGCGGGCGTCGAAGGTGTAAAGGGCCGCTTTGCCTTACTCCTTCCCCGTGCCAGATCAAGGCATCCCGAACACAGGCGGCGTGCCTGGATCACGTCAAACTCAACCCTGGAGGTTAGCCACGATGCTGCAGCGAGTTGCCCACACAGTGCGCGCCTTGACGGCGGATGCGGTCGAGGCGGCAAAGTCAGGACACCCGGGCCTGCCGCTGGGCATGGCCGAGGTCGGCGCGCTCCTCTACGGCAAGATCCTGCGCCACGACCCGGCGTGGCCCGAGTGGCCTGACCGCGACCGGGTGGTCCTTTCGGCGGGCCACGGGTCGATGTGGCTCTACAGCTTGCTCCACCTGTCGGGCTACGACCTTTCGCTGGATGAGATCAAGAGGTTCCGCCAGCTGGGTTCGGCGACGCCCGGCCATCCCGAGCACGGCGAGACGCCGGGGGTAGAGACCACCACCGGACCCCTGGGACAGGGGATCGCCAACGCCGTGGGCATGGCGCTGGCCGAGCGGATGCTGGCGGCCCGTTTCAACCGGCCGGGGCATGAGATCGTGGGCCACTACACCTACGTCATTGCCAGCGACGGCGACCTGATGGAAGGCGTCGCCGCTGAAGCCTCGTCTCTCGCAGGCCACCTGGGCCTGGGCCGGCTCATCGTCTTTTACGACGACAACCAGATCACCATCGAGGGCAAGACGTCCCTGGCCTTCTCCGAGGACGTGGCCAAGCGCTACGAAGCCTACGGCTGGCACGTGCTCTTCGTGGACGGACACGACATGGCGGCGGTGGAGGAAGCGATCCGCGCCGCTCAGGCCGAGACGGAGCGGCCGAGCCTCATCGTGACCAAGACCACCATCGGCTGGGGCACGCCCATCGCCGGCACCTCCAAGGTGCACAGCGACCCGCTGGGTGCCGAGAACATCGCCGCGCTCAAGGCGAAGATCGGCTGGCCCGAGGAGCCGTTCTACGTCCCCGCCGAGGTGTACGAGTTCTTCAACGAGCGCAAGAAGGAGCTGGCCAAGGAGAGCGCCGCGTGGAAGGAGCGCTTTGAAGCCTGGTCCAAGGCGTATCCCGAGCTGAGGGCCGAGTGGGACAAGGCCTTCGGCCTCGAGCTGCCCGAGGATCTGGAAAGCGCCCTGCCCGAGTTTGCGCCGGGCGAGAAGGTCGCCACCCGGGCCGCGGCGGGCAAGGTGCTCCAGAAGCTGGCCGAGCGGGTGCCGTACCTGGTGGGCGGCTCGGGCGATCTGCATCCTTCGACCAAGACCTACATTGAAGGCGCCGCCGCGGTGACCAAGGGCGAGTACGGCGGCCGCAACCTCCACTTCGGCGTGCGGGAGCACGGCATGGGCGCCATGCTCAACGGCATGCAGCTCCACGGCGGCTTCCGCGTGTACGGGTCCACCTTCCTCACCTTCGCCGACTACATGCGGCCGTCCATCCGCCTCGCAGCGCTGATGAAGCAGCCGGTGATCTTCATCTTCACGCACGATTCGGTATACGTCGGCGAGGACGGCCCCACGCACCAGCCGGTGGAGCAGGCCGAATCGCTCCGCATCATCCCCAACGTGGAGGTGTACCGCCCGGCCGACGCGGTCGAGGCGGGCCTGGCCTGGATCGAAGCGCTGAAGCGGACGGACGGCCCCACCGTGCTGCTCTTTACCCGGCAGAACGTGCCGGTGCTGGAGCGGCAGGAGCGCCCGGACCTGAGCCGGGGCGCGTACGTGATCAAGCGGGAGGAGAACGCCCTGGCCGCCGTGATCCTAGCCAGCGGGAGCGAAGTGGCGCTGGCGCTGGACGCCGCCGCCCAGCTGGAGACGGAAGGCATCGGCGTCCGTGTGGTGTCGGTGCCCAACCGGGAGCTCTTCCTGCGCCAGGACGCCGCCTACCAGGAGTCGGTCGCGCCGGCCGGCACGCCCAGGCTGGTGGTGGAGGCGGGCGTCGGCCACGGCTGGAGGGGCTTGGCAGGGGAAAACGGCCGGATCCTTTCTATCGAGCGCTTCGGCGTGAGCGCTCCGGGTGCCCAGGCCGCGGCACACCTTGGCCTCACGGTCGAGCGGGCGGTGGCGCTGGTCAAGGAGATGATTGGCAAGTAAGAAGGCGGCCAGCTTCCAGCCGGGCGGGAGCGGCCCGGCGCAGTGGAGCCGCACGCGTCATGGACCCCGGCAGAGAGGTCCACGAGCCTCTTCGCCGGGGTCCTCGTCGTTCGCGGGCGAGGCAAGAACGGTCCGGCCGCCCGGCCGAAGGCGCGTGCGGCCTCGCGAGGCTGCGGCGCGGCGAGCCCTGCTTCCCGTGCCGGCTCATTCGGGGGAGGAGGCGGCGCCGGGATGTGCGAAGCGGCGGCGCAGCAAGGTGTAGGCCACGCGCCACGCGATCAGGCAGGCCGCGCCCAGCAGAAAGGCGACCACGGCAAAAAGCAGCGGCGCGCCGCGCTGGAGCAAGAGGACCCGGAGCTGCATCGCGATGGGAATCGTGAGCAGCCACGCCAGGGCGGCGCTCCGGACGGCAGGCCCGACGCCCGTCACCGCCCGCTCCCAAAAGACGCCGAGCCAAAGGCCGATGGCCACCCAGGCGATGAGAAAAGGCACTGCCGTGATCAGCACGGACAGCGCGCCGCGGGCGGTGCCGTGTTCGATCATGCCCAGCAGCGTGAAGATGATGACCACGACGAGGTCCCCCAGAAAGAGCGAGGGGAGAAAGCGGCCGCGGGTTCCGCCCAAAGCCCGGGTCAACGCCCATCGCCTCCTTCGCGAAATTCTTCCGCTTCGCCGTCTCCTTCGACGTAGTCGGGCTGCGTTCCCGTGTCGGGGGCCGGGATGGGCTCCCCTTGGGGCCAGAGCTTTTCATGGATGCACTCCCAGACACCGTCGTCCAGCTTGACCACCCAGATCAAACTTTGCCCGGGGTTGTGGACGAAGGCGTCGCTGTTCAGCAAGAACCATTCGCCCCGGCGGTTGCCGATGGCGGGTTTTCCGTCGAGATAGCCGATGTGCCAATCGCCGGCGGCTTGCGCTCGTTCGATCACGGTCAACGTCATGTGCTGCTACCCCTTTCGTCCCGCAGGCGCAGTCCTCATCTTATACTCCATACCCACTCATAGACGGCCAATTCCAGAGCGCCGCGCCGGAATCCTTGCCGCGGGAATTGTGGGCGGCCGGCATCTCTACGCGGTCTTCGGGCCGCATAGAGTAGAGGCAGGCGGACGACCCGTACGGCCGTGGGACATCCGGACGTGAGAGCGGAGCGAGCGCCGGCGGGAAGTGACGTGAAATCCCAGGAAGAGGAGGCAGAACAGATGATGAGGGAACAACCTCCGGCCCCGCGGGTGCGGATCACGGCGCTGTCCTTGACCAGCAGCCTGGAACTGGCGGTGGCGTTGGTTGCGCTGGCGGCCTGGCTGGCCATGCAGGAGCTGGCTCCTCTCTTGATCGCCGCCGCCGTGTTGGTGTCGGGACCCTTGGAGGCCCGGGTACGAAAGCTCTGCGGTTCCCTGCTCTCCCGCTGGGGCGGGGAGGCAGCCGGGCGCCAGGGGCCGAGACTGATCGCCCTCTTGTGCCTGCTCTGGGCGGCCTTGGCCTGACCCTCCCGGCGCCGGGCGGTATTTTCTTATAGGTTCGTGGATAATTTCTAATAGTCTCATGAAGGAATCTCTCGGACGATGACGAAAAGGAATGAACCACCTAAAAGAGGTGGAATAGGGGACGGTCGACCCTAGGTCGACCCGAAACCAATCGAGAAAAACCAAGACGCAAGACAAGCGAAAAGGGCAAACCCGGCGAAAGCCGGGGACGCAAAGCCGTGAGTCTAAGGCATTCGTGCACCGCTTCGGGCACGGGTGCTATGACCGTCAGGTTGCCGCTCGTCGTCTTGATTTGCCTGCGAGTGCCGCGGGGTGACGAGGGCACGAGCAGGCTTTTTTCATCTATACAACTTTTTGCATCGCCCCGGCGCACCGGGAATGCGCCGGGACGGTGCGGCGCCTCTCCGGTGCACCGGAGGCAGTGAGGTGTGCCGGACGGGTACTCTGGGGTGCGCTGGATGGATGCCCGTCATCCACGGCGTGTTCGGGGGCCTGTGAGAACTCAGCCGCCGCCGCAAGGGGGGGTGGAAGCTGCGAGGTCGACGCAGCGCTGTCCGGCGGGCGGCGAGCGGAGCGCACGGAGCGCTTTGCTGAACGAGACACGTTCTTGGTCGGGAGGGCGTGGTCGATGGTGAGGCGTTTCCTGGTCAGACTTCTGGGGAAACTGGGGCTGTTCCGCCCGGCAACCGTCAGCACAGGCCTGACACCTGAAGAGTATCAGATGCTGCGGGAGCTGGTGGCGGGAAAGAAAGTGTAGGCTGCGCAGCGACCCCACGGACCTTTGAACCGCTGGCTGCCAGCGACAGCTGCTCAGTGAATCGTGTGCCGTTTCAATTTTCCTCCACAGCAACTCCATGGTGCACGTCAGGTGAACGCCCTGCCTTCGCCCTTGGCAGGGCGTTCGCCTTTCCGGGGCCACGCGCGGCAGCGGCGCGGTCTTTGCCCCGTTCACCGGCGGGCCCTTAACGAAGAAGCGCGAACCACCAGCTGGCCTCTGACTTCGACCACTTTGGGATGAGATGCCGGGTCGCCCGGCTCCCGGTCTTGGAGGCCCGCCGGCTCCTGGCTGGCCAGGCGCTTGAGCGCCAGCGCGGCAGCCCGGCCCATGGCCACCGGATCTTGCCGGACGGTGGTGAGCGGGGGTGTGACGTGCTGGGCCAGGGGAAGGTCGTCGAAACCGGCCACGGCCACGTCGTGGGGGACGGAGAGGCCCAGGTCGGCCAGGGCGCGGAGAGCCCCGGCGGCCATCAGATCGCTGGCGGCGAACACCGCGTCAAAGGGCGCCTCCCGCCAGGCGGCCCGCACGGCGGCGTACGCTTGCTCCCGGCTGAAGTGGCCGTAGACCACCCGCGCCGCTGCGGCGGGCATCCCGTGCCGGCGCAGGGCGTCGCGATAGCCCTGCTCTCTCGCGCGGTGCACGGCGGTGTTGGGCTGGCCGCCGACGAAGAGAATCCGGCGGCAGCCTTGCTCTATCAGGTGGCTGGTGACGGCGGCGGCCTGCGCCGTGTTGTCGGACGTGACCATCACCATCCGCCGGCCGCGAGGTGTGATGTCGATGGTGACGGTGGGAACGCCCAGCCGTTCCAGCTCGTCCAGGTAGGGATGGTCGTCGGTCAGGCCCATGACGATCAGCCCGGCGATGCGGGTGCCCTTGATGACGGCTTCAATGCGTTCCGGGGCGCTGGGGCTGCCGGGCCGCCGGGCCAGCAGCAAGACGTGCTGGCCCAGCTCCGCCGCCTGGTCCCGCACGCCGCAGAGGACAGGGAGAAAGAAGGGCTGCTCGGCCAAGGGGATGCCCTGGTCGTCGATGTACACGCCGACCAGCGTGGGCTCCCTGCGGACCAAGTTCTGCGCGATGAAGTCCGGCGTGTACCCGAGCTGTTGGGCGATCTGCCGGACCCTCGCCCTCGTTCTCGGGCTGACGTCGGGATAGCCGGCCAGCGCCCGGCTGGCGGTGGTGATGGAGACGTTGGCCGCTTTGGCCACGTCTCTCAGGGTGACCCCTCGCTTGTCGGACGCCCCGCCGCGGTTCACCGGGCCATCACCGGGCTGCGCCCCCTTTTTCGGCGGGCTTCAGCGCGATGTGGTCGCGCCCCCGGCTCCTCCAGTTGGCCGAGAGAGGGCCGCTCCCGCCGCTGACCCGTACCTCGCCGTTCACCTCCAGGACGTACCGTCCCGCCGGGAGGCCGTACCACGCCGGGGCGATCTCCACGTCGACGGTCCAGTCCGGGTCCAGCCCATGAATCTCCACCCGCACTTCGCCTGCCGTGCGGTCCACGGCGACGGCCAGGTCCAGGCGCTGGTCGCCGACGCGCACGGCGTCAAGGCGCGCCCAGTCCCAAGCGGCCGGGAGGCAGGGGGAGAGGCGGATCCGCTTTTGGTGCGCCAGGGGTTCAAGCCCCAGGAAGTGCCGGACGATGGGCACGGCCACGCCGTAGCCGGTCCACGCCTGGACGAAGCAGCCGCCGGCGGGCGACATCTCGCTGGGGGCGCCGGGAAAGCGCAGCAGCCGGGTGCCGGCGATCTGCCGGATGTACCCCAGCGCCGCGTCCATCCGGCGGTAGCGGGCTTCCGCCACCGCCGCCACGCCGGTGGAGATGGTCATCTGGTGCGTTTGGCTGTAGCCAGAAAGGTACACCCCGAACAAGCCGGTAAACTCCGAACTCTCCATCCGGCGGAGCGCGCGCTCCGCCCGCTCCCTGCCGGACAGCCCCACCTCCAGCGGGCAGAAGATCACCCACGTCTTAAAGAGCCACGGCAGTTCTCGGCCGGCGTCGCTCTCCCGGCAGATCCGCTCGATCTCGTCCAGTCTCTCCGCCATCCCCGGGCTCTGGTAGCCGGGCTCGGCCCGCATCGCCTCGAGCCGCGGGAGCATGATGCGGGGCGGAGCGATCAGGTCGGCGTACAGCCCCTCCTCCTCGAGCCAGAAGCGGTCGTCGATGGCCCGGGCCAGCCGGTCCGCCAGCCGGCTGGCCTCCTGCTCCGTGGCGGGGTCCTGGAGGACGCGGGCCATTTCCGCCAGGGCGGCGAGGGCCCGCTGGCCGTAGACGGCGGTGTCGATCAGCTCCCAGTTGAGCCCGGCGATCTCCGTGATGCCGTAGCCTTCGGGAAGCAGGTCCCCGTCGGAATCCTGCGACCGGAAGAGCCAGTCCAGAACGCCCTGGCGGCAGAGGGGATAGAGCTCGCGCAGGAACTCCAGGTCGCCGGTCCAGCAGAAAGTCTCCCACACGGCCATGGCAAAGTGGGCGGTCTCCTGCGCGTTGCCCGGGTTGTACACCACGCCGTTGGTGGTCACTTCGTGGACGATGCGGCCGTCGCCGTTGTGCTCCCGGCTCACCCTCGCCAGCAGCCGCAGCGTGTGCCGGGCCATCTCCAGCCGGCCGACGCACAGGGCGCCGAGGAGGGCGTAGGTGTTGTCGCAGCCGAACCACCACGGGTACTCGGGCAGGCCGGCGCCGAGGCCCTTGCCCAGCGAAGGCACGTCCCGGTAGAGCTGCTCGTAGCCTACCTTGATGTCGTCGAAGAGCGCCTGGATCTCCGGGTCCGGGACCTGAAGCCGGCTGTGCGCCAGGAGGCGGCTCATCTCCTCGGCTTTGCGGGCCTGGAGAGCCCCGGTGTGGGGGGCCACCCGCCGCCAGGTGGCCAGCGCCTCGTCCTCCGTTTGGCACGAGCTGCTCACGACGAAGGTGAGCGAGGCCCGCCCGTCCGGGGCCAGCGGCAGGCGGGCGAAGAAGGCGATGGAGATGCCCTGGCCGTGGGTCTTTTCCGGTCCCCACAGGTCGTGCCCGATCTCGATGCGCTGCACCGCGGTTTCATCCTCCGGGACCGGCCCGATGGCGGCGTGAAACGGCATCTCGCTGTCGCGGGCGTGCACCAGCCCGTGCGGCAGGATGAAGGCCTGGTCGGGACCGTCCGTCCAGCCCAGGCGCTCGCTGAGCCAGACGCCCTGGAGGTCCGTGCGAAAGAGCAGCACGACGGGGAGGGTGCCCCCGGCCCCGGGCGCGGCGTTCTCCGCGGGCTCTGCCGCCGGCGCCCCTGCGCGCTCCGGCGCCGCCGGGCGCGGGGCTTTGGGGCCGGCCTGCGGGACAGCCCGGCGGAACGTGTACGAAATGACCAGCGCCTCCTCGTCGTGCGGCACCCACGTCTCCCGTTCGACGGCAAACCCCGACACCGCGGGATAGATGTGGCGGGCCGAGACCGGCGAGGTCTCAAACCGCTCGGCGGGCGGGAGCCACCGGGCGCCGGCGAGGCTATCGCCCAGGCCGAGCCAAAAGCCGTCCAGCACCTTGATGGGGTGGCTCCACATGCCGCCCATCTCGTGCCGGAGGTGGTCTCCCATGTCCGGGAAGCGCCCGTCCTGCGTCCCGATGAGATACGTCCTGCGCCCCGCGACGACGTACGGGTCGTCCAGGCGGTGCGATTTGCTGTAGCGGAGGGCTGAGGCGCGGTGCGTCAACGGTGGTCACCCGGCTCCTGGCAAAGGATTGGAGAAGATCCAAAACGTTTTGGATCCACGGGAGGAGATTCCCGGCGGTTCAAGGAAATCCTCGCGCGCGAGATTTGCGGCGCGCGAAAAACGCGGGAGGAAGGCCCGCTCCCCGCCGAGCGGGACCCGCTTTCCGCATTTCCCGCCCGCAGGGCCCGGAGGAGTCGAAGAGATGCCCAACACCATCCGCGTCACCATCTGGAACGAGTTTCGCCACGAGCAGCAGGACGAGAGAGTCAAGCGCATCTATCCCGCCGGGATCCACGAGGCCATCGCCGCGCACCTGCGGCCTCATCCCGGCATCGCGGTGCGCACCGCGACGCTCGACGAGCCGGAGCACGGCCTCACCCAGGAGGTGGTCGACCAGACGGACGTCCTGATCTGGTGGGGCCACATCGCCCACCACGAGGTGGCGGACCACGTGGTCGACCGGGTGCACAAGGCCGTCCTGGGCGGGATGGGGCTCGTCGTGCTCCACTCGGGGCACTACTCCAAGATCTTCCAGCGGCTGATGGGCACCACGTGCTCGCTCAAGTGGAGAGAGGCGGGCGAACGGGAGCGGCTCTGGGTGGTCGCGCCGGGACATCCCATCGTCGAGGGAATCGGCGAGGCCATCGAGCTTGAAGAAGAGGAGATGTACGGCGAGTTCTTCGACATCCCCGAGCCCGACACGCTGGTCTTTGTCAGCTGGTTCACCGGCGGGGAGGTCTTCCGCAGCGGGTGCTGCTTCTACCGGGGCAAGGGGAAGATCTTCTACTTCCGCCCAGGGCACGAGACCCATCCCACCTACCACAACCCCCAGATCGGGCGGGTGATCCTGAACGCCGTCCGCTGGGCGGCCCCTGTAAGAGGGCCTGAGATCACGTGGGACAACGTCCCGCCCAGGGAACCGCTGCAGAAGTAGGCAGGGACGGAAGAGCCCGGCTCGGCGGGGGACCGAGCCGGGCTTCTTTGATCCGGCTCACACCTGCCGCCAGGCGGCCCGCAGCGTCCGCTTGGCGTTGGCGATGACAATTTGGGGCGACTCGCCCGGCATCGGCTTCACTTCGAAGGCGACGGTGCGGGTGATCCCCTCGGAAAGGTAGCCGATGTCCCGCAGCACCCGGAGAAACTCGGCCAGCTCTGCCACGTCGTTCACCCCGCCGGGGGCGCCGAACCGGGGATGGCTGTCGCCGTAGAGCGGGTGCTCCGGGTCGAGGATGCAGTTGCCCACGTGGATGTGGGTGATGTAATCCTTCGCCAGCGTGAGCGCCTCCCGCGAGCTCTCCCCTTGCAGTGGGAGATGCGACAGGTCCAGCATGAGGCCGAAGTCGGGGAACTGCGGCCGCAGGCGGGCCGCCACCCGCACGGCGTCCTTGGTGCTCCCGATGACGGCCTTCTTGTCGATCTCCCGGTCGAACACTTCCAGCGCGACGGCCAGGTCATACCCGCGGGCGGCTTCGCACACCTGCGCCAGCGAATCGACGAGCCGCTCGATGGCCGCGTCCCGCCCTTCGGGCCCCGGATCCCGCCCGCTGAGGAGCGCAAACTTGGTGGCGCCCAGCTCCTTGGCCATGGGCAGGTAGCCGATGAGCGTCTCGACGGCCTTTTTCCGCTCGCCTTCGTCCGGGGAGTTGAGGTCGAGCCCGCCGGAAAGCTGGATGGGCTGGCAGGCGAAACCCACCTCCATCTGGCTTGCGGCGAGGATCTCCGCCACCTTCTTCCGCACCGCCCCGTCGTTGATCCGGGTGACCTCGATGCTTTCAAAGAACGGGTCGTGGCAGATCTCCTCGATGGCCTCGAGCACCGGCCCGTCGCCGCTGGAAAGCTCGGGAAAGGCCATGAAGGCGACAATCCCCACGCGCATCATCTGGTGAAGATCGGGCTTCATCACGTGCAACCTCCTTCTCATCCTCCCGTGCCTTGGCGCGTCCGCCGGTCCGGCTCGCTGGGGATGCCGGGTGTGCCCCTTTCGCCTATTCGACACCGGCCTCCGAAGTACTGCCCTGCGAGCGGTTTTTCGAGCTAGGCCGCCTTCCGGGTGGATAGGGTTTGCCCGCGCCTGAATAGGATGGAAGCGGGAGGCTTGCCGAGCATGGATGACCTCTTTCAGCTCCTCGACGAGCACCGCAGCAGGCAGCGGGCTGCCCCGTGGGAAGGGACCTTTCGCGACTACCTCCAGCTCGTTGCCGAGAACCCCAAGATCGCGCGGCCGGCTCACGAGAGGCTTTACGACATGATCCGCAGCGCCGGCGTGGAGTTTGACGAGGAGAACGACCGGGAGCGGTACCTCTTTTTCTCTGAGCACCTCTTCGGCATCGACGACGCGCTGGCCCAGGTGATGGAGTACTTCAAAGCGGCGGCGTACGGCTCCGACGTGCGCCGGAGGATCCTCCTCCTCTACGGCCCGCCGTCTTCGGGCAAGAGCGAGCTGGTGATCCGGCTCAAACGGGGCCTTGAGGCGTACAGCCGCACGGACGAGGGCGCGCTCTACGCCATCGCCGACTGCCCGCAGCATGAGGAGCCGCTGCACCTGATCCCCCATGAGCTGCGGGAGGCGTTCCGGGAGCGGCTGGGCGTGGCCATCGAAGGGGAGCTTTGCCCCCGCTGCGCCCTGAATCTCAAGGAGCGCTACGACAACGACATCTACCGCGTCCCCGTCAAGCGCATTTTCATCTCGGAGAAAGACCGGGTGGGCATCGGCACCTTTGTCCCGTCCGACCCCAAGAGCCAGGACATCGCCGAGCTGGTGGGCTCCATCGACCTGTCCAAGATCGGCGAGTACGGCGCCGAGTCGGACCCCCGGGCGTACCGCTTCGACGGCGAGCTCAACGTGGCCAACCGGGGCCTGATGGAGTTCATCGAGATGCTCAAAGCGGACGAGAGGTTCCTCTACGTCCTCCTCACTCTGGCCCAGGAGCGGAACATCAAGACCGGGCGGTTCCCGCTGATCTACGCCGACGAGTGCATCGTCGCGCACACCAACGAGGCCGAGTTCCGGGAGTTCATGGCCGACCCGCGGTCGGAAGCCCTCAAGGACCGCATGATCACGGTGCGCATCCCCTACAACCTCAAGGTGTCGGAGGAGGTGCGCATCTACCGCAAGCTCCTGAGCCACGGCCGCCTGCGGCAGATCCACATCGCCCCCCACACCCTGGAGGTGGTGGCGATGTTCGCCGTGATGACCCGCCTGGAGGAGCCGGAGCACGCCAACCTCACCCGGGTGAAAAAGATGAAGCTCTACAACGGCGAAGACGTGGAGGGCTTCACGCAGAAGGACGTCAAGAAGATCAAGGCCGAAGCCATGCGGGAGGGGATGGACGGCATCTCGCCCCGGTTTATCATCAACCGGATCTCGTCGTCGCTGATCCGGGAGGGGGTGAAGTGCATCAACCCCATCGACGCCCTCCGGGCGGTGAAAGAGGGGATCGAGGTCCACCCTTCGCTGAGCGAAAAGGAGAAAGAGGAGTACATCGGCCTCATCGCCGACGCCCGCAAGGAGTACGACGAAATCGCCCGGGTGGACGTGCAGAAGGCGTTTTTCGTCTCGTTTGAAGAAGAGGTGGCGACGCTCCTCAGCAACTACCTGGACAACGTCGAAGCCTACCTGGACGACTCGGTGATCATCGACCCCGTCACCGGGGAGGAGCGCCAGCCCGACGAGCGGCTGATGCGCTCCATCGAGGAAAAGGTGAACGTCTCAGAAAGCGCCAAGGACTCCTTCCGCAACGAGATCCTCCGCAAAGTGGCCATCGCCAAGCGCCGGGGCGAGGAGTTCGACTACACCACCCACGAGAAGCTCCGGGAAGCCCTTGAGCGCCAGCTCTTCGAAGAGCGGCGGGACACCATCAAGTTGACCGTCTCGGCGCGAAACCCCGACGAAGACCAGCTCAAGCGAATCAACCAGGTGATCGACACCCTGATCCGCCGGGAAGGGTACTGCAGCGACTGCGCCAACGAGCTGCTGAAGTACGTGTCGTCGCTCCTGGCGCGGGAGAAGTAGGGGATCCACCCCGTGCCACGGAGGTGACGTGCATGGTGCGCGGCGAGATTCCCTGGGACCTGCGGCGCAGGGGTCCCAAAGACGCCCAGCGGCACGAAGCCCGGGTTCGCGAGGCCATCCGCAAGAACCTGCGCCACCTCATCGTGGAAGAGACCATCATCTCGTCCCGGGGCGACCGGAAGGTCCGGGTGCCCGTCCGCTACCTCGACCAGTACCGCTTTCGCTACGGGAGGCAGGTGACGGAAGGCGCCGGGCACGGGCCCGGAGAGCCCGGCGACATCATCGCCCGGCGCGGCGGCCAGGGGAGCGGCGGCTTTGCGCCGGGGGACGCGCCCGGCGAGGACGTGTACGAAGCCGAGGTGGAAGTGGACGACCTGGTCGAGCTGATGCTGGAGGACCTCAACCTCCCCCGCCTCGCGCCGGCCGAAGCGGGTGGGATCGACGCGGAGGAGATCCGCTTCGACGACGTGCGCCGCCGGGGGCTGATGAACAACCTGGACAAGCGCCGCACCTTGCTGCAGAACGTAAAGCGCCACGCCGCCAAGGGGGAGGCGAGGATCGGGGCCTTTGACGACTCCGACCTGCGCTTTCGCGTCTGGAACGTGCGGGAACGGCCGCGGGCCCGGGCAGCGGTGTACATGCTGATGGACCGCAGCGCCTCCATGACGACGGAAAAGCGGTACATCGCCAAGAGCTTCTACTTCTGGCTCACCCGCTTCTTGCGCTGCAAGTACCGGGAGGTCGACCTGGTCTTCATCTCCCACGACGTCGAAGCCCAGGTCGTCTCGGAGCAGGAGTTTTTCACCGTTTCCAGCAGCGGCGGCACCCGCTGCTCGTCCGCCTATTGGCTGGCCCTCCGCCACATCCGGGAGTATCACCCGGCCGCCAAGTGGAGCAACTACGCCTTTCATTTTTCGGACGGGGAGAACCTCGCCGCCGACAACGAGCGCTGCGGCGAGCTGGTGCGCCAGCTCCTCGACGTCTGCCGCATGGTGGGCTACGGCGAGATCCGCTACGGCGGGTGGGGGAGCTTTTACGGTTCCGGCGGCAAGGAGCCCCGCCGTCCCCAAAGCGGGCTGCACGCCGCCCTGGCCCGGCTGGAGCACCCCAACCTCCTCTTGGTCTGCATCGATTCCCGGGACGAGATCTACAGCGCGCTCCGGGCGTTTCTCGCCCAGGAGCAGTAGGGCGGCAGAGGCAAGCTCAAGACCCGGCCGCGAGGAGGCGACGGCGTTGATCTCACCCCGCATCCGGGAGGTTCTCAAGATCGGCCGCGATCTCGGCCTCGACTTCTACGACCTGGTGTTTGAAGTGATCCCGTGGGACGTGATGAACGAGATCGCCGCGTACGGCCTTCCCATCCGCGCCCATCACTGGTCGTACGGGAGGGTGTACCAGAGGCAGCGGGTCCACGGCCGCATGGGCCTTTCCAAGATCTACGAGATCGTGCTCAACAACGATCCGGCCTACGCCTTTCTCCTGGACACCAACACCGAGGTGGAAAACCTCTTGATCGTCGCCCACGTCGCCGCCCATGCGGACTTCTTCAAGAACAACGCCTGCTTCGAAGGGACCAACCGCAACATGGTCAACGAAGCGGCCGCCCACGCCGTCCGGATCGAGCAGTACAAAGAAGAATACGGAATCGAACGGGTCGAGCGGCTGATGGACGCCGCCTTCGCCCTGGAGCGGCACGTCGATCCGTACAAGGGCCTGTACCGGGAGGAGTATCCCAAGCGTACGGTCGAGGTGCGGGAGGCGGTGGTCGACGAGTACGCCGACCTCACCGTGGAGGGGCGGCCGTTCAGCCAGGTGAAGCAGGTAAAGGGCGGCAAGATCCCCGCCCACCCCGAGCGGGATCTTTTGTGGTTCTTGGCCCGCTATGCGCCGCTGGACGAATGGGAGCGGGACGTCCTCGAGATCGTGCGGGAGGAGGCGTATTACTTTTTCCCGCAGTTCAACAGCAAGATCCTCAACGAAGGCTGGGCCTCCTACTGGCACGCGGAGATCATCAGCCAGTACCCCGGCATGACGCCCCGGGAGATGATCGATTTCTCCGTGCTGCACGGCAACGTGGTCCAGCCCGGCCATCCCCTGCAGGTGAACCCGTACTACCTGGGCTACAAGATCCTGGTGGACGTCAAGAAGCGCTGGGACCGGATGCACGCCCGGGGCGAAAGCCGCCTCGACGGGACGGAGAAGCTCTTCGAGATCCGCACCAGCGAAGACGATTTCTCGTTCCTGCGCAACTACCTCACGCCGGGGCTCGTGAAGGAGCTAGGGCTCTTCGCCTACGGGCCGGCGTGCAGCTGCCCGCCCCACACGCCCCGCCCGTGCCCCCGCTGCGGGGACGTGGCGATCCGGAGCCGGGACGTCGACGCCGTGGTGGAGGCGATCTTGAAGCCCCGGTACAACTACGGCGCGCCCAAGGTGGTGGTGACGGACACGGCCGGCGGCGTGCTGCGTCTCGAACACGATGAGCCCGGCACGGTGCTGGACCGGGAGTATGCGGAGAAGACCCTGGCCTACATCCACGAGCTTTGGAAAGCGCCCGTCCAGCTCATCACCGCCAACGAGCGGGGCGAGCGGATGGAGTACTGGTGCGACGAGAAGGGCGCCCGGGTGACGCTGCGAGCGGGGACCGGCGCGCGGAGAGGGTGAACAGTGCAAGGCGGGCCGGAGGGGGAGCCGGTAGGTTCGTTCCAGGTTCATAGCGGGCTTTGTGAAAGTGCTCACGAGTCATCAAGGTGCCCGGTTCTGGGCGGCGAAACGCAGCCGCCTGCCCACCTTTGGGCAGGACCGCGCGCCCGCGCGCTCATAAATGGGCAGAGCCACGGTCCGGGTTCGCCGGGTTGCGGCGCACGGCAGGGGATTCGAGACGACGGCGCTGGTGGTCATGGATGGACGGGGGCGCAGAGCCAGTTCAGCCCAAGGATCGGTTGCGGCGCTGTAGAAGGGAAAGGGTGGGCAATAGCAGAAACGCAGCGCCGGCGAGCTCCGCAAGAGCGAATCCGAACGCAGAACCGGCGCGGAGCAGCGCAGGCTAAGGGAAGACGGGCAAGGAGCCCGATCCCCCACGGGAGCAGCAACGAACCCGGAGGCGGCACGTATGGAGCGAGACCGGACGAACGTGGAGCAAGACCGGACGGCCGTGGAGCGCGACGGGACCACCGTGGAACGAGACCGGACGATCTACGACGTCGCGGTGATCGGCGCCGGGCCCGCGGGCACGCAGGCGGCCATTTCGGCGGCTCACCAGATGCGCCACGTCCTGATTTTAGACGCCGGCGAGGTGAGCCAGCGCAAGGGCCGGGCCTACTGGTCCAAGACCGTTGAAATTCAGGACGCGCCGGTGTTTGCCGGGGTGACGGGCCCGCAGTTCATCAAGGCCTTGCGGGAGTGGATCGCGGCGCACCCTGTCCGCGAGATCACGATCGCCGGCGAGCGGCGCCTTACGGGCATCGAGTACCGGGGCGGCATGGTGCTCGAGCTTCATCGCAAAGGGGAGCTCTTCGAGCTGGTCACCTCCGTCCAGCGCCTGCGGGAGGGCCAGCCTCTCACCATTGAGCGCTTCTTGGCGCGGACGGTGGTGGTGGCTTCGGGCTTTGAGGACAAGTGGCCTGACATCGAGGTGGATGAGAGCGCCCAGCGCCTTTATGAAAAGTACCGCGTGGTCTTCCGCTACGCGGGGAATGCCCGGGGCTGGCACGTGTGCATCCGCTGCGACGGCCACCTGCACGTGGACCAGCACTTGGCCATCCTGGGCGTGGGCGACTACGTTTACGGGGCGGCCCTGGGCGCCCAGGACTTCACCGACAAGATCACCATCTTGACCAACGGCAGGCCCCACGGTATGTCGCCCCCCGTCCTCCGGCAGATTCAAGAGCGGGGCATCGAGATCATCGAGACCAAGATCAAGCGGCACATCGGCCGGGGGACGGACCTGCTCGGCCTCGAGCTTGAGGACGGGCGGGAGCTGTTTTTCGACGGGTTCTTGGTGGACGAAGGCCTCGAGCCCAATACCCAGTTCCTGAAGGGCTGGGACGTGCAGACGGACGAAGAGGGGCTTCTGGTCGTCAACGAGGACGGCCAGGTGTTGGACACCCAAGGGAATCCGGTCCCCGGGCTCTTCGCCGCCGGCGACATCGTCTCGGGGACGAGAAACCTCATCGCCACTGCCTTTGCCCTGGGGCAGAACGCCGGGCTTTCGGCCAGCGATTCGCTGCGGAAATGGCGCTGGCCGGAGGAGTAGCGTAAAGGGTATAGTCTAGCGCGCGGCCTGAAGCAGGGCGCGGGAGCCCGCGGTCACGGCGGCTGCCCGCGAGCGTGGGCCAAGCGCCGGCAGCAGACCGGGAACTCTGACGAGCGCACGAGGAGGTGTCGCCCGGTGGCGCGCGACGATTCCGCCTTCCCGTTGCCGCAAAGGGATGCTGCAGTGAAGGAGAGCCGCAGCGCGCCCGGGGGTGTGCAGGGCGATGTGCCCCCGGGGCGGCTTCACCCGGAGCCGCGGTACCACCCCAAGGACCCGCGGGCCGTCGAGCTCCAGGTGAGCCGCCTGTACCACGAGGCCAACAAGGTCTTGGAAGAGGCGGTGTCGCCTGAAAAGCTCAAGGACAACCCCTACCGGGGAAAGCCTCTTCGCTTCGAGGAAAACCCGTTCGAGGGGGACTTGGGCATGGCTCATCGCCTGCTCAAGAACACCGGCCACACGCTGCCCTGGATCGCGACGAAAAAGGAGATCATCGACGAGCGCCGGGCCATCGAGCAGGCCATCGACGACCACATCGCGTGGGTGGAGCAGCGGGTGGCGCGATACCTGCAGCTGTCGTCCGGGGAAGCGGAACCCCCCGGCCCGGATGCGTCCCCGCAGGCCGAGCCGGCCCGCCGGTTCTCGCTGCGGGCTCTCCTGCCCTGGCGGCGCCGCCCCGGGGCCAAGGCGGGAGCCGGCCCGGCCCCGCTGGAGGAAAAAGAACGGCTGAGGCGGGACGTGCTGGAGGGGCACTCCCGGTTCGTCGAGCACCTGCGCGAGCGCGTGGCCGGGCTGCGCAAAGTGATCGAGCGGTACAACCTGGAAGTGCCCCTCTTTGACCAGCAGCTCCCGAACGTGAGGCCGGAGGAGTACGCGGCTCGCGTCGAAGCGCGGGCCCGGGATCTCCTGGCCCGGCTCGGCGCGGGGGCGGAGCGGTGAGCCGCTTCCAAAAGGCCCCGCCGTCCCGGTCCATCAGGCCCGCCCCGCGGGCGGTGAAGGCCCGCCGGTCGCGCTTTGCGCAAACCAAGCTAGCTCTCGGCGTCGAGCCCGTTCTGGGCGATGACCCGGCTGAAGAAGCGGCCGCTTTCCTTGACCGTCCGCTTTTGCGTTTCAAAGTCCACGTGGACGACGCCGAACCGCTTGCTGTAGCCGAAGGCCCACTCGAAGTTGTCCATCAGCGACCAGACGAAATACCCTGCCAGCGGGATCCCGTCTTGGATGCAGCGGTGGGCTTGGATGAAGTGCTGCCGGAGATAGTCCGTCCGCTCCGGATCGCTCACCGTGCCGTCGGGGCGGATCCGGTCGGGGAACGCGGCGCCGTTTTCGGTGACGTAGAGGGGGAGCGGCCCGGCCATCTCGTGGACGCGCTTTAGGACCTCGTACAGCCCCTCCGGGTACACTTCCCAGCCCATGTCGGTGTAGGGCGCCGTCGATTTGACCTGCCGCACCGTGCCGGTGGCCGGATCCTTGGCGAAGATGAGGCGGGTGTAATAGTTGATCCCGAGGAAATCCATGGGCTGGGCGATGCGTTCGAGGTCCCCGGCGGTCACCTTGGGCCAGGCTCTGCCGAAGTGCTGCGCCAGCTCCTCCGGGTACGACCCCTTAAAGAGCGGCTCGAGGAAGAACCGGGTGTTGTACGTGTCGACCCGGCGCACCACCGCCAGGGTCTCCGGGGCGTCGTCGCCGGCGTGGGTGGCGTTGATGTTGACGGTGATGCCGATTTGACCCTGGAGCCCGCTGGCCCGGTACACTTCGACGGCGGCGGCGTGGGCCAGGAGCAGGTGGTGGGCGGCCCGAAGCCCGGCCCACTGGTCTCTCAGCCCGGGCGCGTGGTGGCCCGTCACGTAGCCTAGATGCGCGGAGCACCACGGCTCGTTCAAGGTGATCCAGCGCTTCACCCGGTCGCCGAGGCGCAGGAACAGCACGGCCGCGTAGTCCGCGAACCAGTGTTCAATCTCGGGGTTGATCCAGCCGCCCAGGTCGTGAAGGGCGCCGGGCAGGTCCCAGTGGTAGATGGTCGCGAACGGCTCAATGCCGTTTTCCAAGAGCTCGTCGACGAGGCGGTCGTAAAAGTCGAGACCCTTCGGGTTGATCCGCCCCTTCCCTTCGGGGAGCACCCGGGGCCAGGAGATGGAGAAGCGATAGGCCTTGAGGCCCAGCTCCTTCATGAGCGCGACGTCTTCCCGATAGCGGCGGTAGTGGTCGCACGCGACGTCGCCGGTTTCGCCGTTGTGGGTGTTGCCTTCCGTGTGGCTGAAACGGTGCCAGATGGACTCGCCCGCGCCGTCTGCCAGGGGCGAGCCTTCGATCTGGTAGGAAGCGGTGGCCGCCCCCCAGACAAAGCCTTCCGGAAATCGATACACCTTGCATTCCTCCATTCGATGCGGTTGTTGCGCCGGCCGGTGCGGTGTCGGCTGCACGGGCTCGCGCTACGGCGCGAGCAGGATCTTGCCTGCGCTGGCCCGGGATTCGAGGCGGGCGTGCGCCTCGCCGGCCTTTTCCAGGGGGAAGGTGCTGTCGATCCGCAGCTTTAGCCGCCCCTGGGCGATCCAGGAGAAGAGGTCGCCCGTCCGCTGGAGGAGTTCCTCGCGGTTCAGGATGTAATGAGCGAGAGACGGGCGCGTGACGAAGAGCGATCCGTGGCTGTTTAGGATCTGCAGGTCCACCGGGGGCACCGGGCCGCTGGACTGGCCGAAAAGAACCAGGAAGCCCCGGGGTTTGAGGCACTTGAGGCTGTCGAAAAACGTCTCCTTTCCCACGGAGTCGTAGACGCAGTCGACGCCCCGGCCGCCCGTGATCTCCTTGACTCCTTCCACGAAGCTGGTTTCGGTATAGAGGATCACGTGGTCGGCTCCGGCCTCCCTGGCGAGCTCAGCCTTGGCTTGGGTGGACACCGTGCCGATCACCGTCGCTCCCCTCGCCTTCGCCATCTGGACGAGAAGGAGCCCGACCCCGCCCGCGGCCGCGTGCACCAGCACCGTGTGGCCGGGGTGAATGGGAAAGGTGCTGAAGGTCAGGTAGTGGGCGGTGAGACCCTGGAGCATCGCGGCGGCTCCCGTCTCGAACGAGAGCTCGGCGGGGAGCGGCGCCAGCATCCAAGCGGGGACCACGGCGTACTCGGCGTATGCCCCCCGGTGCATGGCGTAGGCCACCCGGTCCCCCGGCTTCACCTCGGTGACCCCTTCGCCGACGGCCTCGACGACGCCGCTGCCCTCGGAGCCGGGGATGAAGGGGAGAGGGAGCGGGTAGAGGCCGGTGCGGTGGTAGATGTCGATGAAGTTCACCCCGGCGGCGTGCAGGCGGACCAGCGCTTCCCCGGGACCGGGCTCGGGAAGGGGCACGTCCCGCACGGTGAGGGCCTCGGGGCCGCCCGGGCGTTCCACGACCACTGCTTTCATGTCGCCTCATTCCTTTCATGCGTATGATCGGTGACGAGGAAAGATGTGCCGCAGCGCACCGGCGAGGTGCGGCGAATGTTCGCGCCTTGTTGCCGCAAATTGCGCGCAAAATTGTCGGCTATTGTTTGCTAGTTCGCTCGAAGGCGCGCGAACCCTTGCGGTCGCGGCCACCGCGGCGCGTGTTGTGGGCGCGCCCGGCGCGCCCGGATGGTTCGCCCGCGCCGTTCACCCGGACGGCACTTCCGCACGGCAGGCCCGCGCGGCCCTTTGCCGATGAAATACCGCCGGCGGCCGCCGGCAAGCTCGCGGGGGAGAGGAATGGCGCGCCAGGACGGGAAGGAATAAAGGGTGTGAACTTCGCCCTCGAGAGGACGGCGTCCCGATGGCCGCGTCACCTGTTCAGCCCGGGCAGGTCCGGGCGCGCAAGCCTGACTGGCTCAAGAAGCGAATCCCTGACCCGCAGGCGATGCGCGAAATGCGCGCCCTGCTGGACGAGCTCAAGCTCAACACCATCTGCGAGGAGGCCGGCTGCCCCAACATCGGCGAATGCTGGGCCCAGCGGACCGCGACCTTTCTCATCCTGGGCGACATCTGCACGCGGGCGTGCGGCTTTTGCGACGTCAAGACCGGCCGGCCGGAGCCGGTGAATGTGGCGGAGCCGTATCACGTGGCGAGGGCGGTGAAGCGTCTGGGCCTCTCCCACGTGGTGATCACGTCGCCGGACCGGGACGACCTGCCGGACAAGGGCTCGGAGCAGTTTGCGGCGACGATCCGGGCGGTGCACCGCCTTTGCCCCGGCACCACGGTGGAAGTGCTGACGTCCGACTTCGACGGCATCGACGAGCACCTGATCCGGGTGCTGGATGCCGATCCCGAGATCTTCGCCCACAACGTGGAGACCGTCCCCCGCCTCCACCGCAAGGTGCGGCCCCGCTTCCGCTACGAGCGCTCGCTGAAGGTCCTGGCCCGGGCCAAGGAGCTGCGGCCGGACATCTACACCAAGTCCAACATCATGGTGGGCCTGGGCGAGCGCAAGGACGAAGTGATCCAGGTGATGCGGGACATGAGGGACGCCGGCTGCGACTTCCTCACCATCGGGCAGTACCTGCAGCCGTCGCCCAAGCACCTGCCCGTCGTCGAGTACGTGCATCCCGACGTGTTTGAAGAGTACCGCGCCGAAGCGCTGGCGCTGGGCTTCCTTCACGTGGCCTCGGGTCCTTTCGTCCGCTCGTCGTTCGACGCCGCGACGGCGCTGGAGGTCGTGGGGAGAAAGAGGGGAGCAGGAACCGGGGCCGAGGCTCCGCCCGGCGGCATTTCGGATGAGACGGAAAGGGACTGACCGTTCATGGAGATCGACGTCGTCTTCCGCTGGCCGGACCTCCTGCCGGAGGAGGCCGAAGGGCGGGTCGCCGTGGTCATCGACGTGCTGCGGGCCACCTCGATGATCGCGGCGCTGCTGGCGGCGGGGGCCAGGGAAGTATGGCCCGTGAAGGAAGTGGACGAGGCGAGACGCCTCGCCTCGGAGCTGGGCGGGGCGCTGCTCGCGGGCGAGCGGGGCGGCCTGCCCCCGGCCGGTTTTGACATGGGCAACTCGCCGCGGGAAGTGGACGCCAAGGTGCAGGGCAGGCCCGTGGTGCTGACGACCACCAACGGCACGTCGGCCATCCAGCGGGCCGCCCGGGCGGAGGCGCTGGTGACTGCGGCGTTCGTCAACGCCGGCGCCGTGGTGGCCTCGCTGTTGGCCACCGCACCGGAGCGGGTGCTCATCGTCTGCGCCGGGACCGAAGGCGCGTTTTCGCTGGACGACGCGCTTTGCGCCGGAGGGATCGTCGCGGGATTGGCCTCGGGAGCCGGCGAGGCTCCGGGCTGCAGCGGGGTCCGCTTGACGGACAGTGCCGTCGCGGCCCGGCTCCTGTACGAAAGCCAGCAGGACAAGCTCGCCGCGGCGATGCGCAGCTGCCGCCACGGGAGGCGCTTGGAGTCGCTGGGCATGGGCGGGGACATTGACTGGGCCGCCCGGGAGAGCGTCATCGACCTCGTGCCGGTGAGGGCGCCCGGGCAGGGGCAGAGCCGCCTGGTGGCGGCGCAGGCCGGGGCGCGGCTTTCGGCGTAAACGCTGGCCAGGGAGAAACGGGGACGAACCAAGCGAAGTAGGAGGCCGGTATCGTGAACAAACCGCTCAGCCTCACATGGGATCTGGAGCCGTTCTTTCCCGGCGGCGTGGAAGGGGCGCCTTTTAAGCAACTGGTCCAGGAGATCCGGGCTGCCGCGGGCGAGGTGGGCCGCGGGCTGGACCAGCTCCTAAGTGCGGAGGAAGGGCTGGCCGGGGCTTCGGGCGAGCCGCTCGAGCGGCTGGCGCAGGCCGTCGAGAAGCTGGTGGAGCTTTCCGCCAAGCTGCACGAGGCCGCCGCCTACACCGTGTGCGCGACGGCCCAGGACGTCGCCGACGAGAAGGCGCAGGCGGCCCGGGCTACCACCCGGGAGCTCGGGGCGGGGCTCAACCGCCTGTGGAAGCGGGTCGATGAGGCGTTCCTGGCCATGAGCGACGAAGACTGGCGGGCGTTCCTGGCCCTTCCCGGCATGATCGAGATCGCGTTCCCGCTGGACGAGCGCCGGCGGCTGGCACGGCGCGCCATGTCTCCCGACAAGGAGGCCCTCGCCGGGGACCTGGCCGTCGACGGCTACCACGCCTGGGGCGAAATGTACAACCGCATCAGCGGCGCGATGCGGGTGGAGGTGGAGGGGGAAGACGGCGTCCGCGCGCTTTCGGTGGCGCAGGCGCAGAACCAGTGGAGCCACCATCCCGACCGGGACGTGCGGCGCAAGACCTTCCTCCGCTACGAAGAAGCCTGGCAGCAGCAGGCGGGGTTTCTCGCCGAGTGCCTGAACCACATCGGGGGCTTTCGCCTGGCGCTCTACCGCAACCGCGGCTGGGACGACATCCTCTTCGAACCCCTGGCTGACAACCGCATGCGGCGGGAGACCTTGGAGGCCATGTGGGACGCGGTGGCCGAGGGAGCCGGCGTCGCCGCCCGCTACCTGCGGCGCAAGGCGAAGGTGCTCGGCGCCGGGGCGCCGGCGTACTACGACGTGGACGCGCCCGTGGGAGCGGCGGGGCGCTCCCTCGAGTATGACCGCGCGGCGGAGATGATCGTCGATACCTTTGACCGCTTCAGCCCCGCCATGGCCCGCCTGGCCCGGAAGGCGTTCGAAAACCGGTGGATCGAGGCGGAGGACCGCCCCGGAAAGCGGGCCGGCGGCTTTTGCACCCACTTCCCCTTGAGCCGGCAGTCCCGCATCTTCCTCACCTACGACAACTCGGCGGGGGGCGCCGCGACCCTCGCCCACGAGCTGGGGCACGCCTTTCACAACCTGGTCCTCAGCGAGCTGCCCTACCCGCTGGCCCACGTGCCCATGGGCCTGGCCGAGACCGCCTCGACCCTGGCGGAGAAGCTGGTGACCGACGCCAGCAAGGAGATGGCCGGCAGCAGGGAAGAGCGGCTCGCCATCGTCGACGACGCGGCCAAGCGCGCCGTGGCGTTCTTGATGAACATCCGGGCCCGTTTCGAGTTTGAGCTGGCCTTTTACCGGGAACGCCGCGCGGGCGCCGTCCCCCCGGACCGCCTTTCCGAGCTGATGCTCGAGGCGCAGAAAGAGGCGTATCTGGGGACGCTGGAAGTGTACCACCCGCTGCTCTGGGCGTCCAAGCTGCACTTTTACCTCACGGGCACGCCCTTTTACAACTTCCCCTACACCTTTGGGTACCTTTTTGGGCACGGCGTGCTGGACTGGGCGCTCGGCGAAGGGAAGGGGTTTGAAGAACGGTACATCCGGCTCCTTCGGGACACCGGCGCGATGACCGTGGAGGAGCTGGCCCGGCGCCACATGGGCGTCGACCTCACCCAGCCCGACTTCTGGCGCCGGGCGGTGGCGGCGGCGGTCCAGGCAGCGGAAGAATTCCTGGAGCTCACGGAGGATCTGGAGGCGTAAAGCTCTATGCGCGTGATCGTCGTCGGGGCGGGCAAAGTCGGCTACGACATTGCCCGGCGCCTCTCCGAAGAGGGGCACGACGTGGTCCTCGTGGACAAGTTCGACGAAAACTTGCGGGAGGCCGCGTCCCGCCTCGACATCATGACGCTGGACGGCAACGGCGCAAGCCCCGCCGTGCTGGAGCAGGCCGGGGTAGAGCGGGCCGACATGCTCATCGCCGTCACCGACATCGACGAGGTGAACATGATCGCCTGCTTCACCGCGAAGCAGTACGGGGTGGGGATCTGCTGCGCCCGGGTGCGCGACCCGGATTACACCGAGGCGTTTGCTCGCCGGTCCCACCGGCGGCTGGGCATCGACCGGGTGATCAACCCCGATCACCTGACGGCCCAGGAGATCGTCCGGCTCTTGGAGATGCCGGAGGCGACCTACGTCGAAACCTTCGCCGAGGGGCGGGTGACGCTGGCCCGGGTGCGGGTGGGAGAGAAGTCGCCCGCGGCGGGGCGCTCGCTGCGGGAGGCGGATTTCAGCGGCACCCTGGTCGCCGCCGTAGAGAGCGGTGAGAGGCTGTACATCCCCTACGGGGAAAGCGTCCTGCACGCCGGCGACTACGTCTACCTGCTGGGACAAAGCGGGGGCATGGCGGCCGTCGGAATGGTCGCGAGCCGCCAGCGCCCGCCGGCCAAGAACGTGGTCATCGTCGGCGGCGGCAACCTGGGCCTGCGGCTCGCGAAGATGCTGAGCGCGAAAGCCCGGCAGGGCGGGCACAAGGTGAAGCTGATCGAAGTGGACGCCGAACGCTGCAGCGAGCTGGCGGAGCTCTTGCCCAACGTGCTGGTGATCCACGGCGACGGCGAGCAGATCGACCTGCTCCGGGATGAGCTGGTGGGCGAAGGCGACGCCTTCATCGCCGTGACCGGCCACGACCACACCAACGTGCTGGCCACCATGGTCGCCAAGGAGCTGGGCGTCTCGCAGGCGATCACCAAGATCTCCCGGGAGGACTACGCGCTGCTGGCCGAAAAGGCGGGGGCCGACGCGGTGGTGGTACCCCGGCTGATTTCGGCCGGCACCATCCTGCAGATGGTCCGGCGCAGCAGCAACCTGGTGAAGATCGCCGTCATTGAGGACGGGAAAGGGGAGGTCTTGGAGTTTGACGTCGGCGAAGAGGCTGAGGTGATCGGCCGGCGCCTCGCGGACCTGCCCCGCCTCGAAGGGGCGCTCATCGGCGCCATCCTGCGGGAGGAGAGCGTGATCATCCCCTCGGGGGAGTCGGTGATCCAGCAAGGCGACCGGGTGATCGTGGTCGCCCTGCCTGAAGCCGTACCCGCCGTGATGAGGAGGTTTGGCGCTTCAAGCCGCCGGGCATGAACGCCGCCGCCGTCCGCTATCTCATCGGCAGCATGATCGCCCTGGTCGGCGCCGCGATGGCGGCGCCTCTCGTGTTCGCGCTGGTGACCGGTGAAGGGGCGGGGGCCGGAACCGCCGCGGGTCCGGCCGCGGGCCTGGTTCCCGCAGGGATGGCCTGGGGGACTCCCGCCGCTTTCGCCGTGCCGATGGTCGTCGCGCTGGTGCTCGGCCTTCTCCTGCGCCGGGGTGCCCGGGAGCATCATGCCGACGAGATTGGCATTCACGAGGTGGTCATCGTCGTGGTGGGCGCCTGGTGCGCGGCGGCGCTGATCGGCGCCGCGCCGCTCTGGCTTTCCGGCGCCTTGCCCGACCCCGTGGACGCTTGGTTCGAGGCCGTCTCAGGCTTTACCACGACCAGCGCTACTGCCTTTTTTGACGTGGAGCGGCAGCCCCGCTCGATCCTGCTGTGGCGGTCCCTGCTCAACTGGCTGGGAGGCCTCGGGATCGTCGTCCTGTTCGTCAGCGTCTTTCCCCGGCTGGGCGTCGGGGGCAACCAGCTCTTTCGGACCGAGATGTCCAACGTGGCGGCGGAGAAGCTCCGCCCTCGCATCCGAGAGGCGGCCAAGGCCCTCTGGGGACTCTACACCGGGCTGACGGCCGCCGCGGCGCTGCTGCTCTGGGCGGCGGGACTGCCACTCTTCGACGCTGCGCTTCACGCCCTGTCCACGGTCTCGACCGGCGGCTTTTCCACGCGGAATGCAGGGATCGGGGCCTTCGCGAACCCGCTGGCGGAGAGCGTCACCGCCGTCTTCATGTTCCTGGGCGCCACCAACTTCAGCCTGCTGTACCGGGCCGTGCGGCGGGGGGAGGTGGGAGCGCTGCTCCAAAGCCGGGAGTTCCGGGCGTACGTGGGCGTCACGCTGGGGGCGGCGCTCCTGGCGGCGGCGAACCTGTGGGGCACGGGGCTCCTGCCAACCGGGGAAGCGCTCCGGGTCGCGCTGTTCCAGGTGGTGTCCGTCATTTCGACGGCGGGCATCTCCGTGGCGGATCCTGAGGCGTGGCCCGCCGGCGCGGCTGCGGTGGTGTTTGCGTTGATGTTTGTCAGCGGCATGTCGGGCTCCACCGCCGGCGGGCCCAAGATGATCCGCATCCTCATCGCCGCCAAGCACGGGTTTTACGGCCTGCTCAAGCTCCTTCACCCCAGATCGGTCACGCAGATGCGCCTCGGCGAGCTCAAGGTTCCCGACTCCCTGGTGATGGCGGTAGGGAGCTTTCTCTTTCTTTATTTGCTGGTCTTTCTCATCAGTTTCGTGGTCCTGTCCTTCGCCGGGATGGACATGGTGACGGCGGCCTCCACTGCCATCGCCAGCCTGGGAAACACCGGCGCACCGTTGGGCCAGCTTGGACCCTACGGGAGCTACGCCGCCCTGCCGGCCTGGCTCAAGCTCTACCTCAGCGCCGTCATGCTGGTGGGACGGCTCGAGATTTACGGTGTGCTGCTCCTTTTCCTCCCCTCGTTTTGGTCGCGGAAGTAGGCGGCGCCGGATGAGCCGGAGCCCGGTTTCGTGAACGTCCCCACAATCCCGGCTTTGCCCAAAAGCGGGCACGCGACAAGGCTCAACTGCCCACCAATGGGCGCGCCTCGGCGCTGGCTTGCCCACCGGTGGGCACCGGCCGAAGGTTGCCGGATCCAGGCAAGAATTTCCGCTGACCGCGCGCCCCATCATCCCAGCTAGAAACGGTGCGCCCGCCGGGCCGAGCTTGTGATAGATACCGCGATCACCGCTCGGCTCACTCCCGGGCGTCGATCCGCGCATCCTCGCCCACAAATGGGCAGGTGTCGCTGTTCCGGTGCCCATTTTTGGGCACGGCGAGGTCGTCCCGGGAACTGAGCCGGGAGGCTCACCGTCGAGGCGCTGCGTTTGCCCAGCTAACGACTTTCCCCAGCACGGGGTTTTGTGGTGAAAGTGATCGCGATCGCAGTTGGGCCCGTTCTTGGGGGTGTTTCGAAGGGTTCCTGCCCACTCGTGGGCAGACGGGCTCTTCCACGCGCCCACTTTTGAGCAGGTGGACCGCCGTGACGGGAACCCCGGGACGGGAACCCCGGGGCGGGACCCTTTGACGGGTGCGCCGGGCGCGCCAGGGAGCTTGAATTGAAGAATGGAAGGCGCCCGGCGCAGCAAAGCGCCTTGTCGCCAGCGGGGTGCGGACAGCGGGAGCGCCGAGGGCAGCGGCGCCGATGGTGAGGAGTGCAGCGGCGGTCGTTGACATTGCGTCCCGGCTTTGTGTATCGTCAAGGACACAGCCCGCAGTGGAGGCCGTCACCGGCGCGGCCCGCGGGCAGCGCTTGGAGCCGGGAGGGAGCCACCTGTGCACGAGGCTGAGTTCCAAAGGTTTCGCAGCCAGCTTTTTGCCCTCTACGACCAGAAAGCCTACGCGGAGGCGCTGGCCTTAATTGACGAAAAGGGCGGGGCGTTCTCGGATTTCGAAAGCGACATCCTGTTTTGGCGCGCCTGCCTGGCCGGGCGTTTGGGCGATCGGGACGGGGCCCTCGCGGCGCTGCGGAAAGCAGCTGAGAGGGGCTACTGGTACCACGAACGCATGCTGCGGGATCCGGACCTCGACGGGATCCGCGACTCCGAGGAATTGGCCGAGCTGCAGAACGTGTTTCTCGAGCGGTACCAGCGGGCGCAGGCAGAGGCGAGACCCGACCGGCGGGTGTGGGAGCCCCGGGGCGCGGCGCGCGGCCTGCTGGTGGCGCTGCACGGTGGGAGCGGCAGTCTAGCCAGCGAGGGCGAGCTCTGGCGGCCGGCGGCGGAGTGGGGATGGCGGGTGGCGGTGCTCCAGTCGTCGCAGGTGCTTGCGCCCGGGCGGTTTCACTGGTCCGATCGGGGGAAAGCGCTGGAGGAGGTCCGCGCTCACCTGGCGGCGCTGGGTGCGGAAAGAAGTGCCGTCCTCGCCGGATTCTCGCAAGGAGCGGCCCTTGCGATTCGCTGGGCGCTGAGCCAAGAGGTTCCCGCCCAGGGGTTCCTGGCGGTGGCGCCCAGCTTTCGGATGGAGCAGGTGGCGCCGCTGGTGGACGGCGCGCCGCGGGGCCTTAAGGGATATATCGTGATAGGCACTGGGGACTGGTGCTATGCGAGCGCCAAGGAGTTGGCGGCGGCGCTCGCCAAGGCCGGCCTGGCGTGCTTTGTGGAAGCCCGCGACGGCCTGGGGCACGACTACCCCCCTGCGTTCGAGGAGAGCCTGCGGCGAGGGTTGGAATTCCTGCAAGCCTAGGTGGGAGCCAAGAGCGCAAAGACCGGTTGACGCCTGCGGGAAGAGAGTGGCCACGACGGGGGTCTCGCTGTTCAAGCCACCATGCCTCCGGAGGGTCCCCTCTCGTGGCCACCCGTCCTAAGCATCGCGCTCTTGGTGATTTTTGGCAAGACCTATTTTGAAACGAAATGAAACAACCTCGCGCCGGCGCCAAGCGGCCGGCGCGAGGCTGCACTCGGGCACGGGGAGATCCGGTCAAACCCCGGGAACGCTCACCCGGGCTCAAGCCGGATTCGTCACCGCCGGGCTCACGGGCCCGCCGGGTGCTCGAGGTGGCGCAGGAGGGCGGAGTCGGATCCCAGGACCAGCGTGGTCTTGGACGGGATGATGTCCTGGTACGCCTCCATGCGCCGCAGGAAGGCGTAGAAGTCGGGATCCCGGCTGTACGCTTCGGCGTAGATGCGGGTGGCGCGGGCGTCGCCTTCGCCCCGGATCCGCTCCGCCTGCTCGTATGCGGCGGCCAGGATGATCTCCCGCTCCTTGTCGGCGCTGGCTCGGATCTCCCGAGCCGCCTCTTCGCCCTCAGCGCGGTACCGCAGGGCGATGCGGTGCCGTTCGGCCTCCATCCGGGCGAAGACGCTCTCTTGCACCTCCGCCGGAAGGTCCAGGCGCTTGATGCGCACGTCCAGCACTTCGATGCCGAACTGCCGGGCCAGCACCTCGGTTTCGTCGGTCACCGCCCGCATGATCTGCTCCCGCTGTTCCCGGATGACCTGGATGAACTCGTGCCGGGCGATCTCCTCGCGCAGGCGCGAGCCGATGATCTGGTCCAGGCGGGCGAGCGCGCCGGCCTCCGTCCGTACGGTCTGGTAGAAGGTGAGGGGATCGACGATCCGCCAGCGGGCGATGTGGTCGACCACGAGCCGCTTCTTGTCCAGCGTGAGGTATTCGTCGGCCCTGCCGTCGGCCATCAGCACGCGGCTTTCGAAATAGTGCACGGTCTGGAGGAACGGCAACCGGAAGTGGAGCCCGGGTTCCTTGATGGTGCGGATGTGCTCGCCGAACTGCAGCACGATGGCCTGCTGCCCTTCCTGCACCACGAAGACCGACTGGAGCAGCAGCGCTGCGGCGATGACGACGATCAGCGCGGCGATGGGCCACACGGAGACGGGCTTCACCGGGCGTCACCCCCCGGCGCGGCGGGTGCCTGCGTGAAGTCGCTCAGCGGCAGCAGGGGCAGGATGTCCGTTCCGGACGAGAGGATCACCTTTTCGGCCTTAGGCAGGATCGCCTCCATGGTCTCGAGGTAGATCCGGTCCCGGGTCACCTCGGGCGCGAGCTGGTATTCACCCAGCACCGCCAGGAAGCGGGCCGCCTCGCCCTGGGCCCTCAGCACCCGGCTCTCGGCGTAGGCTTCCGCTTCCCGGATGATCTGCTGCGCCTCGCCCCGGGCCCGCGGGATGACGTCCTCCCGGTAGCCCTGGGCCTCTTGGATCATCCGCTCGCGGTCCTCCCAGGCCCGCACCACGTCGTGGAAGGCGTTGCGCACCTGGTCGGGAGCGTCGACGGCCAGCAGGCGGACTTCCGTCGCGAGAAGCCCCGTCTCGTATTCATCGAGGAGCGTCTGCAGGTACTGGGCCACCTGGGACTGCACTTCGACGCGGCCTTCGGTCATGGTGTGGTCGATGGTGTTGCGGCCCACCACGCTGCGGAGGGCGACCTCGGCGGCCGCCGCGAGCGTCGCCTCAGGATCCCGGGCCCGGAAGAGGTACTTGACCGGATCCTGCACGATGTACTGCACGAACAGCTGCACCTCGACGATGTTCTCATCGCCCGTCAGCATCAGCGCTTCCGCGGGAACCCGCTGCACCACCGTGTTGCCGGAGCGCTGGGTCACCGTGCGGTAGCCGATCTCAGCGCTGCGCACGCTGCGGACGTCGACGATGTAATGCGTCTGGATCGGGCTGGGAAGGCGGTAGTTGAGGCCCGGCTGCGCGATGGCCACGTGCCGGCCGAACTGGAGGACCACCCCCACCTCTCCCGGACCTACGACGTAGATCCCCGATGCCAGCCAAAGGATGAGCAGCACTGCGATGATCGGGATCACGACGCGTTTCGACGTCCAGCGGGAGAGCCGTCGCCTCAGGTCTTCCATCGAGGGTTGAGGGCTGCTCCCGTACTGCTCAAACCCGAACATGCCATCCCTCCGTTCTCTTGCGTGTAAGTGGGGCGCGGGGAAGTTCAACGCCAGCCATCGCGCAGGAACGAAGCGCGCACGGCGCGCGGGGAGCACGGCGATCGATCCGGCCCCCGGGCGTGCGCCCACGGCCCGGGCCGGCGGCCGGCCGCCACCAGTCATCTCACGGCGGAGAAGTCCCCCGGGAAAGGATTAGGCGCGATGGCTGCCCGACCCTTTGCTGCGGGAGCGCCCGGGGAATGATTGGAATATTACTCGTGCGGATCTCGGCCGGGGAGCCCCTGAGCCCCGGGGCCCGCCCGGCCCGGCGCGGCGCCGGTCCTTGCGGGGCGCTCAGCTTTCGGACCCTGCATCGTGCGTGGAGCTCTGGACCATCGGCGCTGCGGCCCGCTCCCGGGCGAGGCGGCGCCACCGCGCCTGGAGCAGGGCCACGGCCAGCGCCGCGGCGGGCCCGGCCAGCATGAGGAAGAAGGGCACTTCGATGCCGAAGGAGCTCAAGAGCGTGCGGCCGTTGGACAGGAGGATCATGGCGGCCACCGCGATCCCCAGCACCTGCGTGGGCAGCATTCGCACCGCCCAGGCCGCCAGGGGAGCGGCGAAGATGCCGCCGATGACCAGGGCTAAAGCTCCGGTGGCGTTGATGCCCTGCCAGCCCAAGGAGAGGGTAAACCCGGCGGTGGCCGAGAGCGCCACCAGGAACTCGCTGGCGTCGACGGAGCCTATCACCTTGCGGGCGTCGCTCTCCCTGCCGGCCAGCAGCGTCGAAGTGGAGATGGGCCCCCAGCCGCCGCCTCCGGTGGCGTCGAAAAAGCCGGCGACGAGGCCAAGAAGGGTCAGAAACCGAGGGGAGTACCGCGGCGGCCGGCGGCGGGAGGGGGCCGGGGGCCGGGCGAAGCGGATCAGGACGGTGACGCCCAGGGCGAGAAGAAACGCGGAGACGAGAGGGCGGGCCAGCGCCACCGGCAGCGACGAGAGGACGAAGGCGCCGGCGAATGCCCCGATCGCGCCCGGAAGGGCCAGGCGCCAGACCACGGCGCGGTCCACGTTGCCGAAGCGCCAGTGGGCGATGCCGGAGACCAGCGTGGTGACCACCTCGCCGGCGTGCACCGAAGCGGATACGGTGGCCGGCGCGAGGCCGAGGGTGAGGAGCAGCGTGGTCGACGTGACCCCGTACCCCATTCCCAGGGCGCCGTCGATGAGCTGGGCGACGAATCCGGATACCGCCAGGATCAAGAGCTGACTCACGATGCAGGGCCCCCCTCGTCCGTGCGCCGCCGGCCTCCGGCAGGCAAGGCGGGCCGGGCGGCTGCTCAAGCTACCGTCCACGATATGAGGGGGATTAGCTCCTGGTTCCTGGGCTGGGGGGTGCGTGCGCGCGGAGGAGGGCCCCGGCGCGGGATGGCTGGGCTCCCGGGCCGTGCGCACCGCCTTGGGGCCTACGGCTGGGCGGTCTCGGCGCTCTTGAGCGCGGCGCCCTGCGCCCGCATGTAGAGCCAGGCGCCGGCCAGGGTGAGGGCTGAGGTGAGAAACGGCAGGTTGGGGAACAGGTCGTACGCGTAGCCGGCCCAGAGCGGACCGATCACCCTGCCGAGGCTGTCGAACGAGCTCTGAACTCCCATGGTGATCCCCTGCGGCAGCTCCGTCACTTTGGAGAGGAGCGACGTGGCGGGCGGCCGGGTGACCGCCATGGAGACGGAGGTGAGGGCGACGCAGGCCACGGCGAGGACCAGGGCCGGAGACGCCGCAAGGCCCACGTACGCGGCGGCGCCCAGCGCGAGCCCTGCTAGCAGGGTGGGAAACTCGCCGAGGCGGGCGGTGATCGGCCCGATGGCGGCGCCTTGAAAGAGCGCGGCGACGACGCCGGTGACGGCGAAGGCCATGCTGACCTGCGACGGACTGGCGCCAAAGCGGTCGGTGAGCAGGTAGGCCAGGGACGTCATGTGGCTACCTTGCGAGAACATGATGAAAAACGCCAGCAGGTAGTACGGCTTTCCGGGCCCGGATAGAGCCAGGCGGAGCCTGGAAAGGGCGGACGCCCTAGCGGCGACGCGGGCTCCCGCGGCGCCGGCGTCCGGGGCGCTGCGCCGGGGAGGCTCCTGCAGCACTCTTACGGAAAGGGCGACCGTGGCAAGGCCCATGGCGCCGCCGGTAAAGAAGGGCACCGAAAAGCCGAGGGGAATGAGCACCCCACTGATCAGCGGGCCGAAGATGAACCCTGCTCCCAGCGCGGCTCCCATCAAGCCCATGGCCTTGGCCCGGTTGTCGTCATCGCTGAGCTCGGCGGCCATCGCTTGGGCGGTGGGGATGGCCGCCGAACTCAAGAAGCCCCCGAGCACCCGCGCCGCAAACAGCATCCAGAAGCTGCGGGCAAGTCCCATAAAAAAGAAGGAGAGCGCCAGCCCGGTGATCCCCAAAAGCAGCACCTTCTTGCGCCCGGTGCGGTCTGAAACCTGGCCCCACACGGGGGCGAAGAGGAACTGGACCGCGGAGTAGCTGGCCGTCATGAGCCCCAGCATCCCGGCGGAAGCGCCGAACTCCCGGGCGATCAGGGGCAGAATGGGGATGACGAGCCCAAAGCCGACGGAGGTGACGAACAAGACGAAGAAAAGGGTCATCAACGGGACGTTCGGCTTGGACCGTGCCATCGCTGCTCGCTCGCTCCTTCACGGGGCTGGCCGGCGCAGAGCCCGAGCCGCTGAAAGGATTACCCGGACGCCGGCGGGGAAGGCAAGGTGCGCATCCAATCGAACACCAGGATAGCACGAAGGCGCGCAGAAGTCACGGACCCCTCTGCTTCGAAGACCCGCCGGGGAACCGGCGGGAGATCTGCCACCGGCTAAATTAGGAACCGCAAAATCCACTCTTTCGATTGCGGGACGAATCGAGTACAATAGTGCGTGCCTGTGGGTGGTATTATGACCTGACGGAGGACGATCGCTGCCAATTGGTCGAGCTGGTGGAGCTGACAAAGCGCTTTGGCGACGTGGTGGCCGTCGACGGCATCTCGCTCTCGGTGAGGCCGGGAGAGTTCCTGACGCTCCTTGGGCCCAGCGGGTGCGGCAAGACCACCACGCTCCGGATGATTGCGGGATTTGAAAACCCGACCAGCGGCGAGATCTACATCGACGGCGTTGAGATGGGCGACAAGCCTCCCTACCTGCGCCCGGTCAACACCGTCTTCCAGCAATACGCGCTCTTTCCTCATCTAACGGTTTATGATAACATTGCGTTTGGTCTGCGCGTGAAGAAGGTCAAAGAGGCTGAGGTCCGGGCCCGCGTCGAGCGGGTGGTCCGAATGCTGGGCCTTGAGGGCCTGGAAGGAAGGCGTCCCCGGCAGCTCTCCGGCGGGCAGCAGCAGCGGGTGGCTTTGGCCCGGGCGCTGGTGGTGGAGCCCAAGGTGCTCCTGCTCGACGAGCCGCTGGGCGCATTGGACCTCAAGCTTCGCCAGCAGATCCAGCTTGAGATCAAGGCGCTGCAGAACGCCTTGGGCATCACGTTTATCTACGTCACCCACGACCAGGATGAAGCGCTCACCATGTCCGACCGGATCGTGGTGATGCGCGGCGGCCGCATTGAGCAAGTGGGCACGCCCCGCCAGATCTACACGATGCCCGAGACCCGCTTCGTCGCCTCGTTTATCGGCGAAGCCAATATTTTCGACGGCATCGCGGTGGAGGAAGGTGGAACCGGCGGGGCCATCGAATGGAAGGGTCGCGTTTTGAGAGGCCGGCAGGCCGTGCGCCCCATACCGGAGGGGAGCGCGGCGGCTCTCATCGTCCGGCCGGAGGATGTCTGCTTGTCGCGCGTTGACGGCGAACCCGAGCCGGCCGGCGATGAGCTCATCGGCCGGGTTGTAGAAGAGATCTATGGAGGGGATCACGTGCGTATCATGGTCCAGCTGACGGATGGCATGCGGATCCGAGCCCGCGTCGGTAGCGAGCAGGCCGGCCTCTATCCGGTGGGTTCCACGGTGAAAGTGGCCTGGCCCGAGGGAGCACCTATCCTGGTGGCGGGCGATTAGCGCGGTGGCTACGTCCCAGACCCTCGCGCGCCAGGGCGCCCTCAACGTATCCGACGTCCAGCGCCCCAGGTCGGTGGGAGCCCATCTCCTCTTGCTCCCCGCGTACCTGTGGCTCGGTATCTTCTTCTTGCTCCCGCTCGTCATCATCGTGTACTACAGCCTCACTGTCCGCACGCCCCTGGGCGGTTCGGAGGCTGTGTTCACGCTTGAGCACTACGCACGGCTTTGGGATCCGCTGTACGCTCGCATCTTCTGGCGGTCGCTGTGGCTCGCGGTGGCCACCACCGTCATCACCATCCTGATGGCGTATCCCTTCGCCTACGCGCTGGCCCGTACGCCGCAGCGGTGGAAAAACCTCCTGCTCTTGCTCAGCGTCATTCCCTTCTGGACCAACTTTTTGGTCCGCACGTACGCCTGGATGGTGATCCTCCGCTCCAACGGGCTGGTCAACACGGCCCTGATGAGCCTGGGGCTGATCGAGCAGCCCCTCCCGCTCCTGTTTACGCCGGGCTCGGTGCTTCTCGGCCTGGTCTACGGCTTTCTGCCGTTCATGATCCTCCCGATTTACGCGGCCATTGACCGGCTGGAGCCCAGCCTGCTCGAGGCCGCGGCGGATCTGGGCGCGCGCCCGTGGCAGACGTTCTGGCGCGTCACGCTGCCGCTGACCGCACCGGGGATCGCCGCCGGCGTCCTGCTGGTCTTCGTGCCGGCGCTGGGCATGTTCATCATCCCCGACCTGATGGGCGGGGCCAAGGTGACCCTCATCGGGAACCTGATTCAAAACCAGTTCCTGAGCGCCCGGAACTGGCAGTTTGGCTCGGCGGCCAGCGTGGTGCTGATGGCCCTCGTCGTCCTAGGGCTCAGGCTCTACAAACGCTTTTTCCGTTTGGAAGGGGTGTTCTGACCGTGGGACGCAGGGGGCTGCGGGTTGCAGCCGGAGCTTACATGGCGCTCATCTTCTTCTTCCTTTACTTCCCCATCGGGGTCCTGGTGGTCTTCTCGTTCAACGCGTCGAGGATCAACGCCACGTGGCAGGGCTTTACCCTCGATTGGTACCGCCAGCTTTTCCACGACTTCGCCATTTGGGCCGCGACCAGCAACAGCCTGATCGTAGGGGTGGCGTCCGCCGCCATCTCGACGGTGATCGGCACCATGGCGGCCTTTGCGCTCCATCGCTACTCCTTCCGGGGCAAGGCGGCGTTTGAATCGCTCCTCCAGCTTCCCATCGTCATCCCGGAGATCGTGATGGGCGTCTCCCTGCTGGCGTTCTTCGTCCTCATCGAGATGCCGCTGGGCCTGCACACCGTCACCATCGCCCACGTGGCGTTCAACATCTCCTTCGTCACCGTCGTGGTGCGCGCCCGCCTCTACGCCTTCGACTTCACGCTGGAGGAGGCGGCGATGGACCTGGGCGCGAACCGGTGGCAGACCTTCTTCAAGGTGACCTTGCCGCTCATCGCGCCCGGCGTGGCCGCAGGCTTTCTGATCGCGCTCACGCTCTCCTTGGACGATTTCATCATCGCCTTCTTCACCGCCGGGCCGGGCGCCAACACCCTGCCCATGCAGGTCTACTCCATGATGCGCTTCGGCGTCACGCCCAAGGTGAATGCCCTGTCCACGCTGATGCTGGCGGTGGTGATCCTCATCGGCGTGGTGGGACAGTTCATCTTCCGGGGCCGGAAAGAGACGCCGGTTCCGGAAGAGGAAATCCATCCGGTGCCAAGGGGGTTCGAGGTCTATGCGAAAGCTGGCTCTGATCGTGCTCGGGTGCCTGTTGGCGCTGTCGGCGCCCGCAGCAGCCCAGACGCTCAACATCTACAACTGGGCTGACTACCTGGATGACGCGGTCATCCGGGAGTTTGAGCGGGAATACGGCATCCGTGTAATCTATAACGTCTATTCCAACAACGAAGAGCTGCACGCGCGCCTTCGGGGCGGCGCGTCGGGGTACGATGTCATCTTCCCCAGCGACTATATGGCGGAAGTGCTGATCGCCGAGGGCCTGCTGCAGCCCATTCCCCGTGAGGCCGTGCCCAACCTGGCCTACATCGACGAGCGGTTCCTGGATCTGCCGTTCGATCCCGGCAACCAGTACACCGTGCCCTACCTTTGGGGCTCCACCGGGATCGGCGTGAACACCCGCTACGTGAAGGAGCCGGTGGACAGCTGGGACATCCTGTGGGATCCCAAGTACCGGGGCCGCATCGCCATGCTGAACGATCCGCGGGAGGTGTTCGGCGTCGCGCTGAAGCGGCTGGGCTACTCGGCCAACACCCGGGATCTTGAAGCGCTGGAGAAGGCGAAGGAGCTCCTGGTTGAGCAAAAGCCGCTGGTCCTCACCTACGACAGCGACAACACGGAGATTCTCCTGGTCTCCGAAGAGGTGTGGCTGGCTCACGGCTACTCCGGCGACGTGCTCCGGGCGATGGAGGACAACCCCGACATCACGTACGTGGTGCCCAAAGAGGGCGGGCTCCTCTGGATGGACGTGATGGCGATTCCCAAGACCGCTCGCAACGTGGACGGGGCCCTGAAGTTCATCAACTTCATCCTGCGGCCCGACATCCACGCCCGGCTGGCGGAGGCGAACCAGTACCCGACGCCCAACCGGGCGGCCTGGGAGTACCACGACGAGGAGTTCCGGCAAAACCCCGCCATCTACGTGCCGGACGACGTGATGGAGCGGATGGAGTGGATCGAGGACCTGGGCGACATGGCGACGGTCGTCGACCGCCTCTGGACCGAAGTGAAGGCGGACTGAGAAAGACAAGGCGCCTTGCGCAAAGCAAGGCGCCTTTTTCGTTTGATCTTTGAGGACGCCCGCGGCGGGCACGGCGCAGCCCCTTGCCGAGCCCGCGCGGAACCGGTAGGCGGGCGCTCCTGCGCGGCGGGGTAAGACGTCCGTGGCGACCGGCGGCGGCGACGGCCTGCACCAGCGCCGGGGGTGTTACACCGCGCTGGGGCCCGATGCCTCTTGCGGAGCAAACGCGGCCAGATGCCGCGCCTCGGTCCGCCGCAGCCGGAGCCAAAGTCCCAAGGCCGCGACGGCGAGGCCGCTGATGAGCCCGATCCAGTAGCCGTAGGGGCCCAAGCGGGTCCAGTGGGCCAGCGTATACCCCGTGGGCAGCCCCACGCACCAGTGGGCCAGCAGCACCACCGCGAGGACCACGGAGACGTCTTTGTAGCCCCGGAGCGTTCCTTGGATCGGCGCCCCGACGGCGTCGGAGAGCTGGAAGAAGATCACGTAGCGGAGAAACGACTGCACCAGTGCGAGGAGCTCCGGATCCCTGGTGTAAAGCCCTGCGATCTGCTTTGAAAAGAGCGAGAGCGAGAGCATGATGACGGCCGCGACCGAGATGGAGGCGGTGAGGCCCAGGCGGCGGTATTGGATCGCGTCGCGGATCCGGCCGGCGCCCACCTCGAAACCGACGACGATGGTGAGCGCCTGGGCGACGCTCAAGGGGAACATGAAGAGCAGGGTGCTGAAGCTGAGCGCCGACTGGTGGGCTGCGACCACCAGCGTGCCGAACCCGCTCATCAGCAGCGAGACCAGGGAGAAGATCCCGATTTCCAGAGCGATGGTGAGCCCTATGGGAATGCCCACGCGCAGCTGCTCCCCCCATGCCCGGGGCTGGATCTGAAGCGGCTGCCGGAAGACGGCGTACGAGGCGAAAGGCTGCACCTGGGCGGCGAGGAACAAGGCGATGGCCAGCTCGATCCAGTAGGTCACCGCCGAGGCGTAGCCCGCTCCCACGCCGCCCAGCGCGGGAAAGCCCGCTTTGCCGAAGATGAGGAGGTAGTTGAAAAGCACATTGACCGGCAGCCCGATCAGGGCGA
This sequence comes from Clostridia bacterium, assembly GCA_002919235.1. Taxonomy (GTDB): domain Bacteria; phylum Bacillota; class Limnochordia; order DTU080; family RSA5; genus RSA5. The sequence goes on from PKEX01000028.1 coordinate 57,097, forward strand.
TGGCCATCGTCACCCGGGTGAGGCCCAGGGCGTCGAAGAAGCAGCGAAGCACATTGTAGGCCAGCGCCGGCACCAAGCCCCACGAGAGCGCGATGAGATAGCGGTGGGCAATGGCGCGGACCTCGGGCTCCAGATCCATCGCCCCCAGGAGCAGGGGAAGGCCGGTGGCGCCCGCCGCGACCAGCACGCCGCAGAGAACCAGCGAGAGATAAAGCCCTTGCAGGACGGTGGCGGAGACCTCCTGTTTGCGCCCGGCGCCCAAATGCTGCGCCACGATGGGCGTCACCGCCAGCAGAATGCCCCCGACCCCGTTGACCACCGGCGCCCAGATGTTCCCCCCGATGGCCACCCCTGCCAGGTCGCGGGCGCTGAACCGGCCGGACATCATCGCATCGAGCACCTGGATGCCGGCCAGCGCGGCCTGGGTGACGAAGATGGGGACAAAGATGACGAACAGCTGCTGTAGCTTCTCGGAGATGGTGTAGGTCTGCTTCATCGCAATCCCTTCGCCCAATACTGCCATTATAGCCCCGCGGGCAGAGGCTGTCATCCCGCGCAGGGTGCCCTGGGCGCAGGGCACGCCGACCAGCAGTCCCTTTTTGCGATGGCGCAAAGACGGGGCGGCCCGCAGCCGGTAGCCTGGAGGTGACGGAGACGCCGCAGGCCGGCTTTCCGCCGGCCGCTGGATCTGCCGGCTGCGGCCGGGACGAGACGTCCAGGCGGCAGCGCTTCGCTGGAGGAGGGATCGTCGTGGCGGCACGCAGCGCCGCACGGCTCATCCCCGGGGCAGCGGGCATCGTCGCCCTCGCCGCCGGGTTGTGGACGTCGCTGGCGAGGTTGGGGTTTGAGGTCGAAGGGGTCCAGTCGCTCAACCACGGACCGCTGATGGTGGGCGGGTTCATCGGCACCATCATCGCATTGGAAAGGGCGGTCGCGCTGGGGCGGCCGTGGGGCTACGCCGGGCCCGCTCTCGGCGCCGTGGCCGCCGTGATGCTGCTCTTTTCCGCACCCTACCAAGCGGCGGCTGTCCCCCTCTTCCTCTCGTCGCTGGTCCTCCTGGCCACGTTCGCGGTTTTCATCAAGAGAGGCGCCGCGGACTTTACCGTGATCATGGCGGTGGGCGCCCTGGCCTGGACGGTGGGCAACGGCCTGCTGCTCAGCGGCTGGCTGATCCCCCACGTGGTTCCGTGGTGGGCCGGGTTTCTGATCCTCACCATCGCCGGGGAGCGGATCGAGATGAGCCGCGTGCGGCCCCGGCCGCCCTGGGCCCGGCGGTTCACGCACACGCTGGTGGGCCTTTACGCCGCGGCGCTCTTTCTCACGCTGGTCGACCACGACCTGGGCGTGCGCGCCGGCGGCGTGACCCTCATCGCCCTCTGCCTGGCGCTGGCGCACGGGGACGTGGCCCGCTGGACCCGCAGGAGCCAGGGCGTGGCCCGCTACGCCGCTTACAGCATCCTTTCGGGATACGCATGGCTCGCGCTGTCCGGCCTGCTCGCCGCAGTGTTTGGCCAGCCCCTGGGCGGGCTGCACTACGACGCCTGGACGCATTCGGTCTTCGTGGGCTTTGTGATGGTGATGATCATGGCGCATGCGCCGATCATCCTGCCGGCGGTGGCCGGGATCGCCGTGGCGTTCTCCCGCTGGATGTACGTGCCGGTGATCCTGCTCCAGGCGTCGCTGGTGCTGCGCATCGCCGCCGATCTCATGCTGTGGTGGAGCGGCCGGCAGTGGACGGGCCTCTTGAACGTGGTGGCCGTGGTGCTGTTCCTGGCAGTGATGGTCCGGGGAGCGCTCAGGGCGCGGCGGGCCGCGGGCGCCGAAGCGCAGCCCCAGCCGGCGGGATCGCCCGCGACCTTGGTCCCGGTGAAGGAGTGACGGCCGTGGAAATCGACACGCAGCGGATCTGGACGGCTCTCAAGAGCGTGCTCGATCCCGAGCTGGGAGTGAACATCGTCGACCTCGGGCTGGTGTACGACGTGAAAATCGACCACGGCCACGTGGACGTGCGGATGACGATGACCACCCCTGCGTGCCCCCTGAGCTCGTATTTCCAGCACGTCATTCCCCGGGTGGTTTCAGAGCAGGTGGAGGAAGTGGGCTCCGTCTCGGTGCGGCTGGTCTGGGATCCGCCGTGGAGACCCGAGATGATGTCCGACGAAGCCAAGAAAGCCCTGGGCTGGTGGCGCTGAGGCACCAGGGGAGAGGGGCGCGGCGGCCGGGCTGATTCGCCGGCGCCCCGTCTCGTCTCGCCCGCCGCCGGCGTGAGAACAGGAGGCGGATTCCCCGTGGCGGAAGTCACCCGCACCGCTCGAGAGATCATTGTCGACGTCAGGGACGACCTGAGGCAGGGGCGCGAGCCCTTCGGCGACATCATGGAAGCCCTGCGTGAGACACCGCCGGGCCACGCTTTCGTCGTGCTGGCGACGTTTCTTCCGGAACCGCTCATCGCGCTCCTCCAGGATCAAGGCTTCGAAAGTACGGCAGAGAAGCTGCCCGGCGGAGAGTGGCGGGTGAGCTTTCTGCGGCGACCGCCCGCCCAGCGATGAGTTGTGAACGTGAACACAGGTTGCGAATGTGCCCGGATGTGGGCACGCCGGTACGCCGGAACGCCCAGATGTGGGCAGGCGGGTTCCATCCGCCGCCCATTTTTGGGCTGCATCCGGCACCCGCCGCGGGGAGGTCGACGGGCGAGCCTGGCGAATCGACGTGCCGTAACCCTGACACAATGCCGCATCTTCGCGGTGGAAAGGTGGATGGGAGATGCAGTTCTTCCCCATCTTGGCGGGGCTTTTCGTAGCCGTGCTCATGATCAGCCAGGTGACGGCGGTGAAGCCCGTCCAGTTCGGCGTCATCTCCTTTACCGGTGCCGATGTGATCTTTCCCCTGGCGTACCTGCTGGGCGACGTGCTGACGGAGATCTACGGATTCGCCCGGTCCCGGTTGGTGATCTGGACGGGCCTTTTCGCCAACATCCTCATGAGCGCCGCCCTGTGGCTCGTGGGCGTCATGCCGGGGGAGCCGGTCTGGCTGGAGCAAGGAGGGCAGGAGGCGTGGAACATGCTCCTCGGGCTCGCGCCCCGCATCGCGCTCGCCAGCCTTCTCGCCTACTTCGTCGGCGAGTTCGTCAACTCATATGTGCTCTCTCGCTTGAAGCTGGCGACCCGGGGGAGGTTTCTCTGGCTGCGCACCATCGGGTCCAGCTTGATCGGCCAGGGAGTCGATACCCTGATCTTCTTCCCCGTGGCGTACGGGGGCGAGTGGCCCTGGACGCTGATCCTCGAATTAATGGCCGTGGCCTACGGGCTCAAGGTGGGGGTCGAAGTGGCGATGACGCCGGTCACCTACGCCGTGGTCACGTTCCTCAAGCGCCGGACAGGCATCGACGTGTACGACTACAACACCAGCTTCAATCCCTTCCGCATCCGTCTGGAGGAAGAAGAGGCGTAAGCCAAACGCGCGTTTGGAAAAGAACCCGTGCCGGGCGTGGAAAGATTCGATGTGAAGGAAGCGCCGTGACTGCGACGCGGAGAGGTCCAGGTCCTGTGAAACGTAGGGACGGACTCGTCAGCACGGGTGGGAGCGCGTATGGCTCACGGCGAGACGTGGCTCTTGAGCCCCTTTAACGATTCAACCTGGCTGTGGGTGGGCGCGGTGGGCGTCGTCACCGGCTACTGCCGGCATCTCGTGCTCTCCAACGGGAGCCACATCCGCATCCAGCGGACCGAAGACCGCATACATTGGGGGTGGATCGCGGACATATTCTTTAGCGTGATCGCCGCCTACGTAAACGTCGTCGCCTTTTTCCTGGCAGGTCCGCTCACCATCATCCAGGGGCTTTGGGCTGCGGCCCTCGGGGGATTGGCCGGTCCGGCGTTTCTGGTACAGCTGATGAAAGAACGTTGGCTTCACGAAGTCGGGCCCCCGTCCGGAGGTGTGGATCTCAAGTAAATGACGGCGCGAAGCAAGAACCAGCGGGAGACGGCGTCCGGCACGCCCGCCGAAGCCAAGGCCGTGCGCCGCCAGCGGAGGGAGCTCGAGGCCATCACCGACCAGATCCTGCGGAGCAATTCCATCGTGGAAATATGGCGGCTCAAGCGAAGAGGCCGGCGCATCTTGTGCAGCTTGCAGGAACGGCGGGCATGACTCCACGGCAGTGGAGTCTTTTTCGTTCATGGGGGTTCCTCAGTCTTTGGGGCTTTTCGAAGACGAACTGGGGGAGGGTTCAGCCGGCCCGCGGGCAGCGCAGGACGAAGACGGCGGTTCACCGCGGCAGGGATCCCGCGCGGCGGCATCGAAGACCGCGGCGGGCGGCCGGTGCCAAAGGTTCGCCGCGAGGCGCCGGGAGCGCGCCGGGTGGGCGCCGTGGCTTGGCCTCCTCGCCACGACGGAGCAGTTCAACGGAGTCTGAAAGGAGCATCCCCTTTGGACGCACAGGGTGTGAGCAGGCCTGGGAACAGCGAAGGCCGCGCGGCGGGACAAGCCCCGAAGGCGGCGGCCGGCGCGGCGGGTCTTGCCGGGAACGGCGGCTCTAAGCCCATCCCGCACCTGAGGTGGCGAGAGGCCGCGGGAGCCCGGGCCGGCCAAAGAACGGCAGAGCTGATCGTGGACGGTGAGCCGTTTCTCATCCTCGGCGGGGAGCTGGGAAACTCGTCGGCCTCAAGCCTCGAGTACGTCAACGCCGCGTGGCCCCGCCTCCGCGAGCTCCATTTGAACACGGTGCTGGCTCCGGTCTACTGGGATCTCATCGAGCCCGAAGAGGGCCGGTTTGATTTCTCCCTGGTCGACGGGTTGATCGCCGGCGCCCGGGAGCACGGCATGCGGCTGGTGCTGCTCTGGTTCGGCAGCTGGAAGAACTGCATGTCCTGCTACGTGCCGGCGTGGATCAAGACGGACCCGGAGCGGTTTCCCCGAGTCCGCAGCAGCTCGGGCCAGGCCCAAGAGATGCTCTCCGCCTTTTATGAAGACAACGCTGCAGCGGACGTCAGGGCCTTCGCGGCGCTCATGCGCCATCTCCGGGAGGTGGACGAAGCCCACCGCACGGTCATCATGGTCCAGGTGGAAAACGAGATCGGCATGATCCCCGAGCCCCGGGATTACAGCGAGGCGGCCAACCGGGCGTACCGGAGCCCCGTGCCGGCCGAGCTCATCGCGTACCTGGTGGAGCACCGGGACGAGCTGGCGCCTGAATTGAAGGCGCGCTGGGAAGGCCAGGGCGCAAGGACGGCGGGGACGTGGGAAGATGTCTTTGGCCCCGGCGTCGCGACGGAGGAGATCTTCCAGGCGTGGCACTTCGCCGTGTACGTGCAGCGGGTGGCCGCGGCCGGGAAGGCCGAGTACCCGCTCCCGATGTACGTCAACGCGGCGCTGATCCGTCCCGGCTACACTCCGGGCCGCTACGCCAGCGCCGGTCCCCTGCCCCACTTGATCGACGTCTGGCGGGCCGGGGCGCCGGCCATCGATTTCCTGGCTCCGGACCTCTATTTTCCCAACGTGGTGGAATGGTTCAAGCGGTACGCCGCGGCGGGGAACCCGCTGTTCGTGCCGGAAATCCGGAAAGAGCCCAGCAACGCCGCCCACGCCTTCTACGCCGTCGGCGAACTGGGGGCGCTGGGCATCAGCCCGTTCTCGATCGAGACCGCCGACGAGGCGGCGGACGGCCCCCTGGCCCGGTGCTATCGCCTTTTGGCGGAGCTGGCGCCGGTCATCCTGGAGCACCGGGAGAAGGGCGCCGTGCGGGGCGCGGCGCCGGAAGTCTCCTACTCCGGCGAGGTGCGGGCCTATTCGGAGGAAGTGTCGCTGGGCGGGTACAGGTTCACGTTCACGTTTGAAGGGGCCGGCGCGACGGGAATCTTCGGCCCGGCGCAGCCGGCTTCCGGGGGTGGGCAGGCAAGCCGAGGGAGCGCGGGGCCCGGGCCGGCCGGGCAAGGCGGAGCCCAAGCCCTTCCCGGCGCCGATTTCAGCGCCGGCCAGCGCCAGTGGCCCACGGGGTCCGGCGGCCTGCTGATCGCCCTGGGCGGCGACGAGTTCCTCGTCGCCGGCACCGGGATCGTCCTCACGTTTGCGTGCGAGGATTCGCCCGGCGAGACGGCCGGCATCCTGTGGGCGCAGGAAGGCGAGTACGTCGACGGCCGCTGGGTCGCCGGCCGCTGGCTGAACGGCGACCAGACCCACCAGGGCCGGCACATTCGCATCGCCCCCGGCGAGATAGCAATCCAGCGGTTCCGCTTGTACCGGTACCGGTAGCCTCCCGCCGCGACGGCAGGTGGTCCAGCTGGCGAAGGTGCCCGCGGGGCCGCAGGACAGCCGGACCCGGGCGCGCTGCGGCCCCGGCCCGCCCGGCGGAGCGAGCGAGGAAAGCCCGCTTGACACAAGGCTCCGGCGGTCTTATAATCTAGGCCAACCAAACCTGGCGTCGCCAGGGGGAAGCGGAATACCCGTTACCGCGGCGATGACGGGGAACAGTAGCGGCCGGATTCAATCTAGAGAGCTGCCGGTCGGTGCAAGGCAGTGCGATGAAGGCTCGTGAACTCCCCCCGGAGCTGTCTTCCGAAATCGAGAGGCGGTGGTCGTCCTCGCTTCTCGAGAGTAGAGAAGGACGGAGCTCCCACCGTTATCCGGGAGACAGTATCGGCGAGACGCACAGCGGCCAGGCGTCCGGGGCGCCCCGGGACGGCGGCGCGGCCGGGCGCGGCGCGGTCTTCGCCCGTACTGGCTGAGGGGGCGGCGGCCGTGAGGCGCCGTCAAGTTTGAGTGGTACCGCGGAAAGGCTTGACCTTTCGTCTCAACGGGTGAGGCGAAAGGTTTTTTATTTTGGCCACCAGATGTGCGAAAGGGGAGCTGAGGCGTGCGCAGGCTTTACGTCTTCGACACCACGCTGCGGGACGGGGAGCAGTCCCTGGGAATCACGCTGAACGCCGACCAAAAGCTGGAGATCGCCCGGCAGCTGGTCCGCCTGGGCGTGGACGTGATCGAAGCGGGGTTTCCCGCTTCGTCGCCCGGCGATCTCGAAGCGGTGCGGCGCATCGGCGCCGAGGTGAAAGGCGTGGCCGTCTGCGCCCTCTCGAGGGCGGTGCGGTCGGACATCGACGCCTGCGCCGAGGCGCTGAAGACGGCGGAAAGCCCGCGCATTCACACGGGGATCGCCACGTCGCCGATCCACATGGAGCGCAAGCTCCGCAAGACGCCGGAGCAGGTGCTGGAGATGGCCGTCGACGCGGTCCGGTACGCGAAGCGCTTCGTCTCCGACGTGGAGTTTTATGCGGAGGACGCGTTCCGCTCGGACCGGGAGTTTCTCCGCCGGGTCTTTGCGGAAGTGATCAAGGCGGGAGCCACGGTGATCAACATCCCCGACACGGTGGGGTACGCCTCGCCGTGGGAGTACGGGGAGCTGATTTCGTGGTGCCTCGAAAACATCGAAGAGATGGACCGCGTCACCATCAGTGTCCACTGCCACAACGATCTGGGCATGGCGACGGCCAACTCGCTGGCCGGCATCCGGGCCGGGGCGACGCAGGTGGAGGGGACCATCAACGGCATCGGCGAGCGGGCGGGCAACACCGCCCTCGAGGAAGTGATCATGGCCATCTACTCCCACCGGGAGAGCTACGGGATCGAGATGGGGATCAACATCAAGGAGATCGCCCGCACCAGCCAGCTGGTTTCCATGGTGACCGGAGTGCCGGTCCCGCCGTTCAAGGCCATCGTGGGGAGCAACGCCTACTCCCATGCCTCGGGAATCCACCAGGACGGCGTGCTCAAGGACCGCTCGACGTACGAGATCATCAAACCCGAGGACGTGGGCTTTGCCAGCAACCGCATCGTCCTCACCAACCGTTCGGGGCGGCACGCCCTCAAGGCCAAGCTGGCCGAGATGGGATACGCCCTCTCGCCGGAAGAGATCGATTCGGTCTATAAGAAATTCCTCGAGGTGGCGGACGCCAAGAGCCACGTCACCGACGAGGACCTGGCGGCGATCGTTCAGGGCAAGCCGGTCCATGTCAGAGAGGAGCGGGTGAAGCTCAAGAGCCTCCAGGCCAGCACCGGCGGGGTGGTCAGCGCCAGCGCGGTGGTGGTGCTGGAAATCGACGGCGCGGCGTACGAGGACGGCGCCACCGGGGCCGGCCCGGTGGACGCCGCGTTCCGGGCGATCCGGCGCCTCTGCGGCGTGGACGTGGAGCTGGTCGACTACTCGCTGCGGGCCATCACCTCCGGCGCGGATGCCCTGGGCGAAGCGGTGGCGCGCCTCGCGCCCGGCGGCAGGAACGGATCCGCCGCGGGCGCCGGGGACGTGGTCGGCCGGGGCGTGGACCGCGACGTCATCAAGGCGTCGGCGCTGGCCTTTGTCGATGCCGTCAACAAGCTGCTCGCGGCGGGCCGGATCGACGTGGCCCCGCCGGCGGCGCAGGCTGAAGCGGCAGGCCGCGGGGTGTGAGCGAGCCGCCGCGCCAGCGCGGGAGCCCTCGCGGCGACACCGCCGGAAGAAAGCCCTCGGGCGCGGCATGCCGCCCGAGGGCTTTGTGCGTCTTGGACCTTTCACTTCGCCGCGTCTTCGCCGCGCCGCGTCACGTCATCGTCTCAATCGAAGACAATGCGCACCGCGCCTTTGGCGGCGCTGGTGGTCATGGCGGCGTAGGCCTTGAGCGCGTTGCTCACCTGGCGCGGCCGGGGCTTGGCCGGCTTCCAGCCTTTCTTGTCCTGCTCCTCGCGGCGGCGGGCCAGCTCTTCGTCGCTCACGTCCAGGTGGATCCGGCGGTTGGGGATGTCGATCTTGATGAGGTCGCCGTCCCGCACCAGGCCGATGGTGCCGCCTTCGGCCGCTTCAGGGGAGATGTGGCCGATGGAAAGCCCCGATGTCCCGCCGGAGAACCGGCCGTCGGTGATCAGGGCGCACAATTTGCCGAGGCCTTTCGACTTGAGGTAGCTGGTGGGATAGAGCATCTCCTGCATGCCCGGGCCGCCCCGCGGGCCTTCGTAGCGGACAACGACCACGTCGCCGGGCTTCACTTCGCCGCCCAGGATGCCCGTGACGGCGTCCTCCTGGCTCTCGTAGACCCGGGCCGGGCCTTCAAAGACGAGGATCGACTCGTCGACGCCCGCCGTCTTGACGATGCAGCCGTCCTCCGCGAGGTTGCCGTAGAGCACGGCGAGGCCCCCGTCCCTGGAGTAGGCGTGCTCCACGTCCCGGATGACGCCCTTTTCCCGGTCCAGGTCCAGGCTGTCCCACCGGCGGTCCTGGCTGAACGGCTCGGTGGTGAGCACGCCGCCCGGGGCCGCGCGGTAGAACTCGTGCACCGCCGGGTCGTTGGTCCGCCGCACGTCCCACTTCTCCAGGGCCTCGGCCAGCGTCCGGGAGTGGACCGTCCGCACGGAGGTGTCGATCAGCCCGGCCCGGTCCAGCTCGCCCAGGATGGCCATGACGCCCCCGGCCCGGTGAACGTCTTCCATGTGGATGTCGGGAACGGAGGGCGCCACCTTGCACAGGACCGGCACCCGCCGGGAGAGCCGGTCGATGTCGGCCATGGTGAAGTTCACCCCGGCCTCGTGGGCCGCGGCCAAAAGGTGCAGCACCGTGTTGGTGGAGCCGCCCATCGCGATGTCGAGGGACATGGCGTTCTCGAAGGCGGCAAACGTGGCGATGGAGCGGGGCAGGACGCTGTCGTCGTCCTCTTCGTAGTACCGCTTGGCCAGCTCCACGATGAGCCGGCCCGCCTCCAGGAAGAGGCGCTTGCGGTCGGCGTGGGTGGCCAGGACCGAGCCGTTGCCCGGCAGCGCCAGCCCCAGCGCCTCGGTGAGGCAGTTCATCGAGTTGGCGGTGAACATGCCCGAGCACGAGCCGCACGTGGGGCATGCCAGCCGCTCGATGAGCATGACTTCCTCATCGGTAAAGGCGTCGCTGGCCGCGGCGACCATGGCGTCGATCAGGTCGATGGAGCGGCTCTCGCCCTTGAGCGTCACCTTGCCCGCTTCCATCGGGCCGCCGGAGACGAACACAGTGGGGATGTTGAGGCGGAGCGCCGCCATGAGCATCCCCGGCGTGATCTTGTCGCAGTTGGAGATGCAAACCATGGCGTCGACGGCGTGGGCGTTGATCATGTACTCCACGGAGTCGGCGATGAGCTCCCGGGACGGGAGGGAGTACAGCATGCCGTCGTGGCCCATGGCGATGCCGTCGTCTACGGCGATGGTGTTGAACTCCTTGGCGATCCCGCCGGCCTTTTCAATCTCGCGGCAGACCATCTGGCCGATGTCCTTGAGATGGACGTGGCCGGGAACAAACTGGGTAAACGAGTTGACCACCGCGATGATGGGCTTGCCGAAGTCGGAGTCCTTGACGCCCGTGGCTCGCCAAAGCCCGCGGGCGCCGGCCATGTTGCGGCCGTGGGTCGTCACGCGCGAACGGTAGGCTGGCATCCTTCACAACCCCTATGCTTTCCAATACTGCCGGTCGTCCGGCATGATGCCTGTTTCCCATGGCAATTCTGCTTTTCGCAAGACGATCCTTCAGGCACCTTGAGGAGCCGTACTTGAAACCCTGTTGAAAAACGGGAGTTTCAAGTCAGGGCCGTTTTCGAGGCTCTTCAATACCCATGCACTGCAGGCGAGTTCTATTTGAATGCGATTCCCAGAAAGAGGAGGGCACCGGAAATGGCACTCCGGGTCGGTGTGCTGCTCAACCGGCGCATTTTGCAAAAGGCCGTGCGGGGCGTGCGCACCTTTGAACGGATCGAGTACTACGTCGAAGCCGCAAGGGAGCTCGACGTGGAACTGGTGCTGTTTGACACCGCCGGCGCGCAGCTGAACAAAGGCGTCGTGACGGGCTACGTTCCCGGCGCCCGGGGGAAGCTGCGGCACCGGACGGTCGAGCTGCCCGGGGCCGTCCACAAGCGGGCGCTTTACCGAGGGGCCGTGGGCCGGCGGGCGGTGGCCCGCCTGCAGCGCCGGGTTTACCTTTTCAACCCGGAGATCCCCTGGGACAAGTACGCTGTCGACCAGCTGCTCCGGAGCGAGCCGCGCCTTTGTCCCAACCTGCCGGAGGCGAGGCCGCTGGAGCCTGCGTCGTACGCCTGGTTCCAGCGGCAGATGGACGCCGGCCGGGAGGTGTTCGTCAAGCCCCGCCGGGGATCGCTGGGCCTTGGGATCCTCAAAGTCGCCCCGCTGCCGGGCGGCCGCTGCCGGCTGCAGAGCCGCTCGCGGCGCTGGTCTGTCTCCATGGGGGAAGCGTGGCGGCGCCTCATCCGCACCTGCAAGCATCATTACCTTCAGGCCGGGATCCCGCTGTGCCAGGACGAGGGCTGCAGGGTGGACCTGCGGGTGGTGGTGCAGCGGGGCGGCGACGGCCGCTGGCACGTCCCCGGGATGGCGGCCAAGCGGGCCCCCCGCCGCGGCTTTTTGACCAACGTGGCCCGGGGCGCTTCGGTCCACGTGCCGGAGGAGCTCTTGGGCCGCATCTTCGGCCCCCGCGAGGCCGCCCGGATCCTGGAGGAGTGCGCCCAGCTGGGGCTGCGGGCGGCGGAGACGCTGGCGGCCCGGCACCCCCGCTTCGCCGACCTCGGGATCGACGTGGGCGTCGACCAAGAGGGAAAGCCGTTCCTGATCGAGGTGAACCGCCGGGACCTCCGCATCATGATGGGCCTCAGCGGCCAGCACTCCGTTCACCGGCTGGTTTACAAAAACCCCATCGCCTACGCCCGGCACGTGCTGCTCGAGGGCGCCTGATTCCGGGCACTGTCCCGGATTCAGGCGCCGGGTGCCCCCGTTGAACGACGGGGACGCTCCTGCACGAGGCTCCTGCCCCAACGGTCTGGACAGGAGCCCCCTGCGGGAGCATCCCGGCGCGTCAGCCCTGCGGCGCCAGCCGCTTCACGGCATAGGTCCGCTCGTTCTTCTCCACGATGCGGTAGCCTCGTTTCCGGTAGTACTCCTTGAGGTGTGCGAGCCCCCAGAGCACCTCGGCCCGGATTTCCCGGCACCGCCTCACTCTGGCCCGGCGCTCGACCCACGCGATCAGCGCCGCGCCGACCCCCGCCTTGCGGCGGCGGGGCAAGACCCCGACGGGGCCAAAGGTGAGGCGGCGGCCTTTCACCCGGTACCCGACGGCGCCCACGGGCCGGCTGGCCAGGTACGCCAGGGCGTACCGCTTCTTGCCGGTGCGAATATGAAGCCGCACCTGCCTGGCGGACAGGCGGGCGCTTACCGGTTTTTTCGCCGCGTCCAGGTACTCGGCGAAGCTCGCGCGGATCACCCGGGCGACCACTGGCGCGTGCCTCAGACGGGCGATCCTCACTCGCGGGCGGGGGATCCCGCGCTGCGTCATACTGCATCATCCTCTCTAGGCGTCCGTGGTGCCGGCATGGCCTACCCGCCGGACGGGCCGTGGGCCGCAAAGCCCATCGCCTCCAGCAGTTTCCCGATCTCATCCAGGCTCAGCATCCAGGGGTTGGTGTTGCTGGCGTAGCGGTAGCCCGCGGGGAGACTGCGGCCCCCGCGCCAGACCGACTCGTCCCAGGAGCCGATCTCCGGCTTCACGATGAAGAAGCCGTTGAACTCCAGGGTCCGGTGGGCTTCGTCTTCGGTGATCAGCACCTCGTGCAGCTTTTCCCCGGGCCGGATTCCCGTGATCTCGACGCGGCAACCCGGTGCGATGGCGCGGGCCAGGTCCCGGATGCGGGCGCTGGGCAGCTTGGGGACGAACACTTCGCCGCCCTGCATCGCCTCCAGGCAGCCGGAGACGAAGCTGGCGCCCTGCTCCAGCGTGATCCAGAAGCGGGTCATCTCGGGGTGCGTCAGGGTGATGACGCCCCGCTCCCTCTGCTCCAAGAAGAGCGGGATGACGCTGCCCCGGCTGGCGATGACGTTCCCGTACCGGACCACGGCGAAGCGGGTCTTGCCGGCGGCCTCTTCGGCGTTGGCGGCGATGAACAGCTTTTCCGCCACCATCTTGCTGGCGCCGTAGAGGTTGATGGGATGGGCCGCCTTGTCGGTGCTCAGGGCGATCACCTTCTTGACGCCGGCTTCCCGGGCTGCGTCGATCACGTTGAGCGCCCCCAGGATGTTGGTCTTCACCGCTTCTCTCGGCTGCCGCTCCGCCGCGGGCACCTGTTTGAGGGCGGCGGCGTGAACGACAAGGTCCACGCCCTGCATGGCCTCCCGCAAGCGCTCCTTATCCCGGACGTCGCCCAGGACGTAGCTCACCCGTCCATCGGCGACGCTGCGGGCCATCTCCAGCTGTTTCCACTCGTCGCGGCTGTAGACGACGATGGATCCCAGTTGAAGTTCATCGAGAGCGTGGCGGACGAAGGCCCGTCCAAACGAGCCCGTTCCCCCGGTGATGAGCAGTTTGGCCCCAGCGAGCTGACTCATGGCACGGCACTCCTCTCATGACGCGCGCCTCGCGCCCTCTGCGCTTGGCCGCGTTTTCATGAGCAGTTTAGATTTGAAACTCAAAATCGGTGCCAGTAGCTGGGAATGAAACGCGAAACGCCGCCGACTTGAAGATTTTGATTCAAACTTCCGCGCACGCCCGGCCCCCGCCGCGCACACGCTTATGAAAACGGAAGACCTCTCATAGGTTCGGATGGCCGGACCGCAAGCTAGGCTGCCGCCGGAAGAGGGCGCGTCCCGGGGCGGACGGCTCGCCCGGCTGCCCCGGCGGGCGCCGCTTTGGCCCGGCGGGGCCTTGCGGTCGCGGCGGGACAGGCGGAAAGGACGGGACGAAGCGGTGGCGCAGGTGACGGGAGCGACGCGGAAACGGACCAAGGTGGCCATCGTCGGCGGGGGGCCGACGGCCGCGACAGCGCCCCTCGCGGATCGTTCGTGGGAAATCTGGACGTTCGGGCGGGCCAAAAGGCCGGTGGCCCGCTACGACCGCTGGTTTGAGATGCATTCGGTTCCCCAGCTGAAAGCCTTGCGAGGGGACCGGAGGACCAAGATGCGCTACCCCGAGTACTGGAGGTTTCTGCGCAGGCTCCGGTGTCCCGTCTACATGCAGAAGCGCTTCCGGGACATCCCGGCCAGCGTCCCGTACCCGCTGGAGCGGGCGATCCAGGAGTTTGGAAGGTGCTTTACCAGCACGGTTTCGTACATGATCGCCCTGGCCATCATGGAGGGCTGCACGCACCTGGGCCTCTGGGGGATCGACCTCACCGACCAGGAGGAGTACCTCTACCAGAGGCCGGCCGTGGAGTACCTGCTGGGCGTCGCCGCGGCCAGGGGGATCGCCGTCGTCATGCCTCCCAGCTGTACGCTGACGGTTCCGCTGCATCCCCGGCCGGTGTACACCAAGGTGCTTTACGGGTACGATTGGGACCACCCCGGCGCCTGGTGGAACCGGTGGAAAAAGAACCAGCGCAAGGAGAAGGCCGGGAAGGAGAACCAGGGCCGCGAGAAGACCAAGGCGGCGCCGGCGGCCGGGAAAGGGGAAGGGGGTGCGCCTCGCCGCAAACGTATCCGGAAACGCACGCGGAAGCGCACGAAAAAGGAGGGGAAGAAGACAAAGCGGGCACGGCGGGGGAGAACGCCCGTCCGGCGCCGGAGGTGACGCGCAGGCGTTGAGGGAGGAGGCGGCCGGGCTGCGGTCAGTCCAGCAGATCCCACGTGAGGGGGGTGCCCTTGGGAACGCTGCGACGCACCCGCCGCCCGATCACCGCCGCCCGGTACTTGGGCGGGAGCCCGCCGCCGGGGCGGATGGCCCGCACGTGGCGCCCGGTCAAGCGCTGGCCGGCGTGTACGTCGTCCACGATGTAAAGGGAGCGGCGCAGGCGCCGGGCCCCCTCCTCGGCCGGCGTCGGACCGTACCAGACTCCGCCCAGGGCTTCCCTGGCCCTGCGGGCTTCCTGCACCAGCTGGCGCATTTCGGCGGGCTCCAGGGAAAAGGCGGCGTCGATTCCCCCGTCGGCCCGGGAGAGCGTGAGGTGCTTTTCGATGATCACCGCCCCGAGGGCCACCGCCGCTGCGGCGACGCCGATGCCCGGGGTGTGGTCGGAGAGGCCCACGGGACAGCCGAAAGCCGCGGCCAGATGCGGGAGGGTCAAGAGGTTGGACATCGACGCCGGCGCCGGGTACGAACTGGTGCACTTGAGCAGGTAAAGCTCGGAACACCCCGCACTGCGGGCCGCGGACACCGCCTCGGCGATCTCCGCCAGGGTGGCCATGCCGGTGGAGAGGATGAGGGGCTTCCCCGTGGCGGCGGCCTTTTCGATCAACGGCAGATCGACCAGCTCAAAGGAAGCGATCTTGAAGGCGGGCGGGTCGAACTGCTGGAGAAAGTCGACAGCCGCCTCGTCAAAGGGGGTGCTGAAGGCGAGGAGCCCCAGCTCCCGCGCCCGGCAGAAGAGAGGGGCGTGCCACTCCGCCGGCGTTTGGCCCTTCTGGTACAGCTGGTAGAGGGTCCACCCGTGCCAGGGGCTTTGCGGGTCGTCGATCACGAAATCCCCCGTGGCCAGGTCCAGCGTCATCGAGTCCGGCGTGTAGGTCTGGAGCTTGATGCCGTCCGCCCCTGTCTCCGCCGCCGCTTCGACCAGTTCGAGCGCCCGGGAGAGCGACTGGTTATGGTTGGCGGAAATCTCGGCGATGACCAGCGGGGCCGGCCGGCCGAGGACCTGAGCGGGGCCGGGCCCGGCGGCGCCCGGCGGCGGGAGTGCCTTCCCGTTCACCTTTCATTCCTCCCGGCAGAAGTGATTGAAGTGGCTGGATCCTCCCTCAAGGCGCATGGTCCATCCGGCCAAGTCGTTCAGCCGGTCCTGGCTGGACTCGCGCTGGCAGAGACGCTCGTGATTCCCGCGGTCCCCCCCAGGCAGCGCCTCATTGGTCCTGGACCTTCCCTCCCGGGGACGCCGGCGGCGGGCTCACGTAATGCCCCTCCACCTGGTGAAAGCCGGCGCTCTCAAAGAGCCGCTGGGAAGCGGTGTTCTCCGGGTGAACCCAGGCGTGGAGCGTCGCCCAGGGGAGGAGCCGCCGGATGGCCGCCAGCGCGGCCCGGGCGATCCCGCGGCGCTTCGACTCGGGAGCGATCAGGATCGAGATTTCAAACGCGCCCGGCGGCTCCATCGCGTCGAGCCGCAGCACCCCGCAAGGCGCGCCGTCATGCTCGATGAAGTGGAAGACGCACCCCGGGTCGCGCAGTCTCGCCTCAAACCAGCGGCAGTGCTCCTCGTAGGCGGGAGGCCGCGGGTTTCTCGCGTAGCGCCGGGTCGACGGGTGCGCCTGCCACTGGTAAAGGAGATCCCGGTCGGCGGGCTCAGCCCTCCGCAAGGTGACGGCGCCGCCGTCTTTGGCCCGTTCGGGAAGGAGCTGCAGGGCGAGGCGGGCCGCGCCGAGGCCGTCGCACAAGGCGGCAGCGCTGGCCGCCATCTGCCGGAGGCGTTCCCCATCGACGAGGAGCGCTTTCAGCGTTTCCGCCAGGGCGCCGGCGCAAACCCGGCCGCTCTCGCCCAGGTGTACGGCGGCTCCGGCATCCGCTAGGGCCCGGGCGACGTCGCGCTGGTTGGGTGCGGTGGACCAGACCACCGCAGGGAGGCCCAGCGTGCACCGCTCCCACGACGTGGAGCCGGCCGCGCCGACGGCCAGGTCGGCCGAGAGCATCAGCGGCAACAGGGACGGCGGGCTGAGGTGAAGGCGGGCGGTGGGCAGTGCCGCCTCCAGCAGCTCCCACCAGGTAGGCCGCGGGAACAGAGCGGCGTGGAGCACCACGTCTACTTGCCCTTGGTAGCCGCACTTCGCGAGGGCGGCGACGGCCTTGGCGGTTTCATTTCCCGCGTCGGCCCCGCCGAAGGAGACAAGCACTCGCCGGACGGGCCTGGGATGCACGGGCCTGCGGGCTGGCCCGGGGGCCTCTGGGCCTTCCGGGCGGTACACCAGGCGGCGCGCGACGCTGGGGAGCCGCCACCGGGCGAATTCCGGGTCGACCGGCGCATAGCCGGGGCCCGTGAGGACCCGGCAGCCCGGCGGTGTGAGGGAGGCGTACGCTTCGGGCGTGCGGCCGGGGGTGGGATCGACGAGAAGGTCGCATGCGTGCGGACGGTGGGGAAAGTCGTCGAAGGCCAGCACCGGAGCGATCCGGCGCACCAGGCGCTCCCACCGGGCGTCGAGGCCGTAGTGATCGACGACGACCAGGTCGACGGGACCGTGGGTCTTTTCAAGATATTGAAGGGTCTGGTGAGCGTCTTCGCGCCACGGCTCCTCCGGAGGGGGTGCGGCAGCTGGGGGGGTTTCAGAGGAGCTCAGGGAAGCAGGGCGCATGATGTGCAGTTCGATTCCCAGGGAGACCAGCGCCGCCACAAGCTCCGCCGGCATCTTGCGGGAAAACCACACCACTCTCGCGCCGGCACGGATCAGCTCTTTCGCCAGGGCCATGGACCGGGCGGCATGGCCCAGGCCGACAACGCCGCCCGCGTCCACCCGGAACGCCGCTGTGAAGCTCACCGCCGGCCCCCCTCTCACGGTTGCTCTGGGGTCAAAGTATGAAACGAGTCGTTCGACGTCATAGGACTGCGGGCCTGCACACGGGAGAAATAGCCTCGCAGTGGCGGGCGGTGCACCGGGCCGGGACATAGCATGATTCGTGCTAAACCAGGCGGACGAAGCGGAGGGATGGTTCATGATCTTGCAGTTTACGACGGGCTCCATCGACGACCGCTTGCACTACGGCGTCACGGTGTCCATCCTCAACGCCGGGATCCAGCCGGGGAACGTCCTCTACCGGTACGTCCGCTACTCCGAGGACTCGAGCGAGACCATCATCGAAAGCCGGACCAAGATCCCTCCGCAGGAGGAGCGTTCCGTCATCTCGGACACCGCCGAGCGGGACGCCCGCTACGAGGTGCTCCTCATGGTGGATTCGCCGACGCTGATCATTACAGTTCAGGCCGAGACCTACCACCCGCTCTTTCTCAAGGCATATTTCGTTTCCGACGTGACGGTGAGCGTGGAGGAGTCGCTCTTGAACCCGTTGAGCGTCGCCCTCTTCTGCGGATACGTGGCGAAGGGAGAACCGTTCTGAGCCGCCTCTGAGAGACCGCTTGGAAATTATTGAGAGAAGCTATCGAGAAGCTGCCGGGAAGCGGCCGAGCGAGCGCCGGGGATCGGGCGGGGACCGCCGGAGACCCACCGGAGATCCAGCGGGCAACCACTGGGGAGCCACAGAGGGATTACTGAGAAATCGCTGAGGAACTGCCGGGAAATGTTGAGGGAGCGCTGACCAACTGCTGAGGAACTGCGGAGGAAATGCGGAGCAACCGCCGGGAAACCACCGGGAAACCGCCGTGAAACCACCGGACAACCACGGGGAAGCCATCGAAAAGCAAACTGTACACGAATTTGACAGTTCCCACGCGCTAAGAGTGTCAAATTCATGCTCAGATCGCGGCGGCGGGGGCACGGGCGGGCCGCCGGCTCCGCCGGGCCCCTGGCGATACCTGCGGTTTTACTGGAAGGGGCCGCGCCGGCGGCGGGTCAGCAACCTGATGTAAACGCGGTTTTGGCGGATGTGTACACGGCATTGACAGTCGCGCGCCGCGAGGACTGTAAAGATCATGTACAGATCCGTTCAATTCCTGCAACTCCTGCAATCCCTGCAATCCCTGCGACCCCTGCGACCCCTGCAACCCCTGCAACCCCTGCAACCCCTGCAGTCCCTGTAACCCCTGCCATCCCTGCTCGATACCGCACCCCACTACTGTACAAGACGAGCGCCCATGCCGCGGCGGGCGTCAGCGCTCGAGGGGGGGACAACCGGCCAGCCGGGGCCGGGGCGAAGGCTTGAGCCAGGGGGGCGTCCCGGCCTGGCTCAAGCTCCGCTTGCGGGGGCCTTACACCCCAATCTCGTCGATGATCCGCTGCACGTCGTCGAAGGCCGAATAGCCTCGGGAGACGAGGTACAGGTAGTCCTCGGCGGTCTGGAGGTAGAGCCGGGGGAAGGCGTCCGCTCCCAGCTGCCGCGCTAGGGAGAAGTCGTACAACGCCAGGTCGCGCGCCTCGTCCGTGCCCATGGCGTCAAGAAACGCCTCGGGATCGAGGCCGAGCTTCTCCGCAATCGCCCGGTAGAACGCCTCGCTGGTCGGGTCGCCGCCTTCCCAGAAGTTCTCCCGGAGCAGGGCGTGGGCCAGGTCCAGCTGAGACCGTTCCGGCGCGATCATCCGGAACGCCGCGAGGGCGATGGCGGGCGGCTCCGAATCCAGCCGGCGCCTCCGGGTCGCCACATTGTTAAAGAACGCTTCGCCGAACTGCGCCCCCGTGAGCGACGTGATGGACCGGTAGCTCTCCCGAAGTTCGCGGGCCTCTTCTTCGCCGCCGATCTCCCGCACCTGGTCGCCCCGGACCATCCCGCCGCTGATCACCTCGTGGTCGAATCGGTCGCCGTAGTGGCGCACCAGGGCCTGGACCACGGGCGTGAACGCGTAGCACCACGGGCAGAGGGCGTCGTAGACATAGACCAGCCGGGGACGGAACGCCGCGGCGCTCACGCCGCGTCGACCTCGGAGCCCAACATCACGAGGTTCCCCTCGCTGTCCCGGAAGACGGCGTAGACCTCGTTGGGATTCCAGGGTGCGACGGCCGGCTCAGTCGTAAATTCGACCCCCTTGGCCGCGAGCTCCCGGTGGCGCGCGTGCACGTCCTCGACGGTCAGGACGAGGCTGGGCGTGTCGCGGGTCTCACCGCTGCTCTGCGTCAAGAGAATCTTCGTCTGGGCGCCGGGGATCTCCAGCAGGACCCAGTTCCATCCCTCCCGGTACTCCTGGTCCCGGGCGACGCGAAGGCCGAGCTTCTCGGTGTAGAAGCTGATGGCCCGGCGCTGGTCCAACGCGGGCAGCTCGACAAACCTGACGTATGTGGGCACTGTGACTCCTCCTTTTTTGGAGACGTGGGAATATTTTAACACAGAAGTGCGGAGAAGTGGCGCGAAAAGTATCGCAAGGCTTTCCGGGAAAATTCAAGGACAGGCCGGGTGCTGCTCGAACCTGATGCCGACGGTAGATGCGACGGCCTGCGCGGAGGCGCAGCTCATCCCGGCCGCTTGAGCAGCCCGCTGCCTGCTTGGAGCCGCGTTCTTGCCGGCCTCTTCGCCGGCACGTGCGCTCTTTGCGGAGGGGGCTTCCGGCGTTATGGATGGAAGTGCGACGCCCTCAACGCCCGGTCCCGGGCGGCTGCCCTGCGCCTCGGGTTTACGTTCGAGGGGATTTTCCGCCAGTCCACCGTGTACAAGGGCCGCAGCCGCGACACTGCCTGGTATTCGGTGATCGACCGGGAGTGGCCCGAGCTAGAGCGGGCGTTCGTCCGCTGGCTGGATCCGCAGAACTTCGATGAACAAGGCCGCCAGCGGCGGCGGCTCGAGGAGTTTCGGTCCGGGGTGTGAGCGCCCGGACCCTCGCTCCCTAGCTGCGGATCTCGTAGTCGACCGCGATCACGTCTTCGCAGACTTGGTCGACGTACTGCTTTACCGGAACGTGCTCGGGATGGCGACCGTAACGCTCCAGCGTCTCCCTGTCGACGAACCGCACCACCAGTCCCACGGTGTAGCCTTTGTGCCGCTGGGTGAAGCTCTCGCCGGCGGAAAGATGGACGATCCCTTCGATCTTTCCCGCCATGCCCCGGAGCCGCCGGATCAGCTCCTCCTTCTGCTCCGGCGTGGCCTCTGGTTTCAATTTGAACAGGACGATGTGCTCGACCATGGAAAACCTCCTCACCGGACCGGCGTGATCTCTGGCGCCGCGCCGCAAGTTCATGCTCAGATGCCGTGCCCACGGGCCCGGGACGCCGTCGCTTGAGGTCCCGAGACTTGAGGTCTCGAGAAATGTTTCCCGCGGCCTGCGAGCTTTCCTGGCTGTGGACGTGGCTGTGAAGGTGCTCGCGAGCACCACTGTGCCCGGACTTGAGCAGGTTCAGAGCCGAATATGCCCACCCATGGGCGCTCCGGGCGCCGGACGCGCCCAAGTGTGTGCATCGAGACAGGAGGCGTTCGACGGAGCGGGGAAGAGGCTATTCGGCGTGCTGCGTTCGACCAGCTAGCGCAGGCCTCGGTCTTGGCCCCTGTTTGTGAAAGTGGTCGCGAGGAACAGCTCCGCCCGGGCGTGGGCGTCTCGGGCGGGAGTCTTGCCCACAAATGAGCGCGAACGAGCCTTCCGGTGCCCAGATTTGGGCGGCGGGGGATTCTTGCTGGCGTCGCGGTGCGGGAGCACGAGATGAGCGTCGCTCCGGCCCAGCTCGCGGCGGTGCAGGCGCCAGGCTCCTCTTGTGAAAGTGCTCGCAAGTCGCCAAGTCGCTCACATCCGGGCGGTCTGAGGGATGACTGTGCTCAAATGTGGGCATCTGCGGCGTCAAAGGTGCCCATAAGTGGGCAAGCCGCCCACACGGGAGTCTATCCACGGCGGTTGTTCCGGGAAACTGGAGGCGGGAACGGAGAGCCGGCCGCCGGGAAGAAGGCTGGAAAGCCTGGTCCGGTGGCACCGGCGGGTTCGAAGGAGGACGGGAAATGCCGGAAGCTGCTGCTTCTTTCCGTACTGCGTCTCAGATGAGCGAAAGCACGGTGTTTCGCACGCCCGGCGAGACTCACTTGGGCGTCGGGGCGGTCCGGATGGTGGGCCCGATTGCCCGCCGCTGCGGGGCCCGGGCGCTGCTGGTGACCGGGGCCCGTTCGGCTAAAGCCAGCGGGGCGCTGGACGCCGTAAGCGAAAGCCTGCAGGAAGCCGGGGTCGAGGTGGTCCTTTACGACCGGGTGGGCCGCGAGCCGACGCTGGGTATGGTTGACGAAGCGCGGCAGCTGGCCCGGGAAAGCGCCTGCGACCTGATCATCGGCCTGGGCGGCGGCAGCCCCATCGACGCGGCCAAGGCCGTTGCGGGCTTGTTCTTTTCACCGAGGCCCACCGCCGCGCACTTCGAGGGCCGGGTGTCGCTGCCGGACAAAACGCTGCCCTGGATCGCCATCCCTACCACCGCGGGCGCCGGGGCGGAGGCCACGCCCAACTCGGTGCTGATCAACGAGGAGACCAAGGTCAAGAAAAGCATCCGGAGCTGGGCGTGGCTGGCCAAAGCGGCCATCGTCGATCCGGCGCTTACCGTGGCGTGCCCCAAGAGCGTGACGGCGGCCAGCGGCATGGACGCCTTCACCCAGGCCGTCGAATCGTACACGAGCCGCCACGCCACGCCGCTGACGGAGGGCATCAGCCTCCGGGCGGCGCTGGAGATCGCCCGGGGCCTGCCACGAGCGTGGGAAGACGGCGGGGACATCGAGGCGAGGACCGCGGTGGCGTGGGGGGCGACGATGGCCGGCATTGCGCTGGCCAACGCCCGTCTCGGCGCCGTTCACGGTCTTGCCCATCCCGTGGGCACGCTGTGCGGGCTGCCGCACGGGCTGGCCTGCGGGATCCTCCTGCCGGCGGTGATCGAGTTCAACCTGGACGTGGCCGCGCCGAAGTACGCCCGCTTGGCCCGGGAGCTGGGAGCCGCCGGGGAGACGAGCTCGACGGAAGCCGCAGCCCGGGCGTTCCTGGCGTATGTGCGGGAGCTCAATGCGCGGCTGGGGGTGCCGGCGAGCCTGGGCGAAGCGGGGCTCACGCGGGAGATGATCGACGAAATCGTGGAGCAGACCCTGCCGTCGCAGTCGCTGGCGGCCAATCCCAAACCGGCGTCCAGAGAAGATCTGCGGGCGATCCTCCTGGCCCAGCTGGAATAAGCCCTCGAACAAGCCGGCTGGACCGCAGGATGCATCGGTGAACGAAAGCAGCAGAGCAGAGCAGCAGAACAGGGCAGCAGAACAACACAGTGCACCAGAGCAGCGCACCAAAACAGCATGCCGAAGCAGCGGAACCAAGCAGCCTACCAAAGCAGCATACCGAAGCAGCGTACTCAAGCAGCGTACCCAAGCAGCGTGCTGAACCAGCATGCGAAGAGAGCACGCCAAGCCCTGAGACAAAAGGGAGCCGGACGACGTCCGGCTCCCATCACTTTGCGGCTGGGCTGGTGCGGGCTTGCGCCACGTATTTCCCGATGGCGTAGACGGTGTCCGTCCAGATCTCGTCCTCCCGCTCCTTGAGGTAGCGGACAAGCCCTTCCAGGGCTTCTGCCTCGACCCGCAGGTGGTCGCCTCCGACCCCGTGGAAGCAGAAGATCGCCCAGCGGCCGGCTTCGATGGTCGGCTGGATCATGGCGATCATCTGCTCGGCGGTGACGTTCTCCACCAGCCACGAGCTGACGTTGTGAAGATCGCAGGTGGCGGGGTCGTTGTCCGACGAGCCGACGCCCCGGGCCGCCACAAACCGGCGGGCGACGGACGGAATGTACGAAACCCGGTCCTCGCCGTCGCCGACAAAGGTATCGCCGCACGGGTAGGCGAAGGTGGTGGGCTCATAGCCCGGCAGGAGCTCCTGAAGCCGCCGGGTGGCGTCGTCGATTTCGGCCTCGATCTGCTGGAGCGTGTACCCCTCTAGGGCCAGGTCGGGCGTGATCCACGGGCGCTTCGCGCTGCACGGGTGGAGGACCGTGTGGTTGCCGATCTCGTGGCCGGCAGCGTGCACCTGGCGCCACCGGTCGATGTGCTGCACGAAAATGCTGCCGTCGCCAGGCGTGACGTAGAACGTGCCGCGCACCCCGTAGCGGTTGAGGATCGGAACGACGTAATCCAGCTGCGACACGGCGGCGTCGTCAAAGCTCAGCGAGACCGCGGCCCGCTTTCCGCCGGGCCATCCGGCGAAGGACGACGAGGCGGGGTGGGATGGAGTGGACATGGTCGGTTCCTCCTGTGGTTCAGTGTGAGGGCTGTCGCTGCCTGAGACTCCGGCTGCCAGCCGCTGTTTCGCGTACTGATTTTTTGCGGCGCCGGCGCCGGCACCTGCCCGCTTCTTTCCAGCACACCCCTATTTCGTTCACACCAGGCGGTGAAGGCCCAGCTTGAGGCCGGCCCACACCCCTGCCAGCACGGACCCGAAAAACACCCAGCCCGACAGCGAAAAGGCCATGATGCCCGAGAGCAGCGTCCCCACGGTGCACCCTAGGGCGATCATGGAGCCCCAGCCCATGAGGATGCCGCCGCCTAAAGCCGAGACGGCGCCTTTCACAGTGAGCCTGGAAAGTTTGAACCGCCGGCCGACGACGGCCATGGCGAAGGACGCCGCAGTGAGGGCCGAGATGAACAGGCCGTTGTCGCTGATGGTGTGGACCACCATGGTGACGCAGCCCCGGAAAGCGTCCAGGCCGTTGAGCCGCCCGGCCAGGAGGCCGGCGTCGGTGAGCCACGTCCGGGCGATGCTGCCCAGTTGCGACGTGACGCCGAGCGGTGCCACGCGGAAGTACGCCAGGGCGCCCAGCACCCCGACGGCCGCCCCGGTGATCCCCGGGCTCCAGCGCTGGACAAAGATGCGCTGCCACAGCTCGGCCAGCGGGACGCCGCTGGCGGGGGAGGCGGAAGGCGCCGGCGACGGCTGTGGGGACGGCCCTGGTGCCGGCGACGGCGACTCCGGCGGCAGGGTCGAAAGGACCGCTGCCAGCGCCCGCAGCTGCGCGGGGTCGGCACTGCAGTCGGAGGAGAGGGGCTCGTTCCCCGCGGCCGGCGCGGTGGCCGCCGCGGCGGATTGTGGCCCTGCTTGGGGCACGGCGCGCGCCCCGGGAAGGTAGCGTGTCAAGAGCAGCGCAATGAGCCCGATCGCCGCGAGCTGCACCGCCAGCGCCCCCGAGTAGCCCAAGGCGTGGGGAAGCCAGGGAACGGGCGCCTTGGAGATGGTGGCCAGATAGAGCGTCCTCCAGCTGAAAAAGCCGGCGCCGAAGCCGATGACCGCTCCGGCCAGGGCGAAAGGCGCCCGGGTGTACCCTTCACCCAGGCGGTAAAGGTGGCCGCTGATGCACGCTCCCGAGAGCGTCATGCCGAGGCCGAAGGCGATGCCCGCTGCCGGCAGCGCCCACGACACCGGGCCGATGTGCGCGTCCGGGGGGAGCCGCCCCGGCGTGGGCGTGGGCAGGAAGGCCGAAAAGATCACGACGTAGCAGACGCTGCCCACCGCCAGCGCGGCCAGGAGCGAGTAGAACGGCCTCGGGTCCCGCCTTTCGATGAGGTCCCGGAACATGCAGTAAAAGCAGAAGCGCCCCCGCTGCATGAGGATGCCGAAGGCGGCACCGAACAGCAGCGAGAAGGCAGACGCGGCGCCGCGGCCGGGAACGCCGTAGACCCACGCGGCGGACGCCGCGATGGCGGCGAGGACGGCAGCGGCGCCCAGTCCGGGCAGCCAGTACGACGGCGCGCGCTCCTCCGGCCCCGTCACGGGGCCGGAGGAGCGGCGAGCCTCGGGCGCCGGGGAGGAGAGTTCCGCTGGATCGCACCCGAACGCCTCAAAGGATGCCATACGATCACTGGGCACCCCAGACGGTGCCCGCCAGGTTGACGATGGGCACCCCGACGGTGTTGCCCCACTCGGTCCACGAGCCGTCGTACTGCGCCACCTCGTAACCGAGGATCTGGGAGAGGACGAACCAGGTGTGGCTGCTGCGCTCGCCGATGCGGCAGTAGACGATGATGGGCTTGCTGCCGTCGATGCCCACCGAGGCGTAGAGCTGCCTCAGCTCTTCTTTGGACTTGAAGGTGCCGTCGGGATTGACGGCCTGGCTCCACGGCACGTTGACGGCGCCGGGGATGTGGCCGGCCCGGATTGCGAGTTCCTGGAAGCCCTCGGGAGCGAAGATCCGGCCCTCATACTCGGCCGGGCTGCGGATGTCGAGGATCGCCACGTCTTTGTTGTGGGTCACCACGTCGAGGACGTCCGCCAGGCGCACCCGCAGGTGGGAGTTGATGGTCTTCACTTCGAAGTTGCCCCGGGGATAGGACGGCGGGCGGACGGAGAGCTCGCGCCCTTCCGCTTCCCACTTGGCCCGGCCGCCGTCGAGGATCCGGACATCTTCATGGCCGTAGAGGTTGAAGATCCAGGCGCCCCAGGCCGCGAACCAGTTGTTGTTGTCGCCGTAGAGGACCACGGTGGTGTCGTTGTCGATCCCGGCCGCCTGGGCCAGCTCCTGGAAGCGCTCGGGCGAGACGACGTCGCGGACCACCGTTTCCACTAGGTCCGTGTGCCACACGAAGTTGACCGCCCCGGGAATGTGGCCGCGCTCGTACACGCCGGGCACCACGCTCACCTCGATGACCCGCACCTTTGGGTCGTCCAGGTGCGCCGCGAGCCACTCCGTGCTCACCACCTTGTCGCTCTCCACGGCAGCCAGCGCCGTGGACGCCAGCGCCAGCGCCAGGGCCAGAGCCAGAGCAAGCACCGGCACCCGCGCAGCCCGCGCGGCGACGGTAAACCGCCTCATGCTTTCAAGCCCCCTTGACGAGAAGTCCATGCCCCGCGCGCATGTCTTGGGAGAAATTATGATTGAACCACTCGGATTAGTCAACAATAATTTGCGGATTTTTTGTGTTTTGGGATGAGTTCGCTGAGATGAGCCTGCCGGCGGTCTTTACTCCCCGCGCCCTGTGGTATACTGGGACTGCGTTTGGCGAGAATTGGAGGCGTCGGAGAGTGGCAGCGCAGGCAGCCCAGGCAGTGCGAGCCTTCTTCATCGATCTTTGGCGCCGGCTGCGAAGGAAGATCGCGGCCATGGTCCCGCTGGTGCTGGGGGCGGCGGCGTTTGCCCTGGTCCTCGCGGGAGTGATCTACGTCCTCTCGCCGCTGCTCCCGGAGGAGTACCGGGCCGTTCTCCAATTGATCCATGAAGGCGATTGGGAGGCGAGCCGCCTCACCCTCAGCGAGCTGTTCGACGGGTACGGGCCTGCCAAGGCGTGGATCTTCGTGGGCCTGCAGATGCTCCAGGTGCTCTTTGCGCCGGTTCCCGGCCAGCTGGTGGGGCTGCTGGGCGGGTATCTCTTTGGGTTTTGGCACGGGCTGCTGCTTACCATGGCTGGGCTCGTGGCAGGCTCGCTGCTGGCGATGCTCCTCGGCCGCTGGCTGGGGGAGCGCTTGGTCCGGCGCGCGGTGCCCAAGCCGGTGCTGGAGAAGTTTGACTACCTCGTGACTCAAGGCGGGCTGTGGAACTTCTTCATGCTCTACCTCCTGCCCGCCCTGCCGGACGATGCCCTGTGCTTCGTGGCCGGGCTGACCCGCTGGCCCATCGTCCAGCTGCTCGCGGTCTCGGCCGCTGGCCGCCTGCCAGGCATGGCGGTGCTCGTGTACGTGGGCGCCAGCGTCGGCAGCGGGGGACGGGGCGCCCAGGCAGTGCTCGCCTGCGCGATGCTCCTCGCCGCGGCGCTCTGGCTCTACAGTGAGGAAGCGGAAAGCTACTTCTACCGTTTGAGCCGGCGGGGGGCGCCCGGTTCGCCGCGGAGATAGGCCGCGTGATGAAGGACCAGAGGCGGCGCACCAGGCGGCTTCGGGCCGATAGACCCGGGTCTTGGAAGCGGCATGGAAGATCCTTCCTTCCGGGGCAAGACTTGACGCGCGCGGCACACGCCGTTAAAATTGGGACGGGATTGAATTTTACTCCTAGGAGCCGGGCAGACCGTCATGGCAACCGTCCTCACAACCGGCAGAGCGCGGAAGGCGATCAACTACATCCGGAGCTACTGGACGCTGTACGTGATGCTGGCTCTGCCTATCGCCTTCTTTGTCATCTTCCGCTACATCCCCATGTCCTACATCCTCATCGCGTTCAAGAAGTACAGCCTCTTCCAGAGCATCTGGGAGATGCCGTGGGCCGACAACTACGGCTTTGAGTACTTCATCAGGGCCTTCCAGAACCGCGACTTCATCAATGCGGTGCGGAATACGTTGATGCTCAACGCCCTCGATCTGCTGGTAGGCTTTCCGGCTCCGATCATCTTCGCGCTGCTCCTCAACGAACTGGTCTATCCCCGCTATAAGCGGTTCGTGCAGACCGTCACCTACATGCCTTACTTTCTTTCGTGGATCATCATCGCCGGTATGGCCATGCAGGTTTTCGCGCCGAACACGGGCGTCGTCAACGTGTTCCTGCGGCGCATGGGCTACCAGCCCATCCCGTTCTTGAACGACCCCACGTGGTGGGTCGTAACCTATGTGCTTCTTGGCGTCTGGAAGCACCTGGGGTGGAACACCATCATCTACCTCGCCGCCTTGACGGGGATCAATCCCGAATTGTATGAGGCGGCGGAGATCGACGGGGCGAACCGGTGGCAGAAGATCCGTTATGTAACCCTCCCCGGGATCCGGCCCACCATTATTACGCTGTTGATCCTCAACCTGGGCCAGATCCTGAGCAGCGACTTCGACCGGCCCTACGCCCTCATGAACCCGCTGGTGTACGACGTCTCCAACGTGATCGCGACCTACGTGTACACCTACGGGATCCGGGGCCTGCAGTTCTCGTTGACGACGGCCGTCGGCTTGTTCCAGTCGGTGGTCTGCGTGATCTTCCTGTTCGCTGCCAACGCTCTCGCCAAGAAGTACGGCGAGCGGGGAGTTTGGTAAACCCAAACCGGGCTTTGAGCGGCAGCCTCCGGCATAGGCTGGCTCGGGCCCGGAATTGTCATCGGCTGATTCGAATCGTTTCGACTGCGCAGTGATGGGTGTTTGAGCGGTTTGAGCGATGCGGGCGCATGGCCGTCATCCGGCATCGCCGTGCATCCGTGAACTCCGGGGGGAGGCGCACCGGCATGGCCAGCATTAGGTCGCGCGGCGCACGAATCGTCGATCTCATCATCGCAGCCCTCGCCTTCGTGGCCGTCTTGATCTGTCTCCTGCCAATGCTCCACGTCCTGGCGCGCTCTTTGAGCTCGTCCGAGGCGCTCATTCGCGGGCAGGTGACCTTCTGGCCCGTCGGCTTCAACATCCAGGCCTACAAGTTCGTCCTCAGCGACTCCAAGTACACATGGTCCCTGGTGTGGACCATCATCCTGACCGTCATCTACACGCTGGCCGCGATGACGATGACGGTCCTGGCCGCGTACCCGTTGACGTACGAAAAGCTCAAGGGCCGCCGGTTGATCAACCTGATGATCCTCTTTACCATGTACTTCAACGCCGGCATGATCCCGATGTACCTTCTCCTCAAGGACCTGGGCCTCCTCAACAAGCCGGCGGTGCTGGTCATCCCCAACGTGCTCAGCGTGTTCAACATGATCATCATGCGCAGCTTCTTCTACACGATTCCCACTAGCCTCCGGGAGTCGGCGGAGATCGACGGCGCGAGCCCCGTGATGATTCTTACCCGGATCTACCTGCCGCTTTCCAAGCCGGTGCTGGCGACACTGTCGCTGTTCTACGCCGTCGGCCGCTGGAACGGCTATTCGGACGCCCTGATGTTCATGAACGACCGCCGGTACCATCCGATCCAGCTGCTGCTCTACAACATCCTGAAGAGCATCACCTCCATCGACGTGGCGACGCTCGAGGGCTTCCGGATGCCGGGGCTGAACGAGACCATCCAGGCGGCCACGGTGATGTTCGCCACTGTGCCGATCCTCTTGGTCTACCCGTGGCTGCAGAAGTACTTCATCCACGGCGCTACTCTGGGCGCGATCAAGGAGTAACGGCGAGCCGGCTCACGGTCGCGCCCGGATAAGCAAATCTAGACAACAGGAGGGGAAGACGAGATGAGGAGAGGTTGGTTGGGTTTGTTGCTGGCCCTCTTGGTCGCCGCCGTCCTGGTGTTTGGCTCGGTCGCGACCAGCTTGGCAGCGATCCCCGACGACCCCGACTTCGACCCGGTGACGCGCCGGTTCGGCAGAACCCGCTCGATCACGGTCGAAGTGTATGACCGCGGAAACCCCGGTGGATCGCCGCCTGAGGACAATGCCTTTACGGACTTCATCAAGGAAGGCATGCTGCGGGACCACAACGTCCGGGTCACCTTCGTGCCCATCCCCCGGTGGACGGAGGTGGAGGTGATCAACGCCCGGCTGGCGGCGGGTGACGCACCTGACGTTGCGGTCACGTACAGCTACCCGACGATCCAGACGTACGCCAACATGGGCGGCGTGATCGACCTCGCGCCGTACCTCGAAAAGTACAAGGACGTCCTGCCCAACCTGTGGGAGCTCCTGGGCGACACCAACATCTACTGGAACCGGGACCCCAACACGGGCCGCGTCTGGGCCATCGAGGCGCTCCTCTTCCAGAACAAGAGGATCAACACCTTCGTGCGCGAGGACTGGCTGAAGAAGCTCGGCCTGCCTGAGCCCAGGACGCTGGAGGAGTTTGAGAACATGCTCCGGGCGTTCCGGGACAACGCCGAACTGCTGCTGGGTCCGGAGATGGCGCATGAGATGATCCCGTTCTCGATCAGCCAGGACGTGGGCTGGCGGGCGGATCACCTGCTGATGTCCTTCGTGCCGGAAAGCCTCACGGACAAGGAGATGTTCATCTACGGTTTCGACGACCGGCACTTCCTGTTCCCGGGCTACAAAGAGGGCGTCCGCAAGCTGAACCAGTGGTACCATGAGGGCCTCATCTGGCCGGACTTCGCGCTGTATCCCCCGGGCGACCAGACCGAGGACAACAACATGAAGAAGGGCGTTGTGGGTGCGTTCATCCACAACTGGGACTATCCGTACCGCAACGGCGAGGACAGCATTCACGTGGGCCTGCAGCGCCTGGTGGGACCGGAGGCGGCGTTTATTGCCGTGGAGCCCTTCCCCAACGATGCCGGCATCTACCGCAAGTTCCTGAGCGCCCCCATCGACCGGAAGGTGTTCTTCCCGATCACCAACCGGGAGCCGCTGGCTTCGCTGCTCTACCTCGATTGGATCTCGAAGCTGGAGAACCGGCGTCACCTGCAGATCGGCTGGGAGGGCATCAACCACCAGGTCCTGCCTGACGGCGCCGTGCAGCTGCTCCAGGCCACCGGCCGTTACATCATGAACTCGCCGCAGAACATCGACTACACGCTGACCATCAACGGCCTGGACCTCGGCGATCCGGAGATCACCGCGAAGTCCATCGCGCTGAACTATCCGGGCGTCGACGCGCGGTATATCGAGCGGGCGTACAGGATCACCGACAACGAGGCCCGCTACGGCAAGAACTTCCAGGTGGGCGAGATCAAGGCCGAGGAAGGTATGCAAACCGTGCTCACGCAGAAGCGTGACAACCTGCTGGCCCGGGCCATCGTCGCCCCGCCGGATCAGTTCGACCGGGTGTGGGACGAAGGCTTCGCCGACTACCTGCGGTCGGGCGGCCAGGCCATCATCAACGAGCGCCTGCAGAAGTACGAGGCCATCTACGGCGAGTAAGCCGTACGGCTTCGTGAGCGCAGCGTGAAGCAGCGAAAGGTGCGAGGGGATCGCCTACGCGATCCCCTCGCTCTTTTGTGGTCTTCTTCGATCAATGGACAGGCCGGATGGAATGGCCGGCCTTGAACCGGCCCCCCTCTTTGGATGGACTGGCGGTCTACGCTTCGCGCGGCCAAAGGGTGTAGCTGAAGCTGATCAGAAAATCGATGATGAGGACCATACCCCACCGGGCGATGGTGAGGATGAGCTGCTGGCTCTGGGCCAGGTCGCCGACCCACAGCGTCATGGCCCCCAGCAGGCTGCTGCCGATGAGCCAAGCCAGGGCGTGTTTCGCCCACATGCGGCGTTCGTAGCGGGCGCGTTCCAGGCCGTAGCGGGGCTTTGACACGGGCTTGGGGCCGCCGGCGAAGCGGTAGGCGAAGCGCTGGTCCGCCCAGCGGATCATGTCCTTGCCGAAGACGAGAGAGACGCCGATGTAGACCGCGGCGAGCCCGTGCATGAACGTGGCGGTGGCCCCTCGCTTGAGATCCATTGCGGTGAGGACCAGGAGTGTAAGGTCCACGAGGATGGTCGACGCCAGGAGCACCGCGCCAAGGCGCCGGCGCCGCAGGAGATAGCGGCACGCGAGCCCAGCCAGCACCAGCAGCCAAAACCCGATTTCGCAGGCGACGATCAATAAGCCGATCACGTGACACACTCCTTGCCGGATGTAGCACACCCGTGTGAAATAAAACCTCGCTTATGATACAGCTGTGCTAAAATGAAGTCAAGAACCTACACGCTGGGTGGGAGCATGCCGAAAGTCGTCGATCACGATGCGCGCCGCCAGGAGCTGGCTGAAGCGACCTGGCGGCTGATCCGCCGGGAAGGCCTGGAGGCGGTGTCGGTGCGCAAGGTGGCCCGGGAGGCGGGGGTGTCTCCGGGGTCGCTCCGGCACTACTTCACGAGCCAAAGTGAGCTCCTGGCCTATGCGCTGCGGATGGTGGGCGAGCGGATCGAGCAGCGGATACGCAGCCTCGAGCCCGGGCAAACCCTGGAGGATCACGTCCAAGCGTTGATCGAGCAAGTGCTGCCGCTGGACGAAGAGCGGGCGACCGAGGCTGTCATTTGGCTGGCCTTCGTGGGGAAGGCCCTGGTAGATCCGGAGCTCGCCAAGCTCGCCACGGAGACCCACAACGCGCTCTATCATCTCTTCCACCAGCTCATTAAAGCCATGGTCCGTCACGGTGCTTTGCCTCGCGAGACCGACGTCGAGCTGGAGGCGCGTCGGCTGCACGCGCTGGTCGACGGGCTCGCCCTGCACGGCGTGGCGAGCGAGGAGCCCCTTTCGCCCCAGATGATCCGGCAAATCGTCGCGCATCATCTGGAGCAGCTGGCGGCGAAAGCCGGCGCCGTTCCGGGCCGGGGAGAGGCGTGAACGCCGGGCGGAGCGCCGCGCGACCCTGGTCTTGCGCGCTGCGCATGGGACCTCACCTCGCTGGCGTAGGCGCCCGCATCCCGTGCCCGGGATCCTGCCGCCAGGTGTGCACGGTCCCGGCCCCGCCGGCGTAGGATCCCGGCTCCCGCTGCAGAAGTGTGCCGGTAGAGGGGAGGCGGGAAGGATCCCATGGCTGTCGGGTGGTGGCGTGGACGGCCGCGGGCGGCGAAGCTCGAAAGGCTTCGCCTCCGGGAGGAGGAGCTGCTCCGGCGCGGCCTGAGGCTTGCCGGCTTCGTCGATGTAGAGACGACGGGCTTATCGACCACTTATGATGAAGTCGTCGAGTTTGCCATCGTGCTGTTTGCCTTTGACCCGGCCACGGGAGCGATTGCGGGCGTCGTCGACCACTACGTGGGCCTGCGCGATCCCGGCCGGCCCATTCCCCCGGCGGCCACCGCCGTGCACGGGATTCGCGACGCGGACGTGCGCGGCCGGCGCCTGGACCTTCACCGGATTCGCTCGCTGATCGACCGGGCTGAGTTTCTCGTGGCGCACAACGCCCGTTTCGACCGGGGATTCGTCGAGCGCCTGCTGCCTGAGGTGCGCGGCAAGCGCTGGCACTGTTCGATGAACGGCGTCCCCTGGAAGCAGCTGGGCTTCCGGTCCAAGGGCCTGCAAAACCTGCTGGCCGACCACCGCATCCGGGTGGCCCGGGCCCACCGGGGGCTCGACGACGTCCTCGGCGCCTTGACCCTCCTGGCGTCGGGAGAGCCCGGAGGGCACTGCTATTTCAAGTACATCGTGGACCGGGACCGGGCGCAGCTGGAGGCCGCCGGGCAGAAGCCGTCCAGGACCCGGGGTGAGGCCGCCGCCGGGACGAGGCGCAGCAGGCCCGGGAGCCGCAGCTCCAAAGGGGCCGCTGCGCCCGGAAACCGGCTTTGGCGCGCGCTCACCGGTCTGCTGAAGGCCCTCTTGAATCCGCTGCGGCGGCCGTCTCGCTCGCACCGGCTCTGAGCTTTGCGGCCGCCAGCGCGAGCCAGGCGACGATGAGCGCGGCGTAGATCCTCTCGATCAACCCCATCACTTCCTCCAGGCCGCCGTAGAAGACGAAGAAGGAGGCGACGCACAGGGCCGAGAGGGCGGTCAAGGCGGGCGCGGTGTTTTGCCAGGCCGGCTCCCGGCGGAGGCGGAGAGAGACCAAGAGGGAGCCTGCGGAGAAGCAGGCGAAGCTGATCAGTCCCAGGATGGCGTGGATGATCCCGTGCCAGCTGGGCGGGTTGACGGTGGGGAATTCGTCCGTGGGGAAGAACCCCACGGCGAAGAAGCAGACGGCGTAGATCCAAAGCAGCAGCGTGCCCGCGCGAGACCGGGCCTCAGCGGAGAGCGAGAGGTCCAGCGCCCGCAGGAGCGCCATGGAACCCAGCGCCAGCGCCACGGCAGCAAGGCCGGCCACGACGGGATCCGTGACGGCGTACTCACTGATGAACCGCGTCACGGGGTCGTACTCCGGGCGGACGAAATGCAGCAGGAGGACGATGACCGTGAAGAGGCCGGTCCCTGCCAGCGCGTAGAGGCTGAGGCGGCGAACTTGGGAAGCCGGCTGGCCGACCGCCGAGGCGACGGTACCCGGGACGTTGTGATGTGCGCTACGCATTCCAGCACACCCTTCCGTGAAGATTGTTTCCACAGGAAACAATATCACCGTACCACATTTTATTTCCTGAGTCAACAATGAGTGCGGGACTGTGGATGAGAGGCGAGGGCGCCGGGCATAGGGCGTTGGGGACGGACCGTGAGTGTTCCAGCGGACCGGTATGGTGCGGCGTTGCCGCGGGGCGCCGGGAAAGCGCAGCGAACTGGAGGTTCAGGCCGTGGACATCCGAGCCGGGGATATTGGGCCGAGGGAACGAGAGATTATCGAGGGCTTCAGCCAGATGTGGAGCAAGCTCCAAGCGCTGATCGCCGCGGAGGAGCGAGTGATCCTGCATGACGTGACGCCGTCGGAAGTCCACTGCATCGTGATGATCGATCGCCTGGACGTCCCCAATGTGACGGCGCTGGCAAAGGCGCTCCACATGACGCCCGGCGGGGTGAGCAAGCTCACCCGGAGGCTTTTGCAGATGAAGGCCATCGAGCGGTACCAGCGGGAAGGAAACCGCAAAGAAGTGCTCTTCCGGCTGACGCCCAAGGGCGAGGCGATCAAGAAGCAGCACGAAGAGCTCCACCGCAGGAGGCTGGAACGGGACTTCGCCGTGTACCAGGCCATGTCCGAGGCGGAGAAAGAGAGCCTCCTGAGCTTTGTGCGGCGCTACAACGAACACCTGGACCGTGAGCTGGAAGAGCTGGCGAGAAAGAGCTCGCGGACACCGTGAGCTCGTGACGTCCCGCGGTAAGTCAAGGGCTCCATCACGATTGACCGTGGCCGGCGTGGAGGTGACGATACCGCCGCACCGGGCGCGCACGATAGTGTCTGCTGCCCGTCGCGGATCGACAGACCGTTGCCGCTGAAGCTGCCTGTGCGAGCCGTTCCGCAACGCCAATTCTCAAGTCACAGGGGCTATTTGACGATATGAATCCCGTGGAAAGGAGAGGTGAACGGTGAAAGCAGGCAACTCCATTCTGGTGCGCGGCGTGCTCTTTGCCGTCATTTATGCCCTCCTCAGGCTGATCGACGGCGAAGCTTTCGGTGAGGCGCTCTTTTCCGCGGTGATCGGCGGCGTGGTCTATGCCCTTCTGTCCGAGGGCGTCGACCGGTGGCTGCAGAAGAGGCGGGCAAGCAAGCCCGCCGCGGGCGGCCAGGACGAGGCCGGGTCGGGCGCCGCTGGTCCCAAAGCCGGAGCTTCGGAAGCCGCTGCGTCGGAAAGCGCCAGTACCCAGGAATGAGCGGGAACGCAGGATAGGAGCACAGAACACCAGGAAGCGGGGCGGGAGCCCCGCTTCTTTTCAGGTTGTCGCCCTTCTACTCCGTCTATCTTCCTGGTAGTTTGTGTCATACGGTGCGGCCGTGCGAAGTCCTCTCTCGAGCAAAGGGGATTTTGCGGTCGTGGACGAACGGTGGCTAGCTCTCCGACAAAGGGGTTCCTTTTCGGCGTGAAGAATTAAGAGACCCACTACAAGTTGTGCATCGCAGTCATTGGGGGCGGCGGTGGTCACTTGTGACACCGCCGTGCGTCTTGCTTGGATGGGGTTCCGGCGGTTTGGTCTAAAACGGAAATGGTAACCGACCTGGATGGTCTGGGCGAGGGAATTACGGAAGTCGACCCTAATGAGGCGGTCTAGGTAGCACGTGACGGGAGAAGCGGGCAAGGGATCCATGACCAAGTTTACACTCGCCAAAGCGGCTAGCATAGTTGCGTTTCTAACGATTGTAAGCAAGATCCTCGGATTCATCCGGGAAACGTCTCTCGCGGCGGTCTTCGGCGCCACGGCGGACACTGACGCCTATCTCCTGGCGCAGACGATTCCCTACCTTCTCTTCGCGACGGTGAGCTACGCACTCACCACCACGTTCATCCCGGTCTACTCCCACGTGCGGGAGGCGCAAGGGAAAGAAGCAGGGTTTCGCTTCGTAAACAACGTCGTCTGGACAGTCCTCGGCGTTGCCGTCCTGTTTGTTCTCGCGGGGGAAACGCTGGCAGAGCAGTTGGTCGCCATCGTGGCACCTGGGCTGGAGAGGAACACTGCGGTATTGACGGAGTATCTCTCCCGGATCCTTTTTCCCATGATGATTTTTCAACTGCTTTCGGGTGTCGTCACCGGCGTGCTTAATGCAGAAGGTGAGTTTGGCATTCCCACCGCGGCAGGTCTGGTGCAGAATGTGAGCATTATCGTGTCGATTTTGGCGTTTGGTCCCCGCCACGGAATTCAGGCAGTGGCAGTAGGAACGCTGGTCGGTGCTGGTCTTGCACTCTTGGCGAAACTGCCCGCGCTTTTCCGCACTGGGTTTCGTTTGAGGGTTCATTTGGACTTGCGAGATCCCAGCTTGAGGCGCATGGTGATTCTGATGCTGCCAGCCTTTCTCGGTGCAGGAGCCAATCAGATAAATACCCTGGTTGACCGTATGCTTGCATCGGGATTGCCGGAAGGACGGGTGGCGGCGCTCAACTACGCGAAAAGACTGATGCAGTTGGCGCCAGGTGTCCTTGGCGCGTCGATCGCGACTGTTGTTTATCCTACTCTCGCCAAGCTGGCGGCTCGCAGAGACTGGACGCGGTTCAACGACGCACTTGTTCGGTCGCTTTCGCTGATTCACTTCTGGCTGGCACCAGTAGCCATCGGCGTGCTTGTGTTGCGAGAGCCTCTGGTCCGCGTCGTATATGAGCGAGGTGCCTTTGACGCGGCTGCGACGAGCGAAACTGCCTGGGCGTTGCTTTTCTTCAGCTTGGGGATAGCTTTGTTTACCATGCGTGATCTGGTCAGTCGAGCATTCTTCACGATGCAGGATACGAAGACTCCCCTAGTCGTGGGCGTGGTCACCGTGGTCATCAACGTCGCCTTGAATTTGCTCCTGGTAGGCCCCTTGGAGCAGGGGGGCCTGGCGCTTGCGACCGTGATCGCGACGACCGCAGGCTTTGTCATTGGGTTAATTGGACTGAGGCGGAAAGTACCGGAACACCTGAGGCTTGGGGGCCTGTTCAGCTCGATCAGCAGGACGCTCTTGGCGAGTCTGATTATGGGGCTTGTCGTTGCACCAGTTTATCAACAATGGTTGACGCTTATTACGGTAGGCCATACAACATTGGATGAGTTGTTCAGGATTCTTCTTGCAGCGGCAATCGGTGCAGTAGTTTACTTTGCTGCGGCGTGGGTTTTCAGAGTGAGGGAGCTTCGTGAAGCAGCGAATTTCGGGTGGGGACTTGTAAAGGCAGTCGCGAGACGATCAGCTAGGTCTTAGCGGCAGTTTCCGATTGGCTCCGTATTGGAGGACTTTAGTGCCGGGGACAGAAGTCCCGACCATGCGCTGGAGGTGCTTGAGGTGCGGTTGACTGTAATCGGGACTGGATATGTTGGACTCAACACGGGGGTTGCCGCCGCCTACTTGGGTCACGACGTCGTCTGCGTGGATAAAGATCCGCGCAAACTAGAGCTCCTGAACCAAGGGAAAAGCCCCATTCATGAGCAGGGTTTGGACGAGCTGCTCTCCCAAGTGGGAGGCCGGATCCGGTTCATCGACGACACCCCCGGAGCGGTGCGGGACGCTGACGTCATCCTGATTGCGGTGGGGACACCCCAGAAGGACAACGGGGAAGCCGACACGCGGTACGTCGAAGAGGCCGCACGGGAAGTGGCGGAGGGGCTCGAGCCGGGGCGCACGTATACCCTGGTAGTGAAGTCAACCGTACCCATCGGCACCAATCGCCGTGTGGCCCACGTGGTGACCAACGTGCTCGCTCGGAGGGGCGTTGACGCTGACGTACACTTCGCGTCCAACCCTGAGTTCCTGCGCGAAGGTTATGCGCTCTATGACATGTTTTATCCCGATCGCATCGTTGTGGGCACGGAGAGCGAAGCCGCGCTCAGTGCCCTTAAGGAGCTTTACCGCCCAATTCTCGAACAGTCATTTGCACCTCCAGCCTGTATTCCTATGCCGAAGACCAGGCACCAGCCTCCCCTGGTCACGACTGATCCCACCAGCGCGGAGATGATCAAGTACGCGGCCAATGCCTTTTTGGCCATGAAGATCAGTTTCGCCAACGAAATCGCGGGTCTGTGCGAGCGGGTCGGGGCAGACATTGTTGAGGTAACGAGGGGCATCGGACTGGACTCCCGTATCGGTCCCCGCTTCTTGGGTGCGGGGCTGGGCTGGGGCGGTTCGTGTTTGCCGAAGGATACCGCCGCGTTGATCTCCGTCGCGGCGGAATACGGCTACGACATGCCTCTCACGCGAGCGGCCAGGGAAGTGAACGCCCAGCAGCGCAGGATCGCCGTGGAGAAGCTGCAGGACGTGCTGAAAGTCCTGCGGGGCCGGACGATTGGCGTAATGGGATTGGCGTTTAAGCCGGGGACCGACGATGTCCGTGAATCCCCGGCGGTAGAGATCATTCGTTTGCTAGTCGAGCGCGGTGCTCACGTAAAGGCGCATGATCCTGTCGCCATTGATAATGCCCGGGCAGTGTTGGCGGACGTAGAGGTGGAATTTGTGGACGATCCCTACGAGCTGGCGAGAGACTGCGATGGGCTCGTCTTGGTTACAGAGTGGGACGTGTACCGCGACCTCGACTTGGCAAGAGTGGCATCGTCCATGCGCCTCCCGATCCTGGTGGACGGGCGCAACGTATTCAAACCTGAGACCGCCCAAGCAGCCGGCTTTACGTACTTGGCCATTGGCAGACCGGTGGCAAGTCCCGAGTTCATGCACCGCAGCCGATCGGCGGCGGTAGGAGCGTGAGCATACACGATGCAACGGCATGCCTTGGTCACAGGCGGTGCGGGCTTTATCGGAAGCCACCTTGTTGACCGTTTGCTGGCGGAAGGCTGGCGCGTTACGGTCGTAGACAACTTTGATCCCTTTTACGACCCTGCCATCAAGGAACAGAACGTCGCACAGCACTTAAAGAACCCAAGCTACTCCCTGTACCGTCTGGATATCCGCGATCTGCAAGGGCTGCGGCGCGAACTGAAGGACCACTACGACGTTATCGTTCATCTGGCGGCCAAAGCCGGCGTCCGTCCGTCGATACAAGGTCCTGTTACGTATCAGGAAGTCAACGTTACCGGCACGCAAAACATGCTGGAGTTTGCCCGGGAGCGAGAAATTGGGCAATTTGTCTTTGCTTCGTCGTCCAGCGTATACGGGATCAATCCGAACGTTCCTTGGCGGGAGGACGATCATGTGCTGATGCCCATCAGTCCGTACGCCAGCACGAAGGTGAGCGGTGAACTGATGGGGCATGTTTATAGCCATCTCTACGGTATTCGCTTTATCGCATTGCGATTTTTCACGGTGTATGGTCCGAGGCAGCGGCCGGACTTGGCGATTCATAAGTTTGCCCGTCTAATGTTGGCCGGTCAGTCGGTTCCTATATTCGGGGATGGAACCACTCGACGGGATTACACTTACGTCGACGACATCGTCGAAGGTGTGCGGGCGGCAATGACATATGAGGCTTCTCGCTATGAAATTTTCAACCTCGGCAATAATCAAACGGTAAGTTTGAAGGAGCTCATTCAACTTCTGGAAGACGTACTTCGCGTTCGGGCGAGGATTGAGTGGCTCCCTGAGGCGCCGGGCGATGTACCGCAGACGTGGGCGGATATTGGAAAGGCTCAAGCAAGACTCGGCTATTGTCCACGGACTGGCCTAGCTCAAGGTCTGGAATATTTCGCTGAGTGGATTCGCGAGTCGGCGGAGCTGAGAAATGGATGAGACGCAAAATAGCAATCTTTTGGCCGACGTTGGCAGGTGGCGGCGTCGAACGGAATGGATTGCTACCAT
>PKEX01000014.1 GCA_002919235.1 Clostridia bacterium
GTCTCATCTTCGCCTATCCCTTCCGCTGATCCGGCCGGCGGATCCGGACGGCCGGGTCAGGCACGCGCCTATGGACGCCCGGCGGCGGGGCGCCCTGGCCCGGGGCCGCCTCGCCGCCCGTCTTTGCTCTCTTGGCGGCAGCATCCGGCTTCGGCCGGGCGGGGAGGGTGGTGGCTATGTGGAGCAGGCAAGCCTTCCGGCGCTTTGCCATCCAGTTGGTCTTTCTCGCGGCCGCGGCCGCGGTGGTGTTCTATTTCTACAACAACGTGGCGCAGGGGCTGAGGCAGCTGGGGCTCCGGTTCGAGTACGGCTTCCTGCGCCACACCGCGGGGTTTGCCATCTCGGAGGGCATCGCGTACCAGCCCAGCGATTCCTACGCCCGGGCCATCTGGGTCGGGATCGTCAACACGGCCAAAGTGACGCTGGTGGGCATCTTCTTCGCCACGCTCATCGGCGTGCTGATGGGCGTCGCCCGCCTTTCATCCAACTGGCTGGTGCGGCAGCTGGCCGCGGTGTACGTGGAGGTCTTCCGCAACGTCCCCCTTCTCTTGCAGCTGCTCTTTTGGTATTCGGGCGTCATCCTCAAGCTCCCGCCCGTCCGCCAGAGCGTGGCGTGGTTTGACGCCGTCTTCTTGAACCAGCGCGGCCTGTACCTGCCGCGCGTGGTGGCCGGTGAGAGTTTCGCCGGGTGGCGGTGGTTCTGGCTCGCCGGCCTCGTCGCGGGGGCCGCCGTCTACGTCCTGGTGCGCCTCAGGCTGAAGCGGCTGGACCGCCCGGGATTCCCCTCCCTGTGGGCTGTCCCGGTGACGCTGGCCGTCGCCGCGGCGGGGTGGCTGATCCTGCCCGGGCGGCCGCTGGCGCTGGACTACCCCGTCATGGGCCGCTTCAATTTCACCGGCGGCACGCACGCCTCCCCCGAGTTCGCCGCTATGCTGCTGGGGCTTTCGGTGTACACGGGGGCGTTCATCGCCGAAGTGGTGCGCGGGGGGATCCAGGCCGTCGACAAGGGGCAGTACGAGGCGGCGCACGCCCTGGGCCTCAAGGGCCCCCTGGTGATGTACCTGGTGGTGCTGCCCCAGGCGCTCCGGGCCATCGTCCCGCCCCTGACCAACCAGTACCTCAACCTCGCCAAGAACTCGAGCCTCGCGGTGGCCATCGGCTACCCCGAGCTCTTCAACGTAGGCACCACGGTGATGAACCAGACCGGGCAGACGCTGCCCATGTTCGTCCTCATGGTCGCGGTCTACCTCGCCTTGAGCCTGCTCACGTCCGCCTTCATGAACTGGTACAACCGCAGGATGGTCTTGGAAAGGTGATGTGCCGTGCTTTCGACGCCCGCTGCCCAAGCACAAGACGCCGCATCCCGCACGAGCCGCCCCGCGCCGCGCCCCGAAAGCCCGTTCGGCAGCGGGCTCCCGCTGCGCCGCCGGCTCCGTGCGGCCTGGGCGTGGATCCGGGAGAACCTCTTCAGCACCTGGTACAACGGGATCTTGACCGTGTTCACCCTGGGCTTGCTCTACCTCGCCCTGAAACACGGCCTCCGCTGGGTGCTGTTGGAAGCCCGGTGGGCGGTGATCCCCGCCAACATCCAGCCCTTGATGGTCGGCACGTACCCTCGCGCCCAGCTCTGGCGGGTCTGGGCCGTCCTGGCCACCCTGGCGCTGCTCTCGGGGCTTTCGGCGGGCGCCTTCGGCGCCCGGCTGAAGCGAGCCGCGGCGTGGGGAGCGGGAATCGCCGCCGCCTTCCTGCTCCTGCCGCTCAGCGCCGTTTCCCGGGCGATGGTCCTGGCCTGCGCCGGCCTGTACGGGGCCGGGCTCCTGGGCGCCCGGGGCCGGCGGGCCTTGCGGCCCTGGCTCGTCGGGGCGTGGTTCCTCTCGTTCCCGTGGACCCTGTTCCTGCTGTGGGGCGTGCAGGGGAGCCAGCTCCTGCCGCGGGTGGAGACCAGCTGGTGGGGAGGGCTCTTGCTCACGCTGATCCTGGCCGTGGTGGGGATCTGCTGCTCCCTGCCCATCGGGATCCTCCTGGCCCTCGGCCGCCGGAGCAGCCTGCCGGCCATCTCCTGGTGCTGCACGGCCTTTATCGAGGTGGTCCGGGGAACGCCCCTGGTGGCCGTGGTCTTCATGGCCCACCTGCTGGTCCCGCTCTTCCTGCCCGACTTCCGCATCGACAAGGTGGTGCGGGCGATGATCGGCTTTACCGTCTTCACCTCGGCCTACATGGCCGAGAACGTCCGGGGCGGGCTCCAAAGCGTGCCGAAGGGGCAGTACGAAGCGGCCCTGGCCTTGGGGATGAATAGCCCCTTGATGATGGTCCTGGTCATCCTGCCCCAGGCCCTCCGGGCGGTGGTGCCTTCCATCATCGGGCAGTTCATCAGCCTCTTCAAAGACACCAGCCTGGTGGCCATCATCGGGCTCTTGGACCTCTTGGGCGTCGCCCGCAGCGTCATCGCCAATCCCCAGTGGCTGGGCCTGCAGGCAGAGGTCTTCCTCTTTGCAGGCTTGATCTACTGGGTCCTCAGCTACACGCTGTCCCGCTCCAGCCGGCGCATCGAAAAGGCGCTGGGCGTCGCCGGGCGGCGCTGAGACCCGCAAGCCGACCCGCAGAAGGAGGTGCCGGCGCAGCCGTGACCCAAGCAGCCGATCCCATCATCATCTGCGAAGACGTGCACAAATGGTTCGGAGATTTCCACGTGCTCCGAGGGATTTCCGTCGAAATCCGGCGGGGAGAAAAAGTCGTCATCTGCGGGCCCTCGGGTTCAGGCAAGTCGACCTTTATCCGCACCCTCAACCGGCTGGAGGAGCACCAGAAGGGCCGCATCGTGGTGGACGGCATCGAGCTCACCAGCGACCTGCAAGACATCGAAGCCATCCGCCGGGAGATCGGCATGGTCTTTCAGCAGTTCAACCTGTTTCCTCACCTGACGGTGCTCCAGAACATCACCCTCGGGCCCATCTGGGTGCGCAAGATGAAGAAGAGCGAGGCGGAAGAGCTGGCCATGAGCCTGCTGGAGCGGGTCGGCATCCCCGAGCAGGCGCACAAGTACCCCGCGCAGCTCTCCGGCGGCCAGCAGCAGCGGGTGGCCATCGCCCGGGCCCTGGCCATGCAGCCCAAGATCATGCTCTTCGACGAGCCCACCAGCGCCCTGGATCCGGAGATGATCAAAGAAGTGCTGGACGTCATGCGGGAGCTGGCCCACTCGGGCATGACCATGCTGGTGGTCACCCACGAGATGGGGTTTGCGCGGGAGGTGGCCGACCGGATCCTCTTCTTCGACCAGGGGCAGATCGTCGAAGAGGCGCCCCCGGCCGAGTTCTTCGATGCGCCCAAGCAGGAGCGGACCAAGCTCTTCCTCTCGCAGATCCTGCATCACTGAGGCGGGTCGCCGGGGCCCGCGGCCGGTCCGGCGGCCCGCCGCGCCTCGCAAAATCCTGCGGGGCCCGGGATCAGTAATACGGGCGGAGCATGAGGTAGACCAGGACGCCCGTGACGGAGACGTAGAGCCAGATGGGATAGGTCCAGCGGGCGATCCGCCGGTGCCGGCCGAAGCGGCTCTGAAGCCCCGAGACCACCGAGACCAGGGCCAGCGGGACCACCGCGATGGCCAGGGTCAGGTGGGAGAAGAGGACGGTCAGGTAGATGACCCGCATGATCCCGGTGCCGCCGTAGAGCGTGGTGCCGTGAAACCACGTCTTGATGAGATACGAGACGAGAAAGAGCCCCGAGGTGACCACGGCGGCCAGCATGGCCTTCTTGTGGGCGTCCCGGTTCCCGCGCTTGATCAGGACATAGCCGGAAACGATCAGGACGGCGCTGATGGAGTTGAGGATCGCATTGACGAGAGGCAGTGCCGACAAGACCTCAGCCACGGAAAACGCTCCTTAAACCCGATGTTCTCTTCCCCGCCGCCTAGGCAGGCGGCGGTGCGTGTGGTACATTCTCACCAGGCAGAACAAACCCTGCGGCGAGGATGAACGCGGTGTACCGTCTCGACCGGATCGTGCTGCGCGAGGTGGCGCTGCCGCTCAAAGAGCCTTTTGTCTCGGGAGTGAGCCGGGTCGACGTGCGCCGGCTGCTCGTCGTCGAGGCGTGGTGCGGCGGCGTGTGCGGCTACGGGGAGTCCTCCCCGCTGTCCGATCCCTACTACACCGAAGAGACCACGGAGACCGCATGGCACGTCCTCGAATCCTTCTTGATCCCCGCCGTCCTCGGCCGGCCGTGGCGCTCGCCGGCCGACGTCGCCGCGCGGCTGGCCCCGGTCCGCCGCCACTTCATGGCCAAAGCGGGGCTGGAAGGCGCGGTCTGGGATCTCTACGCCCGCCTGCAGGGGCTGCCGCTCTCCCGGGCGCTGGGCGGGACCCGGGACCGCATCCCCTCCGGCATCGCCGTCGGCATCACCGGCGACCTCGCCGCCCTGGGCGAGCGGGTGAAGCAGGCGCTGGACGCGGGGTACGCCCGGGTCAAGATCAAGATCAAGCCCGGCTGGGACGTGGAGCCCGTGCGGTACTTGCGGGAGCGCTTCGGCGACTTCCCCCTCATGGCCGACGCCAACTCCACCTACACCCTCCAGGACGCCCACCGCCTCAAGGAGC
Source organism: Clostridia bacterium (assembly GCA_002919235.1). Classification (GTDB taxonomy): domain Bacteria; phylum Bacillota; class Limnochordia; order DTU080; family RSA5; genus RSA5. The sequence goes on from PKEX01000014.1 coordinate 4,590, forward strand.
TGGATGCGTACGGGCTGATCATGATCGAGCAGCCCCTGGCCTGGGACGACCTGGTGGAGCACGCCCGGCTTCAGCAGCTGCTGGAGACCCCCATCTGCCTGGACGAGAGCATCCCGTCGCTGGCGGCCGCCCGGGCCGCCTTGGACCTCGGGAGCTGCCGGGTGATCAACGTCAAGCCGGGACGGGTCGGCGGGCTCCTGGAAGCGATGGCCATTCACGACCTCTGCCGCGAGCGGGGCGTCCCCGCCTGGTGCGGGGGGATGCTGGAGTCGGGCATCGGGCGGGCCCACCTGGTGGCCCTCGCGTCGCTTCCCGGCTTCACGCTGCCGGGGGACATCTCCCCTTCCGGCCGCTACTGGGAAAGGGACATCGTCGAACCCCCCTTCACGCTCCTTCCCGGCGGCGAGATCGCCGTGCCCTCCGGCCCCGGCATCGGCGTCGCCGTCGACCGGGAAGCCCTGGAGCGCTGCACCGTCCGCGCCCGGGCCTTCGCCCCGTAAAGCCCCGCCGTTGACGGAGGTTTCACGCTGCGTTATGCTGTCATTAGACTGACGCGTCAGTCTAGTATTTTCGCGAAAGGCGAGGCAGTGAGCGATGGTTCGCTTGAGCCGGACGGCGGCAAAGCGCGGCGAGGGGGCCGCGCGGGACGGGCGGACCCGGCCGGAGACCCGCGAGCGCCTGCTGGAAGCGGCGACGGAGGTCTTCGCCGAAAAGGGGTACTACGCCGCCGCCGTCGACGACATCGTCCAGGTGTCCCGGACTTCCAAGGGGTCGTTTTACAACTTCTTCCCCAGCAAGCAGGAGATCTTTCTCGCGCTGGTGGACCGGCTGGCCGACCGGCTCGTCTCCCGCATCGAGCAGGAGATCGCGGCCCAGACCGGCGCGCTCCGCAAGGTGGACGCCGCCCTCAAGGCCGCCCTGGACGATCTTTCCAAGCACCGCCGCATCGCCCGCATCCTGTTCATCGAGGCGGTGGGCCTGGGCCACGCCTTCAACGAAAAGCTTTTTGAAATCCATTCGAAGTTTGCCGGATTGATCGAGCGCTATTTGAAAAAGGCGGTGGAGGAGGGCGACATCCCCGCCGTCGACACCCAGCTGGCGGCCTTCGCCTGGTTCGGGGCCATCAACGAGGTGGTGGTCCGCTGGCTGTATACCGGGGAGCCGGCCGACCTCCAGGACGCCCTGCCGGCCTTGCGCTCGCTCCTGTTGCGCAGCATCGGAGCTCACGTCGATCAGGAGGAAACGCCGTCGTGACGCAGCGCAGCGCCGCACTCCCGTCCTTTAAGACCTTCGCCCGCCCCGAGAGCGCCCCGGCGCTCTACACCGGGCCGCTCCGCCGCGCCCTCCGGAAGGCGCAGGAGGAGGCCCGCCTCCGGGGCGGTCCCGTGGTCGCAAGTCTGGTCGTCCCGTTTCCGGAAGTGGACAGCCAAAGGCTGGCGGCCCTTCTCGACCTCATCGACGACGACGCCTTCTTCTGGCGGCCGCCGGGCGCCGAGAGCACCCTCCTGGGCGCCGGCTGCGCCCACGCCGTCACCGCCTCCGGACCGGAGCGTTTCGCGGCCGTCAAAGAGGCGTGGGAAGCCCTCAGCCGCGGCGCCCGGATCGAGCGCGCCGGGTCCGAGGGCGCCCCGCCGCCGATGACGGGCCCCCTCCTCCTGGGCGGGTTTGCCTTCGACCCGCTCGCCGCGAAGGACCCGCTGTGGACAGGCTTCCCCGACGCCCTTTTTCTCCTGCCGCGCCTCATGGTGACCCAGGGGGCCTCGGGGAGCTGGCTCACGCTGAACGCCGCCGTCGAGGCGGACAGCGATCCGGAGGTCGAGGCGGAGCGGCTGCTGGCCGCAGCCGGGCGCCTTGAAGCCGCGCGGGAGGCGGCGGCCGGCGAAGCCGGCGTCCCCGAAGGAGAGCAGCCGGGCGGCGTGGTCCGCCTGGACGAGGGCGACACCGCCCGCTGGAAAGCGGCCGTGGCCGAAGCAGCGGCCGCCGTGCGCTCGGGGCGGCTGCAAAAGGCGGTCCTGGCCCGCAGGGCTCGCGCCCGCTTGCCCGGGCCCGCCCGGCCCGGCCGGACCCTCGCGGCGCTCATCGACGCGTACCCCGAGTGCTACGGGTTTGCCGTCCGCCGCGGCGGCCGCACGTTCCTGGGCGCGACGCCGGAGCGGCTGGTGGCCTTGGAAGGGCGCGACGTCTGCACCATGTGCCTGGCCGGCTCCATCCGGCGCGGGGAGTCGCCGGAGGAGGACCAGCGCCTCGGCGAGCAGCTTCTCAGCGATCCCAAGAACCTCGAGGAGCACCGGATCGTCGTGGCGATGATCCGCTCTGCCCTGGAAGCGTTTTGCGAGAGCCTGGAAGTGGCCCCGGCGCCCTCGCTCCTCAAAGTCCGCAACGTGCAGCACCTCTTCACGCCGGTGCGCGGGAGACTGGCCGCCCCCCGTTCCATCCTGGACCTAGTGGAGCGGCTGCACCCGACGCCAGCCGTCGGCGGGCATCCCACCGGCGCCGCCCTGGAGCTCATCCGGGCCGTCGAGGGGATGGACCGGGGCTGGTACGCCGGGCCGGTGGGCTGGATCGGCCCCGGCGGCGGCGACTTCGCGGTGGCCTTGCGCTCCGCCCTGCTGGCGGGCGACGAGGCGCACCTGTTCGCCGGGTGCGGGATCGTCGCGGATTCGGACCCGGACGCTGAATTCGAAGAATCGGCGCTCAAGATGAGACCCGTGATCCAGGCGCTGGAGCGATCGCCCCGATGAACGCGTACCTTCCCACCATCGCCTTTGTCGACGAGCTGGTTCGCGCCGGCCTGCGGGAGGTGTGCTTTGCGCCGGGCTCCCGCTCGACGCCCCTCGCGCTCCTCTTTGCCCAGCGGCCCGAAGTCCGCCTCTTCCGCCACATCGACGAGCGGTCGGCGGGCTTTTTCGGCCTGGGCCTGGCCAAGGCTCTGAGGAGGCCGGTGGCGCTCCTCTGCACGTCCGGCACGGCGGCTGCCAACTTCCTGCCCGCCGTGGTCGAAGCGTACTTCGGGCGAGTCCCGCTGATCGTCCTCACGGCGGACAGGCCCCCGGAGGCCCGGGGCACCGGCGCCCCCCAGACCATCGACCAGCTCAAGCTGTACGGAGATCACGTCAAGTGGTTTGCGGAGATGCCCGTCCCCGAAGCCCGCGACGAGCTGGTCTACCACGCCAGGGCCTTTGCCCGGCGGGCCTGGGAGGGGGCGCTCGGGGCTCCCCCGGGCCCGGTGCACCTTAACTTCCCCTTCCGGGAGCCGCTGCTCCCGCCCGCACGTCCTTATGACATCCTGGCCGAGTGGTCGCGCGGCCGCGGCCTCGAGACGGGCCTCATCGCCCAGCCGGACCCGGTCCCCCCGGCCCAAGGGGCCGAAAACGCCGTTTCGCCGGGCCTCGGGCTCGGCTTTCCGGCCAGCCCGCCGCCGCAGCGCTCCGGCGCGCCGGCTGCCGCGGCCGCTGGGCCACTCGCGGCTCTGGCCCAGCACGCGGCCCCCGGGCGGCGAGGGCTCATCGTCTGCGGGCCGCAGGACGATCCGGAGCTGGGTGAAGCCGTGACCCGCCTCGCGGCCCGCCTCGGCTACCCGGTGCTGGCCGATCCTCTCTCGCAGGTGCGCTGCGGGCCGCACTCCAAAGAGCTGGTCATCGACGCCTACGACGCGCTCTTGCGGGACGAGGCCTTTGCCGAGCGGGCCGCTCCCGAGCTCGTGCTGCACTTCGGCGCCCCGGCCACGTCGAAGCCTCTGGCGCTCTATCTCGAACGCCACAGCTGCCCCCGGTGGGTCTTCGACGCGGGCGAAGGGCGGGATCCGTCTCACCGGGCGCAGCTGATCCGGGAAGATCCCGTCACGGCCTGCCGGCGGCTGGAGGCCGCCCTCGCCGCGCGGAATCCCGAGGGCGCGGGCTCGCCCCCTTCCCCCAGTTCGTGGCTGGCACTGTGGCAGGCCGCAGGCCGCGCCGCCCGGGAGGCGTGCACCGCCGGGGCGCGGGAGGCGGCGCCGGCGGGCGAAGGCCTCCTTTTCGAAGGGCGGGTCTTCGTCGAGCTGGCCGAGCTCCTGCCGGCCGGGGCGGCGCTCTATGCGGGAAACAGCATGCCGGTGCGGGACCTGGACACCTTCTTCCCCGCGCTGGACCGGCCGGTCCGCTTCTTTGCCAACCGGGGCGCCAACGGCATCGACGGCGTGGTCTCCAGCGCCCTGGGCGCCGCGGCCGGCTGGGAAGGGCCCCTGGTGCTGGTCATCGGCGACCTCTCGTTTCTCCACGACCTCACGGGGCTCCTGGCCGCCAAGACGCACGGGCTTTCGGCCACCGTCGTGCTGGTCCACAACGACGGGGGCGGCATCTTCTCGTTCCTGCCCCAAGCGGGCCGCCCCGAGCACTTCGAGGCGCTGTTCGGCACGCCCACGGGCCTCGACTTCCGCCCGGCGGCGGAGGCCTTGGGCGCCGCCTTCGCCACGGCCCGCAGCTGGAGCCACTTCCGGGCGCTGGTCGACGAGAGCCTGCGGCGCCCCGGCGTCCAGGTGATCGAAGTGAGGAGCGAGCGAGCCGCCAACGCGGCGCTGCACCGCCGGATTTGGCAGGCGGTGTCGGACGCCGTGGCCCCCGTGCTGGCCGGGGGCGGAGGCGAGGCGCCGGCATGAGCTTCGTCGAGGTGAACGGCGTCCGGCTCCACGTGGTGGACGAAGGCCGGGGAGAGCCGATCCTCCTGCTTCACGGGTTCACCGGCTCCGCGGCGAGCTGGGACACGGTGGCCAAGGCGCTGGTCTCCCGCCGGCGGGTGATCCGGGTCGACCTCTTGGGCCACGGCCGCTCCAGCTGCCCGGTGGACCCCGCCCGCTACAGCCTGGCGCAGGCCGCCGCCGACCTGCTCGCGGTGATGGACGCACGGGGCGTGAAAAGGTTCACCGCGGCCGGCTACTCCATGGGGGGCCGGGCCGCCCTGCACCTGGCCTTGCAGGCGCCCGAGCGCGTCCAGGCGCTGGTCCTGGAAAGCGCGTCGTACGGCATCCCGGATCCGGCGGAGCGGGCGGCCCGCAGGGCGCAGGACGAAGCCCTGGCCCAGCGGATCGAGCGGGAGGGCATCGAAGCGTTCGTCGCCTACTGGGAACGCCTGCCGCTCTTTGAAACCCAGCGGCGGCTGCCCCCGGAGGTGCGGGAAGCCGTCCGCCGCGAGCGGCTGGGGCACTCCCCCGCGGGCCTCGCGGCCTCCTTGCGCGGGGCGGGCGCCGGGGCGCAGGAGTGCCTCGCCCCCCGGCTCAAGGAGCTCACGATGCCGGCGTTGATCGTCGCCGGGAGCCTGGACCCGAAGTACTGCGCCCTTGCGGCGGACATGGGCCGCCTGCTTCCCAACGCCCGGGTGCGGATCGTGGAGGGGGCGGGCCACAACGTCCACCTGGAACGGCCCGAGGAGTTCATCGCGGAGCTGGAAGGCTTCTTAGAGGCCGCTGCGGCAGGCTGAGGCCGCAGCGGCAGCACCGGAAAACCGAGACAGGAGGTCGAGCGCATGTCCAAGATCAAGTGGGAACCGGCAGGCACGTATACGGACATCCTCTACGAAAAGTACGAAGGCATCGCCAAAATCACCATCAACCGCCCCGAGGTGCGCAACGCTTTTCGCCCCCTGACGGTGATGGAGATGATGGACGCCTTCAACAAGGCCCGAGACGACCGGGAAGTCGGCGTCGTCCTGCTGACGGGCGCGGGCGACAAGGCGTTTTGCTCGGGCGGCGACCAGAAGGTGCGGGGCGACGGCGGCTACGTGGGCGACGACCAGATCCCCCGGCTCAACGTCCTGGACCTGCAGCGGCAGATCCGGACCCTTCCCAAGCCGGTGATCGCCGTGGTGGCGGGCTACGCCATCGGCGGCGGCAACGTGCTCCAGCTGGTGTGCGACCTCACCATCGCCGCGGACAACGCGATCTTCGGCCAGACCGGGCCCAAGGTGGGCAGTTTCGACGCGGGCTACGGCGCGGCGCTCCTGGCCCGGGTGGTGGGCCACAAGAAGGCGCGGGAGATCTGGTACCTGTGCCGGCAGTACACGGCGCAGGAGGCCCTGGAGATGGGGCTGATCAACGCGGTGGTCCCCTTGGAAAAGCTCGAGGAGGAGGCCGTCCGCTGGGCCAAGGAGATCCTGGAGAAGAGCCCCACGGCCATCCGCTTCCTCAAGGCGGCCTTCAACGCGGACACCGACGGCCTCGCGGGCCTGCAGCAGCTGGCGGGCGACGCCACCTTGCTCTACTACCTGACCGACGAGGCCAAAGAAGGCCGCAACGCGTTCCTCGAAAAGCGCAAGCCCGACTTCTCCAAATTTCCCCGGTTCCCGTGACGGCCGGGGCCTGTCGGAGGTGATCGCGCGTGTCCCGGCAGCATGCGGCGGCCTCACCCCGGACCGGGGTGCCCGTCCAGCCGGTGCCCCGCTGGCGGGTCTGGCTCATGGCCGCGAGGATCCCCACCCTGCCGGCGGCGGTGACGCCCGTGGTGGTGGGCAGCGCGGCGGCATGGGCTCACGGCCGTTTCATTCCCGCCGCGTTCTTCGCGGCGCTGATCTCATCCGTGTTGATCCAGGTGGGCACCAACTTTGCGAACGACCTGTTCGATTTCAAGAAAGGCGCCGACACCGAAGAGCGCACTGGCCCCTTGCGGGTGACGCAGGCGGGGCTCGTCACCCCCGGCCAGATGGAGTGGGCGATGTGGCTCACCTTTGGGCTCGCGGTGGTGTTCGGCCTCTACCTGGTGTACCTCGGGGGCTGGCCCATCCTCCTGGTGGGGCTCCTCTCCATCGCCGCCGGGATCCTGTACACCGGGGGGCCGTGGCCCCTGGCCTACCACGGCCTGGGCGACCTGTTCACGTTCGTCTTTTTCGGGATCATTGCCGTCTGCGGCACCTACTACGTGCACACCGGCACCCTGAACGCCTTTGCCGCCTGGACCTCTCTTCCCGTGGCGGCCATCGTCACCGCGATCCTGGTGGCCAACAACCTGCGGGACATCGAGACCGACCGGGCCGCGGGCAAGCGGACCCTGGCGGTCCGCATCGGCGCCCGGTGGACGCAAACGGAGTACATCCTCCTGCTCGCCCTGGCCTACCTGATCCCCGCCGGGATGCGGGCGGCGGGCTGGCTTTCAGGCCTTTTCTGGCTGCCGTGGCTCACCCTTCCCCTCGCGCTGCGGCTGGTCCGCATCGTCCTGACCCAGACCGGTCGAGAGCTGATCCCGGCGCTCAAAGGGACGGGCGTGCTCCATCTCCTCTTTGGGCTGCTCTTTGCAGCCAGCTTGGTATGGTAGAGAAGACAAACGGCGCGGCGGGCGCGCCGCCCGAGGGGAGCGGCGCGCTCCTGCCCGAGTGGGTGAGCCGGCGGGCGTACCTCTCGCCCGAAAAGACGGCGCTCATCGACGGCCCGCGCGCGTGGAGCTTTCGCGAGCTGGACCAGGCGGCGGAAGCCGCCGCCCGTCGCCTCTGGCGCGCCGGCGTCCGCCCCGGCGGCCACGTGGCGCTGCTCGCGCAAAACCGCGCCGAGTACGTGGTAGCCCTCTGCGCCCTGATGGGCCTGGGTGCCGTGGCGCTGCCGCTCAACACGCGCCTTGCCCCGGCGGAGCTGGGCTGGCAGCTCGCGGACGGAGAGGCCGCCTTTCTCCTGCACGACCAGGCGCACGAAGGCCTCGCCCGCCAGGCGCTGGCGGCGCTTCCCCCGGGAAGTGCCAGGCCCCTCCTCTTGCCGATGGAAGACGCGGCGGGCGCGCCCTCCGGGAGCGCCGCGCCCTCTCCCGCCGGCCAGCGAAAAGCCGGGGACCCGGCGCTCGAGGGACCGCCTGAGGCGCCCGTACGGCGGGCTGTGGTGAGCCTCGACGAGGTGCAGGGGATCATCTACACGTCGGGGACCACGGGAAAGCCCAAGGGGGCGCTGCTCACCTACGGGAACCACTGGTGGGGCGCGATCGGCTCCGGGATCAACCTGGGCGGCCACGCCGGCGACGTCTGGCTCCTGGCCGTACCGCTCTTTCACGTCAGCGGCCTGTCGATCGTGATGCGCAGCCTCATCCACGGTTTCGCCGTGCTTCTTCACAGGCGGTTCGACCCGGCCGCCGCCAACCAGGCCATCGACCGCCAGGGGGTCACCATCGTCTCCGTGGTCTCGACCATGCTGGCCCGGATGATCGAGGAGCGGGGCGGCAGGCCCTACCCGCCCACCCTGCGCGCCGTGCTGGCGGGCGGCGGGCCCGTGCCCAAACCCCTGCTGGAGGCGGCCTTAGCCCTGGGTGCCCCGGTGCTCCAGACCTACGGCATGACCGAGACGGCTTCCCAGGCGGCGACCCTTCCGCCGGAAGACGCCCTCCGCAAGCTGGGGTCCGCCGGAAAGCCTCTCTTTCCCACGGAGATCCAGGTCGACGCCCCGCCGGGAGAGGTGGGCGAAATCCTGGTCCGCGGTCCCAACGTGAGCCCGGGCTACTGGCGCCGGCCGGGGGAGGCGACCGCCGCCCGCCTGGACGGCTGGCTGCGCACGGGAGACCTGGGCTACTTCGACGAAGAAGGCTACCTCTACGTCGTCGACCGGCGGGCGGACCTCATCATCTCGGGCGGCGAAAACGTCTACCCGGCCGAGGTGGAGAGCGTCCTCCGGGAGCACCCGGCGGTGGCCGACGCGGGCGTGGTGCCCCGGCCCGACCCCCGCTGGGGCCAGGTGCCCGTCGCCTTCGTCGTCGCCCGGCAGGCGGCTTCGGAGCGCCTCAAGGCGGAGCTCATCCGGCACTGCACCGCCCGGCTGGCCCGCTACAAGGTCCCGGCGGACGTGCGCTTCCTGCCGGAGCTGCCCCGCAACGCGGCCGGAAAGCTCTCCCGCCGGCGCCTGCTGGAGCTGCTCTGAGATGCGTCCGGGAGGGCCCCGCCGGGCGTTCCCGGTCCGTTTCTCGCAGGGATCTCGCAGACAGAGACGGCCCGCCGCACGGGAGCCGCACAGAGGTCGCCATCAAAGGTCGTAAGGAGTGAATGCGCGTGGCCTCGATGCTCTACTACCGGGAAGCGGGGACTGTTGAGCCCGGCCGCCCGGCGCTGGTCCTGATCCACGGGGACTTCAGTGACGGGGAAGGGACGTGGCAGCACCAGCTCACCTCGGAAGCGCTGGCCCGGGCCTGCCGGATGATCGCCGTGGACCGCCGGGGCGCGGGAAAGAGCCCCAAGGAACCCCGTCCCTACTCCATCCACGGGGAAGCCCTGGACGTCCTCGCAGTGCTGGACCATGCGGGGATCAGCCGGTTCCACCTGGCGGGCCACTCCTACGGCGGGCTGATCGCCTGGGAGGTCGCCCGCCTGGCTCCCGGGAGGATCAAGAGCCTGCACCTCATCGAGCCGCCGTACCTTTCCCTCTTGCCCGGCGACCCCGACGTGCAGGCGCTGCAGGAGGCGACGGAAGCGGTGGCCGCCGGGGCCCGCACGCAGCCCCTCGAAGCCACCGCCGAGAGCTTTTTCCGGGCTTTGATGGGCGACGAGGCCGTCCAGCGGATCAAGCAGAAGCCCGCGTGGGAAGGGCTGGTGCGAGAGGCGGAGCGGTACGGCTGGCAGGAGCTTCCCGCCTCCTACCCTCCGGAGCGGCTGGAGGAACTGGCGGCGGCGCGCGAAAAGCCGCCGGTGGTGGTGTACACCGGCGGCCGCAGTCACGCGGCGCTGCAGAAAGTGGCGCGCCGGCTCGCGGAGGCCGCCTCCGCCCGCCTGGTCATCGTGCCGGAAGCAGGGCACGCCGTGCAGCACGCGGGCGACGCCCTTCAGCAAAGCCTGCTGCTCTACCTCTCCGCGGCGGGGTGACCGCCGGCGATAGGGACGGGCGCCGCCGGCGGGGCCTCAGTCCGGGCCGCTAGCTCTCCTGGCCGCCGTCCTTCTTGGCAAAGAGCGCCCCGGCTTGCCATGGCGTGCCCAGCGCCGGCAGCAGCCAGCGGTCGACGCCCCACCACCCCGCCACCTTCCAGGCCATGATCAGCAGGATGCTGAGGAGGAACAGGACGGGGTTGGTGCTGGCCGTGCCGGCCAGCATGAAGTTGAAGTTCATCAGGGCGCCGAAGAAGGCCGCAAACCCGGTCAGGGCGCCCAGGATCAAGCCCAGGCCCACCAGGAACTCGCCCCAGGCGATCAGCGGCCCCATCCACCGGTAGTGCTCGCCCTCCAAGAGCCACGTGAGGAACGAGCGGTACCAGTCGTAAGTCACCGGCGGGCTCCCCGTCTCAGGGATCGCGACCGCTCTGCTCCAATACCCTTGGACCGCCGCGCCGCCGGACACCCACGCGGGGTTGTGAAGCTTGCCCCAACCCGCGTTGAGCCACTGCCAGCCCACGTAGAGGCGGACGAGGGTCCAGAACCACGCGGCGCGGGTCGACGCGAAGATGGTCTGTACGTACGGCGGATCAGGCAACACCTCAGGACGCCATTCCTTGGACATACAGGTCGACTCCTTTCTCTCGCTCGCGGGCGCCGGCGGCCGGCGCCGCGTCTTGCCCGAGGCGGTCTTGCGCGGCCCCGCGTTCTCTCGCGTTCTCAGTTTTGCGCGCCCAGAGGGAATCCCTGCCATCCGAACGGGCCGCTGCCGTGGGAAAGCCCCCCCGCCTGGAAAGGGGAGATTCCTCACGGGGAGAATGATAGGAATCGTGGGGCAACTCCAACGCACATCTCGAGCAAGGAGGCGTTAGCGTGGGACGACCGATCACCCTTTTCACCGGCCAGTGGGCCGACCTGCCCCTTGAGACGCTCGCCCAGAAAGTGAGTGCCTGGGGGTACGACGGCCTCGAGCTCGCCTGCTGGGGCGACCACTTCAGCCCGAGCCAGGCGCTGGAAGACGACAGCTACGTGACGGGACGGCGCGAACTGCTCAAGAAGTATAATCTCAACGTCTGGGCCATCGGAAACCATCTCACCGGCCAGATGGTCCTCGACCCCAACGACCACCGGTCGGACGCCTGGGTCCCGCCGGAGCTGGCCGGCGACCCCGAGGGCAAGCGCCAGTGGGCCATCGAGGAGATGAAGCGGACCGCCCGCGCCGCACGGAAGCTGGGCGTGGACGTGGTCACCGGGTTTACCGGCTCGCCCATCTGGCACTGGGTGTATCCCTTCCCGCCGGTGACGGAGGAGGACATCAAGAAAGGCTACGACCGCTTCGCCGAGGTCTGGGGGCCCATCCTCGATGTCTTCCAGGAGGTAGGCGTCAAGTTTGCCCTCGAAGTGCACCCGGGCGAGATCGCGTTTGATCTCTACTCTGCCCAGCGGGCGCTGGAAGCCATCGGGCATCACCCCGCGTTCGGCTTCAACTTCGACCCCAGCCACCTCATCTGGCAGCAGGTGGACCCGGTACAGTTCATCTACACCTTCCCCGACCGGATCTTCCACGTCCACGCCAAGGACGCCCAGGTGACGCTGGACGGGCGCACCGGGATCCTCTCGTCGCACCTGCCCTTCGGCGATCCCCGGCGCGGCTGGGACTTCCGCTCGGTGGGCCGGGGCGACGTCGACTTCGACAAGATCATCCGGGCCCTCAACCAGATCGGCTACCAGGGCCCGCTCTCGGTAGAGTGGGAAGACAACAGCATGGACCGGGAGCACGGCGCCGCGGAGGCCTGCCAGTTCCTGCGGGATCTCGACTTCCCGCCGGCGGCGGCGGGCAGCTTCGAGGACGCGTTCAAGAAGTAGCGGCCCGGAAGCGGCCTCACGGACGCTTCACGGCACCACCCGGAGCGGGGAGGCATCTCTCCCCGCTCTTTTCGCGCCTTCCCGCCTTTCTCGCCCTTGGTATGAAACGCTAACCCGTGAGGCAAGATGGTAGCCGGGTGATCCAACCATGGACGACACGCAGCACGGCGGCGCCCGGCCGCCCGGGCCTTCGGGAGACGAGGCGGAGCCCGGCGCCGCCGGCGAGATCCAGGCGCCGCGGGGGACCATGGCCCTGGTCCTGGTCTACATCGCGGCCACCGTGGTCCTCTGGGCGTACATGTACTTCATTTTGATGCACTCCGAGGGCGTCTTGGGCACCGTGTACGGGGAGATGTGAGCGGTGGCGTCGGACATCGACAGGTACGAGCTGATCTGGATCTACCTCTGCGCCGCGGTCCTGGCGGGGCTCTTCGGCGTCCTGCTCTACAGCGCCTTCGGGCTGGGGATCCACGTCGAGACGGACGTGGGACAGATCCACCCCACCCAGGTGGCGACCACGGCGCCCTTTGACCAGCCGGGCCTGCGGCAGGTGGGCCCGGATGAGTACGAGGCCGTCATCGTGGCCCGGGCCTGGGTGTTCGACCCGCCCGAGATCCGCATCCCCGCCGGCTCCACCGTCACCTTCAAGCTGACCAGCCTCGACGTGATCCACGGGTTCAAGGTGCCCCGCACCGGCATCAACCGGATGATCATCCCCGGCCAGATCTCCGTGGTGACGCACCGCTTCGACGAGCCGGGCACCTACCCGTACATCTGCCACGAGTACTGCGGGTCGGGGCACCACATCATGAACGGGGGCATCGTCGTTGAACCTCGCTGAGCTCTACCGGCAAGACGCATGGCACATGCGCTGGCTCATCTACCTGAGCTTCGCGATGCTGGCCGTCGGCGGGCTCTACGGCGCGCTGCAGGGCCTGGACAAGATGGGCGTCGACCTCTACCGCTACCTTCCCGACCCCCTGTACCGGTACTACCTGGGCCTCACCGTCCACGGCGTCACGCTGGGCTGGCTCTTTACCACCTACTTCATCATCGCCTTTCTCAACCTGGCGACGGTCCACGGGCTGCGCCGCCCGCTCCAAAGCCGCCGCCTGGCCGCGGCCACTTTTGTCCTGGCGGTGGGGGGCGGGATCCTGGCGCTGGTCCCCACGTTCACCAACGAGTCCTCCGTCCTGTGGACCTTTTACGCCCCGCTCCAGGCGCACCCGGCGTTTTACACCGGCCTCACCCTGGTCGTGGTGGCCACGTGGACCGCGGGCCTCAACACGTACCTCACGTGGAGGGGCTGGAAGAAGGAGCACCCCGGCGAACGGACGCCGCTGATGGCGTTCGCCTCCCTCACCACCTGGGCCATGTGGGCCTTGGCCTCCGCCGGCGTCGCCGCCGCGATGCTCTTTCAGCTCATCCCCTGGTCCGCCGGGCTGATCCCGCAGGTCAACCCCTTGCTCACCCGCTCCCTCTTCTGGTTTACAGGCCACCCGGTGGTGTACTTCTGGCTCCTTCCCGCCTACGTCTCGTGGTACACCATGCTGCCGGCGCAGGTGGGCGGGCGGCTCTTCAGCGAGTCCCTGGCGCGGCTGGTCTTTCTCTCGTTCATCCCGCTGGCGGTGCCGACGGGGTTCCACCACATGTTCCCTGACCCGGGCGTCACCCACTCCGTCAAGCTCCTCCACGCCGTCTTGACCTTCGCGGTGGTCTTTCCCAGCCTGGTCACGGCCTTCACGGTGGTGGCCTCCATCGAAGTGGGCGCCCGCCGCCGGGGCGGCAAGGGCCTGTTCCGCTGGCTCCTGGCCCTGCCGTGGCTCCGCGACCCGTCCGTCGCCGGCCAGCTGCTGGGGATGCTGCTCTTCGCCACCGGGGGGATCACCGGCCTCATCAACGCCTCGTACGGCATGAACCTGGTCATCCACAACACCCTGTGGGTGCCGGGGCACCTGCACACCCAGGTGGCCGGCGCCGTCGCCCTGACCTGGATGGCGGCCAGCTTCTGGCTGGTGCCGCTCCTCACCGGCCGGGCGCTGTGGAAGCCCAAACTGGCCGTCTGGCAGGTGTGGCTCTGGTTCTTCGGCATGGCGGTCATGGCCCGGGGGATGCACTGGATGGGGCTCGCGGGCGTCCCCCGCAGGGTGCACCTGACGTACGCGCCCTACGCCGTGTTCGACGAGTGGCGGATGGCCGGGTGGCTGGTGGGGAGCGGGAGCCTGCTCATGCTGGTCTCGGGCGCGCTGTTCTTCCTCATCATCGGCATGACGGTGTGGGCGTCCAAGGAACCCGCCCGGGTGGAAGTGCCCGAGGCGAAACCCCTGCACCCGGTGGACCGCATGCCCCGGGTCCTGGACCGGCTCACCCCTTGGGTGGCCGTGACGCTGGTGCTCATCGCCATCGCCTGGCTTCCCTCCCTGTACCGGATCGCCACCACGCACCCGTACGTCAGCGGCTGGCGACTCTGGTAGCCGGTTCCCGCGCATCCCCTCTCGCCTGTTCGCCGCCGGTCTGCTAAAATGCAGGGTAAATTCGGCGAACGGCAGCGAGGGCGGTAGCGCTGTGAGGCTGGTTTCACCGGGAGTTCAACGCTGCAGCGACCTTCTGGACGAGTATCGCAGGAAAGGCCGCAACCAACGGGGCGAGCGCCTCCGCTTCGGTGGGGTGGGAAACCGGGACGTCTACAACATTACAGCGCCTTTCACCGACCGGGGGGAACCGGTGATCGCAGGCCGCGTGGAGCGGCGCGACTCCGAAGACTCCGAGGTCATGTTCTTCCGGGAGCAGGGCGGCGTCTGGCACCCCCGCCGGGGTGACCCCGTCTTTCCTCTCCAGGATCCGTTCTTCTCCCGGATCCACGGCGAGCTGGTGGTCGGCGGGGTCGAGACGTTCCCCGACCCGGCCAAGCCGGGCATGGTGAACTGGCGGACCCGGTTCTACCGGGGCAGGGACGTGCGGACCCTAGAGCCCTTCGCCTCGGGGCCCGACGGCATGAAGGACATCCGCCTGGTGGAGCTGTCCGACGGCCGCATCGGGGTCTTCACCCGGCCCCAGGGCGAGGTGGGCGGGCGCGGGATCATCGGTTACACGGAGATCGGCTCCCTGGACGAGCTGACCGCCGACGCCATTCTCAGCGCCAAACTCCTTACGGAGCAGTTTCATCCCGACGAGTGGGGCGGCGTCAACGAGGCGCACCTGCTCGCCAACGGGCTCATCGGCGTCCTGGGCCACATCGCCCACTACGACGCGCAGATGAACAAGCACTACTACCCCATGGTCTTCGCGTACGACCCCCGCACCCACACCGCGTCGGCGATGGAGATCATCGCCGTGCGGGAGGATTTCCCGCCGGGCCCAGCCAAGCACCCGCGCCTGGCCAACGTCCTCTTCAGCGGCGGGCTGGTCCGCAAAGGAAACGGCCTGGCCGAGCTCTACGTGGGCGTCAGCGACGCCGAAGCCCACCGCATCGTGCTCCCGGACCCCTTCAGCAAGTTTGAGGCGCTTTGAGGCGCCCGGACGCGAAGCGCCACCGGCCCGGGGCCGGTGGCGCATGCTTTCGCTGGTCCCCTGCGTGCGGGCCGGACCGGCCCGCCGGGGTCACGCCTTTTGGAGCTTGGCCCAGGTGTCCTTCAGCGAGACGGTCCGGTTGAAGACCAGCCGCTCCGGCGTGGAATCCCGGTCGACGCAGAAGTAGCCGTGGCGCAGGAACTGGAAGCGGTCGCCCACCTTGGCCTGCCGCACGCTGGGCTCCAGCAGGCAGCCGGTGAGGACCCTGAGCGAGTCAGGGTTGAGGTTGGCGATGATGTCGCCGCCCTCCAGCGGGTCCGCCGTCTTGAAGAGGTGGTCGTAGAGGCGCACTTCGGCCTCGACGGCGTGGGCCGCGGAAACCCAGTGGAGCGTGCCCCGCACCTTGCGCCCGTCCGGGGTGGTCCCCCCGCGGGATTCCGGATCGTACGTGCAGCGGAGCTCGACGATCTCCCCGGTCTCCGGGTCCTTCACCACCTCTTCGCACTTGATGTAATACGCGCCCTTCAGGCGGACTTCCCTCCCCGGCGCCAGGCGGAAGTAGTTTTTGGGCGGATCCTCCATGAAGTCGTCCCGCTCGATGTAGATCACCCGGGAGAAAGGCACCATGCGGTGGCCGGCCGCCGGGTCCTCGGGGTTGTTTTCCACCGGGAACTCCTCCACCAGGTCCTCGGGGTAGTTGGTGATCACCACCCGCAAGGGGTTGAGGACCGCCATCACCCGGGGGGCCGTCGCGTTGAGGTCCTCCCGGACGCAGTGCTCCAGCAGCGCGATGTCGATGGTGGCGTTGGTCTTGGAAACGCCCGCCCGGGCCACGAAGGTCCGGATGGACTTGGGGGTGTAGCCCCGGCGGCGCAGGCCCGCGAGGGTGGGCATGCGCGGGTCGTCCCAGCCCGACACGTGCCCTTCTTCTACCAGCCGCCGCAGCACCCTCTTGCTGGTCACCACGTGGGTGATCTCCAGCCGGGCGAACTCGATCTGCTGGGGCGGATCTTCGATTTCCAGCTCCCTGAGGAACCACTCGTAAAGCGGCCGGTGGTCTTCAAACTCCAGCGAGCACAGGGAGTGGGTGATCCCCTCGATCGCGTCCGACAGCGGATGGGCGAAGTCGTACATGGGGTAGATGCACCACTCGTCCCCCGTCCGGTGGTGCCGCACCCGCTGGATGCGGTAGATCACCGGGTCCCGCATGTTGAGGTTGGGCGAAGCCATGTCGATCTTGGCCCGCAGGGTGCGGGAGCCGTCGGGGAACTCGCCCGCCCGCATCCGCTGGAACAGGTCGAGGTTCTCCTCGACCGAGCGGTTCCGGTAGGGGCTTTCCCGCCCCGGTTCCGTCAGGGTGCCCCGGTACTCGCGGATCTCCTCGGGGCTCAGGTCGCAGACGTACGCCTTCCCCTTCTTGATCAGCTTGATCGCGCACTGGTACAGGTACTCGAAGTAGTCCGAGGCGTAGTACTCCCGGTCTCCCCAATCAAAGCCCAGCCAGCGAACGTCCTCCTTGATGGCCTCGACGTACTCCGTCCCTTCCTTGGACGGGTTGGTGTCGTCGAAGCGCAGGTTGCACAGGCCCCCGTTGAGCATGGCGAGGCCGAAGTCGACGCAGATGGCCCGGGCGTGGCCGATGTGCAGGTACCCGTTGGGCTCCGGCGGAAAGCGGGTGTGCACCCGGCCGCCGTGGCGGCCCGCCTCCCGGTCCGCGTCGATGATCTCCTGGATGAAGGTGTTGCGCAGCGGCTCCAGTTCCGTCACGACAACCAGCTCCTCACCGACGGTAGCGTCCCCGCGGCGCGCAGGGCGGCCCGCCCCGCGCCCGCGGCGAAAACGCGCGCTCCAGGGCGCGATGAGGGAACTTCCCTCACCGCCCGCCGAACTCCTACCGGCCGGCCCGCGCCGTCGCCGGCGCCCTGGCCTTTCCCCTCCCGGCAGGCGGTCCCGCAGGTCCCGCCGGCCCCGGAGGAGAAACCCTCCCGGTGCGCAAGGTGCGCACGGGATTATCTTCAGGCTGGAGGCGATGAGCTTGTCCCTCCTGTTCCAAGAGGGCGCGGTCGTGCTCTTCCAAGGCGACAGCATCACCGACTGCGGCCGGGACCGGCGCAGCGGAGACCACCTGGGCTGGGGCTACGCGATGATGGCCGCCTCGTGGTTCTCCGCCCTCTACCCCGAGCGGCGGGTCACGTTCCTTAACCGGGGCGTCTCGGGCGACCGGACCAAGGACCTGGTGGCCCGGTGGGAAGAGGACTGCATCGCCCTGAAACCCGACTGGGTCTCCATCCTCATCGGGATCAACGACACGTGGCGCCGCTACGACAGCGGCGATCCCACCCCGTTGGAGGAGTTCGAGCGGAACTACCGCCGCCTCCTCACGGAGGTGAAAGAGCGCCTGGGCGCCGGGCTGATCCTCTGCGAGCCCTTCCTCCTTCCCGTGCCGGAGGACCGCAAGGCGTGGCGCGAGGACCTGGATCCCAAGATCCAGGTGGTGCGGAGCCTCGCCCGCGAGTTCGGCGCTTATTATGTCCCCTTTGACGGCATCTTCGCTCAGGCGGCGGCCCGCACCTCTCCTGAATACTGGGCGCCCGACGGGGTCCATCCCAGCCTCGCGGGGCATGCGCTGATGGCCCGGGCCTGGCTCAGGACGGTGGGCGTGCCCGTCTGAGGCGGGTTTTCGAGAACTCGCAAATCCCTTGAAAAGCCGGCGCGAAAGAGCCGTGAGAGGACATGGGAGGCATTTCAAGGTTTGGACGCGCCCGCGGCGTGCGTAAATAAGGTATACTTGAGAAGGCGAGAGGAAACAGGTTCAGGACCGCAAAAGTAGTTGCAGGATAACATCCATGTTATTATGATGTTGCTTCGGGGCGCTTGCGGCTCATGGTTTCGCCGGCGTCACGGAGAGTCCGAGGAGTTCGGCGCACAGAAACTTGGAGGGGATCGTATGGACTTTACCTGGAAGATCGGGGGCGCCCAAGGCGAAGGGATCGACTCCGCAGGCGAGATCTTCGCCTTGACCCTGCACCGCAAGGGATATTACATCTATGCGTACCGGCACTTCATGTCGCTCATCAAAGGCGGCCACACCAACTACAAAGTCCGCATCTCTTCGAAGCAGCATCGCCATCGCGGCGACCAGCTGGACCTGCTCGTCGCCTTCGACCAGCGCTCCATCGATGAAAACCTCCACGAGCTGAAGAGCGGCGGCGCCGTCCTCTACAACGCCGGCGCCTTCGAACCCAAGTTCCCCGCCGACGTGGACGTCGTGCCCATCGGCGTCCCCATGCAGCAGATCGCCAAGGACCACGGCAGCATCGTGATGACCAACATGGCGGCCATGGGCGCGTCCGCGGCGCTGGTGGGCCTTGAGCCCGACGCCTTCGACGACTTCATCGCCGAGCGCTACGGCAAGCACGGCGCCGACGTGGTGGAGGCCAACCGCAAGGTGGTGCGGGCCGG
Source organism: Clostridia bacterium (assembly GCA_002919235.1). Classification (GTDB taxonomy): domain Bacteria; phylum Bacillota; class Limnochordia; order DTU080; family RSA5; genus RSA5. Next base: position 23,220 of record PKEX01000014.1, read on the forward strand.
CTTCCAGGCGGCCAGCGAGGCCACCAGCTGGCGGGCCCGGCTGCCCGAGCTGCCTCCGGAGGCCCGCGGCAAGAAGCGCCTCTTCATGCACGGCAACGACGCCATCGCCCTGGGCGCGGTGGTGGCGGGCTGCCGCGTCGTGGCGGCCTACCCCATCACCCCGGCCACGGACATCCTCTACAGCCTGCTCAAGCTGCTGCCCGAGTACGGCGGCGTGGTGCTCCAGGCCGAGGACGAGATGGCCGCGTGCCAGATGGCCGTCGGCTGCAACTACGCCGGCGTGCGGGCGATGACCAGCACCTCCGGTCCCGGCTTCTCGCTGATGACCGAGACGCTGGGCCTCGCCAGCGTCTCCGAGACGCCGGTGGTCATCGTCGACGTGCAGCGGGCCGGCCCCAGCACGGGCATGCCCACCAAGACCGAGCAAGGCGACGCCTTCCAGGCCATCTTCAGCTCCCACGGCGAGAGCCAGCGGATCGTGCTGGCGCCGGCCACGGTGGAGGACTGCTTCTACGACATCCAGAGGGCGTTCAACCTGGCCGACAAGTACCAGTGCCCGGTGATCGTCCTCACCGACCTGTCGCTGGGCCTGTCCAAGCAGACGGTAGAGGTCGACGACATCGACTTCGAAAAGATCGCCATCGACCGCGGCCAGCTGCTCACCGAGGAGCAGGTGAAAGAGATCGCGGCCAACGGCGGGTACAAGCGCTACGCCCTCACCGAGTCGGGCATCTCGCCCCGGGCCCTGCCGGGCCAGGAGGGCGGCGTGCACCTGGCCATCAGCTACGAGCATACCGAAGAGGGCTGGGAGGACGAGACGCCGCTGCACCGCGTCGCGCAGACCGAAAAGCGGATCCGCAAGATGTCGACCTTTGATCCCGCGGAGTTCGGCGTGCGCCAGAGCGGCGACGCCTCGCCCGATCTCCTGCTGGTCGGCTGGGGCTCTACCATCGGCCAGATCGACGAGGCGCGGGAGGCCCTCAAGGCCGAAGGGATCTCCGTCGGCCACTTGCACCTGTCGGTGCTGTATCCCTTCCCCGCCAAAGAGGTGCGGGAGGCCATCGAATCGGCCCGGGCGGTCCTGATCGTGGAGAACAACGCCTTCGGCCAGCTGCAGCAGCTGATCCAGCTCAACGTGGGCCACTACGACCACATCCACCACTGCCGCAAGTTCAGCGGCGAGCCGTTCAAGGTGTTTGAGATCGTCGCCCGGGCCAAGGAAGTCCTGGCCGCGAAGAGCGTGAAGGAGGTCGGTTGATTTGGCGTCCACCGTCACCGTGAAGGAATATAGAGCCTACGCCCAGCAGCCCACCTGGTGCCCGGGCTGCGGCGACTTCGCCGTCGTCGCCGCCATGCAGCGGGCCCTGGTGAACCTGGGCCTCAAGCCCCATCAAGTCGTCGCCGTCACCGGCATCGGCTGCTCGGGCAAGTTCAACTACTACCTGGGGGCCAACGGCTTCAACTCCATGCACGGCCGGTCCCTGCCGGTGGCCCAGGCCATCAAGATCGCCAACCGGGACCTGGTGGTCATCGCCGCTGGCGGCGACGGGGACGGCTACGGCATCGGCGTGGGCCACTTCATCCACGCCTGCCGGCGCAACATCGACATCACCTACGTGGTCATGGACAACCACATCTACGGCCTGACCACGGGGCAGACCTCGCCCACCAGCGAGAAGGGCTTCAAGACCAAGACCACCCCCTACGGCGCGGCGGAGTATCCTATCCGCCCGCTGCCGCTGGCCATCGCGAGCGGCTGCGGCTTCGTCGCCCAGGGCTTCTCCGGCGACGTGAAGCACCTGCAGAGCCTCTTTGAGGCGGCCATCCAGCACAAGGGGTTCGCGCTGGTCAACGTCTTCAGCCCCTGCGTCACCTTCAACAAGGAGCAGACCTACGACTGGTGGCGCGAGAACCTCGTCAACCTGGACGAGCGGGAGGACTACGACCCCACCGACAAGGCGGCGGCCTACAAGGTCGTGACGGAGACCAACGGCCTGGTGACGGGGATCATCTACCGGGAGGAGCGGCCGGACTACCAGGACGAGCTGCCCAACTACGATCCCAAGCCCTTGGTCTACCAGGATCTCAGCAAGCCCGTCAAGGACCGGGAGAAGCTGCTCCAGGCCTTCATGTGAGGCCACTGCCGCTGCCGGTCGCAGGCTGATAGCTCACGCTCCACCCGATCCGCCGGCCGTCCTCCGGCGGGTTGGGTGGAGCCTTCGTTATCCAGGGTTTTTGCCCGCGCGCCAGAGGATCCCGGCGCTCGACGCTTAACTTTACCCAATATGAGGTGGTCACCGGTGCATCCGCGCAGTCGACTCTTTGTTCTCCTCCTCGCCGCCGCGACGGGGGTCCTCCTGAGCGCTCAGGCGCTGGCCGCCGTCACTCCCCAGCAGGCGCTGGAGCGGCTCATGACCGAGGAGATCCAGCCCGCTTGGTTCGCCCCGGCCTTTCTCTCCCAGGTGCCCGTGGCGCAGGTGGAGGCGATCGTCGCGCAGCTCACGTCGCTGCTGGGCGAGTACGAGGGCATCGTCCAGGAAAACGGCCAGTTCCTGATCGTCTTCAGCGAAGGTGCCGTGCCGGCCGAGATCGCCCTCGACGGCCAGGGCAGGATCCAGGGGCTCTTCTTCCACCCGCCCCGGCCCCGGATGAGCGGCCTTGAGGACGCCGTCGCGCAGCTGGCGCAGCTTCCCGGGACCACCCACCTCTTGGTGATTTCCGACGACGGCATCCTGGCCGCGCACCAGCCCGAGCGGCGGCTGGCGGTGGGCTCCGCGTTCAAGCTGGCGGTGCTGGCGGCGCTGCGGGACCAGATCAACGCCGGCGAACGCTCCTGGGACGAGGTGGTGCTCCTTCCCGCGGAGGCCAAGAGCCTCCCCAGCGGCATCTTGCAGAACTGGCCCCCGGGCTCGCCCGTCACGGTGCACACCCTCGCCGCGCTGATGATCTCCGTGAGCGACAATACGGCCACGGACGCCCTCATCGCCCTGGTGGGCCGGGACCGGGTCCAGCAGTACGCGGCGCACCAGGTGCCGTTTCTCACCACCCGCGAGGCGTTTGTCTTGAAGGACCCGGCCAACGCCAAGCTCTTGGAGCGCTACCGCAAGGCCGACGCGGCCGGCCGGGAGGCCCTCCTGGAGGAGCTGGCCGCGCTGCCGCTGCCCTCCGTGGAGATCTTCGCCCAAGGCACGCCGCTGGCCACCGACGTGGAGTGGTTCTTCAACACCTACGAGTTGTGCTCGCTGATGGCGCGTGTGCAGGACCTGCCGCTGATGGGCATCAATCCCGGGGCCGCCGACCCCGGGGATTGGCGGCAGGTGGCGTACAAAGGCGGTTCGGAGCCGGGTGTCCTTTCGATGGTGACGGGGCTCGTGGGGCACGACGGCAAGCGCTACTGCGTGGCGGCCAGCTGGAACCACGACGCCGCCCTGGACGAGCTCCAGTTCTACAGCATCTACCGCGGGATTCTCGACGTGCTGGCGCAGTCCAGCGCCGGGCGCTGAAAACCCAGTATGACCCAGGGATGGAGCGACGATGACACACGACTGGTGGCAGAGCAGGCTTTCGTACGTGGCAAACCGGCGGCCGAAGGGAAGGGCCTTCGCCGCATTCAACCTCAACGTCGACGTCGTGGCGCGGGTGACGCCGGCCGCCGTCGAGCGGCTGATGCGGGAGACGCCGGACCTTGACTGGGACCAGGTCCGGAGCATCGACGTGGACGCCCTCCGGTCCGTCCGCACCCGGGAGGAGTTCGTGGCAGTGCTCCGCCACGGCTTTAGGACCGGCAAGTCCGCGCTCCTGGTGCGGGAGACGGAGGAGTTCGTCCCCTGGTGGCGGCAGATCTTTACCGACCGGACCGAGAGCATGGGCGGGCAGGCGGGCATCATCGCCAACCAGATGGCAGCCCTCGGGGCCGCCTCCGTGGTGTACTCGCCCCTCCTCTCACCCCGGCAGGCCAGCTTCTTCCTGGACGGCGTCACCTGGCCCGTGGGCGAAGGAGACGGCGTCCGCTACGTCCCCGCGCAAGCGGCGGGCCGCCCGGCCGACCTCACCCGTGAGCCGTGGGTCTTCGAGTACAAGAAGGGCGAGACGTTCTCTTTCCCCGACGGCGCCATCACCACGCCCCGGGCCAACCGGGCCATCATCACCACCGCCGTGCAGGGGCCCGAGCGCCGCTTCCATGCGGACATCCACCGCTGGCTCCCCCAGCTGGGAGCCGACTTGGACGTGGCCTTCCTGGCCGGATACCACCAGTGCGGCGACCGGCCGGACGACCTGGACGCGGTGCGGCGCTACATCGACGAGAGCCGGCAGGACCTGGAGCGCCTGACCAGCCGGAATCCCGCTCTGAAGCTGCACGTGGAGTACGTCCCGGCGAAGGTGCGGGAAGTGGAGACCGAAATCTACCGCACGCTGGGCCGGGCCATCCACAGCTTCGGCATCAACGAGACCGAGATGCGGGCCGTGATGCGCCGCTTCGGCCGGGACGACCTCGCGGCCGGCCTCGAGCAGGACGAGCGGGCGTTCCTGCTCTATCAAGGAGCGCGGGTCCTCCTGCAGGAGCTGGGCGTCGAGCGGGTTCACGTGCACAACCTGGGCTACTACGTGGTGGTCCTGAAGAAACCGTACCACTGCCCGCCCGAGGTGGTCCGGGACGCCTGCCTCTTCGCCAGCGCCGTCAACGCCCGCAAGGCGCAGGCCGGCGGGTTTGTCACCGCGGAGAGCTTGGCGCACGTGGCGAGCCTGCCCCTGTCCGACGTAGGCTTCGCCCAGCTGCAGCGGTTCGCCGCGGAGGTCCGGGAGCAAGGGGCGCCGCTGCAGCCGGTGGACCACGGCATTTGGGACGGCGGCGACCACTACGTCCTGGTGACGCCGGCCCACATCGTGCCCCATCCCGTGGCCACCGTCGGGATGGGGGATACCATCTCGTCCAGCGCCTACTACTACGAGGTCTGCGAGGCCAAGTCATGAGCCAGAACGCCCGGCCGCCCATCCCCGTCGAGGTGTACTCGGACTACGTCTGCCCCTGGTGCTACATGAATTTCACCAGCTTGGAGCAGGTGAGCCGGGAGTTCCCTCTCGAAATTCAATGGCGGGCCTTTGAGCTCCAGCCCCGGGAAGCGCCCCTCGATCCCGGCGCCCTAGCGGAAAAGCAGCGGTACATCGAGGCCCACTTCCCGGCGGTGCGGCGCATCGCGAAGGACCAGTACGGCCTCGACCTGTCGTTCGGCCGCCTCGACGTGGACACCCGCCTGGCGCACGTCGGGGCCAAGCTGGCCGCGGCCTGCGGCAAGGCCTGGGAGTACCACGCCAAGGTGTTTGAGGCCCACTGGGTCCAGCAGGCGGACATCGGCGATCCGGAGGTCCTGGCCGGGATCGCCGGGCAGCTGGGCATCGACCGGGAGGCCTTCCGGGAAGGGCTGGACGACGAAGAGCTTCACGCCGGAGTGCTCCGAGAAGAAGCCGCTGCGCACCGGCTCGGGATCCGCGGCGTGCCTGCCACCGTCATCGCCGGCCGCTACCTGCTTTCGGGGGCCCAGACGCGGGAGCGGCTGCGGTCGGTCTTCCAAGAGTACCAGCGCCGCGGCCAGCTGGGTTCGTAGCGGTCCCGGGCGCCCGGGCCTAAGACGGGCTCCGGAGAACGTGCCAGGAGAGTGATTGCGGCTTGAACAACGCCACGGTCACCCTCATCGTCCTCCTCCTCGCAGTCTTGGCCCTCAGCAGCGGGAGCCCGCCGGTGGCTTCCAGCTCCCGCAGCTTCGTCATCCCCGCCACCGACGACGAAGTGAAGCTGCTGGCGCGGCTCATCGACGTCGAAGCGCGGGGCGAACCCTTCCGGGGAAAAGTCGCGGTGGGCGCCGTGGTCGTCAACCGCGTGAAAGACCCCCGCTTTCCCAACACCATCCGGGAAGTGATCTACGAGCCCAACCAGTTTTACACGCCCGGCCTGCCGAGGTTTCCCGTCCCCTCGGACGAGTCCTTGAGGGCGGCCCTGGCCGCGCTGCGGGGCCAGGATCCCACGGGCGGCGCCCTGTTCTTCTACAACCCCGACAAGGCGGTGACCGGGGCGTGGTTCGCCACCCGCCCCGGCCGGATGCGCATCGGAAACCACGTCTTCACCAAGTAGGGATCACGGAGAGAGGGGCCGGGCGTCGCGGAGCGCTCACTGGTACCACTGCGCCTGGAGCGAAAAGAAGCCGGCGTACTCTCCCCCGCGAGCCAGGAGTTCTTCGTGCGTCCCAATCTCCACGATCCGGCCCGCCTTGAGCACCACGATGCGGTCGGCAAGGCGCGCAGAGCCCAGGCGGTGCGAGATCAGGATCGCCGTCCGGCCCCGGGTCATCTCCCCGAACTGGCGGTACACTTCCGCCTCCGCCTTGGGGTCCAGTGCCGCGGTGGGCTCGTCCAGGATGACCACGGGCGCCTGCCGCACCAAGGCCCGGGCGATGGCCAGCTTCTGCCACTCCCCGCCGGAAAGGTCTACGCCCCCCAGGGGCTTGCCCAGCAGCGTGCGGTACCCGTCGGGAAGCCGCTGGATGAAGGCGTCGGCCCCGCTCTGAACCGCCGCCCGCTGGATCGCGGCGTCGTCCGCGTCCCACTGCCTGCCGAAGCGGATGTTGTCGGCCACGGTGAACTGGTAGCGGGCGTACTCCTGGAACACCGCCGCAAAGCACCGGAAGAGCTCCTCGCGCGGGATATCCTGGATGTCGCGCCCGCCCAAGAGGATCCGCCCCTCCTGCGGCCGGTAAAGGCCCAGGATGAGCCGGATCAGCGTGGACTTGCCCGCCCCGTTCTCCCCGATGAGCGCGATGCGCTCCCCGGGTTGAATCACCAGGTTGACGTCGTGCAGGACCGGTTGCTGGCTGCCGGGGTAGGTGAACGAGACCCCGATGAGCTCGATTCCCAGCGCCGGCGCCGTGTAGAGAGGAGCAGCCTCTGAAAGGAGGCTCCCGGCCGACGCGCCCGCCTCCGGTACGCCCTGCGGCTCCGAGGGGACGGGGGCTTTCCGGACCCTGCCGCCCCCGGGCAGGACCAGCTTCTCCTGCGCCTCGGGCGCGTCGATCTCGAGGAACTCGTACAGGTCCGAAAGGTACAAGCTCTGCTCATGGACAGCGGAGAGGCTCTGCATCACCTGGCCGATGCGGAAGCGAAACTGCTGCAGCGCCTGCATCAGCATGGAAAACGTCCCGACGCTCACCTGCGCGCCCGCGATCATCCCCGCGACGATGAGGAGACAGCCCGAGTACGCCGCCGTCGCCACCATGCCGGTCAGGGCGCCGAGGCGCGCCTGGCGGGTCTCGAGCTGCCGCCGCTCTTCGGCCAGCCTTGTCGAAAGCCCCGACCAGCGGTCAAGGAGGTGCCCGCTCAGCGTGAACAGGCGCACTTCCTTGGCCTCGTCCCGGCGGGTGAGCAGGTTCGCGAAGTACATCGCGAGGCGGCTTTCCGGCGTCCGGATGCGGTACACCCACCAGGTCTTCTTCCGCATGGCCAGCATCACCCAAAACCCCGGGACCACGCCGGCCACCATGATGGGAGCCAGCGACCAGTGGGCCTGCCAGAGCACCGCCAAGATCGCCGCCATCCCGGCCACCGAGCCCACCGCCCCCACCAGCCAGCGCAGGAGCTGGACAATGCGGCCTCCCATGTCCTGGTTGGCCCGTTCCAGCGCATCGTAGAAGGAGGGATGCTCGAAGTAGGCCAGCTCCACCCGGTGGGCCTTCAGGATCACCTCCCGCTGGAGGTGCATCCCCACTCGCTCCTGCACGTCGATCTCCGCCAGGTGGCTCGCCACCTCCAGCGCGGCCGCCGCTCCCATCGCGGCGGCCAGCCACCCGAGCCACGGCGCGACGCTGCGAAATGCGGCCAGACCCCCGGAAACTGCCCCCGCGGCGCCGCCCCCCCGAGCCTGCCCCGCCGCGCCGGCGGCCAGCGCCCCCGCCAGCGCGTCCACCAGCTGCTGCGTCACCACCAGCTCCAGCGCGGCCACGATCCCGCCCAGGACCGCGCCGGCCATCAGCACGGCGGAAGAGAACGGAGCGCACCGCACGGCGGCCCAAAGGAGACGGGGGATCAAGACCAGCCGGCGGGCGGTGCGGGCAGAAGACCCACCGCTCCCCCCGGGGACTGCCGCGCCCGGGCCGCCGCCCCGCTGGCCGCGCCTTCGTCCCGGCGGCCCGCCCCAAGGCCCGATCACCCGTGCTCACCTCCCCGGGCTTCTTGTTCGGAGGAGGGCCCGCCGCTCGCGGCCGCGCCGCCCGGGGCGCCGCTGCGGTACCAGCGCGCCTGCATCTCAAACATCCGGGCGTACTCGCCGCCCTTCGCCAGCAGCTCCTCGTGGCTCCCGTTCTCGATGAGCCGCCCCGCCTCCAGCACCAGGATGCGGTCGGCGATGCGGGCCGAAGCCATCCGGTGGGAGACGAACACCGCGGTCCTCTGCCCGGCCAGGGCGCGAAACTGCTCAAAGACTTCCAGCTCCGCCCGGGCGTCCAGCGCGGCGGTAGGCTCGTCCAGCACCAGGATCCGGGCGTCGCGAAAGTATGCCCGGGCGATGGCCAGCTTTTGCCACTGGCCGCCGGAGAGGTCCTTCCCGCCTTCAAACGTCCGCCCCAGGGTCGTGTCGAGTCCCGAAGGGAGCTGCTCGAGGACGGCACCGGCCCCCGCCTTGTCCACCGCGTCCCGGATGGCCGGGTCGTCGTCCAGCCGCTCCACCTGGCCGAAACCCACGTTGTCCCTGGCGGTGAGCTGGTAGCGGAGGTAGTCCTGGAAGACCGCGGCCGCCAGCCTCCGGTGGCCTTCGGGATCCAGGGTGCGAAGATCCTTCCCGTCGATGAGGATGCGCCCCCGGGTGGGCTGGTAGAGCCCGAGAAGCAGCTTGACCAGGGTGGTCTTACCCGCGCCGTTGGTGCCGATCAGCGCGACTTTTTCGCCGGGATAGATCGTGAACGAGAGATCCTTCAAGACCTCCGGCCCGCCGGGATAGGCGAAGCTCACGTTCTCGAAGTCGATCCGGCACGGCTGCCCGGCCGCCGCCGGTTCACGCCCTTCTTCGACCCGTTCGTACTCGACGAAAGCCTTGAGGTCGCTCAGGTAGAGGGACTCTTCGTAGAGGCTGCCCACCTGGCGCAGCACCGCCACCAGCTGCCCCTGAAAGCCGGTGGCCGCCTGCATCAAGGCGACGAAGCCGCCCAGGCTCACGACGCCTTCCACCGCCCGCCAGAGAAGGAGGGCCACGGCGCCCGCCAGCGACAGCACGCCCCAGGCCCTGGCCGCCCCGATGCGCAGCTGCTGGCTCCGGGCGAGGCGGAGCCGCTCGTCCCGCAGGGCCAGCGCCGCGCGGTGCCATTCGTCGATGAGAAAGCGCCCCAGCTGGTAGAGGCGGAGCTCTTTCGCCGCGTCCCGGTCCGTGAGGAGCTGCACCAGGTAGTCGACGCGCCGCTGGGCCGGCGTCTGGCGGCGGCGCAGGGCGTACTGCTCTTCCCCGCGGCGCAGGTGGGTGAGAAGGCTGGGCGCCGCGCCCGCCGCCAGGACCAGCGGCAGCGCGGCGTGGGCCTGCACCAGGAGGACGAGGAAGCTCACCAGATGGACCAGAGTCTGCGCGGCCGACAGGGCGCTCTCAAAGATGAAGAACGAGCGCCACGTGGCCGCCTGCCGGGCCCGCTGGAGCCGGTCGTGAAACGCGGGAAGCTCAAACTCCTCCAGGGGCACTTTCCCCGACTTCTCGATGACCAGGTGCTGGAGCCGGAGCCCGGCCCGCTCCCGCAGCAGCGCCCGGGCGGTCTGCCGCTCGGACTCCAGCAGGGCCTGGAAGGCCGAGACCCCAGCCAGCGCCGCGATCCACACCGCCATGTCCCGCACGCCGCCGGCGCCTCCTGCCATCCCCGCCACCGTGTCGAGCAGGCGCTGCGTGATCAGGAGCTGGACTGCGGGAATCAACCCTTGGACGGCCGTAGCCGCCACGTTGATCGCGACCGCCAGCGGCCGCTCCCGCCAGAGCAGCCCGAAAAACCACCAGAGCATGCGGGCCGCCCCGGAGCGGCGCAGGTCTTGTCCTTGAAGGGCCTTGACGCCCGTCACTCTCATCCCCTGCCTTGCCGTCGTGCAGAGGCTGCTGGGTCCCTCGCACGCAAGGTAATGGTATACGCCGTCCGGCCTGTTCCGTCCTGGCCCCGGCCCGCCCGCTGAGCCCGCCCGCCAAGAATCGTCGGGAGTTCGTCACAAAATCGTCACAATCCCGTGGCATACTTCAAAGGTACACATCAAAGGTACACATCTCGGTGAGTCAAGGAGGCTGCCATGAAGAGGAGCCAGATCGCCGTCATCGCCGTCCTCGCCCTGGCCATCGCCGGGACGGCGGCTTGGTTTTTCAGCCAGCCCAACCGGGCGGCGTCGGACCCTGCGCCCGCGGCGCCGCAGGGCAGCGCGCCGCCGCTGGCCGGCGCGCCCCGGGCCGCCGGCGTCACGACGCTGGCGGTGGACGCGTCCAGCAGCCAAGCCCGCTACCGGGTGCGCGAGCAGCTGGCCAGCGTCAGCTTCCCCATCGACGCCGTGGGCACCACCCGGGACATCAGCGGCGTGGTCGCGTTCGCCGAGGACGGACGGGTCCTTGCCGACCGGTCGTCGATCACGGTCAACGTGACCCGGCTTCAGAGCGACCAGGCCCGGCGCGACAACTTCATCCGCACCAACACCCTGGAGACGCAGCGGTATCCCGAAGTGCACTTCATCCCCACTGAAGTGCGGGGGCTTCCCATGCCGCTGCCTGCGGAAGGGGAAGTGCCCATCACCATCGCCGGGGAGCTCACCATCAAGAACGTGACGCGCCCGGTGCAGTGGACCGGGACGGCCACCTTTACGCCCGAAGGCATGACCGTGTCAGCCAACACCGTCATCACCTTCGAGGAGTTTCAAATCGCAAAGCCCCGCGTCGCGCTGGTCCTCAGCGTCGCGGACGAAATCCGGCTGGAAGTGGACGCCCATTTTCGAAAGCAGTCGTGACCGGCGGTGATCCCGTGAGCGGCAGCAGGGATTTTCTCCGACCATGTTGACTAATCTTATCGGAGAATGTTAGTATTTCTTCAAACCCTGTTGCCGCTCACGAGGAGGATCACCATGTCCGAGTATCCCGAGTATGCCAATCCGAACGCTCTGGTCAGCACGGAATGGGTGAGCCAGCGGCTGGCGGACTCCAGCGTGAAGCTGGTGGAGGTGGACGTCGACACTAGCGCCTACTACGAGGAGGGCCACATCCAAGGAGCCGTCGCCTGGAACTGGAACACGGATCTTCAGGATCCCGTGAGGCGGGACATCCTCAGCCGGGAGCAGATGCAGGAGCTCCTGCGGCGGTCGGGGATCCGAAACGACGACACCATCGTGCTCTACGGCGACAACAACAACTGGTTCGCCGCCTACGCCTACTGGCAGCTCAAGCTTTACGGCCACAAGGACGTGCGGCTGATGAACGGCGGCCGGAAGAAATGGATCGCCGAGGGCCGGCCGCTGGTCCAAGAGGTGCCGCAGCCCGAGCCTTCGGACTACGTGGTGCAGGAGGTCCACCCCGAGCTCAGGGCCCTGCAGCCCTTCGTCCTGGAGAGCATCGGCAAGCGGCCCCTGGTGGACGTCCGCTCGCCGCAGGAGTACAACGGCGAGATCCTGGCCCCGCCGGGGATGAGCGAGACCGCCCAGCGGGCGGGTCACATCCCCACGGCCATCAACGTCCCGTGGTCGAAGACCGTCAACGAAGACGGCACCTTCAAGAGCCGGGACGAGCTGGCGCGCCTTTACCAGGAGGCGGGCCTGTCGCCCGATGCCGAGTCCATCATCACATACTGCCGCATCGGGGAGCGCTCCTCCCACACCTGGTTCGTGCTGAAGGAGCTCCTGGGCTACCCCGACGTGCGCAACTACGACGGCTCCTGGACCGAGTGGGGCAGCATGGTAGGCACGCCCATCGAGAACCCGGCAGCGTCGTGACCGGGGGCCGGCGAAGCCCCGGGAGCGGAGCGGCGAGTGGGCGAGAGCGGTGTGCGGAAGGTGACAGCGGCCATGAGCGAGCTTGCCTCCCTTTACGTGCAGGCTGCCTTTGAAGCCAAAGAGGCCGGGGACCTCCCCCTCTTCTTCTCCATGGACGTGCTCCAGCGGTACGCGCAAGACGGCGTGCGCCTCATGCGGAGCCACAACGCCGGGCGGCTGCAGTCCAAGGAAGGCTGGCGCCTCGACTTCGGCATCGTGGACGAGGCGAGGCTCATCCACGCCCCTGCCCGCGAGGTCTTCCGCCTTCCCAAGGCCGAGCGGCTGCACTTTGCGGCGCACCTTCACCTGCCGCCGCTAAACGAGCGGTTCCTGCGCCTTCAGATGGGCGGCGGCGCCTGCGTGGACGACGGCGAGACCCAGCCCTGGGACGGCACGCCCCGGGCCGCCGTCTCCCGGGATTGACGGCACGGACGAAAAAAAAAAGCGGCGGGACATCTCCGTCCCGCCGCTCGTTTTTTTGGAACCGCTGGCTCCGGCGACCGGGCCGGGCCGTGCCGGGCCGCTCAGCACTTTTTCCGGCGGAAGCGGTCTCTATACTGGGGAACCCGCAGGTACCTGAAGGTTCGCAGGTCCAGCAGGTCCTCCACCACCTCCAGCACGGGGGTCTGCTGGTCGAGGCCGGCTCGGGCCTCCGCCGGCAGGCTGGCCGGCGCAAAGGCGCCGCCCAGCATCCCCGCGACGGCGGCCAGGCACCGCCCGCCGCCGTCGAGCCCGGCCGCGGCGGCGATGGCCTTCGCCGCGTCCTGGCTCAGGTACGCGAGGCCCAAGGCCTCCGCGGCCAGCTGGTGCACGGCCAGCTTCTCCGTCTTGAGCGCCCCCGCCGCGCCCGCGCCGCCCGCAGGACGCCCTCCGGCGGCTGCGCCTTCCGGCCGGAAACGGCTGCGGGCTCCGGCGTAGATCTCGTCGAAGACCGCCCGGATCGCTGCCGTCACCGAGGGACCCTTGACGGCCCCGAACGCCTCCGCCCGCTGGGCGATGAAGAGGCTCTGCGCCAGCGCGCCCTCCATGGCCCAGCCGTCCAGGAGGCCGGAGAGAAACCCGGCGATCGCGGCCGCGCTCGCGATGGCGTCCGACGCGTCCGCGAAGGGCTGCACCAAGCTCACCGCATCGTCCACCACGCCGTTGTGGTCCTGCGGCCGCCGGGCAAGGCCGACCGCCGCCCCGGCCCCGGCCACTCGCTGGGCGAGGTCGAGGCCCGCCGGGGGCTCAGGAAAGGGCGGGGCGCTGCCGGGGGTGATCACGTCTGCGCTGGGCGGGCGTCCCCCGCGCCGCTCGATCAGCCACGTGCCCAGCGCCAGGGTCCATTCCAAGAGGCCGCCGCTTTCGGGGCGGCCGTCGCCCGCGTGCAGGGCCTCCAGCGCGCCAAACGCCCTTTGAAAGAGAAGCGACACTCTGCAATCCCCCATTTACGGGGCATAACCGTCCGGATCGAGAACCGCCCAGAAGGCCGGTTTGGGCTGACCTTCGCGGTCCCAAAGGAGCGGGTGGTCCGTCCTGCCCACCACCGGGAAGTTGTTCTTCCAGCTGGTAAAGTCGGTGATGCCCCAGAAGGTCACCCGGTCGATCACCTGGTTGTACTCGCGGAACAGCCGGAACAGCTCCGCGTACCGCTGGGCCTGCTTCCGGCTGACGTCTTCGGGCAGGCCGCCGGCGTAGAGGTTGCGCCGCTCGGACCACGGGTAGACGCTGAGATCCAGCTCGGTGATCATCACCTTGACGCCCAGGGCGGCGAAGTCCTCAATGGCCTGCCTCACGTCGGCGATCGACGGGTTTTCGATGTCGAAGTGGCCTTGGATCCCGACCCCGTCGATCCGGATCCCCTTGTCCTGGAGACGCCGGACCAGGTCGAGCGCGCCCCGGCGCTTCTTGGGGTCGGCCAACCCGTAATCATTATAATAGAGCTCTACGTCAGGGCAAGCCTGCGCCGCCCACTCAAAGGCCCGCTCGATAAACTCGAAGCCGGTAATCTGGAACCACGGGCTCTGCCGCATCTGGCCGTCGTCCGCGACGGCTTCGTTCACCACGTCCCAACCCTTGATGCGGCTGCCGTAGCGGCTCACCACCGTGTCGATGTGCTCTTTCATCCGGGCCAGCAGCGTGTCGCGGTCCACGGGGTTGCCGCCCTCGTCCTGGAACACCCACGCCGGCGTCTGGTTGTGCCACACCAGGGTATGCCCGATCACCTTCATGCCGCGCTTCTCCGCGTCCTCGATGAGCTGGTCGACGACGGCGAAGTGGTAGACGCCGGGCTGCGGGTGGACCCGCTCCCACTTGGCGGCGTTCTCGGGGGTCACCACGTTGAAGTGCCGGATCAGATGCTCGTACTGGGGGAGCATCCGGTCCTGGGCAAAGCCGATCAAAAAGTCGTTCGCGTACACATCCTTGAGCAGTCTGACGTCGTCCATGAAGCTCCTCCCCCGTCAGGTCATGATCTTTCTTACTCCTTCGACGGGGAAGGTCGTTTCTCATGCCGGGTCCATGCAGAAAGTCGCCCCCGCTCCCCGCGCGCGAAAAAAGGCCCGGGCCAAGCGGGCCCGGGCCGGCGTGAGGTCATCCTTCCTGCCGGCGGTTTTCACGCTGCCGCTGCGGCTGTGAGGGCCGCTGCCGCTGCTCCCGGGGAAGATCGATCCCGATCTCCTCGGCCGCCTCGATCAGCGCGTCCTCCGCCTGCTGGTCCTGCTGCCTGTCCACGCCAGCGGGACGGGCTCGCTGCACGTGAGCCTTCTGCTGGCGCTGCCGCTCTTGCTGCCTGCGAACAGGCATCGCGTCCCTCCTCTCGGATGACCTACAGGCATAAGCGTGCCCCGCACGGGTCGCTTTCCCCCATCCAGTGTAAGGCGGTGCGGCCAGCCTCGCCCGCGACCCCGCGGGCACCCGCAGCCGGGAGGAGTTGCCCGGCCCAGCGAGAAAGACGGTAAGCCGACGTGTCAAACCCCTTCGGAGGCGGAGCCCTTGTCGCGCCACGGGATGTTCCCCCTCTACGCCGCCGCGGCCGCCAGGACCGCGTGCGAGTCGCTGGTCTTTGCGTACCTTCCCATCGCCTTGTACTGGCGCACCGGTGAGCAGGCGCTCCCGGCCATCGCCCTGATCACTGCCGCTCCCGCGGTGGTCCGCTTCTTCGCCGCGCAAGGCTGGGGCGTGGCCATCGATCGGACCCGCCGCCAAAAGCCCTTCATCGTGGCGGGCCTCGCCGCGCACGCCGTCCTCCTGGCCCTGCTGGCCGCCGCGGAAGACGTGGGGCGGGCCGTCCTCCTGGTCTCCGCCGGGGCGGCGGTCTATTCCGCCGTCTCGCCGGCCGCCCGCACCGCGGCCACGCTTGCGGACGAACGGGCATCCGGCGGCCGTGCGCCGCTGCGGATCCTCCCCGGGCTCCTCAAAGCGGAGTCAGTGGGCTGGTTGATCGGCGGCATGCTCCCCGGGTACCTGCTGGATCACACGGCGCTCGAGATGCCGAGCCTGCTCCGGGGCGCCGGCGTCCTCGCGAGCCTCACCGCGCTGGCAGCCATCATCTGGCTGCGGGACGCCGCGATGGATCCGGCGAGGCCCGGGCACGCTAAAGAAGGCGCGGCCGCCCCCGATCCCGCGCCGGCGCCCGCCCCGCCTCGCCTGGAACAGCCCGCAGCCGCCGCGAAAGACGGCCTGCTCACCCTCTACCGCCGCCCCGAGTTTGCCGGGCTGCTGCTCGCGCTGTTCTTCATCTTTTTTGCGCGGGAAGCGTTCTTTACCGTCTACGGCATCTACCTCACCGAGCTGGGCGGTAGCACCACGCTCTACGGGGCCTCCATCTCCATCGCCACCCTGCTTGGCATCGGCCTTTACGACGCTGCGGCCCGCCTTGTCCGCCGCTGGGGCGACGTGCGGCTGGTGCGGGTCACCGGCGCCGTGTACGTGCTGGGCTACGGCGTCACCGTCCTGTGGCCCAACCCTTGGGTGCTGGCCGCCTATTTTTCGCTGCCCCTGTTCCCCTTTCTCACGATGGCTTCGGCCGCCGCCGCGGCCGCGCGGAGCGAGGCCAGGGAGAGAGGCCGCAGCCTCGGCATCTTGGAAGCGGTCGACCTCCTGGCGGTGGCCCTGGGATCGACCTCGGCGGGCAGCGCCGCCGCCCGCTGGGGGCTGGCCTCGGTGCCCGTGCTGGCTCTTTCGGTGGGCAGCGCCGGGCTGTTGCTCTCGTCGCGGCTGCGCCGGTGGACCGGCGCCCGGAGGAACGCGGCCCTCACCCGCGGCGCCCCGGATGGAGGAGCGCAGGCGCAGGCAGGCCATTGGCAAGGAATGTCAAAGAATAGCTGAAAGGGTTCCTATAGAGTCAATCTTTCATTGTCGATGAAAGATACGACGACATGTTCCTGCGTCCGGTGAGTCCGCGTCAAGGGGGGGCTAGCATTGTCGGCTATACGTCGACGCTTTTTCTCGGGGATCCGGTTGAAGTTCCTGTTGGTGTGCCTCATCATCGGTCTTGTGCCCGTGCTCGCGGCCGGGTGGTTCGTCGTCTGGCAGAGTGAGCAAGGGCTGATCGAAGTCGAAGCCAATCGCCTCAGGATGACGGGCGAGGACATGAGGGCCCGCATCGACGCGTGGATTGACGGCCGCTTCGTCCTGCTGGAGGAGCTGGCCGGCACGCAAGGAGCCCAGTCGTTCAGCCGCGGCATCGTCTACGTCTCGGCACTGGACCTTCTGAACTCGCATTCGGAAATGCACGCCGTTTACCTGGTGTATCCCGACGGCACGGGATTCTTCGGCCTCGAGATGCCCCTGGACGGCTCCAACCCCAGGGCCGCCCAGACCTTCAGCTTCGCCGGCGAGCCGTGGTTCAAGCCGGCGGCGGAAGGCGGCAGGGGCGTCTCTACGCCGGTGGCAGACTGGGAGTCTTCTCCGGACGGCGAGGTGAAGTACCGGGTCTACCTCTCGACCCCCGTGACGCGTGACGGCGAGCTGGTGGGGGTCGTCGTCGGCAGCGTCTGGCTGGATTCGATCTTTAGCCGCGTCGAAGACATGGCCGTCGGCGAAGGCAGCGAAGCGTACCTCGTCGACGGCACCGGCACGCCGGTCACCCCGGCGCGCTCGGCGGAAGGCATCCAGGGCCCGCTCGCCACCCGGGCCGTGCGGGCACTGCAGAACGGCGAGACAGGCGTCGAGTTCTACGACAACGCCGCCGGCCAAAGAGTCCTGGGGGCGTACATTTACCTCCCTGACTTTGACTGGGGACTCATCCTGGAAGTGGACGAGGCCCGCGCCATCGCCTCCGCGCTGACGCTGGGCACCCACCTGAGGAACGCCCTGCTCTACTTCATCATCGCGACGGTGGTCATCGTCGTCGTCGCCGCGCTGGCCTCCGCCAGCACCATCGCCCGGCCCATCCTGGCCTTCGCCGCGGCCAACCAGCGCATCGCGCAAGGAAACCTGGCCGTGCCCGACCTGCCGGTGAAGCGCCGGGACGAACTGGGCGAGATGGCCCGCGACTTCATCCGGATGGTGCGAAACCTGCGGCAGGCCATCAGCGACGTGATGGCCACCGCCAGCGAGCTGAGCGCCAGCAGCGAGGAGCTGAAGCACTCCGCGGATCAGAGCTTCCAGGCCACCACCGACATCGCGCAGGCCATGACCCAGGTGGCCGAGGGCACTCAGCGGCAGCTTGACTCGGTCCGGCAGGCCACCGACATCATCGACTCCTGGCGGCAGTCCGCGGCCGCCATCGCCGCCGGCGCCCAGGAACAGACCCGGCAGATCCAGCAAGCCAGCCGCATGGTGGAAAGCATGGCGGTGGAGCTGCGCTCCGTCGCCGAATCGGCCACGGAAGTGGCGGCGGTGGCCAAGCAGGCCGCTTCCGGCGCCCAAGAGGGCGGCCAGGCGGTCCGGGCCGCGGTCGAGGCCATGGAGAGCATCCGGGCGTCGGTGAGCGAAGCCGCCGCCCGGGCGGAAGAGCTGGGCCGCCACTCGCAGCGCATCGGCGAGATCGTCAGCATCATCCAGGAGATCGCGGACCACACCAACCTGCTGGCGCTCAACGCCGCCATCGAGGCAGCGCGCGCCGGCGAGCACGGGCGCGGCTTTGCGGTGGTCGCGCAAGAAGTGCGGAAGCTGGCCGAGAACTCCGCCCGGTCCACCGAGCAGATCGTGGCCCTGATCGAGAGCATGCAGGAAGGGGTCGCCTCCGCGACCCAGGCCACCGCCGACGGTCTCAAGCAGGTGGAGGCGGGCTCGGCCCTGGCGGCTGCGGCCGGCGAGACCCTGGAGCGGACCTTCCGGGCGATCGACGAGAGCCACGCCAAGGTGCAGGAGATCGCCCAGGTGGTAGGGGAGATCGCCAGCGGCAGCGCCCGGGTGGTGGAGACGGTCAACCGGGTGGAGGCCATCGCCCGGGAGAACGCCGCCGCCGCCGAGTCGATGAACGAAGCCGGCGATCAGGTGGTGCAGGCCATCTCGGAGATCTCCAGCGTCTCGGAGCAGACGGCCGCGTCCGCCGAAGAAGTGGCCGCATCGGCCGAAGAGGGCAACGCCTTCGCGCAGAACGTCCGGGATTCCGCGGCCAAACTGGCCGAGTTCGCCCGGGCTCTCGACGAGCTGATCAAGCGGTTCGAGCTGTAACGGGAAGCTCCCGGGATTCCGGAGAGTGCCCGGCGCCGGGCGGCCCGGCGGCGCAGCCCGGCGCCTTTTTGTGCCCGCGGACCATGGGGTCAAAAGAGCTCCGGCCAGCTCATCCACGCATCCAGGGGCACGCTGCCTTGCACCTCCAGGAGCCTGTAGAGAAAGCGATACGGAGCCCTCACCCTCGAGAGGTCGGGGAGCGGCAGCACCCGCCGGTACCCTCTGGCGACGGCCGCGGCCCCGCGCGGGCGAGGACCGTGCACTGGAGGATCGGCTCTTCGAACAGCGGCTGCAGCCACCGGCTCACCGGAAGGGCCTCCTTCCTCCCCGGGCCCCGGGATTGCGAGGCCCGGAGCTCTCATGATACCATGCAGACATGGCCGAGTCTACGGAGCTCTTGGTCACCCTGAAACCGGGATTTACCACCGTCAGCCCCGACCGCCGCACGGTCCTCTCGTTCGACCGTGAAGGGCGGCTCTATGCCTATTATAAAGCGGGCGTCACCTACCGCCGCACCTTGGCCTCCGCGGTGGAAGTGCGCTACCGGGAGGACGCCCGCCGGCGGGAGCGGCTCTCTCGCGCCGAGGCCGCCCGGCTCTTTGCCGAAGTGCACCGCATCGCCGCCACCTGCTACCGGCAGGGGCCGGCGGCGCTGCGGGCCCGCTTTGAAGAAGACGGGGTCCTCCAGTGGACCCCGGAGCGCCTCCTGGCGCAGGAAGAGGCGTTTTACCGGGTGTATAAGCCCATCTCTATCCTTCCTCCCGACCAGTACCTCAGCGTCGTGGTCCAAGCCACCGAGGGATGCACCTGGAACCGCTGCACCTTCTGCAGCTTCTACCAGGACCGGCCGTTCCGCGCCAAGAGCCGGGAGGAGTTCGCCCGGCACGTCGAGGCGGTCAAAGCCTTCTTCGGCAGAGGGCTCTCCCTGCGAAAAGGCGTCTTCCTGGCCGACGGCAACGCCCTGGCCCTGTCGCAAAACCGCCTCATGCCCCTCTTTGAAGTGGTGCGGGACGCCTTTCCCGGCCGGCCGGTCTACAGCTTCATCGACGTGTACACCGGCGAACGAAAAGCGGTCGAAGAGTGGCGGCGCCTGGTGGAGATGGGCCTTCACCGGGTCTACATCGGCATGGAGACCGGCTGCGACGAGCTCCTCGCGTTTCTCAACAAGCCCGGCTCCCGGGAGGAGCTGATCCGCTTCGTGCACGATCTGAAAGAAGCGGGCGTCGCCGTGGGCCTCATCGCCATGGTGGGCGTCGGCGGGAAAGAGTACGCCGGGCGGCACGGGGAGGAGACCCTCGCGGCCATCGCCCGGATGCCTTTGGGCCCCGGGGATCTGGTCTACCTTTCCCCCTTCATCGAACATCCCGGATCGGAATACGCCCGCCGGCGGGCCGAAAGAGGGCTCACACCCCTTTCCGAAGAGGCCATCGAGGCCGAGCTCCAACGGCTCGCCGGCGAGATCCGGACTCTGGGATTCAAAGCGGCCCGTTACGACATCCGCGAATTCATCTATTGAGAGACGCCGACCCACCGCACGAGAGGGAGTGGTCTCATGGCTTGGTTGATCCTCTTTATCGCCGGCCTCTTTGAGACGGCCTGGGCGCTCTTTCTCAAGCAGTCCCACGGGCTTACCCGCTTCTGGCCCACGGTGGGCTTTCTGGTCACGCTGGCCCTGAGCATGATCCTGCTCGCGGTGGCGCTCAAGAGCCTGCCCGTCGGCACCGCGTACGCCGTCTGGACGGGGATCGGCGCCGCCGCCACTGCGATCATCGGGATGCTCTGGTTCGGAGAGTCCAGGGAACTGCCCAAGCTCATCTCGCTGGCCATGTTGATCGGCGGGATCATCGGCCTGCGGCTCACCGGGGCCGAGTGACGCGGCGGCCTCTTCCCCTTGCGAGGACACGGCACCCGTGGCGCGCTACCGTTCGCCCAGCCGCGCGTAGAGCCCGTCCAGCCTGCGGTCCAGCCAGCGCCAAAGCAGCAGCGCCGCCGCGGCGTAGACGGCTCCGGTCAGCACCACGCCCACCGCCACCAGCAGGTCCCGCTCCTCCGAGCCGCCCACCAGCCGCATCAGCGCCAGGGCGATCAGCGCCGCGACGGCCAGCGGCACCACCGGCGTGAGCAGGAAGACGACCGCCGCCGCCCCGGGGAACCACTAGGCCACGGGGACGCTCCGGGCGTAGACCACGTACACCGGGATCAGCAGCGGGGCGATGGTGAGGTACTCGCTGGCCAGCACCACGGCGAACTTCGCCGAGAGGATCTGCCGGGCCGAAAGCGGCCACGAGAACAAGAGCCCGGTGTCGTTGGAAAAGAAAAACGCGCTCAGGACAAAGCCGATGGCGAAGAGGAAGACCAGCGTCGCCGCGGCGGCGTGGGCCAGGGTCAGCACCACCTCGGGCTGCCCCAGCTGCGAGACGGCCTGAAGCAGCGCCCAGGTGAATGCGGCCACTACCCCGACGATGACCGCCGCCACCAGGAGCATGCCGAGCTCCGCCGCGGCCAGCTGCCAGAGCTTCTCCCGGCGGCGAATCCGGGCCCGCACCGCCGAGAGGCCGAACTGGACGTTGAGAAGCGCCCGGAACAGGGCGAACCAGGGAGCCCTCACGCCGCTCACCGCTCCGCCGCCTCTGGCGCGGGCTCTTCCGTCAGCTCCAGGAAAATGCTCTCCAAGGTCGCGTCGTCCCGTCCCGCCGACCGGAGCTCGTCCAGGGTTCCCACGGCGATGAGGCGGCCGCTCTTGATGATGCCGACCCGGTCACAGAGCCGCTCGGCCACGTCGAGGATGTGGGTGGAGAAAAAGACCGTCCGACCGGCCTCGCAGTACGCCCGCATCAACTGCTTCAGCCGGTGGTTGGACTTGGGATCGAGGCCCACCATCGGCTCGTCGAGGATGAGGAGCGCCGGCTCCGCGAGCAGCGCCGCCAGCTCCCGCACCCGCTCCGTCCGGGCCTCCCGGCGGATCCGCCGCACGTCGGCCACCAGCTCCAAGTGCTCCAAGCCCGTCAGCCGGTCGTAGAGCACCGCGGTGTCGGGCACGTAGCCGATCTGCGCCTTGGCGCCGATGGGATCCCGCACCACGTCGCGGCCGTTGACGGTGATGGTGCCGCTGTCGGGCCGCAAAAGGCCGGCGATCATCTTGATGGTGGTGGTCTTCCCAGCGCCGTTGGGCCCCAAAAAGCCGAAGATCTCGCCCGGCCGCACGCGGAGGGTCACGTCGCGGACCGCCGGGCGGTCCCGCTGGTACCACTTGGAGACGCCTTGAAGTGAAAGCACCGTGGGCCGCTCCTTTCACCCATGAGAATCCTGCGGTACGGGCCGCACTCAAAACGGAAGGAAAAGCCGGATCAGCACGATATTCACCGCCATCACCAGCAGCGACAGCGGCAGGCCCACCTTCACGAAGTCGGCGAAGGTGTAGTTGCCCGGCCCCGCCACCAGGGCGTTGACCGGAGACGAGACCGGCGTCAAGAACGCCGTCGACGACGCCAGCGCCACTGCCATGGCGAAGGGATACGGCGAAAGGCCCAGCTCTCCTGCGACCGCGACGGCGACGGGCGCCACCAGGACCGCGGTGGCCGTGTTGGAGACGAACAGGCCGATGAGCACCGTCAGCAGGTACAGCGCCACCAGCATCCAGACGGGATCCGCGCCGTCCAGGGCCTCCAGCATGACCCGGGCCGCGACGGCCACCCCTCCGCTCTTTTCCAGCGCGATGGAGAACGGGATCATCCCCACGATGAGAAAGAGGGTCGGCCACTGGATGGCCCGGTAGGCCCCGTTCATGTCGATGCAGCGGAAAAGCCCCAGGAGAAGGCAGCCGATGAGCGCCGCGACCACGTTGGGGACGACGCCGAACACCATCAACCCCACCGTGACGGCCAGAGCCAGCAGGGCGAAGGGCGCTCGCGCCGGCAGGGCGACCACGTCGTCCAGTTCGGCCGGAACGTTGAGAACCACCAGCTCGCCGGGGTCGCTGCGCAGCCGGGCGATGGCCCTCCAGGGGCCCGCCACCAGCAGCGTGTCGCCGACTTTCAAGGGCTCGTCGCAGACGCTGGCCGAGACGGGCCTGGTCCCCCGCTTGAGGCCGATGACGGAGAGCTTGTACTGGGAGCGGAACCGGGCGGCCACCACCGTCTGCCCGATGAGCCGGGAGGCGGCGGGGATCATCAGCTCGGCCATGCCCACCGCCTGCGACGACTCCGCGAAGTGGCCGTCGAGGATGGAAAGCTGCACCAAGCCCTTCTGCCAGCAGAGCGCCGCGATGTCCGTTCCCGGCTGGCGCACCAGGACAAAGAGGATGTCGCCGGCCTCGAGGACCGTCTGGGCTCCCGGCTCGAGAATTTCCGGCGGCATGAAGCGCCGGCGCCGTTCCACGGCCAGGACGTCGATGCCGTGCGCCCGCCGCAGATCCAGCTCTCCCAGGCGCTTTCCGGCCCAGGGGGAGTGCGCCTCAAGCCGGAGACGAAAGTGCCGCTCCGCCAGATCGTATTCCTGGATCCACTGGGAAAGGCGCGGCCGCGAGGCGTGCCGGTCCTCCGGGGCGGCGGCGTCCGGCGAGAGCCAGCGGCGGGCCGCCACCATGTACGCCGTCGCCGCGACCAGCACCGGCACACCGAACCGCGTGAAGTCGAAAAACCGGAAGCCCTCATGCCCCGCCCGGATCAGCTGACCGTGGACGATCAGGTTGGGCGGCGTGGCGATCAGGGTCGTCATCCCGCTGATCAACGCCGCTACGCTCAGGGGCATCAGCAGCCGTCGCGGGGAGATGCCGGCGTTGCGGGCGATGCGCAGGACGGAAGGGAGGAAGATGGCGACGACGCCCGTCGAGCTCATGACGGTCCCGATCGCGGTGACGGCCGCCATCAAAAGAACGATGAGCCGGGCTTCGTCCTTGCCCGCCCGCCGCACCAGGAGATCGCCGACCTTCTGGGCGACCCCCGTCCGGACCAGGCCCTCCCCGAGCACAAACAGGGCGCCGATCAGGACCACGTTGGGATCGCTCAAGCCCGAGAGGGCCTCCGCCGGGCTGATCACCCCCGTGAGGGGCAGCAGCGTCATCATGATCAGCGCGACGGCGTCCATCCGCGGCCGGTTGAGCGCAAACATCACCGTGGTTGCGGCGAGGAGAATGAGGACGACGGCCAAGTCGGTGTTCATCGCGGCCCGCCTAGCGCTCGAGGCTTTCGGCCACCCTCAGCACGCTGTAGAGCGCCGGCTTCGGCTGGAGGCGGCCGTCGAAAAACCGGGACGTGTTGGTGTCGTTGGGATAGAAGAGATAGTTGTCCATCAGCCCGAACACCGTGACGCTGGTGATGTCGGCGGGGCCGCCGCCGTCCGTGTCCATCTCCGCCAGGGTGAGGAAAACCTCCGCGTACCGCTGCGCCTGCCGCTGGAACGAGACGGGGCTGGCGTCGGGCGTGCGGATGGTGAGCTCCGTGATGTGGATCTCAAGGCCCAGCTGCGCAAAGCGGGCCAGCGCCGCCCGCAGGTTGTCCCTTCCCTGCCGGATGCCGGGATACTGCAGGTCCATGTAGCCCTGCATGCCGATGCCGTTGATGAGGCCCCGCTCCATGAGATGCGCCGCCAGCCGGTAGATGGCCTCGGTCTTGGCCGGCTGGAAGGTGTTGTAGTCGTTGTAGAACAGCTTCACCCCGGGAGCGGCATACTTGCGGGCGTACTCAAACGCTTTCTCGACGTAGTCGACGCCCACCACCCGGTACCACAGGTTGTCCCGGGAGCCGTCGTAGCGGGTGCGGATGTTAAAGCCCGACTGGGTCTCGTAGGCGCCCGGCGTGATCTCCACCGCCTCGTTCACCACGTCCCAGGCGTAGATCACGCCCGGGTACTGCGCCTGCACAAACTCCAGCACCTGCCGGATGTAGCTCTCCAGCCGGAAGAGCATGGTCTCCCGGTCGACGAAATCGCCGTCGCTGCGGTAGCCTTCCCGGAAGAACCACTCGGGCGTCTGGTGGTGCCAGACCAGCACGTGCCCCCGCATCCCGATCCCGTGGGCCTTGGCAAACTCGAGCCCCCGGATCACCGAGTCAAAACGCACCGCCGGCTCCGGATTCCCGCTTTCGTAATTGCGGATGCTGCCGCCCTGGTCCAAGAGGTAGTCGGGCTTCATCAAGTTGCTGTAGGTGACGCTGTTGAAGTGATGCTTGATGATCTCCGTCATCGCCCGGGAGTTGACCGTGTCCGTCTGGACGTTGTACCCGTTGAGACCGACGCCCATCATAAAGTAATCGCGGTACGCGTCCTTGAGCGGCGTCGCCGAAAGCGCCGCGGTGAGGTCAAAACCGTCGACGACGATGGGCGGGACGCCGGCCTCGCCCGCACCCTCGCCGCCGGCCGCGGCGCTGGCCTCGGCGCCCGGGCCCGTCCATCCCGCAGCGGCCGCCAGCAGCATGACGGCTCCCGCCAGCAGCGCCGCGAGGCGCCGTACGCCCCCTTGCGTCTTGCCCCTCTGCCGCAGACTGCCCTGCCTCATGCCGTCCACTCCTCTGTGCCCCCCATCCCGCTGGCTTTCTCGTTTCCCCGTCCACATCCGGTCTCAAAGCCTCCAGTCCCCGTCCTCGCCCGGCCGCCGCCGCACGACGGGCGCAGGCCACATGCTGCCGGTGGCGCATCCGCAAGCGGTCGTCGACGCGATCGACGCACTAAGGGGACTTGCGAGGCGTGCCGGCGTAGCGCCGGCGCCCCGCGAGCTGCAGCTCGAGCGGGGCTAGCTGGGCGATGCGCCCAAGCCAAAGCGTCCTCCGGGGAAAGATGACCCGGCGCCGCCCCCGCTCGATGCCGCGCCGGATCCGCAAGGCCGCCTCGTCCGGCTCAAGTGCGAAGGGCATCCACTTGTGGCCCGAGGTCATCTCGGTGCGGACAAACCCCGGATACACCACGGTGACGATGATGCCCTCGGACCGCAGCTCCCTCCCCAAGCCCTCGAAGTAGCGGCCCATCGCCATCTTGCTCGAAGCGTACGCGGGGCTTGCGGCCAGCCGGGGCAAGAGCGCGGTGCCGCTGGAGATGGCCGCGACGTGGCCGCGCCCTTGCCGGCGCATCCAGGGCAAGACGGCCTCCAGGGCATTGACGGCGCCTAGGAAATTGACGTGGTACACTTGCCGGACCGCCTCGGCGTCGGTCTCCGCCGCCCCGTGCATGCCGCGGCCCGCGTTGGCGATCAGGACATCCACCGTTTGCCAGTGAGCGATCAGCTGTTCCACCGCCTGGTGGATGTCTTCCCGGACCGCGACATCTCCCGGCAAGACGAGGGCGGTTCCGCCGTCCTGTTCGATTCTAGCGGCAAGGCGCTCAAGGCGGTCGACGCGCCTTGCCAAAAGGCCCACCCTCGCCCCAAGGCGCGCCACCTCCCGAGCGAGAGCTTCGCCGATCCCCGAGGAAGCCCCGGTGATCAACACGCTCTTCCCTTGCCAGAAGCTTTCTCCATACACGGGCGCCGCCCCCCGCTGCCTGAAAGCCTGCTGTGAAAACAAGAGAATGGAAAGGGATCAATCCTTATACGGGTCGTACACGTCCGGCCCGGCCATGGCGACGCCGATGGGACGCAGCCGGTGAAGGACGCGGATGGTGTCGCCGTGCTCGGCCAGCACGTCGTCGAGCCGCTTGTACGCCGCGGGCGCTTCGTCGGCGGCGCCGCCGCGAAGCTCGATCCCCTTCCGCTTCAGCTCCTCCCGCACCCGCTCGAAGTCAATCTTGCCCGGTTTGACCTGCACCCAGCGCTTGACCAGCCGGGCTTTCCGGCACCGGGGGCACTTCTCGGGCCGGCCGCCGCCCGCCGGCTTCACCCAGCCGCAGGCCGGGTCGGAGCAGGTCCACCGGAGCTTCCGCTTGCCCGCCGCCTCCATGCGGCTCATCACCCGGCCGGCCCCATGCACGGTGGAGAAGAGCGCCTTCGCCCCCTGTTCGGTCCCCTCCAGGATCACCGATTCCTCGCCCATGGTCGAGCCGACGAAGCTCTGCTGGCCGGGGAACGCGGGAGTGCAGCCTTTGCGGATCACCCACCACGTCTCGCCGAAGTGCTCCTCGCGCCAGGCGAAGTTGTGGTGGTTGTGCACCGACGCCACCTCCCGCGCGCCCAGGATCTCCAGCACTTTCGCACAGACCACGTCCCGCCCGGCCTGAGCGTACTTGCCGGCCAGCGTCATCGCCTCGAGATACGCCTCGCCCAGCGCCGAACCGGCGCGAAAGACCACGGGCGGGCTCATCATCTCTCCCTCGACCACGGGGTCCTCGAAACGCCCGCCCCGGGCCAGCGACAGGAACCCCGCCGCCGTCTTGTACCCGAAGCCCCGAGACCCGAAATGGACGCCCACCCAGAGCCGGTCCTGCTCGTCGGCGAAGAGATCGACGTAGTGGTTGCCGCCGCCCACGGTGCCCAGCTGCTCCGCGGCCAGGTCGTACAGCTTGCGCTGGGGCGCGAAGGCCGCGCCGCGGATCTCGTCCAGCACCGGGTGGTCCACCGGCTCGTGGTTCTTGCGCCCGATGCCGAAGCTGATCCGCTCGACGATCTCGTCCATCACCCGGGCCACGTCGATCTCCGAAGCCTTCAGGTCAGTGAGGACCGCTTTGTTGCCGCAGCCGATGTCGAAGCCCACGCCCGACGGGCTGATGTGCTCCCGGTAAGCGACAGCGGCGCCGATGGGCTGCGAGTAGCCCAGGTGGTTGTCGGCGCAGAGCACGCCCACGGCGTCCTCTTCCACCGCGAGGCAGTTCAGCATCTGGCGGATAGTCTGTTCATCGGCTTCGCCGAAAACCGTGAGCCGCTCAAGCTCGCGCTTGGGCGAAGGCATCACCGGCTACGCACCTCCGGACGGCTCCGGGTCTTGCGCTAGGGTCAGCCGCGCAGCTCGTGCAAGTACGCCTTTACCAGGGCGTAGAACTCCTCGGGCCGGTCGTAGCGGATGCAGTGCCCCGCTCCGGGAATCTTTTCGCAGCGGGCCTTCGGGTTGAGCTCCTGGATCACCTGCGCCATCTCGCGCGACACGATGCCGCCCAGCTCCACTTCGCCCATGACCACCAGCATCGGGCACTGGATCACCCGCACGACGTCGCGGTAGTCAGGCAGCCCGTGCTCCAGGGAGGTAAACGCCTCCAGCTTGCAGAGGTACTTGGAGCGGGCCCAAAGCTCGACGATCTCCTCCGGCCAGTGGGGGCTCTCTTTGCGCCGGGCCGCCATGAGCTCCTCCAGCGGCGTCGCCAGCACCTGCTTGTGATTCTCGAGCCATCCCCGGCCTCTTTCCGCCCGCTTTTCGTCGTGGCCGCCGGTGACAAACGCCGGATCCTCCAGGACCAGGGCCCGCACCAGATCCGGCCTCTCCTGCGCGACCACCGCCGCCGTGATCCCGCCCATCGAATGGCCGATCAAAATGGGCTGCTCCAGCTTGAGCTCCTCGATCAAACCGATGACGTCCGCCGCCATGTCCTGGATGCGGTATCCCGTCTGCGGCACGCTGGACCAGCCGTGGGCGCGGGCATCGGGCATGATCACGTCCCAGTCGCTCTCCAGCACCCGGGCCAAGGGGATCCAGCAAGCGCCGTCGTCAGTGAACCCGTGGAGACAGACCACCGGCGGCTTATCCCCTCCCGTGCGGCGGTAGTGCACTTCGATCCCGTTGGCCTGGCACTTCGCTTCAATCCAGCTGCTCACAAAAATCCCTCCTGGAAATGGCTGATAAGGGAAACACTCCCCCGCGGCCGGCGCTTACGCGAGCTCCCGCAAGTACGCCAGCACGAGCTCGGTGTACTCCTCGGGCCGGTCGTAGCGGACGCAGTGTCCGGCTCCGGCCACCTTCTCGCAGCGGAAGTGGGGATTGAGGTCGTGGATGATGCCGGCCATTTCGGCGGTGACGATGCCGCCCAGCTCGGCCTCGCCCATGATGACCAGGGAGGGGCATTGAATCGCCCGCACCACGTCCCGGTAGTCCGGGAACAGGTGACCCAGCATCGTGAAGGCCTCTACTTTGGTCAGGTACTTGGAGCGAGCCCAGAGCTCGACCGTCTCCTCCGACCAGTGCGGGCTCTCTTTCCGCCGGGATGCCATCAGTTCCTCGATAGGCGTCGCGAGGACGCTCTTGTGGCCTTCCAGCATGCGGCGGCGCCTCTCGGCCACCTTCTGCTCATCGCCCATCGCGCTGTCCCGCGCCACGAATCCCGGATCCTCGAGCACCAGCGCCCGCACCAGATCCGGCCTTTCCGCGGCAGCCACCGCGGCCGTGATCCCGCCCATCGAATGGCCGCCCACCACGGGGCGCTCCAGCTTCAGCGCTTCGATGAGGCCGATGACGTCCTGCGCGAGATCCTTGATCCCGTACGGGGCCTGCGGAACGCTGGAGCGGCCGTGCCCGCGGGCATCCGGCATGATCACGTCCCAGTCTTTCTCCAGCGCCCGCGCCAGCGGCCCCCAGCACGCACCGTCGTCCGTGAAACCGTGGAGCAGCACGATGGGAGGCTTGTCGCCCCCGGTGCGCAGGTAGTGAATTTCGATCCCGTTCGCCTGACACGAACCTTCAGTCCACTGAGACACTGGACACCCTCCCGTCCCGTTCAGGCGGCCGGGCCATGGATCGCCCTGCCCGGCCACCCGGATTCTGGCAACTCTATGTTTTGACGGACGGTGCCTCTCCCCCTCTGACGCCGCCGGAAACCACGGCGCGAGGCGGGGGGACCTCGCTCCCCGCGGGCTCCCGGCTGCGGGCCTACCCTGGGGCCCTCCCGGGTGACGCGGCTGGCCCGGCAGGAGCGCCGCCGGGACGTTTGTCCCATCTTGGGCCCGCTGCGCCGGCACACCGTTGACACATGGGGCGGAGTGTGCTAGCATGACGGTCAAAGTTGACCCGCAAAGGCGATGAAGGGGAGCAGTAAGCCGACGCGAGACCCAAGAGAGCCGGTGGTAGGTGCAAACCGGTGTCGTCGCCCGGCCGAAGTCGCCCCGGAGCTGCCGGCTGAACGTGGAGTAGGCTGATGGGACGGCTTGCGCCCGTTACCGCGCACTCCGATTGATCGCCTCCGGGGCCCGGCCCGCGGCCGGCACGGCCCAGGCGCGGGAGCGCCGCAGCCGGAAGCCGCCTCGTGCGCCGGATCCCGCCCACGGAGAGCGTGCGTCGGAAGCTGAGGCCGCGCTCCGCAAGGGCGCGGTGAAGTAGGGTGGTACCACGAAAGGCCTTTGGCCTCTCGTCCCTTCATGGGGATGAGAGGCTTTTTGTTTGCGGGTCTCGACTCTTTCGAGCACCGTGAGGAGGTAGGCGCATGAGCTCAATCCATGCCGCCCCGCTGGCGCCGCCCGCGGCGGGCGGCGGGCAGCGCGCACCGGAGAGCAGCCCGCCCCGGGCGAGGCGAACCAAGCGCCCCGTCAACGGGTCCCAGGTGGTCGTCGAGCGGCTGCTGGCCCACGGGGTGGAGATGGTGTTCGGCTATCCCGGCGGCAACATCTTGCCCCTGTACGACGCCCTGTACGACTCGCCCATCCGGCACATTCTCGTCCGGCACGAGCAGGCGGCGGCCCATATGGCCGACGGCTACGCCCGGGCCACGGGCAAGGTGGGCGTCTGCATCGCGACCTCGGGCCCCGGGGCCATCAACCTGGTCACCGGCATCGCCACGGCCCACATGGACTCTGTTCCCATGATCGCCATCACGGGCAACGTGCCGACGTACCACATCGGGACCGACGCCTTCCAGGAGGCGGACATCGTCGGCATCACCCGGCCCGTCACCAAGCACAACTACCTGGTCCAGGACGCCCGGGACCTGGCCCGCATCATCGACGAAGCGTTCACCGTCGCCACCACCGGCCGGCCCGGACCGGTGCTCATCGACATTCCCAAGGACATCTCCCTGGCGGAGCTCCCCGGCCCCGGGAGAAACGGCGCCGCCGGCGCGGCGTCCCGCGAAGAGCGCCGCCTGCCGCCTTCCTTGAACGACGGCACCCGGCTCTCGCCCGGGGCCGAGCGGCAGCTCCAGCGGGCCGCCGAGGCCATCGCCGCCGCGGCGCGGCCGGTGCTCTACATCGGCGGGGGCGTGATCGCCTCCGGCGCCCAGGAAGAAGTGCTTGAGCTGGCGGAGAAGGCCCACATCCCCACCACGTTCACGCTGATGGGCATCGGGGCCTTCCCCGGCGATCACCCGCTTTCCCTGGGCATGCTGGGGCTGCACGGCACGGCCTACGCCAACTACGCCGTGGCCCACTGCGACCTCCTCATCGCCGTGGGCGCCCGCTTCGACGACCGGGTGACCGGCCGCGTCGACACCTTCGCCAAGAACGCCACGGTGATCCACATCGACATCGACGCCGCCGAGATCGGCAAGAACGTGCCCGCCCACATCCCCATCGTGGGCGATGCCAAGACGGTGCTCCGCCGGCTCCTGCCTCTGGTGCCCCAGGGGCGCCCGGAGGCGTGGCTGGCTCAGATCGCCGCGTGGAAGGAAGAGTACCGCTTGCGCTACGCCGTCCGCCCGGGGGTCATCGCGCCCCAGCAGGTCATCGAGACGCTGTACGAGGTGACGGGCGGGGAAGCCATCTGCACCGCCGACGTGGGCCAGCACCAGATGTGGCTGGCGCAGTTTTACCCCTTCCGCCGGCCCCGCTCGCACATCTCCTCGGGCGGCCTCGGCACCATGGGCTTCGGCTTCCCGGCGGCCCTCGGGGCGAAGCTGGGTGTTCCCGGCCGCAGCGTCTGGAGCATCGTGGGCGACGGCGGCTTCCAGATGAGCCTCGCGGAGCTGGCCACCGCAGCCGCGTACCGCATCCCGGTGAAGGTGGCGATCCTCAACAACCAGACGCTGGGAATGGTCCGCCAGATCCAGCAAATCTCGTACCGGGAGCGCTACATCGCGGTGGACTTGGGCAGCCCCGACTTCGTCACCATCGCCCGGGGCTTCGGCGTCGCCGCCCGGAAGGTCGACGACCCGGCCGAGCTCAAAGAGGTGCTCCGCTGGGCCGAAAGCTTTGACGGCCCCGTGGTCCTGGACATCCGGATCGACCCGGAGGCCAACGTCTACCCGATGATCCGGCCCGGCGGCGCGGCGCACGACCTGATCGCCCCGAAGGGATACTGGGAAGGGAACGAGAGCGTGGAGCGCTGAACGCGCCGGCGGTCACCGGGAGGGACGGCTCCCGGCCGCCGCCGGGCGGGCCGCAGCGGGACGGGCTGGAAGCGCGGCTTCCAGCCCGTTTTCGTTGCCCCATGTCCCGCGCTCCTTGGACATGTTTCCCTTGACAACAGGCGAGGTACCCATTACCTTAGAACTGGATTTAGGGTGCCCTAAAAGAAGGCTTTGGGAGAAGCTATCAAGAGGGGAACGGGTGCCCGATCGAGGGGTATGCCCACGACCATGCCAAAGGGTGCGTCATGAAGACTCGATACCTCGTCGCCGTGCTCATCGCTCTGAGCTTCTATTCCCTTTTCGTCGGGGTGATCCAGCTCACGCCGGCGGACCTCTTCGGCCTGACGAGCCGCAAGGCCCAGGTGCTGGCGGTCAGCCGCATTCCCCGCCTCGTCAGCATCTTGCTCTCCGGCATGAGCATGAGCCTCTGCGGCCTCATCATGCAGCAGCTCACCCAGAACAAGTTCGTCTCGCCCACCACCGCGGGGACGCTGGACTCGGCGCGCCTTGGCATCCTGATTTCCCTCTTGCTGTTCACGTCGGCGGCGCCCATCGTCAAGATGGCCACCGCCTTTCTTTTCGCCCTCCTGGGCACCTACACGTTCACCAAAATCCTGGACCGGGTGAAGTTCAAGGACGCCGTCTTCATCCCGCTGGTGGGGCTCATGTTCGGCGGTATCGTCAACTCCGTCTCCACATTCATCGCCTACCGGTTCGACCTGATCCAAAACATCTCGGCGTGGCTCATGGGCGACTTCTCCCTGATCCTGCAGGGGCGGTACGAGCTGCTCTACGCCGTCGTGCCCACGCTGGTGCTGGCCTACGTGTACGCGAACCGCTTCACCATCGCGGGGATGGGCGAGGAGATCGCCACCACGCTGGGCCTCAACTACCGCCAGGTGGTCAACGTGGGCCTCGGGATCGTGGCCCTCTGCACGGCGGCGGTGGTGCTCACCGTGGGCACCCTGCCCTTCCTGGGCCTCATCGTGCCCAACCTCATCTCCATCTACCGCGGCGACCACCTGCAGCGGAACCTGACGGCCACGGCCCTCCTGGGCGCCGTCATTGTCCTGGCCTGCGACATCCTGGGGCGGATCATCATCTACCCATACGAGATCCCCATCAACGTCACCCTCGGGGTGCTGGGAAGCGGCGTTTTCATCTATTTAATTGCGAGGCAGTACGCGTATGGCCACTGAGACGGCACGCCCTGCAGCGAGGCTCGCCTTGAGCGACCGGAAAAAGCTCACCGTTCTCGGGCTGGCGACCCTGGCGTTGATCGCCCTGTTCATGGTGATCCAGGGGAGCGGCATGTGGTCGTACGTCCTCCCCCGGCGGGGCGCCAAGATCCTGGCCATCGTCCTGGCCGGCGGCTCCATCGCCGCCGCGACCGTCATCTTTCAGACCATCACGCAGAACCGGATCCTGACGCCCAGCATCATCGGGATCGACTCCCTCTACATGCTGGTGCAGACGGCCATCGTCTTCTTCTTGGGCGCGGCGCATCCCGCAGTGCAAAACCCCGGCCTCAACTTCCTCCTCGCGGCCGGGGCGATGATCCTCTTCTCCGTCGCCGCGCACCGGATCTTCTTCGGCGTCGCCCGGGCCAACATCTACGTCCTGCTGCTCCTGGGGATCGTCTGCGGCACCTTTTTCCAGAGCATTGCGTCGTTCTTGTCCGTCCTCATCGACCCCAACGAGTTTCTCGTGGTGCAAAGCCGCATGTTCGCCAGCTTCAACCGGGTGAAGACGGAGCTCCTCGCCGTCTCCTGGGCCGCGGCGGGGCTGGTGGCCCTCTACCTCGCCCGCTACGTGAAGTACCTGGACGTGCTGGCCCTGGGGCGCGAGCATGCCATCAACCTGGGCATCGAGTTCCACAAAGTCGTCCGCGATCTCCTGATCGCCGTCTTCGTCTTGATCTCCATCTCGACGGCGCTGGTGGGTCCCATCACGTTCTTGGGGCTCATCGTGGCCAACGTGGCTTACCAGCTGCTGGACACGTACCGGCGCCTGCCCATCATCGGCGCGTCGATCCTGGTGAGCTTCGTCGCCCTGGTGGGCGGCCAACTCCTGGTCGAACGGGTCTTTGTCTTTTCGACCACGCTCAGCGTGATCATCAACTTCGCCGGAGGCGTCTACTTCCTCTACCTTCTGCTAAAGGAGCGTGCCACATGGTAGAAGTGCGTCAAGTGACCAAGCGGTACGGCGCCAAGACCGTGCTGGACAACGTCTCGCTCACCATCGAGAAAGGGGCTCTCACCTCCCTCATCGGCCCCAACGGTGCAGGCAAGAGCACGCTGCTCTCCATCATCGGCCGGCTCATCCCGGCCGACGGAGGCGAGATCTACATCGACGGCAAGCCCCTGCCCGCCTACGGCAGCAACGAACTCGCGCGCAAGCTGTCCTTCTTGAGGCAGTCGAATCACGTCAACCTCCGGCTCACCGTGCGGGAGTTGGTCTCCTTTGGCCGCTTCCCCTACTCCCAGGGGCGCCTCACCGCGGCCGACTGGGAGGTGGTGGACCGGGCCATTGAGAGCATGGAACTGGGCGAGCTGCAGCACAAGTACCTGGACCAGCTCAGCGGGGGCCAGCGCCAGCGGGCCTTCATCGCCATGGTGGTGGCCCAGGACACCGACTACATCATGCTGGACGAGCCGCTGAACAACCTGGACATGAAGCACTCGGTCCAGATCATGAAACTCCTGCGCCGCCTGGTGGAGGAGTCGGGAAAGGGCGTCGTCGTGGTGATGCACGACATCAACTTCGCCTCCCACTACTCCGACCACGTCGTGGCGTTCAGGGAGGGATGCATCCTGTACGACGGCAAGACCGACGACATCATCGAGCCGTCGGTCCTGCAGGAAGTGTTCGGCATGGAAATTCAGATCGGCCGGGTCTGCGACCGGCGGGTCTGCGTCTACTTCACGTAAAGCCCTGGCACGGAAGGTGCCGGCGGGCTGCTCCCCGGCAGGCCCGCCGTGTGAACGTGTCCACGGCTTTCAAGACACCGGCTGCGGAAAGGAGAAATCGCCTAAAGTGATCCGTACGCGCGACACCGGTTCAACCCGTTCCCTTATCCTGGCGCTGGGCCTTGCCCTCTCCCTGGTCCTGGGCGCCGCGGCGGCGGCTTCGGCCGCCTTCCCCATGGAGATCCCGCACCCGCTGGGAACCACCACGCTCGCCAAGAAGCCCGAGCGGGTGGTGGTCTTCGACTTCGGCGCGCTGGACACCCTGGACAAGCTGGGGGTCGACGTGATCGCCCTGCCCAAGACCCTGATCCCGGGGTATCTCCAGAAGTACCACGACCCGAAGTACGTCAACGTCGGCTCGCTCCAGGAGCCGGACTTTGAGCGGATCTACGCCCTCCGGCCCGACCTGATCCTCATCTCCGGGCGCCAGTCGGAGCTGTACGAGGAGTTCGCGGCCATCGCCCCCACTCTCTTCGTGGGCGTCGACGCCGCCCGGTACATGGAGTCCTTTGAGGAGAACGCCCGGCTGCTGGGCCGCATCTTCGAAAAGGAGGCCGAGGTCGAGGCGGAGCTGGCCAAGATCCGGCAGGCGGTCTCGGAGATCCGGGCCAAAGCGGCGGGCTCGCGCCTTCGGGCCCTGGTGATCCTGGCCAACGAAGGCAGGGCCAGCGCCTACGGCCCCGGCTCCCGCTTCGGCCTGATCCACGACGAGCTGGGCTTTTTGCCGGCGGACGAAAAGATCGTCTCATCCACCCACGGCCAGAGCATCTCGTTTGAGTACATCCTGGAGAAGGATCCCGACATCCTCTTCGTCATTGACCGCACCGCGGCCATCGGCGGGGAGTCGTCGGCCAAGGCGGTGGTGGAGAACCGGCTGGTCCGGCTCACCAAGGCGTACGAGAACGGCAAGATCGTCTACCTCGAGCCGGACGTCTGGTACCTCTCCGGCGGCGGCCTCGTCTCGGTGGCCCGCATGGTCCAGCAGGTGGCCCAGGCGCTGGACTGAGCCGGGCCGGCGCCGCGCGCGGCGGCGCCTTGCCGCACGGGCTCTGGGCTCCGCGGGGCCTGCCGCCGCGGGGCCCAAGCCCGCGCCGCCGTTTCTCAAGGGCGCGCCACCGCCCGAGCCGGGCGCCGTGCGTCGACCCCCGCTCGGGCCAACGCTTCAGCGCACCTTCTCCCCGTCGAGGCGGGTCAGCTTGTCCAGCCGGACCTCCAGGCCCCCTTCGAGCCTGAGGTACTCCGCCCGGTCTCTGGCAAAGACGTCGACGATCCGGCCCCGGACCGTCCTCTCCTCGTTCGCCTCGTCCAGGTAGGAGAGCTCTACCGGCCGCCGGAGCGTGGCCCTGGCCAGCAGCTCGTCGTGGAGCGCACAGTCGATGGGCTGGTACCCGTCGGCCTCCTTGACCACCTTCGATCCCTCCCGGAAGAGAGTCCGCTCCGCTCCCTCTCAGGTTCCCGGTTCCCGTCTACCTCCTGATGACAGGCGCCACGGCTAGGGTTTCCTCCGGGCGTAGCCGGCCATCCCGTCCGGGCCCCCGTGCGCCCCGCCGGCGCGGGAAATGGGTCACCGCGGCCCGGCTCGCACCGGAGCCCCCAGGGCAAACTACCAAGGCGAGGTGATGCCCGTGTCCGTGGAACGCTGGCGGAGCCGGATCGCCCGGTTCGTGCGCGAGCAGGTGGAAACCAACGCCGCTGCTTCTCTGGATGCGATTCAAGCCCAGCTCACCCAGGCCCTCAACCTGGACCGGTCGGCCGAGACCCAAGGCCAGCTGCGCGCGCTCATCCGGGAGCTTTACGCCGAATACCAGCGGGCCAACGAGTTTGACTACGACGACGTCGTCGAGCAGAGCTTTCCGGCCAGCGATCCGCCGCCGCCGCCCGCCCCGTGAGCCGCCGTCTCCTCACGCGGCCGTGAGCAGCAGGCCGATGCCCGACGGGTCGGAGACGTAGATCCCCTCCTCGGAAGGCGCCCGGGCGATGCCTGCCTCCTCCAGCCGCTGCGCCACGCGGTCCAGCTCGGCCGGGTCCGGAAGGACCACGGTGAAGTAGCGGAGCCCAGTCGCGTTTTCGGGCGGTAAAGGCGCGCCCACGCCGTGCCAGATGTTGGTGCCTACGTGGTGGTGGTACCCTCCCGCGCTGAAGAAATAGGCGCCGAACGACCGGCTCCGGAGGGTGACGCCCAGGCCCAGCACCCCGTGGTAAAACCGTTCCGCCTCGTCCAGATCCCGCACGTGCAGGTGGACGTGGCCCACCACGGTTTCGGGCGACAGCCCGTCCCACGGGGCCGAATCGGCCTGGATCTCCGCCAGGAGCTCTCCGAGATCGATCCCCGTCCGGGGGGCCTCTTCGATCAGGTACAGCCCGTCCCGCATGGGCCACACTTCCCTGGGGAAGTCCCACGCGAGCTCGATGCCGTTCCCTTCGGGGTCGGGCAGGTACATGGCGAGGTGCGTCCCGTGGTTGGAGTGCCCGTGAACGGGCACCTGGAGCTCGATGATGCGGCGCACCAGGTGCGCGAGCTCCCGGCGGGTCGGCACCAGGAATGCGGTGTGGTAAAGACCGGTGGTCCGGCGCGCCCTCACGGCGCCGGGCACCTCCGTCAGGCGCAGGAGCTCCCGTTCCCCTGCGCCCAGCGCCGCCGTGTCCCCCTCCCGCCACAGCAGGCGAAAGCCCAAGACGTCCCGGTAGAACTGGACCATGCGCTCCAGATCGGCGACGGTGTAGTGCACCCGGCCGAGGCGGGTCCCCGGGTGGATCTCAAAGCCCGCTTCGCTCAACACGAGCCACCACCTCTCCCCTGCCTTCTACTTCGACGAGGGGCCGGC
The DNA here is from genome assembly GCA_002919235.1 of Clostridia bacterium. Taxonomy (GTDB): domain Bacteria; phylum Bacillota; class Limnochordia; order DTU080; family RSA5; genus RSA5. The sequence continues at coordinate 60,748 of PKEX01000014.1, forward strand.
GGATGCCTCGCGAGGCGCCGGCCGTGCCCCTTTTCTCACGGCCCGACGGACAGGAGCAGGATCCGGGAAAGGGGCAGTGCTGGATGGGAGACTGCCTGCTCCGGGCCGTGAAGCCGCACCACCGGCGGCGGCCCCGGCGCGGCGCCGGCCGCCGTCCCGCCGCAGCAGGCGCCCGTTCCTGCGCCTACCGCCACGGTGACGACATAACCACCTTCAAGCATCTCCGTCACCAGCGCGAACGCGCGGGTCGCGTCCCCTTCTCCCACTGTGCCGGTCCCGATACCGCCCTCACCGAACGGCGCCTCCGAGCGGGAAAGGCCGCGGGCAAGGCTGGTCCCTACCGCCTTCACCAGCGCTTCCTTCCTGGTCCACCACCGGTAGAAAGCCCGGGGCCGCTCCCCGGGACCGACGCCGGCGTACTCCCGCCGCTCCCGGGAGGTCGCGTACCTTTCCACCAGGTGGTCGAAAGGCCGGCGGCGCAGGAGCCACTCCAGGTCGACGCCGATTTCCAGGGGCGCCTCGCGGCCTTCCGCCGGAGCCAGTGCGATCGCGACCCGCTCGTGGGCGTGCGCCAGGCTGAACGCCAGGCCCCTCTCGCCCTCATCGCGCCCGCCGCCCGCGAGCGCCGGTTTTCCCGCAGGGCCGTAGGCAAAGCGGAGCGTCTCGGGGGCTGCCGCCAACCGTTCGGCCAGGAGCAGCCGGAGCAGTCCCCTGCCCGCCACAAAGCGCATACGGGCGCGGCCGCTCCCCATGCGCTCGGCGCGTTCCGCCTCGTCTTTCGAGAGGACGCCGCTCAGCCGCTGGAGATCCCGCTGGGCCAGCGGGATCCGGGCGAGCCACACTTCCACGGTGGACGGCGCGTGAAACCAGCCTGGTTCCTCGTTCCGCACACCTCATACCCCCGCAGGCGGCGACAGTGCCGCGAATCGTAGTCTCCCACCGGCGCCCCGGCATGTCCACCCGGCCCAGAAGGTTTTTCCATCGAAGGGGTTCCGCCCAGACCGCCACGAACCCTATTCACTGATGACTCAATTCCGCGGCCGGTGCTGAGATTTCGCAGAAGGAAAACATATCAAGATTGGCATATTGTAGTACTGCGCCTGGTAGACGCGGGCGAGACCAGGCCCTTTCGGGGGGGCCGGTCCCCTTTTTCCGGGGAGATCCGGTGCGCCGGGCGGCCGCCCCGCGCGGTGCCAGGCTGGAGGGGAGGGATGCGGGGACCTCACTGCGCGCTCGAAACGCTTCATACCGCACGAGCATCTCAAGATCCCACACGCCATCTCAACCGAAAACGAATGGGAAATGATTGGGGGGTTAACCTGTGCATCGGCCCACTGGTGTCTTGACCGTTTTGCTTTTGTTGCTGGTGGCGTCGACGACGGCCCTGGCCTACGTCTCGGACCGTATGGACTTCGGCGAGATCGACTTCGGCGGGGCCACGGTCACGTTCGTCCTGCACCACGACCACCTGGCCGACTTCCGGGAAGGCGGCTCCCGTGCCGGCCGGCTTGAGGAAGCCAAGAGGCTGTTCAACATCGGCGACATCCGGATCGAGCAGGCTGACTGGGGTGTCGTGGGCGAGGTCGCCCTGAACCGGTACCTCTCGGGCGACTCCCGCTGGGACGTGTGGCGCCTGCCTCACTACGCCTTCTTTATGCTGGCGCCGCGCGGCGCGTTCTTCCCCGTGGACACCATCCTGCCGCCGGAGTACTTTGAGCAGCTCCCCCGGATCACGCAGGTGAAGAACGAGCGCCTGCGCTTCGACGGGCATCTGCTGCACTTCTCGGCCGGCGTTCCCGACGACTACGGCCACGCTCCCTTCACCGTGGTGAACCTGGATATGTGGGAGCGGGAGAACCTGGGCGACCCCATCGCGCTGTACCAGGCCGGCCAGTGGACCTGGGAGACGGTGGAGCGCGCGGCCCAGAGGGCGACCCGTGACACCGACGGCGACGGCGTCATCGATCAGTGGGGCTTCGCCTTCCTTGATCCGGCCACGATGATCTTCGCCAACGGTGGCGCGATCACGCGGCTCACCGAGGACAACAAGGTCGTCTTCTCCATGGGCGAGCCCGCGGCCCTCAACGCGCTGCGCATTCTCAACGACTGGCAGAACGTCCAGGGCATCTCCTACGGCGACTACCAGATGAGGGAGTTCATCTCCGGCCAGACGGCCATGGCCATCATGCCCATGTGGCAGATCAACCCGCAGGACTATGACTTCCGTCATGCGATCCTGCCTCTGCCCAAGGGCCCCGACGCCGACAGGATCATCTACGCCCCGGGCGTAGCCGACGCCATCTTCATCCCGGCGAACTCCGCCTATCCGCTGGGAAAGGTTGCTCTGGACAACTTCCTCTTCCCGCTGGAGGAGTACTACGAGACGCTTGAGGAGTGGATCGTCAACCGCGCGTACGACCGCTTCTCCTACGAGATTATGTGGGAGGTCCTCGAGAACGTCGACGGCGACGCGGCCTACTACCATGACTTCCTCGGCGCTTGGTGGCAAGGCGAGACGCCCTTCGGCGCCATCGTCAGCGGCGTCATGGGCGGCGGCTCTCCGGCCTCCGTGGTCGGCGAGGTCACCCCGCGTGCCCAGTCGATGATCGACGAGTACCTCAAGCAGTGATGGCGCCTGAGCGTGCCTTTGAGCGATCGATACACTCCAGCAAGCGGCGAGGCCGGCCTTTGCCGGCCTCGCCCGCCCGATGGGATGCGTGAGCCGTGAGGAAGTTGACTCTCCCGATTTGGCTTGCCGTCGTGGCGATCCTGGGAGCGGCGGTCCCGGCCGCCGCCGCCATCGGTGTCCCCGCTGCGGGATTCGTCGTCCCGTATCAGAGCTACACGTATGACTACTGGGGGCAGCCTGCGCCTGCGCCCCAGGCGTACTTGCCCGTCTCCATCATCCGGGGACGCGATCTGGGCGTCGGCGATCTCCGAAATCCCAACGATCTCCACGTCAGCGCAAGCGGCCATATTTACATCGCTGATACCGGAAACAACCGGGTCATCGTCCTCGACCCGGAGTGGCGTCTGGTCCGCATCATCAGTGAGTTTGAAAACGCCGGCGGCACTGACCGCCTCAACGGGCCTCGCGGGCTTTACGTCACCGAAGACGAATCCCTCTATATCGCCGATACCGGCAACGGGCGGATCCTTCACTTCGATGCAGAGGGGCGCCTGGTCCGGGTCATCGGGCGGCCGGAATCCGATATCCCGGGGATTATTCCTGCGAACTTCAATTACCGCCCGCTCAAGGTCGGCGTCGACCAGCACGGGCGGATCTACGTCGTCGCGCAAGATCTCTATGAAGGTTTGATCACGTTTAGCCAAGACGGGCGTTTTCGCGGTTTCATGGGCGCGCCGCGGGTCACGCCCAACTTCCTCGACTACCTCTGGTCGCGCATCGCCACGCGCGAGCAGCGAGCGCAGCTCCAGGCCTTCCTGCCTACCGAGTACAGCAACTTCGACCTCGACCCGGAAGGATTCATCTATGCGACGGTGGTCGAGCGCGACGAGAGCACGGCGTCGACCCGCTATGACCGGGTCAAGTTGTTGAACCCCAAAGGGGAAGACTTGCTCCGGCGCATCGGCTTCCACCCGCCCATCGGTGACGTGCAGTTTCCGGACCGCTGGTCCACCGCAAGCCAGCGGGGCTCGTCGCTCCTGGCCGACGTGGTCGTCCACGATCTGGGCGTCTACAGCGTCCTGGACTCGAACCGGGGCCGCGTGTTCACCTACGACAGCAACGGCAACCTCCTCTACGTCTTCGGCTACCGGGGCACGGACCACGGCCAGACCGCCCAGCCGGTCGCGCTGGCCGCGAAGGGCCTCGACATGATGATTCTCGACGCCCAGCAGGCTGCCATCGTGCTCTTTGAGCCGACGGAGTACACCCTCCTCATCTGGGCGGCCATGCACGCCTACCATCGCGGCCAGTACGAAGAGACGGAAGCGCTCTGGCGTAAAGTGCTGGAGCTCAACGCCAACTACGACCTGGCCTACACCGGCATCGGCCGGTCGCTCCTGCGGCGAGGCGAGTACGCCGAAGCCATGCACTACTTCCGCCTGGGGAACAACCGGCGGGACTATTCGGAGGCGTTCTCCCTGTACCGCCGGGGCGTCATCTACGAGAACTTCGGCGTCGCGGCCATGATCGGCATCGTGGTGATCGGCGGCGGCGTCGCGCTGCGCCCGTGGTTTCGCCGCCGCTTCGCATCGGCCCGCGCCGAGATCGCGGCGTTTATCGAAGCCCCGGACCATTCGGGCCCGAAGAAGCTGCTCGCGGATACCCTGGCGGGGCTGCGGCTGGCCCGGTACGCCATCTTCCACCCCTATGAAGGGTTCCATCGCCTCAAGCTGATGGGGACGTCAGCCCTGCCGTCCGCGTTCATCATCCTGTTTGCGGTGGTCGGGACGTACGTGGCGGCCCGCCAGTATACAGGGTTTATCTTCAACACGGCGGACCTGACCCGGGTCAACCTGTACCTGGAAGTGGCCAGCGTCCTGGTGCCGTTCACCCTCTGGTGCGTGGTGAACTGGGCGCTGACCACGCTGATGGACGGCAAGGGCAAGTTCTGGGAGATCGTGGCGGGAACAGCGTTCGCCCTGTTGCCGATGTTCCTGATCCAAGCGCCTCTCATCGTCGTCAGCAACTACATCACGGCCGAAGAGGGCTCCTTCTACTACTTCTTCCAGGCCATCGGCACGCTCTGGACCGGTGTCCTGATCCTGCTGGGCGCCGTCATGACCATCCACGACTACGACTTCACCAAGGCGTTCTGGACGTGCGTGCTGACGGTGGCCGGCATCGGGTTCGTCCTGTTCCTGGCCTTCCTGGGCATCAACCTGTCGGAGCAGGTCGTGATGTTCGTCAACGAGATCATTACCGAGCTGTTGTACCGGACCTGATTTTGGATCGGGGGGCAGGTGAGTGGGTTTGCGCTGGAAAGTCGCCCTTTCGACATGCATTGCCCTTTGCCTGATGATGGCCGCGGGAGCGCTGGCCCAAGCTCCGCTGGGCGAAGCTCCCGAAAGCCCGGGGGTGGAAAGCCCGGCCGTGGAGAGCCAGGCCCCGGAGAACCCGTGGCCCGAGAGCCTCGCGGGGTTTGACCTGGTCGCGGAGAACGAGGCGCTGGCCCTCTTCCTCAACGAGGAGACCGTCGAGTTCGCCGTGCTGCACAAGGAGAGCGGCCGGGTGTGGCACTCCAATCCGCACGACCGCCAGCGCAAGGAGACGATCGCGGCCGGCAGCAACAAGGCCATGCTCAACGCCCAGCTGGTCTTGACGTACTACCTGACCAACCGGCAATACCAGATGGACAGCTACAACGATGCGGTCGTCCACGGGCAGTACCAGATCCACCGGATCCCCGGCGGATTTCGCATCGATTTCGACTTCGGCAAGCGCTGGCAGGACGCGCAGTATCTCCCGCAGATCATCTCCGAAGAGCGCTTTAACGAACTGATCCTGTCCAAGATCCCCGACGAGCGGGACCGCAAGTTCCTGCGGGACCTTTACATCCTCTTCGAACTGGAAGAGGGTTACGTCGATCCTGACGGCATCAGCGTCCTGGGGGTCGACATGGACGCCCTGCTCGGCGACTACGGCGTCAAGGTCCACGATTCGCTGCGCGCCAGCGACAAGCGCCGGCTCTTCCAGGAGTACCTGAACCTGGTGCGGGAGGGACAGCGCTATACCACGCTGGGCGACGTAAAGCCCGAGGACATCACCGGGCTGTACGACACGCCCACGCTGATGCTGCGCTGGAGCATCCGGGAGTGGGACCGCCAGGACGCCATCGCCCTGGTGAAGCAGACGGGATACACGCCGGAGGACGCGGCCGTGGACCACGAGCGCTACGGCGTGGCGCCGCCCTACCCCGACCTCCGGGCCTTCAGCGCCTCTTTGGAAGTGCTCCTGGACGGCGACACGCTGCTGGTCCGGATCCCCGGCGACAGCATCACCTTCCCGGACCGCGTGTACGACCCGGCCAATGACCGGACCGTCACGTATCCGCTGACGGCCATCAGCTTGCTGCCGTATTTCGGCGCCGCGGACGCCGAATCCGACGGGTATCTCTTCATCCCCGACGGCACGGGCGCGCTGATCTATGCCAACAACGGCAAGACCACTGCCCAGCCGTACAACCGCCGCGTCTACGGGACGGACTACGCGATGCAACCTGTCCCGGAGCTCTCCACGGTCGAGATGGAGCAGATTCACCTGCCGGTGTTTGGCATCAAGGACAACGACCAGGCGTTCCTCGCCGTCATTGAGCAAGGCGACGCCATCGCCCGGATCGAGGCCGTGGTCCACGGCATGCGGGATTCGTTCAACCGGGTGTGGGCCAGCTTTGACGTGATGCCCCAGGTCCGGGTTCACCTGGAGGCCGCCGGAGAGCTCATCGGCCTGCGGCAGCTCTTCATCAACATGTACCAGTCCCGGCTCTACCACGGCGACGTGGTGGTCCGGTACATGTTCCTCACCGGCGAGGAGGCCAACTACTCGGGCATGGCCAGGCGGTACCAGGATTACCTCGTCGACCGGTACGGCCTGGCGCGCCTTGAGCCCAGGGATACGCTGCCCCTGGTGCTCGACGTCGTCGCCGGCATCGACCGGATCCAGCCGGTGTTCGGCGTGCCCACCAACGTGGTGGTGCCCATGACCACGTACGCGCAGGCCGAAGAGATCATCCGGGATCTCACGGCCTCCGGCATCCGCGCCCTAGAGTTCCGGCTCCTCGGCTGGCTCAAAGGCGGGATCAACCATGTCTTCCCGGACGCGGTGCGGCTTGAGCCGAAGATCGGGGCTGCCTCCGATCTTTCCCGCCTCGCCGCCTCGCTGGAAGCCCTGGGAGGCGGCCTGTATCCCAGCGTGGATTTCACCGTGGTGCACCGCGACCGGCTGACCGACAGCTTCATCGGGTTCCGCCACGCTTCGCGCTTTCTCAACCGCAAGCAGGCGTACGTCAATCAGCACAACATTGCCACCCTGCAGCCCGATGACTCCAAGCGCCGCGCCCTGGTGTCGCCGGCTCAGTACGATCGCATCATCGACGGATTTGCCCGCGGCTACTCGCGGCTCGGCATCGGCGGGCTTTCCCTGGGCGACCTCGGCCGGAGGCTGGTGAGCGACTTCCGCCTCAACCCCACAAATCTGGTCGATCGCCAGCAGGCGCTGGGCATCGTCACCCAAGAGCTGCAGCGGCTCAAGGAGCTGGGGCTCGATCTCATGATCGAGGGGGCCAACGCGTACGCCCTGCCCTATGCGTCGTACGTGGTGAACGCCCCGTGGTTCAGCCGCGGCCCCGAGATCCTCGATGAACCGGTGCCGTTCTACCAGATGGTTTTGAGCGGTTACATTCCCCACGCGGCGCCGCCCGGGAACCTGACGCCCCAAGACCGGCGGGTGTACATGCTCAAGCTGCTGGAGACGGGGGCTCTTCCCTCGTTCGCCGTGGCCTACGCCGACAGCTCGCTGGTGAAAAAGAGCTCCTTTGACCACCTCTACTCCCTCTCTTACGAAGCGCAGAAGGAGAGGATCCTCTCGCTGTACCACGAGATCGAAGGGGTTCACAAGAACCTCTGGCGCCAGCGGATCCTCGAACACTCGTGCGTCGACCGGGAGGTCTGCGCGACCCGGTACGAGGATGGCTCCGTCGTCGTCGTCAACTACGGGCATGAGGGGGTCGTCGTCGAAGGAGTCCGAGTGCCCCCGTTGGGATTCGCGGTCATCCGTGAGACTTCTCGCGACGAGGGTGGTGCCCAGCAATGAGACTCAGCTTTGAGCGGCAGAAGAAGATCGGGGGGTTCCTCTTTACGCTCCCCTTCGTCATCGGGTTCTTCTTGTTCTTCCTCTACCCGCTCATCCAGGCGGTGATCTTCAGCTTCAACGAGCTGGTCTTGACCAGCACCACGTTTGAGCTCCAGCCGCGCGGGTGGGAGAACTACCGCTACGCCCTGCAGGTCCATCCTGAGTTCACCCGCACCTTCGTCGAGGTGATGGTGCAGCTCCTCACCCGGCTGCCCCTGATCATCGCCTTCAGCTTCTTTGCCGCGACCCTGCTCAACCAGGAGTTCCGCGGCAGGGCGCTGGTGCGGGCCCTCTTCTTCCTGCCGGTGATCATGAGCGCCGGCATCGTCATGCGGCTGGAAACCAGCGACTACTCGGTGATCATGCTGGAGGCTTCGCGCGCCGGCGCCATCTTCGGCGGGAACGCCCTCCGCAGCCTCCTCGGGGACAGCGGCTACATGCCCACGTGGCTCCTGGACTACGTGGTCCAAGCCGCGGAGAGCCTCCCCGTGGTCATCCGCTCCTCCGGCGTGCAGATCCTCATCTTCCTCGCGGGCCTGCAGTCGATCCCGCGGGAGATCTACGAGGCCGTCTCCGTGGAAGGGGCCACGCCCTGGGAGCGCTTCTGGCTGATCACGTTCCCGATGCTGAGCCCCTTGATCTTGACCAACGTAATCTACACCATCGTCGACTCGCTCACCGCGATGAACAACCAGCTGGTGGTCCTGATCCGCGACACCATGCTGCGAGGGGCCGGCTACGGCGCCAGCATGGCGATGGCGATGATCTACTTCGTGGCGATCGCCATCATCTTGCTCATCGTCTACCGGCTGATCTCGCGCAGGATTTTCTACTACGTGTAAAGGGAGGCGCTGCCGATGAATCCCGCGACCGTCCGCCGCCTCAATGAATGGACCGTCAGCGTGCTCCGGACCATTCTCTTGATCGGCATCTGCTACATCATCCTGCTGCCGCTGATCAACCGGCTTTCCACGGCGCTGATGTCCGTCGAGGACCTCTACGACCAGTCGGTGCGCTGGATTCCGAGAAACCCGACCTTCCGCAACTTCCAGCTGGTCTGGGTTCACATGGAGTACGTCAAGGCCTTCACCAACTCGTTCCTTTTGGCCTTGACCACCAGCGTGCTGCAGGTGGCTTCCTGCACCTTGGTCGGCTACGGCCTGGCACGGTTCCGGTTCCCCGGCAACGGGCTGATCTTTGGGGCCGCGATCTTCACGCTGATCGTGCCGCCCCAGCTGGTCATCGTCCCCATGTACCTCAACTTCCGCTTCTTCAACTTCATGGGGCTTCTGGGCGAAAACTCCATCAACTTGATCGGCACCTACTGGCCGTTCATCCTGACGTCGCTCACCGGAACCGGTTTTCGCAACGGCCTTTACATCTTCATCATGCGGCAGTTCTTCCGCGGGATGCCGCGGGAGCTTGAGGAAGCGGCCTTTATCGACGGTGCGGGCCTCTTCCGGACGTTCTTCCGGGTGATGCTGCCCGGCAGCGTCCCGGGGCTCATCGTGGCCTTCCTCTTCTCCTTCGTCTGGCAGTGGAACGACTACCTCTACGTCACCACGTTCATGAGCAACCGGACCTTCCTGCCCCAGGCGCTGGAGGCGGCGCCGGGGCGGATCGGCCGCATGCTCAGCCAGACCGACGCGCTCGCTTCCAGCAGCGGGTTCCTGGACAACCACTTCTACTCCTTGATCAACAACGCCGGCATGCTCCTCATCATCCTGCCGCTGCTCATCCTCTATATCTTCATGCAGCGGCACTTCGTCGAAAGCATCGAACGGACGGGCATCGTCGGCTGATGGCTGCTCGGGGGGATGGTCAGACCATGGGACGAGGATTGCGAACCGTGTTTCAGAGGTGGGCGGTATGGGCTGCGCTGGCCCTGGCCGGCGTGCTGCTGGGCGCACCGGCCGTCTTGGCGCAGGATGCTGCAGGTGCGCCCGCGGGGGAGCCGGCGGCCTCTTCGTCCGCCTCGAGCTCGATTTGGGTCGAGCGGATCTCGTATAACCAATACTTAGCCCAGCACGCGGGCGCCCCGACCCCCGAGGTCGAGATCGCCATCCCCGCGGCGGCCTTCACCGCCAAGAGCGCCGACATGGAGGCGGACGTCCTGGTGGACGCGTACGGCCGGCCCGGGGAGTCGCTCCTCACCGGCGAGCGCGGCTGGGTGGAGTGGACCGTCGAGGTGCCCGAGGCGGGCTGGTACAGCATTGAAATCGACTACTACCCCGCTCCCGGCCGGGGCACGTCCATCGAGCGGGAGATCCAGATCAACGGCGAGGTCCTCTTCTCCGGAGCCGAGCTCCTGGTCTTTCACCGCATTTTCGGCGACGAGGGCCCGTTCCTCAAGGACATCGGCGGGAACGAGATCCGCCCCCGGCAAGTGGAAAAACCGATGTGGCGGACGGTGTTCCTCTCCGACTCCCTGGGATACGTGCGGGGACCGTACCAGTTCTACCTGCGAGAGGGCGAAAACACCATCCGCCTGATCTCCCGCGCGGAACCCATGGTCATCGGCGAGCTCCGCATCAAGCAGCCCCCGCGCATCCGCCCCTACGCGGAGGTGCGGGCTGAGTACGAGCGCGCCGGCTACCGGCCGACCCAGGGCCACATGATCGTGGTCCAAGGCGAGCACGCGACGCTCCGTTCCAGCCCGGCGCTGTTTCCCGTCTTCGATCAGGGCGACCCCACCACCGAGCCCTACCACCCGGCGGAGATCCGGCTCAACTCCATCGGCGGCCACCGCTGGCAGGTGCTGGGCGACTGGATCGTCTGGGAGGTGGAGGTGCCCGAGGACGGCCTCTACGAGATCTCCATCAAGGCCAAGCAGAACCTGAACCGCGGCACCTTCAGCAACCGCCGCATCTTCATCGACGGCCAGGTGCCCTTCGCGGAGCTGGAGGCCGTGCCCTTCAACTACTCCAGCCGGTACGAGATGAAGCGCCTCGGCCTCGACTTCCAAGACGAGCCGTTCCTCTTCTACCTGACCAAAGGGAAGCATGAGATCCGCATGGAGGCGGTTCTCGGCGACCTCGCGCCCCTGGTCGCGCAAAGTGAAGAGGTCCTCTACGAGCTCAACAGCATCTACCGCAGCATCATCATGATCACGTCGGCCACCCCGGACCCGATGCGCACTTACAACCTGGAGCAGAGGGTGCCCGGGCTGCTCCGGCGGCTGGCCGAACAGTCAGAGATCATCAAGGGGATGGCCGCCCAGCTACAGGAGATCACCGGCGAGCGGGGCGGGCACACCGCCACGCTGCTGGACCTCGCCCGGATGCTGGACCGGATGGTGGACCGGCCCGACCGCATCCCCAATATGCTGCGGGAGTACCGGGACGGCATCGGCAACCTGGGCACGTGGATCATGGAGACGCGCAACCAGCCGCTCCAGATCGACTACCTCATCGTCCATTCGCCCGGCGTGCGGCTTCCCAGGGCCAAGCCCACGTTCTGGGAGACTTTGGTCCACGAGGCGCGGGCGTTCATCACGTCGTTCTTCCACGACTACACGGGGATCTTGGAGATCGCCGACGAGTCGCAGGTGACGTCCGCCCAGGCCCGCCGGCGCGCCGCACGGCAGGCCGAGGATCCCAACACCATCAAGGTCTGGATCGGGCTTGGCCGCGACCAGGCGCAGATCCTCAAGCAGATGATCGAGGACACCTTTACGCCGGAGACCGGGATCCGGGTCAACCTCGAGCTGGTCACCGCGATGCAGCAGCTGCTGGTGCCCACTACCATCGCCGGGACGCAGCCCGACGTGGCCATCGGCGTCGCCGATATGGACCTGGCCTTCCGCGGGGCGGTGGTGAACCTCGCCGAGTTCCCCGACTTCCCCGAGGTGGCCAAGCGGTTCAAGAAGTCGGCGCTCCTCGCCTTCACCTTCCGGGACCAGGTCTACGCCCTGCCGGACGTCCAGAGCTTCCCCATGCTCTTCTACCGCAAGGACATCCTGGCTGACCTGGGCCTGGAGGTCCCGCAGACCTGGGACGACGTGTACCGGATCCTGCCGGAGCTCCAGAACCATCACCTGGAGTTCGGCCTTACGCCCAGCATCTATACGTACCTGCAGTTCCTGTACCAGAAGGGCGTCTCGCTGTATAAGGAGGACGGGATCGCCGTCAACCTGGACTCCGAGGCGGCCATTCAGACCTTCATCGAAATGACCAACCTGTACACCCAGTCGGGACTGCCGCTGGAGTTCAACTTCATCAACCGGTTCCGCATGGGTGAGATGCCGCTGGGCATCGCCAACTACGGCGACTTCAACACCCTCTCGGTATTCGCGCCGGAGCTGCGCGGCCAGTGGGGCATGGCCCCCATCCCGGGCACGCGCATGCCCGACGGGAGCATCAACCGGACGGCTCCCACCGCGGCCAACGTGCTGATCGGGACGGAGCTCTTGGTGCCGCAGGGTACGACGGGTTCCATCATCATGGCCAAGTCCAAGAAGAAGGAGCAGGCCTGGGAGTTCCTCAAGTGGTGGACCCGCACCGACACACAGGTCCGCTTCGGCCAGGAGATGGAGGCGCTCATGGGCGCCGCCGCCCGCTGGGCCACGGCCAACGTCGAGGCGATGCAGCAGCTTCCCTGGCGGGTGGAAGAGCGCGAAGCCCTGCTTGAGCAGTGGGATTGGATCGAAGGGATCCCGCCCGTGGTGGGCGCCTACTACGTGACCCGCCAGTTCGACTGGCTCTTCCGCGCCGTGGTCCTGCAGCACGAGCCGGTGCGCGAATCGGTGCTGGACTACACCCGTGAGATCAACCGGGAGCTGACCCGCAAGCGGGAGGAGCTCGGGTACGAGACGGATCCCGAAAAGCTCGATCCCCGGTGGATTGAGCAGTTCTGGAACAACTACACCCACATCCACCGCCTTGACATCGAGCCCGAGCCCCCGCCCCAGGAGTACCTGGCGATCCTGGAGTCGTTCGGCATCACGCCGGCTTCGGCCCACGAGGCGAGCGATGGTGCGGGAGCACCTTCCCAAGCCGTTGTTGAGGAGGCGACGCCATGAGTGCCACCGTCCTGCAGCCAGCCGTCACCCGGCCTTCGTTTCGGACCCGGATGGGTCATCTCTGGGAAGAAATCAAGGCCAACAAGATCTCGTACTTGTTTATCGCACCGTTCCTGATCATCTTCGCGACCTTCGTGATCGTGCCGATTCTGGTCTCGGTCGCGCTCAGCTTCACATACTTTAACATGGTGCAGCCTCCCCGTTGGGTGGGCTGGCAGAACTACCTCACCCTCTTCCTGGAGGACGAGGTGTTCCTCATCGCGGTGAAGAACACGCTGTTCTTCGCCGCGATTACCGGACCGCTCAGCTACTTGATGTGCTTCGTCGCCGCGTGGCTCATCAACGAGCTCAACCCCAAGGTCCGGACCATCTTGACGCTGATGTTCTACGCACCCAGCATCTCGGCCAACGCGTACCTTATGTGGACGCTCCTCTTCAGCGGCGACTCGTACGGGTACATCAACGGCATCCTGCTCTACTGGGGCGTTATCGACAAGCCCATCCTGTGGCTGCAGGATCCGCAGTACATGATGACGGTGGTCATCATCGTGGTGCTGTGGATGAGCTTGGGCGTCAGCTTCCTGACGTTCATCGCCGGCCTTCAGGGCATCGACCGCGTCTACTATGAGGCCGGGGCCATCGACGGCATCCGCAACCGCTGGCAGGAGCTGTGGTACATCACCCTGCCCATGATGAAGCACCACCTGATGTTCGGTGCCATCATCAGCATCACCAACTCCTTCGCCGCGGCGGCCCAGCTGCAAGCGTTGACAGGGCCGACGCCCACCGACTGGGCCACGTGGACCATCATGCAGCATCTCAACGACTACGGCTACGTCCGCTATGAGATGGGCTACGCCTCGGCCATGGCGGTGCTGCTGTTCCTCGCGATGGTCACCGTCCAGAGGCTGGTGCAGCGGCTCTTGGCCAAGATCGGGTGACGGGAAAGGGGTTTTCAGCGATGAGCATCTTGCGCGCCCACAAGGTAAAGCTTTACCGCTCGACCACGGGCGACATCGTCATCTTCTCCATTTTGGCGGTGATCGCCGCCTTCATGGCCATGCCGATGGTCTACACCATCGGCAACGCCTTCAAACCCCTGAGCGAAATCTTCATCTTCCCGCCGCAGTTCTTGCCGCGGCACCCGACGATGGACAACTTCTACGACCTTTTCGTCTTGATGGGCCAGAGCTGGGTACCCATCAGCCGGTACCTGTTCAACTCGCTGCTCATCGTGGCGCTGGGCACGGCGGGGAACGTCATCTTCGGCTCGCTGTGCGCCTACGCCCTGGCCAAGCACAACTTCCCGGGCAAGAGGGCCATCAACCAGGCCATCTTGCTCTCCCTGATGTTCGCGGGCGCGGTGCTCCTGATCCCGCACTACCTCATCATGTCCTACCTCGGCTGGATCAACACCTACTGGGCCATCATCGTGCCGGCCTGGGGCGCCACGCTGGGCGTCTTCCTGATGCGCAACTTCATCGAGCACATGGTGCACGACACGCTGCTGGAAGCGGCCCGCATGGACGGCGCCAGCGAATGGCAGTGCTACTGGCACGTGGTGATGCCCATCGTGAAGCCCGCGTGGCTCACGCTGATCATCCTCAGCTTCCAGCAGCTCTGGGCGGACCAGGGGGCGCTCTTCCTCTACGCCGAGGAGCTCAAGCCCCTGCCCTACGCCCTCAGCCAGATCATCGGCGGCGGCGTGGGCCGGGCCGGGGTGGCCGCCGCGGTGACGGTGCTCCTCATGGCGGTGCCCATCACCGTCTTCGTGATCAACCAGTCGCAGATCGTGGAGACCATGGGTACCTCGGGGATCACCGGCGAGTAATCAAAATAAAGTAGAAGTTTTGTGGGAAAAGGTTGCTTTTTTGCGACGAAACGATTACCATAAATAATGGCTTGAGATCCGTTCTCTTGCCATCGTCGAAACCGCCAGCCGCCCGCCCCGTGCGGGCGGTGGCTTTGCGTGATACGGGCGTTCCGGCGTGATTTCTGCAGTGAGGAAGGGGTTGAACGTGGTTGAGGTCGAACGGCGCGCTTTCCCGCGCCATGAGGTAAACCTCGCGGCCCACCTCGCCCTGCGCATCGGCGACGAGAGCAACATCGTGATCCGGATCCCGGCCACGGTCTGCTCTATCAGCCGCAACGGGGCGCGGCTCGACATTCCCAAATGGGCCGGCGGGTACTTTGAGCCCGGGAAACCGGCTCTCCTCCGCATCGACCATCCGAGGCTCCGGGGGAGAGATCTCCGCTGCCGGGTGGTCTGGCTCAAGGATTCACAGCTGGCGGTGAAATTCGCCGGCCGCCCGCGATTTGCCCAGTTTGACGCCTCCGCTCTTTCGTGGACGGTGCCCCGTCCGCAGGAGGCCGAGGCACCCCGGGCCGGCATCGAGCATGTAAGCATCTAAGCCATTTCGCGAGGGCATTCCCACCTTAAGCTAGGTCATCCCTCGGCAGCACTGCAAAGTATTACATCGCCTGTGTTCCAATGCGCGTTGGAAACGCGAGAGCGCCTCTCGTAACGAGAGGCGCTCTCGCGTTCGCTTGGGACGTAAGGGCGTCGCTCTCTGTCCTCAGCCGGCGCTGAGGAGCAGCGGCAGCTGGACCAAGAGCAAGACCAGCGCCAGGAGGAGCGACGGCACCGCTGTGACCAGACCGGGCCAGAACCACTCCATGAACGTGATGTGTTTGTTCTCCCGCCGCTCGAGAAGGCCCACGGCGATGATGTTGGCCGTCGAACCCACCAGGGTGAGGTTCCCCAGGATGGTGCCGCCGAAGAGCATGGCCCACCACAGCGGGAAGACGTTGACGCCGATGTTCTGGAGGTCGCCCACGATGGGGATGAACGACGCCACGGCCAGCACGTTGTCCATGAAGGCGGACAGGATCCCGATGCCCCAGGTGACGATCCACACCAGCGGGACGATCTCGCCGCCGGTGAGGTGGATGATCCCCTTGGCGATCTCTTCGGTCACGCCGACGTAGCGCAGGGTGCCGGCGGAAGCGAAGAGGAGCATGAAGAAGGCCAGCGTCCACCAGTCGACGCGCTTTTCGACCAGGTCCCTCGCCTTTTCCCGCTCGATGAACAGCACGATGCCGGCGAAGAGCAGCGCCGTGCCCACCAGCATCACGTTGTGGTCCAAGCCCAGGAGATGCTCTACGCTCTTGTGGCTGAGAAGCCCGATGATGGTCCCCAGGAAGATGACCAGCGGCAGCGCGAAGTTGCCGGCAGGGCGCGCCTCTCCCTCTCCGCCCGCGGCGGCCAGCTCGGAACCGGTCTCCCGCTGGGCGTCGATGGCCTGCTGGAGCTGGGCCATGGGTTTCCTAAAGAACACGAACGAAAGAAGCACCGTGACGACCCACGCCGCCAGCGAGATGGGCGTCGCCCAGCGCAGGAAGTCGGGGAACGCGAGGCCCGCCCGCAGGGCGATCAGCACGCCGATGGGGTTGCCCACCACCGTCGCGCTGCTGCCGATGTTGGTGGCGAACACCACCATGATGATGAACGGGACGGGATTGAGCTTGTAGTGGCGGCAGATGCGGAGCATGATGGCGCTCATGAAGAGGATCGACGTCACTTCGTCGACCAGGGCCGCCGAGACGAACGAGATGGCCAATAGCGCCACCATCAGCTTCTTCGCCGAGCCGCCGATGTACGGCAGCACCTTTTCCAGCAAGGCTTCGAAGAAGTGGTTGTTCTCCAAGTACCCGATGATGATCATCATCCCGACCAGGAACAGGATGACGTCCAGGCTGGCGAACTCGATGAGGTGCGGCACGTCCAAGAGACCGCTGGCCAGGAGGACGGCGATGCCCACCAAGGCGAACGCCAAGCGGAAGGGCCAAAAGAGCAAGGTGCCGATGATAAAGCTCGAAAAGACTGCGACCGAAAGGACCTGCGGTGCGGAAAGGCCGCCCGCGACGGCCAGCAGCGACAGCGCTGCGACGAGGACAACGTAGAGTACGGCTTTTTTCACCGTGGCACTCATTCCTTTCCAGGACGACTCACGTCTCTACTATATCTTAATCGACCCGGCCGGGGAAAGACGTTAGGCCGATTTGGCCCGGAGGAACCGCACGTTAGGGCGCCAAAGTACCCTGATCGGAACGGGCCGCCCGGGCCAAGGAACGGGCCCAAGCCCTCCAGGCCGCACCTGCCCGGAGAGCGGCTCACACCGCCTACCGCGGAGCCCGGCCCGCCTGAAGGCGCCACGCGCCGCACGCGAGCCGGGCTTAGAGTTCGTGTCCTCTTCTCCCGCTTCCCGTCCTGCTGTACGTCCTGCCCTCCGGCCTACTCTTCCAGCGGCAGCCCCGTCATCCCGTCGAGGGTGACGATGGAGCCGTCCGGCCGGTAGTGAAGCTCCGTCACCTTGGCGCTGCGCAGGGGGGTCTTGCCCCCCGAAAGCGTCGAGTCGTGGTAGAAGAGGTACCACTTCCCCTTGTACTCGACGATGGAGTGGTGCGTGGTCCAGCCGACGACGGGCGTGAGGATGACGCCCCGGTACGTAAAGGGCCCGTACGGGTTGTCCCCCGTGGCGTACACCAGCTTGTGCGTGTCGCCCGTCGAGTAGGAAAGGTAATACGTGCCCTGGTACTTGTGCATCCACGCCGCTTCAAAGAACCGGCGGTCGTGGTCGTCCGCCTTAATAGGCTCGCCCGATGGGTCGAGGATCTGGATCTCCCGGGGCTCTTCGGCCAGCTCCAGCATGTCGTCGGCCAGGCGCGCCACCCGGGGGCCCAGCGCCGGCCGGTCGCCCGACGGCTCCGGCGGCACGGTGGGGTCGTACGTCCCCTTCTCCCAGCGCTGGAGCTGCCCGCCCCAGATGCCGCCGAAG
This sequence comes from Clostridia bacterium, assembly GCA_002919235.1. GTDB lineage: Bacteria > Bacillota > Limnochordia > DTU080 > RSA5 > RSA5. The sequence goes on from PKEX01000014.1 coordinate 78,422, forward strand.
TACATGTAATGAGTGCCGTCGTCGTCCTCAAAGACGGCCGGGTCGATGCTAAACGCCCGCTTCATCGGCTCGGGCCGGGGCGTAAAGGGCCCCGCCGGCGACGAGCTGGTGGCCACGCCGATGCGGAAGACGCCGTCGTGGTCCTTCGCCGGGAAATACATGTAGTACGTGCCGTTCTTGTAGGCCACGTCGTTGGACCAGAGCTGCTTGGCCGCCCACGGCACGTCCTCCAGGCGGAGCGCGACGCCGTGATCCGTCACCTCGCCCGTCACGTCCTCCAGAGAAAGCACGTGGTAATCCACCATGGCAAAGTGGTCGCCGTCGTCGTTTTCGGGAATCCCCGCGTCGATGTCGTGCGACGGGTAGACGTAGATCTTTCCTTCGAAAACGTGGGCTCTAGGGTCCGCGGCGTACATGTGCGTCACAAGGTACCTGGGGAGTCGGATCTCTGCCATTGAGCCTGCCTCCGGTTGCGTCTTTTGACATTGCAAAACCATTGGGTTACTTTAGGCACCCGCCGGAAGAAAACCTTTTCAGCCACCGGGAAACACCGGTTGCGATACGGATACACCCTCGCGCACGATTTCGTAACACCTCCCCGCTATCCTGAATCCGGGACGGTCGCGACCCTCCATCTCTTCCCATGCCAAACCAGCCAGAGCGCGACTCCGGGAGAGGCCCACGGGAACTGCACTCCCGCGAGGAACGCACGTGAAAGGAGCGAGTTCTCTTGCACGCCGGAAGCACGTTGTCTCTCATCTTGGGCCGGATCGCCCTCACCCGGCGGCAGCCGGCGCCTGGCAGACCGTTGCGCACGCCGCTGGTCCGGCGGCCGGAGACGCTGCCACCCGCCGGCCTCGGGCCCGCCCCACGGCGCCGGCGCCCCTGGACAGCCGTGGTCCTGGCCGCCTTGACGGTACTCGCCGTCGCCCTCCCCGGCCTGGCGCAGGAACCGGGCATCGTCATCCTGCCCATCGACCGGGCCAAGTTCCTGGCGGGCCAGCGGTTCGACTTCCGCGTCGAGCTTCACGGCATCGACGCGCCGGGTTTCACCGTCGAAATCGACGGGATCGACGCCGAGGCGTACTTCGGGAAACAGGGGCAGCGGGACAATGCGGACGGCGTCACAAGCCTCACCATCCGGGACGTCGCCTTCTCCGAGGCGGGAGTCCGGAAAGTGGACGTGCGGGCCGGCGAGCACCACCGGTCGATTTTCTATGAGGTGGTGCGGGCCAACCCCGGCGAGCGCCGGGCCAAGAACGTGATCCTCTTCATCGGCGACGGGCTGACCCAGTCCTTCCGCACCGCAGCGCGCCTTGTCGGCCGGGGGATGTCCGAGGGCAAGTACCTGGGCTTCCTTGAGATGGACATGATGGACGTGTACGGCGTGGTCACCACGTCGGGCATGGACTCCATCGCCACCGACTCGGCCAACAGCGCCAGCGCCTACGCCACCGGCCACAAGAGCGCCATCAACGCCCTGGGGGTCTATCCGGACTCCACCCCCGACACGCTGGACGATCCCCGGGTGGAAAACATCACGGAGCTGGTCAAGCGCAGCCGCCACATGGCCACGGGCATCGTCTCCACTGCGTACATCACCGACGCCACGCCTGCGGCGATGGTGGCGCACACCCGCCGCCGCTCGGACCGGACCATCATCGCCGAGCAGCTCCTCGAAGCCGGTCTCGACGTGATCCTCGGCGGGGGCTCCCGGGATTTCCTGCCCCAGAGCGTGCCCGGCTCCGGCCGGCGGGACGACCGGGACCTCATCGCGGAGTTTCAGGAGCGGGGCTACACCTTCGTCAGTACCCGGACGGAGCTCCTTGAGGCCGGCAGGCCCAAGAAGCTTCTGGGCCTCTTCCACCTGGACACGATGAACACGTACATCGACCGGGAGATCGTCCGCGACCCCGAAGTGATCGGCCCCTTCACCGACCAGCCCACCCTGTGGGAGATGACCGAAAAGGCCATCGAGGTGCTCTCCCAAAATCCAAACGGCTTCTTCCTGATGGTGGAGGCAGGCTCCATCGACAAGCAGGCCCACCTTATCGACTGGGAGCGCGCCGTCTGGGAGACGCTGGAGCTGGACAAAGCCGTCGGCGTGGCCAAGCGCTTCGCCGCCCGGAACAACGACACCCTCATCATCGTGGTGGGCGACCACGCCCACGGGTTGACCATCACCGGCACCTACTGGGAAGGCGACGGCAAGACCGGGCGCGATGCGGTCCGCGTCTACGCGGAGGCGGGCTTTCCCACCTACCGCGACGAGGACGGAGACGGCTTCCCCGACGAGATCCAGGTGGAGCGCACCCTGGCCGTGGGCTGGGGCAATCACCCCGACTACCGCGACGACTTCAAGTTCAATCCCCGGCCGCTCTCTCCGGCGGTGGCGGTGGACGGCAAAGCCGTGCCCAACCCGGACCGGGATCCCGGCGGCGAGCTGCAGACGGGCAACCTCCCCTACGCCGTCAGAGAGGCTGTCCACACCGTCGACGACATTACCCTCACCGCCTCGGGTCCCGGAGCGCACCTCTTTGGCCGCCTGCTGGACAACACCGAGGTCTTCTTCAACATGGTCCACGCCCTGGGGCTTGAGCCGCCGGTGGCCAGGGACGGGAAGTGACGCACACATGCCGAAGGCGGCGGGTCTCAAGACCCGCCGCCCGCTCATTTTCGTCCTTTCCTTTTCGCTCTCTCGTTTTCCGCCGGGCTGCCGGGGACGGGCTCACCCCGCCGTCCCCACCTGCGCCCCCAAGAACTGGCTGTTGTAGAGCTCGGCGTAAAACCCGCCGGCGGCCAGGAGCTCCGCGTGCCGGCCCTGCTCGACGATGCGGCCTTCGTTCATCACCAGGATGTTGTCGGCCTCCCGGATGGTGGAGAGCCGGTGGGCGATGACGAAGCTGGTGCGCCCCTTCATCAGCTTCTCCATGGCCCGCTGCAGCTGCAGCTCGGTGCGGGTGTCCACGCTGCTCGTCGCCTCGTCCAGGATGAGCATGGGCGGGTCGGCCAGGAACGCCCGGGCGATGGTGAGCAGCTGCTTCTGGCCCTGCGAGAGGTTGGAGGCCTCTTCGTTGAGGACGGTGTCGTACCCGTCGGGCAACGTGCGGATGAAGTGATCCGCATACGCCGCCCGGGCCGCCGCGACGATCTCTTCCTCCGTGGCCTCCGGCCGGGAGTAGGCGATGTTTTCCCGGATCGTGCCGCTGAAGAGCCACGTATCCTGCAGCACCATGCCGAACATGCTGCGCAGCTCCTCCCGGGACATCTCCCGGATGTCGACGCCGTCGATGAGGATCCGCCCCTTGTGGATCTCGTAAAAGCGCATCAGGAGGTTCACCAAGGTCGTCTTGCCGGCGCCGGTGGGGCCCACGATGGCCACCACCTGGCCGGGCTTCACATCCAGGTTGAGCCCCTTGTAGAGCGGCTGGTCGGGGCTGTAGCCGAACCAGACGTTCTCGAACACCACGTGCCCCCGCACCGGCTGCACCTTCCGGGACGTGCGGGGCTCGGGCGTCATTTCCTCCTGGGCCAAGAGCTCAAACACCCGCTCGGCGGAAGCGATGGTCGACTGGATCACGTTGGCGATGGAGGCCAGCTGCACGATGGGCTGGTTGAAGTGCCGGGCGTACTGGAGGAACGCCTGCACGTCTCCGATGGTGATCACCTGCCGGGTGACCAACAGGCCGCCGGCCACGCTGACCGCCAAGTACCCGAAGTTGTTGATGAAGCCCAGCATCGGCATGATGAGGCCCGAGATGAACTGGGCCCGCCAGCCCGCTTCGTAGAGCTGGTCGTTGATGGCCCTAAACCGCTCCACCGACGCCTGCTCACGGCCGAAGGCCTTCACCACCGCATGGCCGGTGAACATCTCCTCCACGTGGCCGTTGAGCTCGCCCAGCGCCTTCTGCTGCGCCTTGAAGTACCGCTGCGACCGGCGGGCCACCTGCGACGTGAGCACGCCCGCGGCCGGCAGCGTCAGCAGGACGATGAGCGTCAGCCACAGGTTCATGCTGAGCATCATCGCCAGCACGCCCACCAGCGTCACGACGGACGTGATCGCCTGCGTGATGCTCTGCTGCAGCGTGCCGGCGATGTTGTCCACGTCGTTGGTGACCCGGCTCAGGATCTCGCCGTGGGTGTGCGAGTCGAAAAAGCGCAAGGGAAGCCGCGACAGCTTGCGGTTCACCTGCTGGCGCAGGTCGTAGGCGATCCGCTGCGACACGCCGGCCATGATGTAGTTCACGGCGTAGTTGAAGGCCGAGGTGGCCACGTACAGGACGGCGAGGACGGCGATCACCCGCTTCAGGGCGCCGAAGTCCACCCCCGCCCCGGGCACGCCCTGCAGCCGCGCCATGAACCCGTCGAAGATGACCGTCGTCGCATGGCCGAGCACCCGCGGGCTGATGACGCCAAACAGCGTGCTGGCGGCGGCCAGGATGCCCACCAGGACCAGCGTCCCCAGGTGCGGGCGCAGGTACTTGAGAAGCTGCCGCAGCGTGCCGTGGAAGTCCTTGGCCCGCTCCACCGGCATGGTCATCGCGTGCGGCCCTCCCCGGGGCGGCCCCATATGCGGCCCCGGCCGGCGCTCCGGTCTGGTTGCGGCGCTGTTGGCCGGCTTTGCCGGCGCATGGTTCGCCTGGCTCACGCGATCACCTCCTCCGCCAGCTGCGAGGCCACGATTTCCCGGTAGATCTGGCACGACTCCAACAGCTCCCGGTGGGTGCCGATGCCCGCCACCTCGCCGGCGTCCAGCACGATGATCTGATCCGCATCCATGATCGTCGCCACCCGCTGCGCAATGATGATCACCGTCGCATCCGCCGTCTCCCGCCGCAGCGCCATCCGCACTTTGGCGTCGGTCTTGAAGTCCAGCGCCGAGAAGTTGTCGTCGAACACGTAGATCTTGGGCCGCCGCACCAGCGCCCGGGCGATGGTGAGCCGCTGCCGCTGGCCGCCCGAGAGGTTGGTCCCGCCCTGTGCGACCAGAGCGTCGTAGCCGTCCTCCAGCCGCTCCACAAACTCCGCAGCCTGCGCCGCCTCCGCCGCGTGGCGCAGCTCGCCGTCGGTGGCGTCAGGCTTGCCGTAGCGCAGGTTTTCCCGGACGGTGCCGCTGAAGAGCATGGCGCGCTGCGGCACGTAGCCGATGCGGTCTCGGAGCTCCTTTTGCGGCCATTTCCGGATGTCGACGCCGTCCACCCGGATGCTGCCTTCCGTGACATCGTAGAAGCGCAGAAGCAGCGAGACCAGGGTCGATTTCCCCGAACCGATGCTGCCGATGATCGCCGTCACCTGCCCGGGCCGGGCGGTGAACGAAACGCCGCGCAGCGCCGGCACCTCGGCGCCGGGGTAGTAGAAGGTGACGTTCTCGAACTCCACGACGCCCAGGTTTTCGGCGGGGACCTGCGGCTCCTCGGGATCCGTCACGGACGGGCGCATGCGCAGCACCTCGGCGATGCGGGAGGCGGAAACCGCGGCCCGGGGCACCATCACCAGGATCATGGAGACCATCATCAGCGAGAACATGATCTGCATCGCATACTGGATGAACGCCATCAGGCGCCCCACCTGGAGCTCCCCCAGGTCGACCCGGATGCCGCCGAACCACAAGATCGCGATGGCGGTGGCGTTGAAGATCGTCGACATGGCCGGGTCCATGGCGGCCATGAGGCGCCCGACCCGGACCGCCGTCCCGGTGAGCTCCCGGTTGGCCCCGTCGAACCGGTTCTCCTCATACTGAGTGCGGTTGAAGGCCCGGATCACCCGGATGCCGGCCAGCCCTTCCCGGGTTACCAGGTTGAGCCGGTCGATCTTCTCCTGCACCGCCTTGAAGAGAGGCATCCCCTTGCGGGAGATCACAGTGATGACCACGGCCAGGAGCGGGATGGCCGCAGCGAGGAGCAGCGAGAGCCGGGCGTCCTGCACCACCGCCATGACGATGCCGCCCACGGCCATCAGCGGCGCCCGGATCATCATGCGGAGGGACATGAACACCAGCTGCTGCACCTGCGCCACGTCGTTGGTGGTCCGGGTGATCAGCGTGGCCGTCCCGACTTTGTCAAACTCCTGCAGCGAGAAGCTGGAGACGTGGGCGAACAACTTGTTCCGCAGGTCCCGGGCGAATCCCACCGCGACCAGCGACGCAAGGCGCGCACCGACGAACGCAGCCGTCATCCCCACCGCCGCCGCGGCCACCATCACCCCGCCGACGGCAAGGATATGCCCTGTGTCGCCTTTCACGACGCCGTCGTCCACGATGCTCGCCATCAGCGTCGGGAGGAAGATCTCGGAAAGCGCCTGGACAAACACGAGCACAGCGGCGGCCACCGCCATCCAGCGGTAGGGGCGCAAGATCGGCAGCAGCTCTCTCACCGCTCCCGCACCTCCGCCGCGACGGCTCCCTCTTCTGCAGCACGGGCGCTTTCGTCCGCTCCTGAGGCTTTCCCGCCGGCGGTGTGCTCTTCCGCGCCGGAAGCATCTACGGCTCTAGCGGCCCGGGCGGTCTCTGCAGCCTCTCCGGCCTCTGCCGCCTCTGCCCCGGCGGCTTCGCCGTCGAACCGGGCGCACGCCCGCCCCACCGCCTCCAGCAGCGCCTGCAAGAACCGGGCCACCTCTTCGCTGGGCCCATCGTACTCCTCCAAGACGACGGCCCACACTCCGCGGGCCCGGTCCCCGAGGCTCGCGAAGAAGCTCCGGGCCGCCTCCGTCACGTGCAGCCGCACCACCCTCTGATCGCTGGGGTCGGAGCGCTTCTCGACGTACCCTTCTTTGACCAGATGCTCAACAGTCGTCGAGATGTGGCTCTTGGCCGCTCCCACCCGGCGGGCCAGCTCGCTCAGGGTGACGCCCGGCTCCTCTTTGATATGACGGAGAAGCATGAACGAAAAGGGCGGAAGCTCGTACTCCTTTCCCGCCCGGAGCATCAACGCTCGCATTTCCCGGTTGACGTGCCGCCACAGGACGGCGATTTCCACCGGCGTCGTCCCGGGTGTCGCCGGCATCATGGATCACTCCCGTTTCAAAGCCCAGTTTGGAGGTCCAGCGATAAGCCCATGCGGTTTGTCCCGCACGACCCGTCCCGCGGCGGGTCGTTCGCCACAGAACGTTCGGTCACGAACTAATCATATTCCGCGGCTGTACGCGGTGTCAAGATCCACGTCGTCTCCCGCGGACTGTCGCTGCGACAGGCTCCCGCAGGCTCTCGTTGTTTCGAGCAGAGCCGGTCCGGACTTTTCCGGGGGGCTCTAGCCCGGTTCTTGCAGGCTCTGGGCGCTTTCGCAGGCTCGGGCCTGCTTTCCGCAGGCTCTGCCCAGTTTTCCGTGGGCTCTGCCCGATTTTCCGCGGGCTCTCTCGAGTTGCGGGGGGCTATTTCCACAGTTGCGGTGGGCACTCTCCCGTTCCGGTAGTCCGTCGCCTGTGTTTCGGCGGGCTCCCTCCAGTTGCGCTGGCCCATCGCCGGTTTCGGCGGGCTCTTGCCAGGAGTCGTGTCCGAAATCTGTGCTCAAGTTTCCTGTCCCTGCCCCTGAGTACATGGATCCTGTAAACGCACGCCTTTGAGCAGGGATTTCGTCATACTACCCGGCGGGGTTAGGTATGGACGACCATCCCGGCGGTTCAATGCGGGCAGATTCCGGACGCGTTCAGTCCGAGCCACCGCTCCCTTGGTCGAGGCGAAAGCCGCGTCCGATAAAGGCCCGCAACTCCCGCAGCTCGTCTACCTCCCCGGTGAACGCCCCAAGTGCCAGGCGGTATAGCTGCCATTTCGACCCGTTCGATCCATAGTTCCAGGCCAAAAAATGCCCCCAACGCGACCGGAAAGAACATCTGAGTCACTTTCCGGACACGACGACAGCCGCCCGTTTGCATACTTGATGCACCCATAAACTCCTTACCCGGAAGGCTGGAGGCCCCGCAGATCGACGCGGTGGAGATTTCGCGACGTTACATCACCTCGGAGGCCGAAAGACGACAGGATTTCACACGTCCACGAACAACTGTTCTCTTGCCATATTTTGGTATTTCAACCAACGCGGGGAGGCCGCTCACGTTGAAGGTTGCCGTAAGAACCCGAGCCTCAAGGAGGGACGACATCCCCACGGCGGTGAAAGCGGGATCGACCGCAGTCAAGGCCGTCGACGTGCCGCTTGAGCTGCTGCTGGCCAAGGACCTCACGCCCGCCGCCAAGCTCGTGTGGATCCGGCTGCGCTTTGACACCCTC
>PKEX01000006.1 GCA_002919235.1 Clostridia bacterium
GCGGAGGAGGTGGGATTCGAACCCACGTCACCCTTTTGGGGTGGCACGATTTCCAGTCGTGTGCGCTAGGCCAGCTACGCGACTCCTCCGTGGCCACACTGTACGCCGCAGACCGCGGCGGAAAAGTAATATGGAAAACGTGGCGGAAGGGGAGGGATTTGAACCCTCGAGGCGCCTTGCAGCGCCTAACGGTTTTCGAGACCGCCTCTTTCGGCCGCTCAGACACCCTTCCGCGAACCTTTTTGTCTCGCACCCACGGCGCTAACGCAAGCGGCGGAAAAAGTCCCGCATCAACATGGCACACTCTTCTTGCAGGACCCCGCCGGTCACCGCGGCCCGGTGGTTGAGCCGCTCGTCAGAGAGCAAGCGGTAGAGCGTATCCACCGCCCCCGCCTTGGGGTCGGCGGCGCCGTACACCACCCGGTCGATCCGGGCGAGGACGATGGCGCCTGCACACATCGGGCAGGGCTCAATTGTAACATACAAGCTACAGCCTGTCAATCGCCACGAGCCCAGGCGGCGGGAGGCTTCCCGCACCGCCAGGATCTCGGCGTGCGCCGTGGGATCCTGCGCGGTCTCCCGGAGGTTGTGCCCCCGGCCGATCACGGCGCCGTCCGGACCCGTCACCACCGCGCCGATGGGAACCTCGCCCATGGCAAAGGCCTTGCGCGCCTCGGCGATGGCCTCGCGCATCAAGGACTCGTCGCGCTCGCGCAGGTCGCTCGCCATCCGCCAGGGCCTCCTCGCCGCGCGGCCAGCCGCGCGCAGACACAGTACCATTATACCACAAGCTGGCGGAGCGCGGAGCGCCGCGGGCAGGTCCCGGATCAGCTCTTTGTGGGGCGGCGCTCGCGCGCGTTTCGCCTCCCGGCTACGTCGGCGTTGTCGCCGGTTTCGAAGAGCTCCCCATCATCGGGGTTGTCCAGCACCACCAGTCCCTCGTCGCTCTTCTTGGGGCGCCGCGAGGGCTGGGGCGCCTTTGGCTTCGACGGATCGTGCCGTTCTCTTGCTCGGGTCATGGTAGGCCTCCCGTGAGAGAAGTGGAGGGCGAGCCGCCCCCGGTCACGGTTAGCATCGCCGGAAAAGGACCGAGTCGTGCCGGGGGATTTTTGCCGGGGCTCCCGGCGTCACTGATGCGGCCTTCCTTGACACCGCTCGCTTCCGCCCGGTATAATGAATCTCCCAGGATTGTGGAGTTTGCCGTGCTAAGCGGGGAGGTAGCGGTGCCCTGTACCCGCAATCCGCTATAGCGGGGCTGAATTCCCTCCCGAGGTCGCATCGCTTTGGGGTCCGGAGCCTGCAAGTGGCGTTGAGGGCCGGGTCTTGTGCAACGGGACCTCGTGAACCCCGTCAGGTCCGGAAGGAAGCAGCGGTAAGCGAGAGCTCTCGTGTGCCGCGAGGGTGCCTGGCCTGAGCTAACTGCAGGAGTGCCGCTCGGGGCGGTCGATCGACGGCGGGTGCACGGCGTTTTTTCGCGTCCCATCGCGGCGGAGCAGCCCGGGCCAAAGGTCCGGGCTGCTCGCGTGCCGGCATCCACTGCCGTCCCGCACCGAAAGGAGTCGCCTGCCGCCTGGGCGAATGTTGAGCGAAGATGCCCGGGAGTGAGCGTGTTGGCATACCTTTCCCTCTACCGCAAGTGGCGCCCGCAAACCTTCGACGACGTGGTCGGACAGGAGCACGTCGTCCGCACGCTGAAGAACGCGCTGGACGCGCGCCGGGTCGCTCACGCCTACATGTTCGCCGGCCCGCGGGGCACCGGCAAGACCACCCTGGCCCGCCTGCTCGCGAAAGGGCTCAACTGTGAAAAGGGGCCTACCGGCTCCCCTTGCAACCAGTGTGCCAACTGCATCCGGATCGCCCAGGGGAGCAGCGTCGACGTGATCGAGATCGACGGCGCCTCCAACCGCGGCATCGACGAGATCCGGGACGTGCGGGAAAGGGTGAAGTTCGCACCCGCCGAGGGCGAGTACAAGGTCTACATCATCGACGAGGTCCATATGCTGACGACGGAGGCCTTCAACGCCCTGCTCAAGGTGTTGGAGGAGCCCCCCCGTCACGTGGTGTTCGTCTTCGCCACCACCGAGCCCCACCGGATCCCGGCGACCATCGTCTCCCGGTGCCAGAAGTTTGACTTCCGCCCGCTGGCGCCCGACGAAATCGTCTCCCACCTGCGCAAGGTCGCGGAACATGAAGGGGTGAGCGTCGAGGCCGAGGCGCTGGAGCTTTTGGCGCGGCATGCCGGAGGCGGCATGCGGGACGCTCTGAGCTACCTGGACCAGTGCATCGCCTTCGGCCAGGGGAGCGTCACCCAGGCGGTGGTCGCGCAGGCTCTGGGCGTCGTCGAATCCCAGAGGATCGAAGAGCTGGCCGAAAGCTTGGCGGCGGAGGACCTGGGCCGCTGCCTTCTGCTGGTGAAAGAGGTGGCGGATGCCGGGCGGGACCTGCGGCAGTTTGCGGCGGATGCCGTGCGCTATTTCCGGGATCTGCTGGTGCTCACCGCCGCGCCCGGAAGCGACCGCCTGGTTTACCTGCCCGCCGGGGCCCGGGCCCGGGCCCGGGAGATGGCGGGCTGCTTTTCGCTCTCGCGGTTGGTGGAAATCATCGAGGCGCTGGGACGGGCCGAGAGCGACATGCGCTGGGCATCCACGCCCCAGCTCTCGCTGGAGCTGGCCCTGATCCAGCTGCTGAGAGGGGAGGCCCGTGGGGAATGGCAGGCGCTCGCCCGGAGGGTCGAGGCCCTGGAGCGCCGGCTCGAGACGCCCGGCGCCGCCCCGCCCGCCTCTCTCTCTGCCGCCGGTGACGGCGCGCGGGAGGCCCGGGAGCAGCCGGAGGCTCAAGGCGAAGTGCCCGCAGGGAAGGAGGAGGCGATCCCCGCCGGGGCAGCAGCCGCCCCCGGCCCGGGCGGAGAGGTTTCCCCGGAGCCGGCGGTGGGAGATCCGCAGCTCCTGGCTCTCGTCCGCTCCCAGTGGCCCCGGGTGCTGGAGCAGCTGCGGGCTGCCCGCTTCGTGCAGCAAGAGGCATTCCTCAGGGAGGGCGTTCCGGCAGCCGTTCAAGGCGATACAGTCATCGTCGCGTTCTCGCCCAGCCACCGCTTTCACCAGGCCAACATGGAAAAGGATAAGAACCGGCAGGCCGTGGAGAAGGTGATGTCCCAGGTCTTCGGCCGGCCGCTCAAAATGCGGGCGGTGCTCAGCAGCGGCAGTGGGCCTTTCCCGTCCCCGGCGGATTCCGGCGGTCCCCGGGACGGGGAAGGACGTTCCCCGGCTGGCCCGCCTCGAAGCGTGACGCCGGAGCGCGCAAGACCGGGCGCCTCGCCCGCGCCGGGAGGCGGGGATGAGGACGGCCGGGCAGCAGTCCCCGGAGAACCCGGGGGCGAGCCCATCGATCCTGCCGAGATCGACGAGCCCATCGTCCGGGCGGCCCTGAACCTCTTCGGCGGCCGGATCACCCGGATTGAGCGAACGGAGGCCGAGTGAGCCATGAACGTGCAAAAGATGATGAAGCAAGTGCAAAAGATGCAGGCCGAGATGATGAAAGTCCAGGAAGCCCTGGCCGAAAAGACGGTGGAGGGCTCGGCGGGCGGGGGCGCGGTGGCGGTGACGGCCAACGGGCACCTCGAGATCGTCGCCGTCAAGATCGACCCCGCCGCGGTGGATCCGAGCGACGTGGAGATGCTGGAGGACCTGGTCCTTACCGCCGTGAACGACGCGTTGAAAAAGGCCCAAGAGATGGCGTCTCAAGCCATGGCGCAGGTGACCGGCGGTTTGGGCCTTCCGGGGCTGCCCGGTTTTTGAGAGGGAGTAGGGCGGCGCATCCATGGCGACCTTCGCACGGCCCATCGCCCGTCTGATCGAAGAACTGACTAAGCTACCGGGGATCGGCCCCAAGACGGCGCAGCGGCTGGCGCTCCACATCGTCACCTTGCCCCGGGAAGAGGCGCACGCCCTGGCCGGCGCCATCGTGGAGGCCCGCGAGAAGACCATCCAGTGCTCGGTCTGCTGCAACCTCACCGACGTCGACCCGTGCCGCATCTGCACCCACGAGAGCCGGGACCGCTCGCTGCTGTGCGTGGTGGAGGATCCCAAGGACGTGATCGCGCTGGAAAGGACGCGCGAGTTCAAGGGCGTCTACCATGTGCTCCACGGCGCCATTTCGCCGATGGAGGGGATCGGCCCGCAGGACCTGCGCATCCAGGAGCTCCTGCAGCGGCTGCAGGGCGGCGAGGTGAAAGAGATCGTCCTGGCCACCGATCCCAACCCGGAAGGAGAGGCCACCGCGATGTACCTCGCGCGGCTGATCAAGCCGCTGGGAATCCGCGTCACCCGGATGGCCCACGGCATGCCGGTGGGAGGAGACCTGGAGTACATCGACGAGGTGACCCTCACGAAGGCGCTGGAAGGCCGCCGGGAGATGTAAGCCGGAATAGTTTGAACACGGCCCGCCTATACTGTCCAAGGATTCCCTCACCAGGAGGCGGTGGCCGTGGCCGGCTGGTGGCGTGCACTGGTGGCCAAAGTATGGGACTGGCTGGTGCTCGACGATCCCTTGCCCCGGCGCTCCGGGCGGCGGGCCGAGGTGGACAACGTGGACAAAGCGGTGGAAAAGGCCCGCGCCGAGTGGCAAGCCGCCCGGCTCTACTTCGAAAACGTCACCGATCCCGAGCTCATCGACCACGCCATCTTCTCCTTGGAGGCGGCGGAGCGAAAGTACATGTACCTGCTGCGGCAGGCGGAAGCGTCCCGGGGCGGCTTGCCGCGGGACGCAGGAGGCGCCGGCGCCGCGCGCGCCGACGCCACCGGCTGACGGTGCCAGGCCGGAGCCCTCACGCTTCTCGGGCGGGCGCCGCGCCCAGGGCCCGGAGGAAGAAGTCCAGCGCCTGGCCGCGGATGGCGTCAGGCTGGGCTCCCCGGTGCTCGGCGGCAAACTGGAAGAGGCTGAGCCGCGCGCCGAAAATGATGGCGGCCGCGAGGGCCGCATCGATAGACGGGGCGAAGACGCCCTGGCGCTGGCCTTCCTCGATCACCGATTGGATCAGCCGGACGTATCGCTCCCGCGCCGCCCGCATCTGATCGCGCAGCTCGTGCGCCATCCCCACCATCTCGCCCGAAGCCAGGATTTGTGCCAGGGGAGCGTGGCGGCGCCAGAAATCGAATTCGACGCCCGCGAGCACCAGGAGTTTCTCCTTGGCTCCCTGGACCTGGGCGATTCGCTTTTCCATCTCGTTCAAGTGGGCGCGGGTGACGGAATCGATCAGCTCGCTGACCAGCGCCAGCTTGCTCTCGAAGTAGAGGTAGATGGTGCCCTTGCCGACGCCGGCCTTCTCGGCGATCTCGTCGATGGTGGCCGGGTGGTACCCCTTCTCCGTGATGACGGCCAGCGCGGCGTTCATGATGGCCTGCTTCTTACCCCCCTCCAGCGGGGCGCGGGGGCTGCGCTCTTCCGGCACCGGCCCTCACCACCCCTGAAGCCCGTGGACGATCTGGCTCAAAGTCTCCAGGTCCCACGCCGCCGCGGCGGCCAGCCGGACCACGGCCAGCTCGTAGTCGAAGCGGGCCGAGACGGCGGCGGCCACCGCCTGCCAGAGCTGCATCGCGGCCGCGTCCACCTGGAGGCGGGAGCTCATGCCCAAAGCCGCCTTGGCCTCTTCGGTCTCGAGCTCGAGGTGGGCCAGCAGCGCCCGCTCCGACGCCATGAGGAGCGCCTCGTAAGCGCTCACCAGCTCCGCATGGCGCCCCTCGACGTCGAGGGCGACGCCGTGCAGCGCTTCATCGAGGCCGAGCTCGGCTTGGCGCAGCAGCTGTCCGGCGCGGTGAGCGGCCGCCCTGGAGGCGCCACTGTCCCAGAGGTTGTAGGTGACCCGAACCCCGAGGCTCCAGTCGACTTCGTCCTTGGGGGCCTGCGTCACCGCGGAGAGCTCGGAAGGGATCGCCCGGTCGAACCGCCATCCCGTCACGGACGCCTGGGCCACCCCCTCGTCGTCCACGGTGAGGCTGGCCCTGATTTGCCCGGGCCACGTCGCACCGGCGGTAAGCTGGATGTCCGGCCGCCGGTCGAGCTTGACCTTCTCGACGCCGAGGCGGGCCAGGGCCACCGCGGCCCGGGCGTTCTGCACCTCCGGCCGGTTCGCCTTCGCGCGTTCCACCAGCTCTTCCAGGCTCTCCTGCCAGGGCACCGCCCTTTCCGGCCAAAACGCGGGATGGCGCCCGGCGATCATCTCCAAGGCTTCCTCCACCTCGATCACGTCGAGGTCGAGGATGTCGACGCCCGCCGGGTCGAGGCCCAGGAGGCGGGCCAGGCGCTGCCAGGCGATGTCGAGCAGGCGCCGGGAGGCGTCGCGCCTTTGGACCGCTTCCTCGTGGGCAAGGCGCGCTGCGCGCACTTGCGCCTCCGTGTGGGCGCCCAGGACCGCCTGCTCCTCGGCGGCCTCCAGCGAATCCCGGGTGAGCGCTACGGCTCGCTCGAGGATCCGGTGCCGGATGAGCGCCAGCTCCAGCTGGCGGTAGGCCTCGTAGGCGGTGACGCCGATCTCTCGCAGCCGGGCCAGGTAGTCGCGCTCGGCCTGCTCGCGCTGGAGGCGTGCCTCCTCCAGGGCCAGGGCGGTGCTGCCCCGGACAGCCAGGGCTTTGCGGGCGGCGACCGTAGCGGAGAACGTGTTGAGGGGATCGCCGCCCAGCACGGGCGCGAGCTGCTCCGAGCGGGAAAGCGTGTCGTCGAGGACGGCGTCGAAGCGCCAGCCCAAGAGCATGGACTCCAGGTTGACGCTGGCGGCCAGGGCCGCCTCCAGCTGGGCCCGGGCAATGGCCGCCTGGGGACTCTCCCGCAGGGCCAGCCCCACGGCCTCCGCGGCCGTGGGGATCTCGACGGGGGCTGCCACGGCCGGCGCCGGGGCGGCGGGGAGGGGGAGCGCCAAGGCCGCAGCCAGTACCATCAGGAAAAGCGCAGCACGGGTGTTCACGGTGTGACTCCGCCTTCGAGCGGCCTCGAGACGGCCCGCTCATAGCGGGCCCGGGCCAGGTTGTAGTCGTAGATGGCATGGACGTAATCGGTCCGGGCGCTGTTGAGAGCGGCCTGGGCGCCCATCACCTGGACCAGCGGGGCCATGTCCACCTCGTACAGGCTCTGGGCGACCCGGAGGTTCTCTTCGGCCTCCTCGACGCTCTTGGCCAGGGCGGAGAGGCGCCGGGCGGCGTCCTGCAGCGCCAGGTGCGCCTGGCGGATCTCCAGCTGGATGCCGCGCCGCACCTGCTCGAGGCCGTTTTCCGCCTTGGCCAGCGCCACTTTGGCCAGCTCCAGCGCGAGTTCGGGCGTGTAGTCGTTGTCGAACAGCTCCACCTGCTTGGCTGCGGCTTCGACGGCCAGGCGTGCTTGAAGCACTTCGATCCGGTGCTCCAAGGCGAAGGCGATGTCCGCGTCCGGCGACGTCTCGTACGGCTCAAAAGCGAACTCCGACGGGAGAGGCGCGATGGGTTCAGCGAAATCGACGCCCAGCACTCGCCGGAAGTTGAGCAGGGCAATCTCGTACCCGCCCCGGGCCTGCGCCAGGTTGGCTTCGGTCTGGGCTACTTGGCTCGCAGCGCTGAGCACGTCGGCCTGCGTCCCCGTCCCCCGGGCGAAGCGCTGCTCTGCAATCTCCAGCTGCCTGCGGGAGACGCGCAGCGCCTCTTCCAGCACGGCGACGAGATTTTGGGCGCGGAGGACGGCGTAGTAGGCCTCTTCCACCTCGAGTTTCAGGTCGAACTGGTCCAAGAGCAGCTGCCGCCGGGCGATTTCCGCCTGGCGCTCTGCTTGGAGGAGCGCCGTCGGCGACGGCTGGACGAGGTTGTTCGCTCGCGCCTGCTGCAGGTTGAGCTCCGCTTCGAGGACGTTGAGGCGGCTCAAGGCCAGAGAGAGGCTGTTTTCCCACGCCAATGCCACCGCGTCCTCCAGCGAGACGTAGGCCAGGCCGCCGCCCTCCTGGGCGCGAACCGCCGGTGAGAGCAGCAGCGCCAGGATGAGCCCGGCGAGAGCGATGCGCTTCATGACGCCATCTCCTTTCCCACGGTCCGGCTGCGGGCCCGGCGGACCCGCCGGAACCATTCCGTCAGGTCGTCCACCGCCAGGTAGACCGCCGGCACCAGGAGCAGCGTGAGGAGGGTAGAGGTGGACAGGCCCACGCTGACCACCACCGCCAGCGGCGCCTCCAGCTCCGACCCCTCGCCGATCCCCAGGGCCAGCGGGAGCATGCCCAGGACGGTGGTGAGGGTCGTCATCAAAATGGGACGCAGGCGGATCTTGCCCGATTCCACCACGGCTTGCAGCCGGTCCACGCCGCGCCGGCGCGCCTGGTTGATGAAGTCGATGAGCAGGATCGCGTTGTTGACCACGATTCCTACCAGCATGATCACGCCGATGAACGCCACGACGCTGAAGGTGTGGCCTGTGAGGTAGAGACCCCAGACCACCCCGATGAGCGCGAACGGGATGCTGCCGATGATCACCAGCGGCTGGGTGAACGACTCGAACTGCGACGCGAGCACCGCAAACACCAAGACGATGGACAAGACGAACGCGATCCCCAGGTCGGAGAAGGCCTCCACCATCAGCTCGTCCTCGCCGCCGTAGGCCACCTCGACGCCCGGCGGAAACTCCATCTGGGCCACCGCGGCCCGGACGTCGTTCATGACGGAGCCGAGAGCCCGCCCGGAAAGCTGGGCCGTGACGGCCACCACCCGCGACTGGTCCACCCGGTCGATGGAAAGCGGGCTTCGCGCCTCGACCAGCTCCGCCACCTCGGACAGGGGCACGATGCCGAAGGGGGTCCCGATGGGCAGATTCCTCAGGTCCGACAGGTTCTGCCGGTACGGCTCGGCCAGCCGGACCACCACGTCAAATTCCTCGCCGCCGCTCCGGTAGATGGTGGCGGCCTGTCCGGCGATGGCCGTGCGCACGGAGGACGCGATCTGGACCACCGAGAGCCCGAGCTGCCCCGCCCGCTCCCGGTCGATGCGGATCTCCAGCTCCGGCCTGCTCTCGTCGAGGCTGGTCCGCACTTCCCGGGTGCCGGGGATGGTGCGGATCACTTCAGCCAGCCGCGCCGCTTGCTGGGCCAAGACGTCCAGGTCGTCGCCGCGCACCTGGACCTGCACGGGGGCGGCGCCGCCCACGCCGACGAAGGACATGGTGTGAACCTCGATGTTCGCCCCGGGGATCCCCGCCGCCAGCCGCCGCACGTCTTCAATGACGTCGGCGGTGGAGCGGCGCCGCTGCCGCAAGGGCTTGAGCTGCACCATGATGGCGCCGCTGTCCGAGGCGCTGGCGTCGCCTGCCTGCGACAGGATGGACGAGACTTCGGGTATCCGGAGCAGCGCCTCTTCGAGATGCGCCACCAAGTCCTGGGTCTCGGCCAGCTTGGTCCCTTTGGGCATTTCGACAGAGATCTGAAACTGGCCCTCATCCATGGCGGGCAGGAATTCGGTGCCCAGCTTTGGCCCGATCCAGAGAAGGCTCGCGGCCAGCGCGGCGGTGAAAGCCAGGAGAGTCCACCCGCGCCGGCGCAGCGTCAGCCGGATCAGCCGGTCGTAGACCGCCAGCACCCGCCCCAAGAGTCCCCCGGCGGGAGCCGCGGGCCGCTCGGGGCCGGAGGGTGTCCCTGTCCCCGCGGCGGCCAGGGACACCCGTGAGATGCTGCCGTCGTTGGCGAGAAGGCGCGAGGCCAGGAGCGGCACCACCGTCATCGCCACCGCCAGCGAGGCGGCGAGGCTGTACGTCACCGTGAGGGAGAGATCCGAGAAGATCTGGCTGGCCAGGCCTTCCATGAAAACGATGGGGACGAAGACCGCGACGGTGGTCAGGGTGGAGGCAAGGATGGCGCCGGCCACCTCCCGGGCTCCTTCCACCGCGGCCTCGACCGCTTCGGATCCCAGCTGCCGGTGGCGGAAGATGTTTTCCAGCACCACGATGGAGTTGTCCACCAGCATGCCGACGCCCAGGGCCAGGCCGCCCAGGGACAGCATGTTCAAGGTCATTCCCGAGAAGTAGACCAAGAGGAACGTAAAGACGATGGAGACGGGAATCGAGATGGCGATGACCAGCGTCGAGCGGAAACTGCGCAGGAACGCGTAGAGGACCAGCGCGGCCAGGAGGGCGCCCACCGCCGCGTTGGAGGTGACGGCGTCGATGGCCGCTTCGACGAACGCCGATTCGTCGTACACGGCCACGAACTCCACGTCGCCCAGCTCGCGCGCGATCTCGTCCAGGACCTCGCGCACCTGGCGCGCGACCTGCACCGAGTTGGCCCCCGTCTCCTTGACGATCTGCAGGTTGAGAGCGGGCTGCCGGTTGAGCCGGGTGATCTGCCGCTCATCGGATTCCCCCATGGAGACCTCGGCGATCTCCCGCAAGGGGATGGTTCCCGCGGCCGTGGGAATCCGGACGGCGGCGATGTCGGCCAGGTCGTGAAACTCCCCGGTGGTCCTGAGCGTCAGCTCTTCCCGCCCCGAGACGATGTTTCCGCCGGGCAGGTTGAGATTGGCCGCCTGCAGCGCCTGCACCACGGTCTCAAAGCTGACGTTGAACGCGCGCATGCGCACCGGGTCCAAGGTCACGTGGACCTGCTGCTCCCGGCCGCCGAAGACGCTGACGGACGCCACGCCCTCGATCCGCTCCAGGCGGTTCTTCACCACATCTTGCGCGAGAGCGTAGAGCTCGGGCAGGCTGCGGTCGCCTCCCATGCCCAGCTGCATGATGGGCGATGCGGACGGGTCGAAGCGCAGGATCCGGGGGGATCCCGCCCCGTCGGGAAGCAGCTCCCGGATGAGGTCGATCCGCTCCCGCATCTCGAGGGCGGCGAAGTTCATATCGGTGCCCCAGTCAAACTCGACCAGCACCACCGACTGGCCCCGCGTCGAGGTGGAGCTGACGCCGGTCACGTTGGCCAGCGACGACATGGCCTCTTCGATGGGGCGGGTGACCAGGCTTTCCACTTCCTGGGGTCCGGCCCCCTCGTAGCTGGTGGCCACCGCGGCGATAGGGATGTTCATCTCCGGCAGCAGGTCGATGGGAAGCCGGGTGAGCGAAAAAAAGCCCAGCAGGACCGCGACGAAGACCGCCATCCAGACCGTGATTGGCCGGGAGACGGCGAACTTGGCCACGTTCACAGCGCGTCACTCCCGCTGATGCGCACCCGGGCGCCGTCGGCCAGGGCCGCGTGCCCCGCCACCACCACGTGTTCTCCGGGGGAAAGGCCCGAGACGATCTCTGTCCAGCCGCCGCCGGCAAGGCCCACCTGCACCGGGCGTTTGTGGGCCATGCCGTGTTCCACCACGTAGACGAAGGCCTGGCCCCGTTCCGCCAGGAGGGCTTCATCGGGGACCGCCACCGACTCTTCCCGGGAGTCGACGGCGATCCGCACCCGCGCCGACATGCCGGGCTTGAGCGTCCCGTCGGGATTGGGAACTTCGATGCGGATGCCGAAGAGGCGGGACTGGGGGTTGGCCACCGCCTCCACCGCCGTCACGGTGCCGCTGAAGCTCTGGAAGGGGAAAGCGTCCAGCGTCAGCTCGGCCCGGGCGCCGGGACGGACGCGGATGATGTCGCGGTCACCTACTTCCACCCGGACCACCACGGGGTCGATCTGGACGATGCGGAAAGCCGGCTGGCCCGCGCCGATGATGTCGTTGGGGTTCACCAGGCGGTCCGCGACGACGCCGTCGAGAGGGCTCGTGAGGTCGGCCTGGGAAAGCTGGAGCTTAGCCAGCCGGAGCGCGGCTTCTGCTTGGAGGACTTGGGCCTCGGCGGCCTGGCGGTCCTCCTCGCGCGCGCCTTGGAGCACCAGTTCCAGCTGGTTCGCGGCGGCGGTGTAGGCGGCCTGGGCCACGTCGAACTGGCTCTGCGCCTGTTCCAGCTGGGCTTGGGTGACGGCGCCCGCTTCGTACAGGGCCCGCAGGCGCGCGAGGTTGGAACGGGCCTGCTCCAGGTTGGCCTCGGCCTGGGCCACCTGCGCCCGCACCTGTTCGATCTCCTCCGGGCGGGCGCCGGCCTTCACTCGCTCGAGGTTGGCCCGGGCGGCCATCAGCGCCGCTTCCGCCTGGGCCACGTTGATTTCGAGCTCATCCTTCTCGAGGGAGAGAAGGAGCTGGCCCCGGGAGACGGTGTCGCCGACGTCGGCCGCGACGGCGGCGACCCGCCCCGAAACCTTGGGGGAGAGGCGGATCTCCTGGTTGGCCGAGAGGATGCCGTGAGCCTCGAGGCTCAACGTGACCGTGCGGCGGCTCACGGGGTGCACCCTTACGGAGACGGCCTGCGGCTCCGCGGCGGCAGGGGTAGAGGCTGCGGGCGCCGCCGGCTCTCCCGCGCCCGCGTTCACGCCCGCCGCGCGGGGAGCGGCGGCGTCTTGGGAGCCGGCCGAGAGGAACCAACCGGCTCCGGCTCCGAGGAGAAATACGAGAATCCACCCGATCCAGCTCTTCTTCATCGACAGGTGCCCTCCGACGGAAAATCTGGCGAGTCCGTCCGGCGCTCGAAGCAGCGAACGGTGTACCTGCGGTTGGGGCTGACCGACTGGTCGGTCAGTGCGCCTCCCCTAGCATAATGGCCCGTGGAAGACCCTGTCAAGAGGGGATCTTTTCTCCGGTTTTCCTAAAGCATACCGAGCTTCTCGAGGGCCGCCCGCACCATGGTCACGTGCTGTTGAACCCGGGTGTCCAGGGGCTGCTTGCGCGAGGTCTCCAAGATCATGGCCCGGGTGCCCAGCACCAGGCCGGCGGCCCGGGCCAGGCTGCCCTTGACGGGATACTTGAGCAGCGAGAAGCGGTGGTTCTTATTAGCGATCCCCCGGTTTACGGCCGCCTGCATCGCTTTGGCCACCGACGCCCCGTCGCCTACAGGATAGTAGATGATCGACTGGCCTACTGATTCTTTATTGAGCTTGTGAAAGTCGTATCCTTCGTGGAGGTCGAAAAGGTAGTCGGGCTGTACCGCGAGCATGAGATTCCAGATGCTCTTGGCCAGGACGGAGCCGGTGGAGCCCGTCTTCGACTTGGGAAAATCCCGGTTGAGGTCGCCCGGATGGGAGCCGGTGCGCGTTCCGGCCTCAACCGCGAGCTTGTTGGCCTGCGGGATCACGATCAGCCGCCCCTTCTTGGGCACCAGCCCGGCCAGCTGCTGCGCGGCGCGGAAGCCCGCGGGCTCGTTCCCGTGCATGCCGCCTACCACCACCACGGTAGGACCGGGCTTGCCGCTGTCATGGTCGTAGTAGGGCGTGGCGTACGGGGTGCCCTCCGCCAAAAGGCGCGGCGCCCCGCCCGAAAGCGGCGCCTGCCGGTCCTGAGCGCGGATGACGGTGACGCCTTGGGCGGCATCGGCTGGCGGAGAGAGCGGGGCGGCCACCAGGCTGAACAGGACCAGGACCAGAAGGATGGAAAGGCTGCGAAGGCTTCTGGGACGCATTGGCGTGTCTCCTTTCTCTGGCATCTGCGGCCTGTGCTGGGACCGAAATCCTCGAAACGCCGTTGGTCGATTTCCCGCCGGCCAGGGCGAGTCCTACATGGAATCTATCCCTGCGCTTCCAGGAGCTGCAACAGGGCGCGAAAAGGCCCCGCCGGAAGGCGGGGCGCAGGCGGAGAAATCGTGTCTCCGGAGTCCTTGACAGGCGCTTCAGTTGAGGGTGGTCCAGCCGCGGATGATCTCTTTCCACGAGAGGGCAATGGACCGGGCCCGCCGGGCCGCGGCCGCCGCCGCGCGGACGATGAACGGGACCCGCACCAGCTCTCCCTGAAGCGGCGCGTCCGGATCGGCGACGCCGGGGTTGGCCCGGCGGAGGACGTCGGCGTCGACCGCCATCTCGCGCGCGATGGCGGAGAGGGTGTCGCCTCGCTCGGCCCGGGCGGCGTGGACGGGCACCTGAAGGTAGTCCACAGCCGGCCAGTGAAGGCGCCAACCGGCGACGCCCAGGTCCTCCGCGGCTTGGAGGGGGGCCGCGTGCGCCCGTCCTTCGCCGTCCAGCACCCGGGGGAAAAGGAGCAGGTCCAGGCGGGGGCTTTCCCGCTCTTCCAGCCGGAGCACGCCGAGGACCCGCGCGTCGGAGACCGCCCCGTCCACGATGACGTCGTAGCTCCCCCACGCGATCAAGGGCACCACGGTCCAGCCGGGCTGCTCCGGCTCCCCGGGTTCGTCCGGCTCGCGATCGGTAGGCTGCAGCGCGCGGGCGGCGACGCCGCCGAAGTGCTGAACCGCCTCGTTTCTGGGAACGGCCACCCGGCCTTCCAGCCGGACGCGCCGGCCCAGCGGGTCGTCGAAAGCAGCGTGCGCCCACAGCACGTCTTCAGTGGTGCCGTCTTCCCGGTCCAGCGCTGTCTGGTCGATGGCAAAGAGCTCGATGGCGGCGCCCTTGGCCAGCGTCAGCGGCGACGGGGGTCCGGGCGGCGCCGGGAGATGGGTCCGGGGATCGATCCGGGGAAGCTGGTCAGCCGGGGGAAGCGGCAAGACCTGGCCCGACCCCGGATCCGACACCTTCATCGCGATGGGGACGGGGCGGTTGGACGAGAAGGCGAGCCGGTGCGCCAAGGGTCTCCCTCCTTGGTGCGGACGTGGCGCAGGCCCGGTCCCGAAAGGCCCACGGCGGGGCCGCCGCGCCATGCCCGCGTTCCACGGTATGACCGGGACCGTCCGGGAGGACTAGGCGCCTGTTCCTATTCGCAGTGGGTCATGGGGCGCGCGTGTTCGTATGGAGGGCCGCCCGCCGGCGTCATCCTAAGGCCAGGGAGAGAGCACACGTCGAGGGGTGACGCACCGTGGTGGTCGACGTCGAAAAGATCCGAAGGGAGTACCACCGGATTGAAGACCGCCTCTACCGGCTGAGGTGCAGCTACGGGTACTCGCCCATGCGCAACCAGGCGTTCCGGCGTCTTGAGGACCGGGCTCGCAGGCTCAACCGCATCGTGCGGCAGATGGAGACCCAGTGGGGAACCCGGTGACATAATCTTCCAGCGCGCCGGATGCATGAGCGGCTCCTGCGGGGGCATTCTAGGGGATGCAGGGCTCACCCCTGCTTAAGGCGGCCCGGAACGGATGATGCAGGCCAAGGGAAAGTTCCGGGTCCGCCTTTTCCTTTGTGAGACTTTCCGGGAAGGGATGCGGCGGCGGCCGTGGAAGCACTGCTCCTCGACGGCTGACCGATTTCGGAAAAGGGGCTGGACCGAAATGCCCGTGGAGCTCCCTTCCCCCGAACCTTCGGAACTGGAGGAAATCCGCCTCCTCAGGCGCTCCGCGAGGCACCGCTACGACCTTGCGCGGGTTCGGGCGGTGTACCCGCAGCGGGTGCTGTCCGGTTGGCTCGCCCGCGGCGCGGGCGTGCGCGCCGCCCATCCCGGCCCAAGCGCCGGGCGGGCTTTGCCGGACCCTCAGGTCGACCTCCTCTTGACCTCTCTCGCCGTCGTCGAGCGGCACGGCTTCACGTTCAGCTCGGACCACGTGGCCGGCGCTTGGGTGGACAACCTTTCCGAAGAGGCGCTTTCGGGAACGGAGAAGACCGCCTATAGGAGCCTGCGTTCGGGGATCCGGCCGCCCCGGTCGGCGGAGCTCGCGCGCGAGGAAGGCGAGGCGGACGGCGCGATGGCCAGGGCATTCCTCTGGGGGTATCTCGCGCCCGGGGACCCGGGTTTCGCGGCGGAGCTCGCCTGGCGCGACGCGAGGGTGTCGCACGCCGGAAGCGGGGTGTACGGGGCGATGTTCGCCGCCGCTGCGGCGTCGGCCGCTTTTGTCTGCGACGACCCCTTGGAGGCAGTGCTGGTGGGTGTGGGGGAAGTCCCCGACACGTCCCGCCTGGCCGGGGCCGTGGGCCGCTGCGTCCGCCTGCACCTGGCAGGCGAGAGCTGGGAGCAAGCGGTCCGGGAGCTGGAAAGCGCCTGGGGCCATCTCCCGCCCGGCCACGCGGTGAGAACGGCCGGCCGGGTGGCGCTGGCGCTGCTCTACGGGAAAATGGCGCTGGCCGCTACCGTCGAGCTCGCGGCGGCAGGGGCCGGCGAGCGCATCCCGGTGGCGCCGGGGGTCGCCGGGGCCATTCTCGGCCCGATGCTAGGCGAGCCGGGCGCCCCGGAGTGGCCGGTGCGCCCGGGGGATACGGTGGCGGGCGGCGCCGGTGCGGTCACCGTCGCCGATCTGGCCGGGCGGACCGCACGGCTGGGACGGCACGGCGGGTGAGCCCGGACGCCCGGGTCCGGTCCCGGCGGCGTCAAAGTCCCAAGAGGACGGGCAGGTCGGCTGCGGAAGGGGCGACGTAATCGGGCTTTGCCGGCGCCGCGGCAAGATCGGCCTCGGTGACGCCCCCCGTGAGCACCAGGAGACAGCGCATCCCGGCGGCCTGGGCCGCGGGGACGTCGGAGCGGAGCGAGTCGCCCACCATGAGGCACCGCTCGGGGGGGACTCCCATGCTCTGCGCGGCCATGAGCAGCAGGTCGGGTTTGGGCTTGGCGATCATGATGTGGGGCTCGCGGCCTGCCATCGCCTGGATCGCGGCCGCCACCACGCCCGAGCCGGGCATGTCCCCGTCTTCCGCGGGGTAGGTGACGTCCAGGTTCGCCGCGGCAAACTTCGCGCCCCTTTGCAGGCAGCGCAGGGCGCGCGTGAGCTTGCTCATGCTCAGGGCGGGATCGTCCGCGGCCACGACGAAGTCCGCGAGGTAGTCGATCTCCTCCGGCTCGTCGATCACCCGCAGGCCGTGTTCCTCCAGCTCCCGGCGGAGCCCGCCGGCACCCAGGAGGTACACCGTGGCGCGGGGTTCTCGCCGGGCGAGTTCGCGAGCCAGGGCCCGGGTGGCGATGAACACCTCGTCTTCCTCGGCAGGGACGCCCATCTCCAGAAGCCGCCGGTGCGCTCCCCGGCGGTCGAGGGAGGAGTGGTTGCTGACGAAGCGGACGGGAAGGCCCGCCTCCTTGACGGCAGCGATCGCGGGCGCCGCCCCCGGCACCGGCTCCCGGCCGCGCCAGACGACGCCGTCCAGGTCGAACAGGACGCCTTGGACCCACTGGAACTCCCGGTTCATCGCTGCCACCTCTCTGCATCAGCTGGGCGGTCCCGCACGGGACGCGCTCCCACCCAATTCGACCGGACCCGGGGATCCCCTGCTCCCGGCCCGTTCCGTAAAGGTGTGAAGCCCGCATTCCGTCTTGGCCCGCCCCGGCCACCGGCCGGCCCGCTCGCCGCCGTCTCCGGCTCTCGCGGTGCACTGGACGCAGCCGAGGCTAGAGTACCCTTGATCCAGCAGGGGATTGTACGGCAGCCGGTGCTCGGCGGCGTAGCGCCAGACGTCCTTTCGTGTCCAATACGCTAAGGGGTTGAGCTTGACGATCTCCCGGCCACTTCCGAGCCGGTGAAGCTCCACCGGCTCCACCGAAGCCCGGGTGGGCGACTGGTCTCTCCGGAGCGAGGTGATCCAGCAGTCCAGCCCCTCCAGGGCCTTGGCCATGGGCTCGACCTTGCGCAAGGAGCAGCACAGGTCCGGATCCCGCTCCCAAAGGCGCGGGCCGTACTGCTCGGCCTGCTCCTCCGGCGACAGGCGGGGCGCCACGGTGCGGACGGGGAGGGAGAACGCCCGCTCTACCTCCTCTTTCAGGCGGTACGTCTCGGGAAAGAGATACCCGGTGTCGATGAAGAGCACGGGGATGGAGAGCCCGAGGCGGTGGGCCATGTGGATCAAGACGATCCCGCCGGGGCCCCCGAAACTGCACGAGATGGCCACCCGGCCGGAAAAGGTGTCCGCTCCCCAGCGGAGCAGCGTCTCGGGGGAGGCGCCGGAGAAGCGTTCCCGGGCGTTTCGCACCGCGGCTCGCACGTCCCCCATCCCGTTCACCTCCCGGCTCCCGCCCGGCTCTGCGCCGCGCTGGCCAGGAGCACTTCGGCCACCTCTGGCCGGGTGAACTCCTCCGGCAGCCTTTCGCCCCGGCGCAGGAGCTCGCGCACGCGGGTGCCGCTCAGGGCGACGCGGCTCCCGCTGCCGTGGGGGCACGTCCTGGCCGTTGCCATCCCGCCGCAGGCCCGGCAGTAGAAGGCGTGATCGAACTTCAAAGGGATGATGCCCAGCTCTTCCGGGGTGAAGCGGTCAAAGATCCGCTGGGCGTCGAAGGTGCCGTAGAAGCTGCCGACCCCCGCGTGGTCGCGGCCCACGATGAAGTGGGTGCAGCCGTAGTTCTTGCGGCAGAGCGCGTGGAACACCGCTTCCCTGGGCCCCGCGTACCGCATGCTCGCGGGAAACGCGGCCAGCAGCACCCGCTCCTTGGGAAAGTAGCCGTCGATCAACCGGAGATAGCAGCGAAAGCGGGTCGGCGCGTCGAGATCGTCCTCCTTGGTCGCCCCCGCCAGGGGATGGATGAGGAGGCCGTCCACCATCTCCAGGGCGCACTTTTGGAGGTACTCGTGGGCCCGGTGAATAGGATTCCGGGTCTGAAAGGCGACGACGGTCCGCCAGCCCCGCTCGCGGAAGAGGCGGCGGGTCTGCCGGGGCCAGAGGAAGTACGGCGCGAGGTCGCCTTCCTCTTCCAGCGCCAGGTCGAGGACGGTGACGGGACCGGCTACGTACCAGTCGCCTTGTTCAAGAAGGGCCTGCACCCCGGGATGGCGGGTGTCGGTGGTGCCGTAGACCTGGAAGGCCTCCTCATTCTTGTCCGGCCGGTAGACCTCCTCGACGTCGACCACGGCCACCCGCCGGCCGCGGTAAGCCAGGGCCACTTGCCCACAGCCGCGGAGCCTCGCGGCGTCGTCGCCGCTCACCGGCAGCGTGACGGGGAGGGGCCAGACCAGGCCGCTGGCCAGCCGCATCTCGTGGACGACCCGGTGGTAGTCGGCTCGGCCCATAAAGCCCGTGAGGGGACTGTAGGCGCCCATTCCCAGCATCCGCAGGTCGGACAAGACCCTCCGGTCCACGGAGAGCGTGGGCAGTGAGGCCGCCTTGGCCTTCAGGTCGGCGAGGCGGTCCGGCGGCGGAATCCTTTCGACCAGCTCGCCCCCGTGGGGTGCCGCCGCACGGGCAGGCAGCCATGACATGAGCAAAACCCCCCGAATCCGAGTGCCGTCATCCGTCTCATGGTATGAGCGGGAGCGCCGCCTGTGAGCGAAGCGGCGATTTCGGCCGGGCGATGAAAGGAGTTTGGGCGGCGCCGTCGAGAAGTATTGCGGCGCCGGCCGGCCCGGCGCTGCGGCGGGCGGCACGCGGCCACGGCGGGCAGCGTAGCATGAGGGGATCCCATCAGAAAGGTGAGTTTGCCGGTGACCTCGACGACCGCAGCCATCCACTGCCTGGTGTGCAACCGGCCTGTCGCGGACCCCCTTTGGATCCTGGGCGCCGCGGTGTGCGACCGGTGCGAAGAGCTCTTGGTGGCCACCGGGGCGGACGACCCCGGCTACGACCGTTTCGTGGAGCGGTTTCGCCATTTTTGGCACGGCCTCGCCGCGGCGGCCGGGTCCTCCGAGGCGCGGCAGTAGCTC
The DNA here is from genome assembly GCA_002919235.1 of Clostridia bacterium. Lineage (GTDB taxonomy): Bacteria > Bacillota > Limnochordia > DTU080 > RSA5 > RSA5. The sequence continues at coordinate 19,456 of PKEX01000006.1, forward strand.
GCGGCCGGGTCCCGTGAGAGTGCGGGGCGGAGGAGGGAACGCGCCAGCGGCTCCCGCGCGTTCCCTTTCTTGGTTTATGGGGGATCGATGGAACATGGCCGATCGCGAGGATCTCCGGGAGAGCCCGGGCCTTGGGTTTCTGGCGGGTCTGCGCCGCTACGTGGAGCGGGCGGTGGTCCGGTTTCACACGCCCGGCCACCGGGGAGGGAGGTGGGTCCACCCCGGTTGGGCCCGCTCCGTGGGGCGCGACGCCCTGGCCCTCGACATGTCGGACGTGCTGGAAGGCCCGCGAGGTCCCGGCGACTGGGCAGGAGAGCTGCGGCGGGCGGAGGAGCGGGCGGCGCGCCTCTTCGGCGCACAGGCCAGCCGCTTTCTGGTGAACGGCACGTCCGGCGGGATTCACGCCGCCGTCTTTGCCCTGGCCGCCGGGGGAGAAGTGCTGCTTTCCCGGGCCAGCCACATCTCGGTCTACGCTGCCGCCACCCTCGCCCGGGCGACGCCGCGCGACGCGGCCCCGGTCTACGATGCCGAGTGGGACATCCCGGGGCCGCCGGGAGCAGCAGCGCTGGCCGAAAGTTTGCCTCTCCGCCGTCCCGGGCTGGTCTTTGTCACTTATCCTGACTACTACGGCCTGGCCGTGGACGGGCGGGAGCTGGTGGAGAGGGCAAGAGGCCTTCCCGTCCTGGCGGATGAAGCCCACGGCGCCCACTTCCGCTTCTGTCCCGGCGCTCCTGAGCCGGCGCTGGAGTGGGGGGCGGCGGTGTCCGTTCAGAGCACCCACAAGATGCTAGCGGCGCTCACCCAGGCGTCCATGCTGCACGTGGGCGAGAGGGGGAAGGAGCTCCTGGGCCGCATCGACCGCGCCCTATCGCTCTTTCAAACCACCAGCCCGTCGCCGCTTCTCTTGGCCTCTCTCGAGGCCGCCGCCGAGCAGGCCGCCGAGGAGGGGCGCAGGAGCTGGGCCCGGGCCGTGGAGCTCGCGGAATGGGCGCGCGCCCGCATCGAACGGGCCACGCCGTTCCGCTGCCTGTCCCCGCAGGACGCGCGCGAGCGCTGGAATGCCCGGCTCGATCCGGCCCGGCTGGTGGTGAATGTAGCCGTCGCGGGGTGGACAGGCCTTGAGGCGGCCCGGATCCTGCGGCACGATTGGCGGGTGCAGGTGGAGATGGGAAACCAGCGCGCCGTCGTCCTCCTTTTTACGCCGGGCAATACGGCGGAGGACGTGGAGCGCCTGGTGCAGGCCTTAGAGGACCTGGGCCGAAGGCGGAGCCGCTCCCGGGCGCCGGCGGCGCTCCCGCCTCCCGGCGCGCCCCCCAGGAGGATGCTTCCCTGGGAGGCGGTGAGTGCGCCCACCGCCTGGGTGCCGCTGAAGGAGAGCGTCGGGAAGATCGCGGCCGAAACCGTCTGCACCTACCCTCCCGGCATCCCCGTCATCGTTCCGGGGGAAGAGGTGACGCCTGAGGTCGTCGAATACCTGGAGCACGCCGCCGCCCGCGGCTGGGAGATGCGGGGCCCGGCGCACAAGGACGCGGCGCGGCTCGGCGTGGTCGAGGAATCTGGGGTACAATGAACGGGAACTGCTCCGCCGGGAGGCGTGATCCCTTGCGTCAACAGGAGATCGTCGACGATCTGGACCAGCTGCTGGAGGTCCTCCCCGGCCCGATCCGGGCCGCGCTGGAGCGCCGGCCGGACCTATCGGGGCTCATCGAAGTGGTGATGGATCTGGGCCGGCTTCCCCAAGCCCGCTTCGCTTCGGGGTTTGAGTTCTTGAGCGAGCACCCCGTGACGGCGGAACACTTGGAGCACGTCCTGCGGAGGACGGGCGGCTTCGGTCCGGACAACCGCGCCGGCATCGAGCGGACGCTGCACCGCATCTCGGCCATCCGCAACCGCGCCGGCCGCGTGGTGGGGATCACCTGCCGCATCGGCCGGGCGGTCTTCGGCACGCTGGACATCGTGCGGGACGTGGTCGAGCTGGACAAGAGCGTGCTGTTCGTAGGCCGTCCGGGCATCGGGAAAACCACCATGCTCCGGGAGTTCGCTCGCGTCCTCGCGGACGAGCTGCACAAGCGGGTGATCATCGTCGACACCTCCAACGAGATCGCGGGGGACGGTGACATCCCGCACCCTGCCATCGGCAGCGCCCGCCGGATGCAGGTGCCGGTGACGACCACTCAGGCGGACGTGATGATCGAAGCGGTGGAGAACCACATGCCCGAGGTGATCATCGTCGACGAGATCGGGACGGCGCTGGAGGCGGAGGCGGCCCGGACCATCGCCGAGCGGGGCGTGCGGCTCATCGGCACCGCTCACGGCAACACCCTGGAAAACCTGGTCTTTAACCCCACGCTCTCCGATCTCGTCGGCGGCATTCAAGCGGTGACCCTGGGCGACGAAGAGGCGAGAAAGCGCGGCACCCAGAAGACGGTGCTGGAGCGGAAAGCCCCGCCCACGTTCGACGTGCTGATCCAGATCGAAGAGAAGGACAGGCTTGCGATCTGCCGCGACGTGGCCTCGGCGGTCGACCGGATCGTCCGGGGCCTGCCGCCGCTCTTGGAGGTGCGGGTGCGCCGCCCTGACGGCCGCGTCGACGTGGTGAGGGACGCCTCTGAGGACCGGGCGGCCGAGCCGGCCGCAGGGGAACTGCCCGGGCGCGGCCGGCGGGGGGCCGCAAGCGAGCCCGTCCGCGTTCCCGCCGGGCGACGGCCCATACGCATCTTCCCGTATGCGGTCAGCCGCAACCGGCTGGAGCGGGCCATCCGGGAGAGCCCTCTCGACATCGAGGTGACCGGGACGTTCCACGACGCCGACATGATCCTCACCTTAAAGGGACAGTACCGCAGGATGCCAAAACGCTTGAAAGAGGCGGAGCAAAAGGGGCTTCCCATCCGGTTGATCCGGTCCAACACGGTCCACCAGATTCAAGCGTTCATCGACGATCTCGCGGAGGAGCTCGAGGAGACAAGCCCCGGGCGCGAGCCGGAGGGGATCCGGCAACCCGCCGGTGACGCGGGAAGGAGATGGAAGTGAAGGGCGCGCTGATCACGTTCGAGGGGATCGACGCCTGCGGCAAGTCGACGCAGGCCTCCCTGCTGGTCCGGGCACTCGAGGCCCGGGGGGTGCCGGTGGTGCACACCCGGGAGCCCGGCGGCACCGAGCTGGGCCGGGAGATCCGCCGGCTGGTCCTTTACTCGCAGCGGGCGGAGATCCCCGCCGTCGCCGAGGCGCTGTTGATGGCGGCGGACAGGGCAGATCACGTGGAACGGGTCGTCCTGCCCGCGCTCCGGCGCGGCCAGGTGGTGGTCTCGGAGCGCTTCGCCGACTCCACCGAGGCCTATCAGGGATACGGCGGCCAGGTGCCCCTGGAGGTGATCCGCTGCCTCAACGCCATCGCGACCCGGGGCCTTGAGCCTACGGTCACGTTCTTGCTGGACCTGGATCCCGAGGAAGCGGCCCGGCGGCGCGGCGGCCCCGCCGACCGGCTGGAGGCGAGGGATCGCACCTACCACCAGCGGGTCCGGCAGGGCTACTTGGAAATCCAGCGGAGGAGCCCGCAGCGGGTGGTGCTGGTCGACGCCTCGGCCCCGGCCGAAGAGGTGCACCGCGCGATCGTGAGGGAGCTGGAACGCCGGGAGATCCTTCCCGGCCAGGGGGGAGAAGGCCCGTGAAGGTGAGCCATTCCAAGCGGCGGCAGGCGCCGATCTCCCCGCCGAAAGGGGAGGCCAAGAGGAGCGCCGGCATTCGCCACGGCGCGTTCCTGGAGGCGCTCCAGGCCGCCGAGGCGGTGAGCGGGACGGCGCCGCCGGGGGACGCCGGTCTCGAGCCCGTGGAGGCGGCGGCGCGGGCCCTCAAGGAGTCTCCGACCTTCGAAAACCTGGTCGCGTTCAAGCAGGCGGTCAAGGAGTTCCTCAGCTCGGTCCTGGAAAAGGCTTACGTAGTCCATCACGTGCGCAGCTTCTCCCGGCGCGGGCGTCCCAGCGTCTCCGTGCTGGTCCGCACCGTCGACGAAAAGCTGGACGAGCTGGCGCGGCTGGTCCTGGCCGGCACCCGGGACGCCATGGCCATCGCTGCCAAGATCGACGACATCCGGGGCATCCTGCTGGACTACTTCCGCTGAGCGAGCCCGGCCCACGGAAGGAGCTTTGCCATGCGGTGGAGCGGCATCTACGGCCACGACGCCATCAAAGAGCACCTGCGCCGCTCGCTGGCGACGGGACGGGTGGCGCACGCGTACGCCCTGGTGGGCCCCGAAGGCGTGGGGAAGCGGGCGGTGGCCCGGCTTTTCGCCCAGGCCCTGCTCTGCTCCGGACCGGAAGGAGGGGAGCCCTGCGGCCGCTGCCGGGCCTGCCGCCAGGTGGAGAAGGGCCTCCACCCGGACGGGCATTGGATCGAACCCCGGGACGGCACCATCGGCATCGACCAAGTGAGGGAGCTCCAGCGGGAACTGGCGCTGAAGCCGTACGAGGCCGAGCGAAAGACGGCGGTGATCGACGGCGCGGACGCGATGACCACCGCCGCCCAGAACAGCCTCCTCAAGACGCTGGAGGAACCGGCCGGCCACACGGTGATCCTGCTGGTGGCCTCGAACCCCAGCGCGCTCTTGCCCACGGTGCTCTCCCGCTGCCAGGTGCTGCGGTTTCAGCCCCTCCCCCCCGAGACGGTGGCGGCGTTCCTGGTGGACCAGGGCGTCTCCGGGGAAGCGGCGCGGGTGGCCGCCGCCTTGAGCGGCGGCAGCATCGCCAGAGCGCTGGCGGCCACAAGCCAGGACTTCCTGGAGCTTCGCCGGCGGGTAGCTTCGTGGGTGGACGCGCTCTTGGACCGGTCCCGGTCGCTGCGTTCCGTCCTGCTGGTGGGGGAAGAGCTTGAGAAAGAGCGGGAGCGGGTGGAGGATTTCCTCAATCTTTTCTTCGTCTGGCTGAGAGATCTCTTGCTGGTCCGAGAGGGCGCCGAGGCGGCGGTAGCGAACTACGACGTGTTGGCGCGCCTTAGGCAGCAGGCCAGCGCGCTGCGGTCCGAAGGGCTCGCCCGGGCGCTGGACGAGGTGGAGCGAGCCCGGACGAGACTGCGCGCCAACGCCAACTTCCGGCTCACGGTCGACGTGATGTTGACCAACGTCCAAAGGAGCCTGGCGCATGACACGAGTGGTGGGAGTCCGCTTTAAGACGGCGGGCAAAGTATATTACTTCGATCCCGGTCCCTTAAGGGTGAAGGTGGGCTCCCGGGTGGTGGTCGAGACCGCCCGGGGCGTCGAGCTGGGCGAGGTGATCGTCCGGCCCAAAGAGGTGCCCGACGAGCTGGTCACGCAGCCCCTCAAGCGGGTGCTGCGGATCGCGACCGACGAGGACCTCGCGGTCTGGCGCAGCAACGCCTCCCGCAAGAGAGAGGCTTTCAAGCTGTGCCAGGAGCGGATCGCCAGCCACGGCCTGCCGATGAAACTGGTCGACGTGGAGTACACTTTCGACAACAGCAAGGTGATCTTCTACTTCACGGCGGAGAAGCGGGTCGACTTTCGCGAGCTGGTGAAGGACCTGGCCCAGCGCTTTCGTTCCCGGATCGAGCTGCGGCAGATCGGCGTGAGAGACGAGGCCAAGATCCTGGGCGGGTACGGCATCTGCGGCCGGCCCCTGTGCTGCGCCACCTGGATCACCGAGTTTGACCCCGTCTCCATCCGCCACGCCAAAGAACAAAACCTCTCGCTCAACCCGGGGAAGATCTCGGGCGTCTGCGGCCGGCTCAAGTGCTGCCTCCGGTTTGAGGCCGACACCTACCGGGAGATCAAGAGCGAGCTGCCGAAGGTGGGCGACACGGTCACCACGCCGCGGGGCAGCGGGAAAGTGGTGGACGTGCTGATCATGCGCGAGTCGGTCCTGGTGCAGCTCTCCGAGAGTGGTGAGCGGGTTGAAGTCACGGCGGAAGAGCTCAAACGCTCCGGAAAGCAGCCCGTCGGGGCCTAAGCCGGGCACGCTCTACCTGTGCGCCACACCCATCGGCAACTTGCAGGACATCACGCTCAGGGCCTTGTCTACCTTGCGCGGGGTGGCGTGGATCGCCGCCGAGGACACGCGGCGTACGCTCAAGCTCCTGAACCACTTCGAGATCGCGGCGCCGCTCATCAGCGTTCACGAGCACAACGAGGAGCAGCGCGCGGCGGAGCTGGTGGAGCGCCTTCGCCGCGGCGAGGACGGGGCACTGGTCTCGGACGCGGGAACCCCCCTTCTGAGCGATCCCGGCTTTCTCCTGGTGCAGAGGGCCATCGAGGAGGGAATCCCGATCGTCCCGCTCCCTGGGCCCTCGGCGCTGCTCGCCGCCCTCATCGTCTCGGGCCTGCCGCCCTACCCCTTCTACTTCGGGGGGTTCTTGCCCCGAAAGAGCGCGGCGAGAGCCCGCCTTCTCAAAGGGTTGGCGGATCTCGACGCGACGCTGGTGTTTTACGAGGCGCCTCACCGCCTGGCGGACACCCTGGAGGAGGCCTGCGCGGCCCTGGGAGACCGGCGGGCGGCGGTGGCCCGGGAGCTCACCAAGGTCCATGAGGAGGTGAAGCGGGGGACTCTCTCCCAGCTGGCTGCGGACTACCGGGAGCGGCCGCCGCGGGGCGAGTGCGTCCTGGTGATCGAAGGCACCGGCGACAAGAGCGGGGCGAAGCAGGACCGCCCGGCGGACGACGAGATCATCGCCCATCTGGAAAAGGCGCTGGCCTCCGGGCTGACAAAAAAGGAAGCCATCGCAAAGGTGGCTTCCTTGCTGGGGATCGGGCGGAACGAGGTGTACCGCAAGAGCCTCGAACTGGACGCATCGCGGCAGTGACCGTCACGATACCTGCTTCATTTCCTCCAAGCAGTTGGCGCAGATGTTCTTGTCGCGGTAGTTGCGCACACCGTCCGCGCTGCCGCAGAAGATGCACGCCGGCTCGTACTTCTTGAGGATGATCTTCTCCCCGTCGACGTAGATCTCCAAAGCGTCCTTTTCCGCGATCTGAAGCGTCCGGCGCAGCTCGATCGGGATGACAACGCGGCCTAGCTCGTCCACTTTGCGGACGATCCCTGTGGATTTCACCTGGCGTCTCCCCTCTCATTCGACAAAATTCGACATGCAGCGTCGCGTTGATTATACTAAAATTTCCAGGGCGCGTCAACAAATGATCCATGTTTTATTATCGGCTAATCTGGAGGATTCTGAAGAGGAGCGCGGCAAAGCCGGCGGCCACCAGGGGCCCGGTGGGGATCCCGCCGAGAAAGGAGACGCCCAGGATCGACCCGATGATCAGCCCCACCATCACTTGGGGTTTGGCGGCGAGCAGTCCCAGGCCAAAGACTCCGAGGCACGAGGCCAGGGTGCCGACGCCCACGGCGAGCAGGCCTGCCGGGGAAAAGAGCGTCTGGGCGACGTGGGACAGGCCCATTTTCCCTGTGGCGAAGGGGACGAGGAGGCCCAAGGTCATGAAGAGGATGCCGGTGTGGATGCTGTGCGCCTCGATCCAGGCGAGCAGCGGAGGGGGAGCGACGAGCGCCAGGGCGAGGAGCGCGCCGGCGGCCAGGGCCACGTGGGGATTGCCGCCCAGAAGTCCCAGCAAACTGACCACCGCCAGCGCGACCTCTCCGTCCTTCAAGGGAGTCCCTCCTCTCCCCATGGGTATGCCGGGCGGCGCCGGCCCTATCCCGGCCGGACTTGACACCGCGGCACCGATTCGCTATATTCGAGGGCAACGGAAAAGCTTTGCGCTCACGATCTGCTAAAGGCGACGATGGGGAGGAGTAGGCGGCGGCGTCCGACTCCAGAGAGCCGGGGTGGGCGGTTCCGCCCGAGGTGCAAGCCGGCGTCGAGACGTGCCGCCCAAGATGGCCCCGGAGCTTCCCGCCGAACCTCCGAGCGGAGCAGTAGGCGGCGACGGGATGTCCTCCGCGCGCGGAGGGCGCGGCGCCCGTTAACGCGCCAGGGTATGAAACGGCCGGAAGGCCGGGAGTACCTGCTGAGGCCCGCGGCCGCGAGGCGCGGGCGAACGAAGGGTGGTACCGCGAGACCTTCGCCCCTTTTTCCGGGCGAAGGTCTTTTGTTTGTCCGAGGAGGTTGACGCGCATGGCCAAGGGCAAGTACTACATCACGACCCCCATCTACTATCCCAGCGACCGGCTGCACATAGGCCACGCCTACACCACCGTCTTTTGCGACGCCATCGCCCGCTGGCGGCGGATGGCGGGCGAGGAGGTCCTTTTCCTCACCGGCTCCGACGACCACGGCCAGAAGGTGCAGCGGGCCGCCCAGTCCAAAGGGATGACTCCCAAGGAGTACGTGGACCACATCGTCCCCACGTTCAAAGAGCTCTGGAGGCGGCTCGACGTCTCGTACGACGATTTCATCCGCACCACCGAGCCGCGCCACATCCGGGTGGTGCAGGAGATCTTCCAGCGCCTCTACGACCAGGGCGACATCTACAAGGGCTCTTACGACGGGTGGTACTGCACCCCCTGTGAAACCTTCTGGCTCGAGTCCCGCCTGGGGGAGGAGAAGGTGTGCCCCGACTGCGGCCGGCCCGTGGAGTGGGTCGAAGAGGAGAGCTACTTCTTCCGGATGTCCAAGTACGCGGACGCTCTCCTGGCTCACATCGAGGCGAACCCGGACTTCATTCAGCCGGAAAGCCGCCGCAACGAGGTGATCAGCTTTATCCAGAGCGGGCTTGAGGACCTGTCGGTCTCCCGGACCACGTTCGACTGGGGCGTGCCGGTGCCGTTCGATCCCAAGCACGTGACGTACGTGTGGATCGACGCGCTGAGCAACTACGTGACGGCCGCCGGGTACCTCCAGGACGAAGCGAAGTTCAACAAGTGGTGGCCGGCCGACTGCCACGTGGTGGGCAAGGACATCCTGCGCTTTCACGCCATCATCTGGCCCGCGATCCTTCTCGCTGCGGGGCTGCCGCTGCCCAAGCAGGTGTACGCCCACGGCTGGCTGCTGACGGATACGGGCAAGATGTCCAAGTCCAAGGGGAACGTGGTGGACCCCATCCGCCTCATCGATTACTTCGGTCCCGACGCGATACGCTATTTCCTCCTGCGGGAAGTCTCCTTCGGCCAGGACGCCCGCTACAGCACGGAAGCCCTCGTCGAGCGCATCAACGCGGACTTGGCCAACGACCTGGGCAACGCGTTCCACCGCAGCTTCTCCATGCTGAAGAAGTTCTGCGGCGGCGTCATCCCTGAGCCGGCTGATCCCGAGGAGCTGGACACCGCCTTGCAGGCCCTGGCGGAGGAGACCTTCCGGGCGGTGGACGGGGCGGTGCGGTCGCTCCACGTCAACACGGCCTTGGCCGAGCTCTGGAAGCTGGTGCGGGCCGTCAACAAGTACATCGACGAGGCCCGGCCCTGGGCGCTGGCAAAGGAAGGCGATTCCCGCCGGCTGGGCACCGTGATGTATCACGTCTTCGAGGCCTTGCGGATCATCGCGGTCCTGGTGACGCCGTTCATGCCCCGGACCGGCCAGGCCTTCTGGCAGCAGCTGGGCCAGAGCGGCCGCGTCGAGGATCAGGGCCTGGCCGCCTCGGCCTGGGGAGGCAGCCGTCCGGGGACGGCCGTCCAGGGCGGCGAGCCCCTCTTCCCGCGGCTCGACGTCGACCAGGTCCTGGAGGAGCTCTTGGGAGAGGCCGCGGAAAAGGACCAGGGTGCCGCCGGAGGAGCGCAGGACGGCGGAGCGCCGGGGACCCGGGGCGGCGCGACGGGACCGTCGGGAGTGAACGTGACAGGAGGGACGGAAGGTTTGATCACCATCGACGAATTTGCTAAAGTGCAGCTCAAAGTGGCCAAAGTGCTGGAAGCGGAGAAGGTGAAAGGGGCGGACAAGCTGCTCAAGCTCCGGATCGACCTGGGCTCGGAGACGCGCCAGATCGTCGCCGGCATTGCCCAGCACTACTCGCCCGAAGAGCTGGTGGGTAGGAGCATCGTCGTCGTGGCCAACCTCCAGCCGGCAAAGCTGCGGGGCGAGGTCTCCGAGGGGATGCTGCTGGCTGCCTCCGATGAAAGCGGTCGCCTGGCCCTGCTCACGGTGGACCGGGAGATCGCGCCGGGGAGCGCGATCCGGTGACGCTGATCGACACCCACGCCCACCTGGCCGCGGAGGAATTTGACGCGGACCGGGAAGAGGCGCTGGCCCGGGCGCGGGAGGCGGGCGTTGCGGGAATCGTCTGCGTCGGGGACCGCCTGGACTCCTCCAGGGCCTCCCTGGAGCTGGCGCAGTCCCGGACGGGACTGTGGGCCACCGCGGGCGTGCATCCTCACTACGCGCGAGAGGCCGGAGACGACCTGGAAAGGCGGCTCGAGGAGCTCCTGGCGCACCCGCTGGTGGTCGCCGTGGGGGAGGTCGGCCTCGACTACCATTACGACTTCTCCCCCCGGGACGTGCAGCAGGACGTCTTTCGCCGCCAGATCCGGTTGGCCCGCGCGGTGGGAAAGCCCTTGGTGATCCACAATCGCGAGTCGGACCAGGACCTGGTGCGGATCCTGGAGGAGGAGAAGGCGGGCGACGTGGGCGGTGTCCTCCACTGCTTCTGGGGCGACGAGGCGCTGGCCCGCGCCGCTTTGGAGATGGGGTTTTACCTCGGGGTCGGGGGGCCGGTTACGTTCAAGAAGTCGGACGCCCTGCGGCAGACGCTGCAGGGCGTTCCGGTGGAGCGCCTGATCGTGGAGACCGACGCGCCTTACCTGGCTCCCGTGCCCTACCGGGGCAAGCGCAACGAGCCCTCGTACGTGGTGGAGACGGCAAAGCAGCTGGCCGCTCTCAAGGGGCTGGACCTCGAAGAGCTGGCCCGCATCACCACGGAGAACGCCCGGCGCCTTTTCCGGATCGAGTTGAACCAAACCGCGTGAACATGGTATTCTACACTGGGTAGAGCAGGCGCCAGCCGGCCGGCCCCGGTAGGGGGCCGGCTTTTCGCGTCTATGAGGGAGCGGAGCGGAGGGAGTTCATGGCGTTTTCGAGGGGGCTTGAGGACGCCCTGCGTTCGCTGGACGAGGCTGCGGGCCTGCTGGAGGCGGCCGCGGGCCGCCTGCGGGACGCGGCGGAGCAGCTCCGCCGGGCGGCGGGAGACGGCCCGGGCGGGGGCGGGCCGGGCGCGCCGGACGCTCTCCCGGGCGGGTACAGGGGCGCGGCGTCCGGCGAAGACCCCGCGGCCTACGTCGCCCGGCACCTGGCTGCGCGGTGGTCCCGCGAGGCGCGTGACCCTATCTTCACAGCCGGCGGCGTGGAGATTGATTTGACCACGGCCCACGGCAAGTGGCAGCTCCTCATGCTGGCCGTGCTCAAGGGGGCCAGGGTGCGGGAGGCGGTGGTCTACCGGACCTTTGCCGGTCTGGTGGAGCGGGGCCTCGACCGTCTGGAGAAGCTCGCGGCCGATTCCGCGTTCACCCGGGAGGAGCTGGAGGAGGTCCTCGCCCGCCGGTACCGGGCCCTCACCCGGCGGGAGGCGAAGGTCGAGGCCTTGGTGGAGAACGCCGCGCGGCTCTTGCGTGAGTACGGCGGCGACCTGGACCGGCTCTACGCCGCCGCGGGCGGCGACAGCCAGGCGCTGGTCCGCGCGCTTCAGGAATTTAAGCAGATGGGAGTGACCGCGCACTGGCTCTGCCGGGTCTTGAAGCACCATGGAATCTGGCCCGGCGCAGGGCCGGAGGCCACGCGGTACTTCGACCGTTACACGGAGCTGCCTCTCCAGCGGCTGGGGCTCGTCGCCGGCGGGGCCGGTGGGGGGCGGGGCGGCGGCGCCGCGAAGTTCGTCGACGCCTATCTGGGAGGAGACACCCTCCCGCTCTACCGCCACGGCCTTTTCCTCTGCAGCCGAGACGATGCCGCGCTCTGCCGGGCCGAGTGCCCATTTCATCGGCTCTGCACATTCCCGGCGAGAACCGAATAAAGATCTTTCGTCTCGGCGAAATGTTCGGGGCTGAAGTTGACACTGCCTGGCCGCTCTGCTAAGATTTATCCGGCCTTCGGGCCGCACACGAACGATGGGAGGACACTTTCCGATGCCCAGTGTGGCGATTGTCGGGTCGCAGTGGGGGGACGAAGGAAAGGGGAAGATCACCGACTTCCTGGCGGAAGAGGCGGACGTGGTCGTCCGCTACCAGGGCGGCAACAACGCAGGACACACCGTGGTCGTCGGCGACCAGGTGTTCAAACTCCACTTGATCCCGTCGGGCGCCATCCATCCGGGGAAGCGGTGCGTTCTCGGGAACGGGGTCGTCGTCGATCCGAAAGTGCTCGTGGATGAGCTGAGGCAGCTCTGGGAGCGGGGCGTCACCCAGTTCTCGCTGTACGTCAGTGAGCGGGCGCACGTGATCCTCCCGTACCACCGGGTCCAGGACGAGCTGGAGGAGGCGTCCCGGGGCGACGGGAAGCTGGCGACGACGGGGCGGGGGATCGGGCCCGCCTACGTCGACAAGGTGGCGCGGAGCGGCATCCGGATGATCGACTTCGTCGATCCCCAGCGTTTCCGGCAGCTCCTCTCCGCCGTGGTGCCTCAGAAGAACCGGCTGCTGGGGGCGCTTTACGGCCATCCCGGCTTCGATGCGGACGAGATCTTCGAGGAGTACGCCCCCTTGGCGGAAGAGCTCCGGCCGCTGGTGACGGATACGTCGGTGCTGGTGGCGGAGGCGCTCGCAGAAGGGAGGAACGTCCTCTTCGAGGGAGCGCAAGGGACGCTCTTGGACGTGGACCACGGGACGTACCCGTTCGTCACGTCCTCGTCGCCCACCGCCGGCGGGATCGCCTCGGGCGTGGGCATCAGCCCCAGGGCCATCGACCGCATCCTCGGCGTGGCCAAGGCCTACACCACGCGCGTGGGTACGGGGCCCTTCCCCACGGAACTCACCGGTGCGACGGCCGAGCGCATCCGCGAGCGGGGGAAGGAGTACGGTACCACCACCGGACGGCCGCGCCGCTGCGGCTGGTTCGACGCGGTGGTGGTACGGCACGCCGCCCGGGTGAACGGCCTGACGGATCTGGCGCTGACCGGCATCGACACCTTGGGCGGCTTCGACGAGGTGAAGGTGTGCGTCGCCTACCGGTGCGGCGGCCGGCGCCTCGAGCACTTTCCCAGCAGCCTCCAGGCGCTGGACGAGTGCGAGCCGGTCTATGAGACGTTTGAGGGCTGGCCGGAGGACTTGACCGGCGTCGAGCGGTGGGAGGATCTCCCGGCGGCGGCCAGGGCGTACGTGGAGGGCATCGAGCGCCTGGTCGGTGTGCCCGTCTCGATCGTCTCCATCGGGCGCGCCCGCTCGGCCACGCTGGTGCGGGAGCCGCTCTTTCCCGGCAAGGGCGCTGTCCTGGCGCCGCGCGCGTAAGGTGCGCAGGCCCGCGAACCTGCCGCGGGGACGAACCCGCGGGCAGCCGGGCCGGCGCCGGGCGGCGAAAGACAGCTTGACACCAGCTGGACAATGGGTTATAGTAAACTATGCACTTGTCCGGCGGCGTTCGCCGCTGGGCAGTGCGCCGTGGGCAGATAGCTCAGCTGGTCAGAGCGCTGCGCTCACATCGCAGAGGCCGGGGGTTCGAGTCCCTCTCTGCCCACCAGCGCGAAAACCCTTCCGGAGCCCGGCTCCGGAAGGGTTTTTTTCGTCCGGGCAAAACCTCGTGTTGACGCCGGCGGCGGCCAGCACATACAATGGAGTTGGTTGTTGGGTCTTTTGGGAAGAGGAGGTGGGGGCGATCCGGCTGACGGAACGCCGCAAGCAGTTCTTGCGGGGCGTGCTGGACTTGTACCGGAGGACCCAGCTTCCGGTACACTATGAGACCTTGGCCCAGCGTCTGGGCGTCAGCAAGTGGACGGCCTACGACGTGCTGCGGGCCCTGGAGGAGCAGGGTCTCCTCGCCCGGGACTACACGGTGAACCGCGGCGAGCCGGGTCGTTCCCAGATCGTGTTCGTGCCTACCCCCGCGGCGGAGGCGCTGTTCTCGCAGGTGCGCCCGGCTTCGGTGGAAGGCGGTGACCTGGTGGCGCTCAAAGCAGAGGCGCTCCGGTCGCTGGCCGAGTGGCGCACCCTCAAGCCCGCGAAGGCCACCCAGCGCATCATGGCGGCCATAGCCGAAGCCGACGTTCAGGTGAAGTTTTGCACGTACATCATGGCCCTTTTTCTGGTGCACTTGGGCGCCCTCAGCGACAGCGCAGTCGCCGTCGTCCGCCGGTTGGTGCGGGAGACGCCGGGAGTGGAGATGCCTCTCACGGTGTTCGTCGGCATCGTGCTGGGCATGGCCATCGAAGCCATGGGCCTCGGGGTGGGAGAGGAGCTGCTGGGGCTCTTGGGCCGGTTTCTGAAGTCCGTCATGGACTTGTCCCAGTCCGAAAAGGAGATGCTGGTCAGCTTCCTCAACGACGCCCTGGCGGATGAGGCCGCGGCCACGTAGACTTCCGCTTGTTCGCGGGAAATATTTGGGTCTTCCTTGTTTTCTTGGATATTTGGGTGTCGTGCGGTGCAGCGCCCGCGAGAGGAGCGGGGACGGTGCGCCGCGTCCGAAGCCTTGGAAGGAGCGGCGTGGAATGGGTCTCTTGAGCCGGATGGTGCGGCAGTACCCGGGTTGGATCGTCGGCGTCACGGCGCTGGTCACGGCCGTGTTCGCCTACGGCGTGCTGCAGCTGGAGATCAGCACCGACGTGCAGAGCTTCTTCGCCGAGGACGACCCCCGGCTCGCGTCGTTCCGGCGGGCGGGAGACACTTTCGGCAGCTCGCTGTACGTGCTGGCGGTAGTCTCCGCCGACGATGTTTTCTCGGTGCCGGTGATCCAGGCGCTGGATTCGCTCACGAGGGAGCTGGAGGAGGTTCCCGGGGTGGCCAGCGTCCGCAGCATCACCAACGTGGAGAACGTGCGGGGAACGCCGTGGGGAATCGAGGTCGCGCCGGTCATGGACGTGCTGCCGGACTCCGACGCGGCGGCCGCCCGCTTTCGGGAGCGGGTCTTGAGCAGCGAGAACGTAGCGGACCGGCTTGTCTCGGAAGACCAGCAGCACACGCTGATTTTGATCCAGATGGCCGCCAGCGAAAACAACGACCCCGTGGTGCTGGCCATTCGCGACGTGGTAGACCGGTACGCGGACCGGCTCACGGTGCGCTTGACGGGCCACGCCGCGCTGACGCAGGAGCTGAACCACTTGCTCCGGGCCGACATCGTCCGGCTGATGCCGCCCGTGCTGGCCGTCATCGTCGCCGTCCTGTACTTCAGCTTCCGGACGGCTTCGGGTGTCCTCCTGCCCTTGGCCAGCGTCGGGATCAGCGTCATCTGGACGCTGGGGCTCATGGGTTTTCTCGGCGTCTCCTTGAGCCAGCTGGGCTCCGCCATCCCGGTGGTCCTCACCAGTCTCGGCAGCGCCTACGGCATCCACGTCCTGCGCCGCTATGAAGAGGAATGGCGCAAGGCGCAGGACAGCCGGGAGGCCGCCGAGCAGACGGTCCGCTCCGTGGGGCTCGCAGTGGTGATGTCCGGGCTGACCACGGTGGTGGGATTCGTCGCCAACGCCTTCACCTCCATCGTCCGCATCCGGGAGTTCGGCCTCTTCATGGGGGTAGGCGTCGCCGTCGCGCTGCTGGTGGCGGTGCTGTTCATCCCCGCCGTGCTGGTGCTGGCCCGCGGCGGAAAGCGGGCGCGGCCTTTGGCGCCGGCGCCGGTCAGCGGTGTCGCGGGAGCCCGCAGCGGTCTCTTGGAGCGTCTGGGCGCCGCCGTGACCCGCCGGGCGGCGGTGCCGCTGGCCGCCGCCGCGGCGCTGGTCCTCCTTTCCTTCACCGGCTTTGCCCGGCTGGAGGTGGACACCGACTACCTGCGCTTCTTTGACGCGAGGAGCGAGACCCGCCAGGCCTACGAGCTGGTGCAGGAGAAGTTCGGCGGCGTCGACACCATCCAGATCATCCTGGAGGGCGACGTGCTGGAGCCGGAGACCCTCCGCGCCATGGAGGCGCTCCAGGCGGAGCTGGACGGGATGCCGCGCGTCAGCGGTTCCATGTCGGTGGCCGACATCGTGAAAGAGGTGGGCCGGGCGCTCAACGAAGACGACCCCGCCTACGCGGTGATCCCGGAATCGCGGGCGGCGGTGGCGCAGTACCTCTTGCTGCTCTCCATGTCCGGCGACGCGGTGCTGGACCAGTTTCTCACCTGGGACCAGGGTACCGCCAAGATCGAGGTGCCCGTGGCCACCACGTCCGCGCAGGAACGCGCCGAGGTGCTGCGGCGCGTCGAAGCGCTGGCCGCCGAGAGGCTGGGTCCTTACGGGCGGGTGGAGGTGACCGGCCTGCCGTACCTCATCGACGGCATGGCGGAGCTGATCACCGGCGGCCAGATCCAGAGCCTCCTCGTTTCGCTCGCCGGCGTGCTGGTGCTCCTTTGGATTATGGTGGGCTCCCTCGGGACCGGACTCCTCTGCCTCGTCCCGATCCTGGTTACCGTCGCGATCAACTTCGGATTCATGGGCTGGGCCGGCATGACCTTTGACGTCATCACCGCGTTGGTGGCCAGCATCGTGGTGGGGGTCGGCATCGACTACAGCATCCACGTCTACAGCCGCTGGCGCGAGGAAGTGTCCAACGGGCACGGGCCGAGGGAGGCGGCCGTCGCCACCCTGGCCACGACGGGAAAGGCGGTGCTCTTGA
Organism: Clostridia bacterium; assembly: GCA_002919235.1. Taxonomy (GTDB): domain Bacteria; phylum Bacillota; class Limnochordia; order DTU080; family RSA5; genus RSA5. Next base: position 36,069 of record PKEX01000006.1, read on the forward strand.
ACGCGGCGGCGGTCGCCGCCGGGTTCCTGGTCCTGCTCCTGTCGACGTTCCCGCCCCTCAGGACCTTCGGTTTCCTCGTGGCGTTCACCATGGGCGTCTCGTCGGCCGCAGCGCTGACGGTGCTGCCGGCCCTCCTGTCGGTGGCGGCCAGCGTCCGCCGGGCGCGGCGCGCCCGGGTGGCCGGCGTCTCGAAGGCGGGATGAGGGAAGGAGCGGCTCTCAACGTGTGGAGTTGCGAATCATCGCGGAGAGGTGATGAACGGGTGGCAGCAGAGAGAATGACTAGGCGGCGCGGCGGCCTTTTGGCCGCGGGGGTCCTGGCCGCAGTCGCGGTGCTGGTCCTGGCCGTGGCCCCCGGCGTCCGGGCGGCCGGCGAACTGACCGCGGAGGAGATCTTGGATGAGCTGGAGGGTACGGCGTTCGTCGGCAGCGGGCGAGCCACCGTCGAGCTGGTGACGGTGAATGCCCGGGGACAGGAGCGTTCGAACCGGCTGGTCTTCTACCGGAAGGAGACGGCTCACGGCGCCAACCAGCTCTTGGAATACCTGGCTCCCGCGGACGTGGCCGGGACCAAGTTCTTGACGGTGGACGACGAGAGCGGCGAGACGCTGATGTGGCTGTACTTGCCGGCCCTGGGCCGCGAGCGGCGCATCGCGGGCAGCGCAGCCCAGGACAGCTTTATGGGCACCGACTTCACCTTTGAGGAGATCGGGAGCCTCGGTACGTTCAGCAAGGACTACGACGCGGAGCGCCTGGCGGACGAGGTCTACCAAGGTGTTGACAGCTATGTCCTGCGGCTGGTCCCCCGGGAGGCGGGCGGCAAATACAGCGCCGTCACCCTCTGGGTGGCAAAAGAGAGCTTCGTTCCCTTGCGGGTCGAGTTCTATAACCGCCAGGGCAGCCTGGAAAAGGTTTTGATCAACGAGGACCTGCGGCAGACGGCTCAGGGCCGCTGGCAGCCTCACCTCATCACCATGCGCAACGAGAGCACCGGCAGCCGGACGGTCATCCGGGTGCTCGAAACCAGCGACGAGCCGGTCCCTGACGAATACTTCACCCTTCGCTACTTGCGGCGGTAGCGGAAGACGGCGGCATTGAGGAGGGAATGACGGTGCGGGCGGTGCGCAGTGGGCGCTGGTTCGCCTGGGCGGTTCTCATAGCGTTCTTCACGGCGTTCGGGCCGGCGGCGGCCGCGGCAGAGACAGAGGTCCGGGGCACCGTGGCCTACCGGCTGGGATACGGGTACGACGCAGAAGAACTGGTGGAAAACTCCCTTAGCCTCGACTTGTCCGTCCAGCGGCGGCTGGGTTTCTCAGGCAAACTGTACGTAGGCTTCGAGGGGCGCATCCCGTTTACGGACGAAGAGGCCGAGCTGAACGTGGGCGAGGCGTACGCCGACCTCTACGTGGGTGCGACGGACTGGCGCATCGGCCGCCAGGTCATCAGCTGGGGGACGGCCGACGGGTTCAATCCCACCAACGTGATCAACCCCCGGGGGACGCTGACACCCGCCGCGCTCACTCTGGCCGGCGGGGCTCTGGACGGGGAGCCGGTCCTGGCCCTGCAGGCCTCGTACTACCTGGCCTCGGGCGGCAGCCTCACCGCCGTCGCGGTGGGGGAGTTCGTCCCCGCTGAGGGTGCAGACGAGATGCTGGCGGCGGCGGCCGGAAGGCTCAGCGCCGGGCTCGGCGGTCTGCCCGTGGAGGTGGCGGGCCCCGACCCGGTGCCGGCCGACGGCTCCCAGGTGGAGTGGGCCGTGCGGGCCGAAGGGCTCCTGGGCAACCACAACGTGTACGTCTCGTACTTTCGCGGCTGGGACGACTACCCGGCGGCCTGGCTGGAATGGGGGCCCCACCCGCTGGATCCCGCGGGCTTTGTGCCCTCGAAGATCGCGGCCTCTTACCGCCGGGTCCACAAGTTCGGCGTGGCCACCGCGGGCACACTGAAGGACGCGGGCGTCTGGACGGAGCTCTCCTACACGGTCTTTGATGAACTTGAGGAGCTCGACGGCGCCGGCGCCCTCTCGTCCAACGCCGGGTATGCAGAACTGGTGGCAGGCGCCGACTACACCTTCGCCAACGGGCTGATGCTCTCGGGGCAAGTGATCTACTCCGGCGGCGGCTCGCTGCTCAGCCCGTACAAGGATCCTTTCGGCGACGTCGAACCGCAGACCTATTTCGCCGGCATCGCCCGGTATTCGCCCGAACCGGGACACGACTTCGAGGGCATCCTGCTGGCCAATGCCGGGGACGGCGGCGTCATCGCCGCGGGCCGTTATACGTACGACATCCGGCAGGCGGCCAAGCTCATCCTGGGGATCTCCCGGGTGTTCAGCGGGGCCGGTTCCGAGTTTCACCCGCTGAAGTCCATGGCCAACCTGATCTCGGCCGGCGTTGAACTCCATTTTTGACGTCGCGAGGTCTCAGAGCGGAAAGGCCCTCCCGGAGCCCGGGAGGGCTCTTCATTTTCGCATGCGCCGATGGCCCTCCGGTCCGGTTGCATCTTCCGCGAATCGTGGTACCATGGACATATATGCCGTTTAAGCTCGGAGAGGGAGGTGCAGGGCGACGGACGGGCTGGCGCTGGTGGCAGTCGGCGGCGTGGGGCTGGTTGCCGGATTCGTCGGGTCCATGCTGGGCATCGGCGGCGGAGTGTTTCTCGTGCCGCTGTTCTCCGTCGTCCTGGGCCTGCCGCTCAAGCTGGCGATCGCTACCAGCCTGGTCTGCGTCATCGCGACGGCGGCCGCAGGCGCCAACGTCTACCTGCGCCAGGGCCTCGCCGACATCCGCCTCGCCATGCTCCTGGAGATTCCCACGGTGGTGGGCGCCATCGCCGGCGGAATGCTGGCATCGGTCCTGGAGGCGGATGCCCTCGCTTTGATTTTCGTGGCCCTCGCGCTCTACACGGCGTGGACCATGTTCCGGCGGCACGGGAGATCGCAAGGGGACGCCCGGGGCGGGCCGGGTCCGGAGGAGACCGAGCTGGCCGCGACCGGTGATCCGGGCGAGGGCGGTGTCTCGGCCGGCGGCGGTTCGTGGCGGGAGCGGGAGTACTTCGACGCAAAGGCGGGCCGCGTGGTCCGGTACCGGATCGAGCGGCTGGGGCCGGGCCTCGCCGTGTCGGTGGTGGGCGGCCTCGCTTCGGGGCTTTTGGGAATCGGCGGCGGGATCATCAAGGTGCCGGTGATGAACCTGGCGATGAAGGTGCCGATGCGGGTGGCGGTGGCCACCAGCAACTTCATGGTCGGGATCACCGCGGCGGCCAGCGCCGTGGTCTACTACGCCAACGGCCTGGTCGATCCGCTGGTGGCTTCAGCCGCCGCGCTGGCGGTGCTGGTGGGCGGGAACCTGGGCGCCAGGACCGCCGCGCGGGTGGATCAAGGGATGCTGGCGCGGGTCTTTGCCGTGGTCCTTGCGGTGCTGGCCCTGCAGATGCTCTACCGGGTGCTGGGGAGCGCCGGAGGTTGATGCCGGGGTGAGGTGGGTGGATCCGTGATGAAGCGAATGAGGACCGTCGCCGAACGCCCCGGCGCCGAGCCGCTGGAGCGCCGGCTCGCGTCGGTGGTGCGGGTGGAAATGTATTTGGCCGGCGCGGCGATGGCGATCGGGATGCTCCTCCACCTGCTGTCCCGAGGGAGAGGGAGCGGCGGGAGCGCCTCCGTTTTTGGACTGCGGCTTCTTTACGGCGACGGCGCCGCCTGGGCGTCGCTGGGGATCATGGGTCTCCTCGCGATCCCCGCGACGTTCATCCTGTATTCGGTGCTCTACTTCACGCGGCGGCGAGAGTACGGGTTCGCCGCGGCGGCGGTCGCGGTCTTGCTGTTGATGATCGCGGGAGCCTTTTCGGGGCTGGATTGAGAGCAGCCCGGTGCTCGCCGCGGACGGGCAGGCCGCCTCTTGACGCTGCAGGTCAAGCCTGGGTATACTTTTGGCGTGACGAAGGGGAGTAGCAGTTCCTCCTACGGTCGTCATTACGGCCGCACCCGCGGCCCGGACGTAGGGCGGGAGTTGTCCCGGTGCGAGACCTTCGCAGGCTTACCAGCCCGCGAGGGTTTTTTTGTGCTTCGAAGCACGCCCTCGCGCCGATCAGTTCGGGAGGAGTGGGTCTGTTGAGTTCCGTGGGGACATGGGTTTGGGTTCTCTTCAACCTGGGCGTCATCGTCATGCTGCTGCTGGATCTCGGCGTCTTCCACCGGCATGCCCACCGGGTCAGCGTGCGGGAGGCCGCCTTTTGGAGCGTCTTTTGGATTGCGCTGGCGCTGGCTTTCAACGTGGCGATTTACTTCTGGATGGGCGCGGAGACCGCGACGGAGTATCTCACGGGGTACTTGATCGAAAAGTCGCTCAGCGTCGACAACCTCTTCGTCTTCGCCCTGATCTTCAGCTACTTCCGGGTGCCGGCGCAGTACCAGCACCGGGTGCTGTTCTGGGGCATCCTGGGAGCCCTGGTGATGCGCGGCACGCTGATCTTCCTGGGCACCAGCCTCATCAGCCGGTTTCACTGGGTGTTTTACCTCTTCGGCGCGCTGCTTCTCTTCTCGGGCTACCGCATGCTGCGGCACGACAAGGAGCGCGAAGAGTTGGATCCCGAAAAGAACCCGGTGGTCCGGATCGCCCGCAAGGTGATTCCCGTCACCCCTCATTACGTGGGCGAGCACTTGTTCAGCCGCATCGACGGGGTGCTCCACGCCACCCCGCTCTTCGTCGTGCTGCTGGTGGTGGAGTCCACGGACCTGGTGTTCGCCATCGACTCCATCCCGGCCATCTTCGCCATCACCCAAGACCCGTTCATCGTCTACACCAGCAACGTCTTCGCCATCCTGGGTCTTCGCTCGCTCTACTTCCTGCTGGCCCACGTCCTGGACTCGTTCCGGTACCTCAGCAAAGGCCTGGCCCTGGTGCTGATGTTCATCGGCGTCAAGATGCTGGTGGTCGACCTGGTGCACATCCCGGTCGGGGTCTCGCTGGGCGTGGTCCTCGGCGTCGTGGCGGTCTCGATCGCCTTGTCCCTCTGGGTGCGGGCCAAAGAAGCGCCCCAGTCGTAAAGGAAGGCCCCGGTCGCGAGGCTGCCGGCCGTAGGGGGCGGAAAGCCGGGGCAAGCCGGCGCCGGAGCCGCTAAAGGCGCCGCCTCGAGCGGCCGCGGGTCAGGCGCATGTACGCGGCGAGCAGTTGGTCGAAGCGGCGGGAGAGCGTCTGGACGTCGGCGTCGAGGTGGTTGCCGCAAGCCCTGTCGAGGGCCCGGTGAAGCTCGGCGCGGACGCGCTCCATGTCGCAGCGGAGTCGATCCAGCACCTCGTGATGAGGTACGCCGCTCATACGTCCACCAACCCTCGCCGGTGTTGCAACCATTATTGGATATGCGTGCGCGGCGGGGTGTAATGACGGTCACAGTGGAGGGGGAGGCCAGAAGACAGCGGCCGCGACGTGAGCAGAAAGTCGAAGCCCTCGGGAGGTGATCTCCCGAGGGCCCTCTTGGAGCTGGCGATCGGACTCGAACCGATGACCTGCTCATTACGAGTGAGCCGCTCTACCGACTGAGCTACGCCAGCAGAGTTTTCCCGCCGCTCCGGCACCCGCCGGGGCGACGGAGGGCAAAAAGAAATGGAGCGGATGACGGGACTTGAACCCGCGACCCTCAGCTTGGGAAGCTGATGCTCTACCAACTGAGCTACATCCGCCCGCGGTCAAGTTCGCTTAGCAAGTCTGATTATAGCCAAGGGGCCGTGCGCAAGTCAAGGGCCTTCCGCGACAAACCCAGCTCCGGGCGGAAAGGCTTTCCGTCCGGGAGTGACCTGCGGCCGCATAGCGGCGCCGCCGGGGGAGAGTCTACATAGGAGAGTGCCACTGGACGAGGGGAGTTGGGCAAGCGGCGCCATGGTCTCAGCGGTGTTCTGGCGGACGATCTTCTTTTACTTCCTGCTGCTGGTGGTGATGCGGGTCACCGGCAAGCGGGAGATCGGCGGTCTGGCTCCGGTGGACCTGGTGGTCACCATCCTCCTGGCGGAGCTGGCCGCCATCCCCATCCAGGAGCCGGAACGCCCGGTCTTGATGGGCGCGATTCCCATCGCCACCATCATGCTGCTCCAGCTGGCCCTTTCCGCCCTCAGCCTGCGCAATCGCCGCTGGCGGACGCTGCTCAACGGCAGCCCGAGCGTGATCATCAAGGACGGGAAGCTGGTGCCGTCGGAGATGAAAAAGATCCGCTACACCGTAGACGACGTCCTGGAGCAGCTGAGGAGGCAAGGGTACGCCTCCGTCAGCGACGTGGAGGTGGCCGTCATCGAGACCGACGGCAACCTCTCGGTCATTCCCAAGTCGCAGCGGCGGCCGCTCCAGCCCCGGGACCTCAGCCTGCCCACTGCCTACGAGGGGATGGCCCTGACCATCATCACGGACGGGGAGATCGAATACCAGCACCTGAAGGCGTGCGGCCTCGACATGACGTGGCTCCAGCGGGAGCTGAAGAAGCGGGGCATCACGGACCACCGGGATGTCTTTTGCGCGATCCTCGACACCGACGGGACCCTGTTTGTCCAGCGCAAGGAGGATAACCGCTGGTACCTCCAGCCGTGAGCGGCAGGGATCGAGACGCCCGCGAAACCTTGCGCGCCGGCGAGTCCTTTGCTATAATGTGAGCTGTAAGCGAACAGACTTCCTTCACGTGCGTGCGCCTATAGCTCAGAGGATAGAGCGCCGGCCTCCGGAGCCGGGTGCGCAGGTTCGAGTCCTGCTAGGCGCACCATTTTTTTGTCGTTTCGCCGCGCGGCGCCGGCGTATGAGCCGGGTGACGCGCGGGAAATCTTGAAAATGCCGCCGCGCGCGGCGCGTGGACGAGGGCCGCAAAGCCAAGGACGGGCGGCTCTCTTCCTATTTCGCCCGGATTTGCACAGCGCTCCCCTTTTGACGGTCGTCCAGCCTCTCTGGTATAATCACCCCGGCTGCAGCGGCTCGCGGTAAGGGGGGACGCGCTTGGCGATCCGGTTGGACCACGGTGTGCCCGAGCCGGTTCGGCGCCGCGAGGACGTGGTGATCGTATGGAAAGGCCGGCGCATCGCCAAGCTGGTCTTTCCCTCGGGCAAGGTCGTCGCGTTCGACGAGCCGGTGGAGCCTGGGCCCCAAGAAGGCCAGAGGTCATCTTCGTGAAGTGTGAAGCCGGTCGAGCGCCGTCATGGGGACGGCGCTTTTTTCATTGGCGGAGGCTGCGAAGGGATGGGACGCGGCCACCTCGAAAGTGCCTTTATCGACCGGTAGGAGGCCTTAGATCTTGAAGGTCGTCATCGCGCCCGATTCGTTCAAGGGAAGCCTTCCGGCCAAGGAGGTCGCGGCGGCCATCGCCGCCGGCGTCCGCAAGGTATGGCCCGATGCCCGCATCGACTGCGTCCCGCTGGCCGACGGCGGGGAGGGAACGGTGGAGGCCCTGGTCGAGGCCACCGGCGGCCGCTTCGTCCAGGCCCGGGTGACGGGACCGCTGGGAGAGCCGGTGGAGGCCGTCTACGGGCTCTTGGGAGACGGCGAGACCGCGGTGATCGAGATGGCGGCGGCCTCGGGATTGCCGCTGGTCCCGCCGGACCGGCGGGATCCGGCCCGGGCGACGACCCGGGGCACCGGCGAGCTGATCCGGGCCGCGCTGGACCAGGGATGCCGCAGGCTGATCATCGGGATCGGCGGCAGCGCCACCAACGACGGCGGCGCCGGCATGGCGCAGGCGCTGGGCGTGTCGTTCAGGGACCGGCACGGCCGGGAACTGCCTCCGGGGGGCCTGGCGCTGCGGGAGCTTGAGACCATCGACCTTTCGGGACTCGATCCCCGCATCCGGGAAACGGAGATCGTGGCCGCGTGCGACGTGGACAACCCTCTTTACGGCCCCCGGGGCGCCAGCGCCGTGTACGGCCCTCAAAAAGGGGCCACGCCCGAACTGGTGGAGGCACTGGACCAGGCGCTGCGCCGCTACGCGGAGGTGCTCTATAGGGATCTGGGCATCGACGTTCAGGCGATCCCGGGCTCCGGAGCGGCAGGGGGCCTGGGGGCCGGACTGGTGGCCCTGCTGGGGGCCCAGTTGAAACCCGGGATCGAGCTGGTCCTGGAGGCCCTGGACTTTCGCCGCCGGCTGGAGGGGGCCGACCTGGTCATCGCCGCGGAAGGGGGCGTCGACCGCCAGACGGCGTTTGGGAAAGCCCCCAGCGGCGTCTTGAAGGAGGCGGCCCGCCAGGGCATCCCGGTGGTGGTGGTCGGCGGCAGCCTCTCGGACGACGCGGTCCAGCTCTACGATCACGGTTTCGCCGCGCTGGTGAGCTGCACGCCCCGGCCCATGCCGCTGGAAGAAGCCGTCGCCCGCACCCCAGCGTCGCTGGTCCAGGCGGGTGAAACCATCGCCCGCCTGGTCCAGGTCGGGCGGGAGATGTCGAGGTAAGGAGGTTCATCTCGCCCATGGCATGCCGAATCATCGACGGGAAAGCCATCGCCGCCGAGATTACGCAAGAGCTGAAAGGGAAGGTGGCGGAGTTCACCAGGAGGTACGGCTCGCCCCCGCTCCTCTCGGTGGTGCTGGTCGGCGACGACCCCGCGTCCCACGTGTACGTGCGGAGGAAGGAGCGGGCTTGTGGGGAGGTGGGGATCGGGTTTGAGCGGCACCATCTCCCCGCCGGGACGTCCCAAGCCGAGCTCGTGGAACTGGTCCGCCGCCTCGGCCGGCGAAGCGACGTCGACGGCATCCTGGTCCAGCTTCCCCTCCCGGACTCCATCTCGGAGCAGGCGATTTTGGCCGAGGTCGATCCCGCCAAGGACGTGGACGGGTTTCATCCGGTCAACGCCGGGCTCCTCTTCACCGGGGGAAAAGGCATCGTTCCCGGAACACCCCGGGGCATCCTCGAGCTCATCCGGAGGACGGGCATCGAGCTCCAAGGAAAGGAAGCCGTCGTCGTCGGGCGCAGCAATATCGTGGGCAAGCCCACCGCCATGCTGTTGCTGCAGGAGAACGCCACCGTCACCCTGGCTCATTCCCGGACCCGCGATCTCGCGGCGGTCTGCCGCCGTGCCGACGTGCTGGTGGTGGCGGCCGGCCGGCCGCGCCTCATCACCGCGGAGCACGTAAAGCCCGGCGCCGTGGTGATTGACGTCGGGGTCAACCGGATGCCCGACGGGAGCCTTGCCGGCGACGTGGATTTCGAGAGCGTGAAAGAGGTGGCAGGTTACCTCACGCCGGTGCCGGGCGGGGTCGGGCCGATGACCATCGCCATGCTCCTCTCCAACACCCTGGAAGCGGCGGCCGCCCGCCGGGAGGCCGCTGGCTCATAGGCCTTGAGGCGCCACGAACTCGATGACCACGGGCCAGTGGTCCGAGGCGTCTGACGGCACCACCTCGGCCGCGGCCAGCAGCGGCAAGAGGGCGGTGTGGACAAAGGCGTAGTCGATGCGGCTCTGCGGCGACGGGGCGGGGAAGGTGGAGCCGTCTCCCTCGCCGGCGGCGACGTGAGCGTCGTGCCATGGGGCCTCCCAGAGAAACGGGGCGTCGTGCGCTAGGCGTTCCGGGGGAGAGTTGAAATCGCCCAGGATCACCGTGGGGTAGGGCGACGCGGCCACCAGCTCGGCCAGAGCGTTGAGCTGCAAGACCCGCTCGCGGCCGTCGACGCTGAGGTGGGTGCCGTAGAGCCTCACCGTGGTTCCCCAGATCTGAACATCGATCCACAAGACGTTGCGGGGCTCGTTTCTGCCCAGCCGCGGCAGGTAGGCGGCGCCGGCTCCGGCGATGGGCAGCCGCGAGAGAAAGAGGTTTCCATAGCGCGCAGTAGTCCCCGGAGAGGTGTGAAGGAGCGACCGCGTGGTCAGCGCGGGGGCGAAATGGACGTAGGGCATGTCCAGCGAGCGGGCAAGGTAGGCCACCTGGTCAATGAAACCGCTCCTGCGCCAGTGCTGGTCCACCTCGGAGAGGAACACGACGTCGGCGGCCAGCCGGGAGAGGGTTTCCACCGCCCGGTCCAAGTCGACGCGGCCCTGGACCGGGCGGCCGTGGCGGATGTTGAACGCGGCCAGGCGCAGGCGCCGGGCGGGAGCGGCGGCCTCTGGGCCGCTTTGGACGGTGGGACCGGCGGCGCCGGGGCCATCGGCCTCCAAGCGGACGGCGGCCCATCCGGCCAGCGCGACGGCGGATACCAGGATGAGTCCCATCACCTGTGCCAGCGGAAGGCCCGCGGCGAGTCGAAGCGCAGGTTTCATACCACGGCTCCAGCTGCGGCGAAGTGGCGGATCGACACCTTGAGGTTCGGCCGGAGCCGAGCCTTCCCCTCTTGGCAAGTGGTGCCGGAGCCGGGCATAGCGTTACCCCGGGCGCCGCGAGGGGGAGGTCGTGTCCGCCATGGTCTGGCTGCTGACGGCGAGCCTCGCCGTGCTGCTGGTCTCCAATCTGTGGCTGCTGCGGGAAGTGGAGCGCCTCAGCGCCCGGTTCGAGGCATGCCAGAAGGAAGTGCTGGCCCTGGAGGCCCGGGTGGTACGGCTTACGGCGCTGGTGGATCTTCTTCACCATCCGCCGACGGACCCAGATGGCGCTGCAGGCGCCGGATGAACGCCCGGCTGAGCTCTTGGTCTTCCGCAGCGCTGAGCAGCGCGGGGACAGCCGCCGTCAAAGGGACGGCCCACGGCGGGGGCTCCGAGAGAGGGAGATAGAACCGGGGCTCCTCGCCGTCGCCGATGGGAGCCAGCAGCCCCGTGCGGGCCAGCCGTTCGGCGTCGCCTTGGGGGAGCACCAGCACATGAGGGAGCTCGCCGGCCAGCAGCGCGGCGCTCAGGGCGGCCGGCAGGTCCGGCTGGAACGTGACGACCGCCTCCCGTCCGTCGCGCAGCATCTCCGCTGCCAGGCGCGAGAGCGCGGCGCCTTCCGCCGGGCCGGCCGTGTGCCACACGTGGAAGGGCCGTGCCGGCGGCCCGCCCGAGACCGCGGCGTCTCCGGAAGGTCCCAGAAGGCGCGCCGCGGCGTAGAGCGCCGCGGAGAGAAGGATCGCGCCCGCGGCCAGGAGCGTGCGGCGGCGGGGCGGCGCCGGGCGCTCCTGGGCCGTGTCCGTATCCACCCGCTTGGCCTTTTGCGACGCGAGGATCCACGGATGGGTGCCGGCCTCGGCCGGCAGCCGTCTGGTCGCCTCCTTTAGGAGGCGGGCCTCGCGCTTTGCCCGGGCGTAGCTCCTTTGCGCCTCGCGAAACCTTTCGAAATCGGAAAGGGGCCGGCGGCCCTCCCCGGGCCTGCCTTGCGCTTTGTTGGGCATCGTCGACCTCCGGCGGTGCGAATGGGGTACTGGACCCGTCTTTCGCAGGGTAGTATCCCGAGGCCGTGGTCTTTTCAGCCTCCCGGATGCGAGGAAATCGCAAAAGCGCGTGTAGCCGGGGCTAGGACGACCTGTTATAATCAATGACAGCAATCGCGGTGGTGAGGAGGAGAAGACCGGTGGAGGAGAAGGCGACATCTCGCGTCAAGGCGGGACTGGCTGAGTCGCTCAAGGGCGGCGTCATCATGGACGTGACCACGCCGGAGCAGGCCAAGATCGCGGAGGACGCCGGAGCGGTGGCGGTCATGGCTCTCGAGCGGGTTCCGGCGGACATCCGGGCCGCCGGCGGCGTGGCCCGCATGGCCGATCCCGAAGTGATCATCCGGATCCGGGAGGCCGTCAGCATCCCGGTGATGGCCAAGGCCCGGATCGGTCACTTCGTCGAGGCCCAGATCCTCGAGGCGCTGGGCGTCGACTTCATCGACGAGAGCGAAGTGCTCACCCCGGCGGACGACAAGTATCACATCGACAAGCACGCGTTCAAGGTGCCTTTCGTCTGTGGCGCCCGCAACCTGGGCGAAGCGCTGCGGCGCATCGGCGAGGGCGCGGCGATGATCCGCACCAAGGGCGAAGCGGGCACCGGGGACATCATCGAGGCCGTGAGGCACCTGCGCCAGGTGAACGAGGATATCCGGCGGGTGCAAAGCGCCGGCGAAGAGGAGCTGATGGCCCTCGCCAAGGAGCTGGGCGCCCCTTATGAGCTGGTGCGCTACGTGCACCAGCACGGCAAGCTCCCGGTTCCCAACTTTGCCGCCGGCGGCGTGGCTACGCCCGCGGACGCCGCCTTGATGATGCAGCTCGGGGCGGAAGGTGTCTTCGTCGGTTCGGGGATCTTCAAGTCGGACAACCCCGCCGCGAGGGCCAGAGCCATCGTCGAAGCCGTGGCCCACTACAACGATCCTGAAGTCCTCGCCCGGGTGTCGCGGGGCATCGGCGAAGCGATGCGAGGCGTTTACGTGGGCCAGATGCGCGAGGAGGAAAGGCTGGCCCAGCGCGGCTGGTAAGGACGGCTCGCGCATGCGCCGGCGCCTCGCGGCTACACTACCTTCCGGCAGCAGCGGTGAGCCGGCAGGTGGCTTCCCGCCGGCAGCCGGGATGGGGGTAGTGGGCCGTGAGGCTTTTCACAAAAGACCGCGTGATCCTGAGTGCCGTGGGCCTCGCCCTCTTGCTGGGCGCGGCCCTCGGTGTTCCTTTGGGACTCCGCCTTTCCGGAGCGGTGCGCCCATTCGCCGGGGACGAGCCGGGACCGGTGCGAGAGGAACGGCTCACCGGGGACGAGGAGGCGGTGGTCCGGGCCGTAGAACGGGTGGGGCCCAGCGTCGTAAAGATCTCCGTGACGCAGCGGGGGTACATCGACGGCCTCTTCGGCCGGGTTCCCAGCGAGCAGACGGGCTTGGGCTCCGGCGTCATCATCGACCGGTCGGGCCTGGTGCTCACCAACCACCACGTGGTCGAAGGGGCGGAGGAGATCGTCGTCGGCCTTCCTGACGGGCGGGTGTTTGAAGGCAGGCTGGTCGGCACGTACCCGGCCGCGGACTTGGCCGTCCTTCGCATCGACGGCGACGACCTGCCCGTGGCGGAGCTCGCCCCGGGCGAGCCGCTGCGGGTGGGCCAGCTGGTCATCGCCATCGGCAACCCCTTCGGTCTCGACTACTCCGCGACGACGGGGATCATCAGCGCCCTCGGGCGTGAGCTGGCGGTGGACGCCGGGTTGGTCCTCACCAACCTGATCCAGACCGACGCGGCCATCAACCCGGGCAACTCCGGCGGCCCGCTGCTGGACCGGGAGGGCCGGGTGATCGGTATCAACACGGCCATCCTGCGGGGACGGCAGGACCTTCCCGCCCAGGGCCTCGGTTTCGCCATTCCCATCGCGGACGCCCTGGAGGTCGCGGGCGAGCTGCTCCGCCACGGGAGGGCGGTGAGGCTGGGAGTCCTGGCCGGGACCCTCACACCGGAAATCGCCCGGGCCATCGAGGCGGCCACCGGCGTATCGCCGGGGACCGACCGCGGGGTGTTCGTGCGCGCCGTAAGCCCCGGCTCCCCCGCGGAAGAGGCGGGCCTTGTCCCCGCCGACATCATCGTGGAAGCGGCAGGGCGCAGGATCAGCAGCGTCGAAGAGCTGGCCCGGGTGGTGCGCGAGCGCGGTCCGGGAGCCCGCCTTCCCCTGGTGGTGCTGCGAAAGGGGGAGAGGCTTCCCCTCGTCGCGCGCCTTTGACGGACCAGCGGTTCACGTTCCCGCCACGCTGAGCGGAGGTCCGGGGCCAGCGCCCCAGCCCGGCTGGAGGCTTCTTTCCCGTGTGATATAATGGTCGTTAATGAAAGCGTTCACAAGCCCGGATCGGAGGTGGCTGGATGCGCTGGAAGAAGATCTCCGATGCCGTCGTTCGGCGCCTGCCCTTATACTTAAGGGTCCTGGAGGAAGTGAGCCGGGACGAAGGGCGCAAGCTCATGTCCTCCCAGGAACTTGGCGAACGGGCGGGTGTCAGTCCAGCGCTGGTTCGCAAAGATCTGGCGTGGTTCGGCGAATTCGGCAAACAGGGCGTCGGCTACGAGGTGTCGTATTTGAAGGATGAACTGCGCCGGATCCTCAACCTCGACCGGCAGATCCGGGTGGCGCTCATAGGGGTCGGCAGCCTGGGGCAGGCGCTGACCCGCTACAACCGCAACCGCGTCCGGCAGGACGACAGTTTCAACATCGAGATCGTCGCGCTTTTTGACAACGATCCAGAGAAATTTGGAATGGAAGTTGACGGGATCACCATTCACCCGTTTTCCGAGTTCGAGGAGAAGACGAGAGCGCTCGATGTGCGCATGGCCATCGTCACGGTCCCGGCCGACCAGGCACAGATGGTGGCGGACGCGGCGGTGGCGGCGGGCATCCGCGCCATCCTCAATTTCGCGCCGGTAAAACTGGTGGTCCCCGAGGGCGTTCGAGTCGCCAATGCCGATCTCAGCTTGGAGCTCCAGCGGCTCGCGTACTACCTCGACGACTGACGGGACGGGGCCCGGCGGAGGGGCGAGAAAGCCGTGAAACTTGCGCAAGAGCTTTTTTCATTGATTGGGGAAGCGCTGGTGGAAGTGGAAGCGGGCCTGCGAGCCGCGTTGGACGACGCGTCTCCCCACGCCCGTGAGGTGCTCATGCACCTGGCCGAAAGCGGGGGCAAGAGGGTCCGGCCCGTGCTCTCGCTGCTCTCCGCGGCCAGCCTGCGCGGCGAACCGGAGCCGGCGATCCCGGTGGCCGTCGCCGCCGAAATGATCCACATGGCCACTCTGGTGCACGACGACGTCATCGACCGGGCGGAGACCCGCCGCGGCCGCAAGACCGTGAACCAGATCTGGGGCAACCACGTCAGCGTCCTCGCGGGCGATGCCCTTCTGGCCAAGGCCTTGATCATCCTGGTGGAGCGCACCTCCGGCGAGATCGTCCGGATCATGTCCGACATGATCTACCGGATGTGCGAGGGAGAGATCGCCCAGCACGCTTCGCAGCACGACATGTATCAAGAGGAACAGGAATACTTCGACCGGATTGAGAAAAAGACGGCGCTCTTCTTCGCCGCGTGCTGCAAGGCGGGCGCCCTGATGGGAGGGGCCAGCGCCGAGCAGGCGGAGGCGCTCTGGCGGTACGGGCGGCACCTGGGCATGGCGTTTCAGGTGGTCGACGATCTGCTGGACGTGAGCGCCGAGGCGCAGGTGGTCGGCAAGCCGGTGGGCAACGATTTGCGTTCCGGGATTCTCACCCTTCCCGTGCTGCACACGCTCCGGGCCGAAGGGTACCGGGGCGAGGCGGCGGCGCTCATCGGAAAAGGCGAGGCGATTACCGGGCCGGAGATCCAGCGGGTGCTGGAACTGGTACGCACCCGGGGGTCGGTGGAGTACGCCTTCGACGTAGCCAGGCGGTTCACCGAACAGGCGAAGGAAGCCCTTTCGGATTTTGAGGGGAGCGGCGACGTCAAGGAGATGCTCCTCCAGATCGCGGACGGCGTTCTGAACCGCTCGTTCTGACCGGCCGCCGGAGCGGGCCGCCGGTCGCGGGCGGGTTGAAAGGAGTAGAGCGCGTGTTTGGAAACATCGGCGCGGCCGAGCTCATCATCATCTTGGTGCTGGCCCTGATCATCTTCGGGCCGGGAAAGCTCCCGGAGGTGGGCAAAGCCATCGGCCGCAGCATCCGCGAGTTTAAGCGGGCCCAGAGCGGGCTCGAGGACGATGAGAATGGAACGGGAGGCGCAAAAAGCCCCTCTGAGGACAAGTCCGGCGCCGGAAAATCCGGTGAGTGAACCGGAGGCAGAGGCCGCCGGCGCCCTTGCCGGCCCGCTGGGCCAGCTGGTCGCGATGCTCGAGGAGGAGGGAGAAGCCCTCGTCGAGCACCTGGAGGAGCTCAGGATTCGGCTCTTGATCTTCGCCGGTGCGTTTCTCGCGGCGGCGTGGGTGGGCTGGCTCGCGGCGCCCCGGGTGTTGGCCGGGTTCCAGCAGGCCGTGGGACGGCTGATCTTCGTGGCACCGGCCGAAGCGTTCATGACGCGCCTTAGGATCGCCGGCGCGCTCGGCTTGCTGCTCTCGCTGCCGGTGGGGATCTATCAAGCGTGGCGCTTTGTGGCGCCCGCTCTTTTCCCTGAGGAAAAGCGCCTCGCGCGCCTTTTCGTGTGGGCGAGCAGCCTCCTCTTCGCAGGGGGGCTCGCCTTTGGGTACTGGGTCGTCTATCCCGTCTCTCTCTCCTTCTTCCTGCGCCTGGGTACTGAAGGCCTGCGGCCCGCCGTCGTCGTCAGTCAACACTTGTCGTTCTTTCTGGGCACCACGCTCTCGTTCGGGATCGCCTTCCAGCTCCCCGCGGCGCTGCTCCTTCTCGTCAGGGCAGGCGTCCTCACCGCAGAGCGGCTCAAAGAAGTGCGCCGGCCCGCGCTTTTCGCCTGCGTCGTCGCGGCGGCGGCGTTGACGCCGGCGGACGTGGTGTCGCTGGCGATGATGGCCGTCCCCCTGGTGTGCTTGTACGAAGCGGCGGTGTTCCTCGCGCCGCGCTTTGAGAGGGAGTCGAGTTCTGCGTGAATGCGCGCGTCAACCTGTGGGATCACCTGGAATTCGTCAGGATCCGGGTGCTGCGGGCGGTGGCAGCCTATGCGGGCGCGGCAGCGCTCGGTTTTGCCTTTGCTCCCCGTGTCACCCACCGGCTGATGGTGCCGGAAGCAGGGCTTTCAGGCCTGGTCTTTCTGAGCCCCACGGAAGCGCTGATCGCCCGGATCAAGCTGGCCTTGGCCCTCGGCCTCCTCATCGGCCTTCCGTTCATTTTGTACCAAGTCTGGGGGCTGTTTGTCCCGGTGATGGACAGAAGAGCGCGCCGGGTCACCCTCGCGCTGATCCCGCTGGTTTACGCCCTCTTTGTGGCCGGCGTCGCCTTCGCTCTCACGGCGGTGCTTCCCCTGGCCGTCCGCTTCTTGCTGGGCTTTGGCGGCGCCTACCTGGAACAGGAGATCTCCGTCGGCAACTACCTCTCGTTTGTCATCGCCTTCACGCTTCCGTTCGGGCTCCTCTTTGAGCTGCCGGTGCTGATCGTGGCGCTGGCGCGCCTTGGCATTCTCCGCCCCGAAGCGCTGGCGCGGCAGCGGAAGTACGCGCTCTTCGGGATCTTCGTCATTGCGGCCGTCCTCACCCCGCCGGATGTTGTCTCCCAGCTGATGCTGGCCGCACCGATGCTGGTCCTATACGAGGCCAGCATTCTCCTGGCCCGGCTGGCGGCGCCCAAGAGGGCTGCGCCCGGCGAGGGCGAAGACGGTGGGAGGGAGAGCTAGCATGAGCCGGCCGTCCGCGGCTCCCCTGGCGGGAAGGCGGATCGCCGTGCTCCGGGGAGCGGGCCAGGCGGCGCTTCTCGCCCGCGAGCTGGAGGTGCTGGGTGCCGAGGTCCTCCTGGTGCCGCTCTGGAGAACGGCCCCGCCCGCGGATCCCGGTGCGCTGCACGACGCCGCGGCCCGCGTGGCCGCCTACGACTGGGTGGTGTTCACCAGCGCCAACGGCGTGCATGCCTTTTTTGACGCCCTGTCCAGGACCGGGGTCGAGGAGGCGGCCTGGCGGCGAGTCCGCTTTGCCGCCGTGGGCCCAGGGACGGCTCGCGCCCTCGAGGAGCGAGGCGCCCGCCCGGACCTGACGGCCCGGGAGCACCGCGCGGAGTCGCTGGTGGAGGCGATGGCGGCCCGGGGGATGGCCGGCCAGCGGGTGCTCTTTCCCAGAGCCCACGATGCCCGGGATGTGCTGGTGAAGGGGTTGCGGGCGGCCAAGGCCGCGGTGGACGACGTCGTCGCCTACCGGCTGCTTCCCGAGCCTACCCGCAAGGAGCAGCTCCTTGAGCTTGGCGCCGGCGATACCGACGCCCTCTTGCTGACCAGCCCGTCGACGGTCCGCTTTCTCAAGTCGGCCTGCCAGGCTCACGGGCTGCCCTGGCCCATCGAGACGCCCTGCTTTTGCATCGGACCGGTGACGGCGGAGGAGGCGCGGCAGCACGGGCTCCACGTGGCGGCCGTCGCCCCGCGCTACACCATTTCCGGCTTGCTGGACGCGCTGGTCTCCTTTTTCAGCGCTCCGGGGCCTGCGGAGGTGTGAGATGGTGTTTCCCACGCACCGCATGCGCCGGCTGCGGCGCACTGAAACCCTGCGGCGCATGGTCCGGGAGACGACCCTGGCCGTGGACGATCTGATCTATCCGGTCTTCGTCGTTCCCGGCATGCGAAAGGTGGAAGAGATCCCGTCGCTTCCGGGAGTCTTCCGCTTTTCGGTGGACCGGTTGATGGACGAAATTCGCGAGGTGGTGGATCTCGGGATCCCGGCTGTCCTGGTCTTCGGCGTCCCCGAGGCCAAGGACGAGGAGGGGAGCGAGGCGTACAGCCCGGCGGGAACGGTGCAGCGGGCCGTCCGGGCCATCAAGCACCTGGCTCCCGATCTGGTGGTCATCACCGACGTCTGCCTCTGCCAGTACACCACCCACGGCCACTGTGGCATCTACGAAGCGGGATCGGTGCAAAACGACGCCACGCTGGAAGTGCTGGAGCGGGTGGCGGTGTCGCATGCCGAAGCGGGGGCCGACATGGTGGCGCCCTCCGACATGATGGACGGGCGGGTGGGCGCCATTCGCCGGGCGCTGGACGAGGCCTATTTCGAAGAGGTCGGCATTATGGCGTACTCGGCAAAGTACGCGTCCGCCTATTACGGCCCCTTCCGGCAGGCGGTGGATTCCGCGCCCAAGAGCGGGGACCGGAAGGCGTACCAGATGGACCCGGCCAACAGCGACGAGGCCCTGCGGGAAGTGGCCCTCGACGTCGAAGAGGGAGCCGATATCGTCATGGTGAAGCCCGCACTGGCCTATCTCGACGTGGTGCGCCGCGTGAAAGAGGCGTACGGCGTGCCGGTGGCGGCGTACAGCGTGGGCGGCGAGTACGCCATGATCAAGGCGGCGGCAGAGAAAGGGTGGATCGACGAGCGCGCGGTGGTCCTGGAGAACCATCTCGCGATGCGGCGGGCCGGGGCCGACCTGATCATCACGTACCACGCGAAGGAGATCGCCAAGTGGCTGGGATGAAGGACGAGCGCTCGCAGCAGCTGATGGAGCGGGCCCAGCGGGTAATTCCGGGAGGGGTGAACAGCCCGGTCCGGGCCTTCAAGGCCGTGGGCGGCCGCCCGCTGGTCATCCAGCGCGGCCACGGGAGCAAGGTGGTGGATGCCGACGGGAACGTCTACATCGACTACGTCATGGCCTACGGCCCCCTGATCCTGGGGCACGCCCATCCCAAAGTGGTGGAAGCCATGGAAAAGGCTGCCCGGGACGGCACCGGTTTCGGCGCGACCACGGAGCGGGAAGTGCTCCTGGCGGAAAAGATCGTGCAGGCGGTGCCGGGCGTCGAAAAGGTCCGGCTGGTCAACTCCGGGACGGAGGCCACCATGAGCGCGCTGCGCCTTGCCCGTGCGGCCACGGGGAGGCGGCGCGCGGTGAAGTTCGCCGGCTGCTACCACGGCCATGTGGACGCGCTGCTGGCCCAGAGCGGATCGGGCCTGAGCACCCTGGGGATTCCCAGCACGCCGGGGGTGGTCCCCGAGACCGCCCGGGACACTCTGGTGCTGCCCTACAACGATCTCCAGGCGGTGGAGCAGGCCTTTTCCCAGTACGGGGACGAGATCGCCTGCGTCATCGTGGAACCCGTCGCCGCCAACATGGGCGTGGTCCCGCCGGCGCCCGGCTTTCTCCAAGGCTTGCGGGAGGTCACCCGCCGGTACGGCTCCCTCCTGATCTTCGACGAGGTGATCACCGGCTTCCGGCTGGGTCTCGCCGGAGCTCAAGGGTACTACGGCGTGGTGCCCGACCTCACCTGCATGGGCAAGGTCATCGGCGGAGGCATGCCCGTAGGCGCCTACGGCGGGCGGGCGGAGCTCTTGGACATGGTGGCGCCGGAGGGGCCGGTCTACCAGGCGGGGACCCTGGCCGGCAACCCCGTGGCGGTGGCCTGCGGCCTGGCCACCCTGGAGGTGCTGGAGGAGGGCGGGGAGAGCCTCTACGGCCAGCTGCGGCAGAAGGCGGAACAGCTCAACCGCGAGATCCGCCGGGCGGCCCGCGAGGCCGGCGTGGAACTCACCGTCACCCAGGTGGAGTCCCTTTCGAGCTGGTTCTTCCAGCCGGGCCCCGTGACCGACTACGCGTCGGTCCTAAACAGCGACACCGGCGCTTTCGCCGTGTTCTTCCGGGCCATGCTCGAGCGGGGGATCTATCTCGCCCCATCACAGTTCGAAGCGGTCTTCATCTCCGCCGCCCACAGCCGGGAAGACTTGGAGCGGACGGCCGAAGCGGCGCGGCAGGCGCTGCGGGAAGTCGCGCGGCATCTGGACGCGGCGCAGGGTTGATCCGGAGGCCAGGGAGGCGCCGTCCCGGCCCTGCGATCGCGGCCCGCCTCTAGACACCAAAAAACTCAACGGCAACTAGGAGGAGCGTGCGAGCAAGGTGCAGGTGGAGCAGACGTTCATCATCATCAAGCCCGAGGCGGTGGCCCGGGGGCTGGTAGGGGAGATCCTCTCGCGGTTTGAGCGCAAAGGGCTCACGATCCGCCGGCTGGCAGTGCGGCAGATCGAGCCTGAGCTGGCTAAGGTGCACTACGGCCACCACGCCGACAAGCCGTTCTTCGGTGAATTGATCGAGGCCATCACCGCCGGGCCCGTGGTCATGGGCGTCCTGGAGGGACCGGGAGCCATCGCCCACGTCCGCAACCTCATCGGGGCGACCGATCCGCTCAAAGCGGCGCCGGGCACCATCCGGGGCGACTTCGCCCTGCAGAACCCGTACAACATGGTGCACGCCTCGGACAGCCCGGAAACCGCCCGGGCGGAGATCGCCCGCTTCTTCGGCGACGAATAGGGAAACCGGCGGCCCGTGCGCACGGCGAGGCGGGATGCGGCGCCCTACGGCGCGCCGCGCCCGCCTCCTTCTTCGCCTCGCGGCAGCTTTTTTCGCGCCGCAAGGTACCGGCCGGCCTGCTGCGCGGTCTGGCCCGCCGACCGGCCCGACTCGTCCCGGCCCTCCCGGGCCTTTTCCCAGCCTTCCGCGTCCTGTGCCATCATGCGGCGCAGTGCCTGTTCGTCGGTGACGGCTCCGGCCGCTCCTAGGCGCCTCGGCCTCAGAGTGCCGAGCAATCCGGCGATCGCGGAGAGCGGTACGTAGCGCACGGCGATGTCGAGAAACGCCAGGATCAAGGCCGCGGCCAGGAGATAGGGGGCCAGGGGCACCGCCCGCACCGAAGGCGCCGGGTGGGTGAGGAGGGCGCGCAGGCCGGCGGGTCCGGGATCGCTGAGGACCGCCCCGCCTGTGGCTTCGGCGAGGCGGAGGAGAAGGCCTGAATCAGGTCTAAGCACTCGATACTCTTCGGGGTAGGGGGACGCCGCGCCCGTCCAGGCGGCCGAGGGCAGGTCCCCGCCGGCGCTGCGGATCGAGGCGAGGTACGGCCCGGGGCGGCCGGCGGGAAACTCCGCCTCGTACCGTCCGGGCGCGACTTGATCCAGGGCTAGGGTGAGGCGTTCTCCTCCCGGTGCGAGCACCTCCGCGGCCAGTTCGAGGAAGTTCTGAAAACCCCCTTCGAGATCCAGCGCGTCCACCGTCAGAATGCCCCGGCCGCCTTCGATGGCGATCTGCGGAAGGAGGCCCGCCGGCGGATCGGAGCGCATCAGCCAGCGGACCAGCTGGCTCATGAGCGCGCCGTAGCCCTCCCAGTCCCGCCAGGCGCCGATCCACGGCTCGCCGGCGCTGGCGGTGAACGCCGCCGCTTTGCCCAGGCCCCGCCGCCACGTGGCCAGGATGGGGCTCTCGTCCGGCGCCTTGAGGTGCACGGCCGCCGCCGCCTTGGGCGAGGTGACCACGTACCCGCCCAGCGGCGGCACGGGCGTGCGGTCGTGCCAGAAGTCGGCCTGCTGATGCCACTGGGGGATGAACGGCTCGTCCACCCGCAGCGGCCGCGAAATCAGGGTAGCCTCGGTCACGAAAATCTGCGGGATGGCCCGGATGTCCTCGGTAAAGTAGTACCTGCCGCCGCCCCAGCGAGCGATGTCGGCCAGGAGCTCCAGGTCCGCGTCGCGGCCGACGCCCACCGCGGTGACGGTGACGCCGCTGTTTCGGAGCGCGAGGGTGAGCGCCTGGAAATCGGCGGGCGTCGAGCGGCCGTCGGACAGGACGATGAGGTGCTTGAGCGCGGCGTCTACCTGGACCAGGCTGCGGTGCGCGCTCTCGAGAGCCGGCCCCAGGTTGGTGCCGCCTTCCGCAGAGAGCGAGGCGACCGCGCTGGCGATGGCGACGCGGTTTTGCACGGGCTGGACGGGCACCACCCAGAAGGGGTACGAGTCGAAGGCCAGCACTCCGATGAGGTCCCGCTCGTTCATGAGCTCCAGGACGCTCAAAGCCGCCTCCTTGGCCAGATCCAGCTTGGAATAGGACCCTTGAGTCTCTGCCATGCTTCCCGAACGGTCAAGGGCCAGCACCAGCGCGAGCGACGGCATGATCAGGCTTTGCGGGGCGTCCATGGACACCGGCAGGAGCGCTTCCAGCTCCGTGCGGGCGTATCCCCCCAGGCCAAAGCTGTTGGGCCCGCCGATGGCCAAGAGCCCGCCGCCCAAGTGTTCGACGAAATGGACCAGCGCCTCCCGGTGGGCCGGCGAGAGCTGAGACGCGGGGAGGTCGATGAGCACGACGGCGCGGTAGTTGGCCAGCATCGGCCCGGAAGGGAATGAACCGCCCCCCCTCACGTCGGCGGTGATTCCCCGGGCCTTCAGCAGCTCTCCGAACGCGCGGCCTGCGTCGGGGTCGCCGGAGACAACCAGCACCTGGGCCTCCGTCTCGACGCGGACCAGGGCGTAGCCCGAGTTGTTCTCACTGAAGCCGTCGTCCACGGCATCGAGCCACAGTTCGTAGGCGACGGCCTCCCCGGCGGCCGCATCCTCCCGGAGCCCGTCGAAGGTCACCGCCGTGCGCCCGGGGGCGAGCTCTACGTCCCGCGCCGCGATGAGGCTGCCGTTCCGGTAGAGGCGCAGCGTCGCCCGGGTGGGAACCGTGCTGCGCACGACCGCCCTGGCGCTGTACGGCTCACCCGGGGCCACGGAGGCGGGGAGCGCCAGGTCTTCCACTTCCACCTCGGCGCCGTACTCCCGGGGCAGCGGAACCACGTCGATGGGAGTCCCGCGGGATGCGGCCAGCGCCGCCAGGGCTCCGGCGTTCCCGCGCGTCTCCACGCCGTCGGAGATCAGGAGGATCCGGGCGTTGGCCCCCGGCGCGGCGCGGCCGAGCGCCACTGTCAGGGCTGCGGCGATGTCGGTGGCGCCGGGATCCGCAGCGACGGCCCCGGGGACGCCGCCACCTCTCTCGATTTCACCCAGCGAGACGACGTCCCCGCCGAAGGCATACAGCATGATGCGGTCGTGCGGGCCGAGGAGCTCTGCCAGCGACCGGACGACGCCGAAGGCCCGCTCGCGCCCCTCCGGGAGGACGCTGGCGGATGCGTCGACCAACACGTGAAGCTCGACGCCGGGACGGGGCGCCCACACGGTGGTTCCGGCCGCCGCCAGGATCAGGCAGAAGAGCGCAAGCGCCCGAAGCAGCGGCACCCACCGCTGCTGCCGGGCAATGCCGGGCAGCAGGACGTAGCGGCGCCACCGCCAGTACGCGTACGGAACCAGGACCAGCGCCAGGAGCCACCAGGGCGACTCCCAAGAGAGGCGCAGGTTCATCGCCGGCAACCCCCCGGCCGCCCTCGCCGGAGGGCGGGGCGAGCGCTGGAAGCCAGAAGCCCGGGAGCGGGCGCCCTCGATCGCCCGCGGGCGGTGTAGAGCCGTTCCTCAAGGAGCAGGAGGCACGCGGCGGCCACGGCTGCCGCGCTCCAGGCGGCGGCGAGAGGCGCCCCGGGGGCGGAGGCCGCGTCGTCCCGGGACACCGCCGCCAGGTGGACCAGGCGGTCGACGGCCGGATCGAGGAGGTGGACGCCAGGAACGGTCGAGAGCTGGTCCCAGCGGCTGGCCAGGTCCGACTCGGTGCGGTCGAGAAGGCTCAAAGCGAACTGGCCCGTGCGGCTTCCCGCACGCCACGCGTAGACTCCGGGCGCAAGAAGAAGACGGTAAAGCCCGTCGCCCTCCGCTTGCCCCGGGGCCAGCTCCGCGTGCTCCTCCAGCGGCGTCGTCAGGTGGATGGTCTCGCCGGAGCGGAGCAGGGCCGCCACGGGTTCCGGCAGCTTCCCCAGGGGGCTCGGGGGCGGGACCAGCTCCTGGCCGCGGGGATTGGCCCATTCCAGGGCGTTTTGCAAAAAGACGGGGAACGCCACCCGGAAGGGGAAGTCGCTCTGCTCCAGCGGGATGCCCACCCGGACCACCCGGCGGGCGCCTTCGCCCGCGACGGTGATGAGCGGCCCCGCCGTGGAGTCGAGAAGGACCTGTTCACCGGGGGCGGCCGGCACCGGCGCGGCCGCCGCCAGGGAGACGCTCTCCCAGTCGACGAACCGGGAGAGGGGATGGCGCCGGTCCCACCAGGTCAGGGCGGGGTAAGGGGCGAGAGAGTCCCCTCCCGCGGCGAAGACGAGAGCCGCGCCGGCGAACCCGGCGGGCGGCTGTTCTCCGTAAAAGACCGCGAGGTCGTATTCGCCTTGGCGCTCCAGGGCGGCCCGGGGATCGAGCGCCCGCTCAATTTCGACCCCCCCTGCGGCGACCAGTCCCTCTCTCAGGAAGTGGTTGTCCTCCCCGATCCAGAGGACCCGCGCGGCCCCTTCCGCCGCGGCCGCCAGGTACGCCGTGTTGTCCAAGGCGAAGGCGTCGTCCGTGTCCAGCTCCGCGGCCAGGACCTCTCCCGGACGGAACGTGTGCTCGAAGACGTAGGTTCGCCTTCCCCTGGGTTCGAGGCGGATTGCGAATGCGGCCGCGGGCTGCCCCGTGTCGTCCGCAGCGCCGGCGGGCCCGGTCGACGTCACCACGAGCTGTCCTTCGACGGGGGAGGTCCCAAAGTTTTCGACCTCCACCATGACCTGATGGTGGCCCGCTCCCCGGCCTGTGGCCCGCGCGGAAAACCGCGTGATGGCCGCGTTGTCCAGCGGAGACCCGACGGGAATCACCCATGTCCCGGCGGCGGACCCCAGGGCCGGCCACAGTCCGCTCGGGACCGCGCCCCACCCCCCGTCGGTGACGAGGACGATCAGAAGAGGGCTTCCCGCCTGGACGGCGGCGGCCACCTCGCGGCTTACCGCATCCCAGTCGCTGCTTCCACCCGGCGGGGGAAGCCCGTACAGGGCCCGGAGAAACTGCTCTTTGGAAGGGCCGTCGTACCGGAGCAGGGTGCCCGTGGTGGACCACAGGATATAACGGGCGGCCTCCCCTTCCGAAAGAAACCGCTCCAGGGCGGCGACCGCTTCGCCGGCGCGCGTCTCCCCGCTGCCTGCCGCCATGCTCGCGGACGTGTCGACGATCACGCCCAGGTGAACCGCGGCGCCGTTCCGGTGGAATTGGGGACCCGCCAGCGCCGCGGCCAGCAGCTCGATGACCAGGAGCTGGACCAGGAGAATGAGGCTCTTGATGAGGCGGTGCCGCCGGTGGTCGGCCGCCATGGCCCGGGACGCCAGCTGCCACAGGAAAAGGCTGGACACTTCTCGCTCCCGGCGCCGCATGCGCAGCGTGTGCATGAGGACGACGGCGGCCCCCATGGCGAGCCCGGCGGCGAGCCATCCCCAACGACTGAACGTCAGCGCAGGAGCCCCCCTTCACGAAACGCTTTGAGCAGCAGCGCGTCCAGCGGATAGGACGTGTCCAGCTGGTAGCAGGCGATGCCCAGTTTCGCGCAGCGCTCCCTCACCTGGAGCAGCCACCGTTGGGCCGTGTCGATGAAGGCACGGGCGGCCGCCTCGTCCAGCGTCACGGCGAGGCGGTCGCCGGTCTCTGCATCCACGAGTTCCAGCGCGCCGCGCGAGGACGGCGCCCAGTCTTCCGGCGCGAGCAGGTGGACGAGGACCGGAGTGGCCCGCAGGCGGCTGAGCGCGGCCAGGGCCTCCTCCCACGAGGGGTCCAGCAAGTCGCTGATGAGGACTGCGACGGCGTGGTGAACGTCCTTGGAGGAGAGCCCCCGGAGGGCCGGAGCCAGCGCCGTCCTGCCGCGCGCTTCCGTGCGGGCCAGCGTGTGGAAGAGCGGCAGCAGGCGGTGGCGTCCCCTCAGCCAGGGCGTCCGCCAGGAGAGGCGGGTGGAGAGCTCGGCTTGGCGCACGTGATCGCCGCGCCGCAGGGCGACGTAGCCCAGCGCGGCGGCCACCTGCCGGGCGTACTCCACTTTCGGCGGATCGCCGACCCGCATGGAAGAGCTGTGGTCGATCAACAGGACCAGGCGGCGATTTCGCTCTTCGGTGAACACTTTGACGAAGAGCCGGTCGAGCCGGCTGTAAATGTTCCAGTCGATGTGACGGTAGTCGTCCCCCGGCTCGTACTCGCGGTAGTCGTGAAACTCGACGCTGCTCCCCGGAGCCTGGCTGCGGTTTTCGCCGGCGTGCGCCCCGGCGGTCTTCACGGGCGCATCGAGGCGGAGCCGGCTCAGGGCGCGGATGAGTTCGGGGGAGAGAAGGGGCGGCATCGCTACACCGCGACCTCTTTCCTGGCCTGGTCCACCAGGGAGGCGATGAGCCGGTCCGGCTCGACGCCGTCGGCTTCCGCCTCAAAGCTGAGGATCAGCCGGTGGCGAAGGGCCGGGGCCGCGACGCGCACCACGTCGTCCAGGGAGGCGTTGAAGCGCCCCTCCAGCAGCGCCCGGCCCTTCGCCGCGAGGACCAGCGCCTGGGCGCCCCTGGGACTTGCGCCGTAACGCACGTACCGCTTCACTTCTTCGGTGGCCCGGGGCGACGACGGGTGCGTCGCTTCCACCAGGTGGACGACGAAGTCCAGGACATGGCTGGCGATGGGCACCTGGCGGACGGCCCGCTGGAGCGCCAGCAGTTCGTCCCGCCGGAGTACCGGTGTGAGGACGGGATCGTACTCGCCGGTGGTCCTTTCGAGAATGGCCTTGAGCTCGTCTTTGGACGGCGGCTTCACCAGCAGCTTGAAGAAGAACCGGTCGATCTGCGCTTCGGGCAGGGGATAGGTGCCCTCCATCTCGATGGGGTTTTGCGTCGCCAGGACGAAGAAGGGCTGCTCCAGTGGATACGTCTTCCCGGCGGTGGTCACCGTCCCCTCTTGCATCGCCTCGAGCAGAGCCGACTGTGACTTGGGAGTCGCCCGGTTGATCTCATCGGCCAGGACGAGATGGGCAAAGATGGGCCCGGGCTGGAACGTGATGCGGCGCTCCCGGCCTTCGGCGTCGGTGAGCAGGACGTGGGTGCCGAGGATGTCGGCGGGCATCAGGTCCGGGGTGAATTGGATCCGGGTGAACTTGAGGTCGAGCCCTTGCCCGATCGCCCGCACTAGGCGGGTCTTCCCCAAGCCGGGCGCCCCTTCCAGCAGCACGTGCCCGCCGCAGAGGAGGGCGATCAGGGTCTCTTCGATGAGCTGCGCCTGGCCTACGATCACCTTGCCCAGCTCCCGGCGGAGCCGGTCCAGCTTGCCCTGGGCCTCCACGAGCTGCGTTTCGTCCATTGCCCATCCTCCTTCCCGGAGCGCCGGCCGCCGGGCCGTCACGGCTCCTCGCCCGGCTCAAGGCTCCGGAAGTAGTTGCGGACCGCGTCCCGGTAGACGAGGGGGACGTTCTCCCGGCCGACCCCGTGTTCGCTGAAGCCGCCGGCGCCCGAGGCCAGCGGGCCGGAGAGACGGGGGACCTCCGCCGCTTGAGAGGGAGCGGGAAGGGCGGTGTTCACCCGGCCGATGTGCAGGGGACCGTCTCCCAGCTGGCCCGTGACGTGGTCGACGATGCGGACTCCTTGGCCCGCTTCGAAGGTACCGTCTTGGCCCCCGCTGCCGCGGTCGCCCGCGGGCGACGGGCCGCCTCCTGTCCCGGAACTGCCGCCGGGCTCGCCCGGGCCGCCGGGGAGGGATACCTGTGCGCCGTCCCGCTCTCCGCCGCTGTCTTGAGACGCGGGGCCGGCGGGACCCTCGACCGCTCCCGGCGACGGAAGCGCGGCGCCGTCTTCCGGGACATCAGCGACGGCGAACGCCCCGCCCTCCGCCGCATCGCCCGCAGGGTCAGCACCGCCGGCACCCTCCGGCATCGCTCCGGGCTGCGGCCGGGCATCTCCGCTGCTTCGGAGCAGCGCGTCCAACAGGCCCTGAGGAAGCTCGTCAGGAGAGGCCGCGCGGCCGGCCAGGGGCGGGACGGAGCCGGCATCGCCCGGGCTCGCCTCCTCCCGGACCAGGGCGACGAGTTCGAGGCGCTTCGCCAGCTCTTGGAGCTGTTCGAGGTCCAGCGGGTCCGCGGCCGAGTCGATGCCCGAAAGCCCGGCTAGAGCCGCTTGCACCCGGCGTTCAAAGTGACGCAGGAGGGCCAAGGCCTCGTCTTGAGGGAACGAGCGGTCCCGCAGCCCTGCCTGAAGCTGAGAGAGGTCGCGGTCGAGGCGCCGCATCTCGGGAGTGGGGATCGCAGCGATGGCCTCCCGGAGAGCGATGACCTGGTCCAGGAGTTCCTCATACTCCGGGTCGACGGCGTCCGCCGCCGGCGGCGCGGGGCGGACCAGCAGCCCGTCGGGAAGCGGTCCGGCCCATGCCAGAACGGACAAGACCGCCGCCGCGGCCAACCCCAGCCGCTGAACCCGGGAAAGGCCGGGCCAGGGCACCACCGCCTCGGGCTTGACGAACCGGGCGTGCTGCGCGGCGTCCTCCATGAGCCAGTAGACCAGCGGCGAGCGGCGGCCGCCCCACTCCAGCGCCGTGGCCAGCCTGTCCTTGAGGTCCAGCCGCGCGTCGATCAGCCGGGCCACGCCCAGGGGATCCATGGGCGGCCGGAGGGCGCGGAAAAAAGAGACCAGCGCGCCTGCGGCAAAGGCGGCGGGTGCGATCCAAACCGGCGGCCTTCCCCACGCCAGGGCGTAAAGGACGTACGCGGCGGCTGCGGCGCCCCATCCGGCGATCAGCGACTGGACGGCCAGCGCCAGGCGGGAAATCCGCCGGTGCCTCCTGCCTACCCTTTCGAGCGCCTCCAGGACGGCTTCAGGGATCACGGCGGTGCAGCCCCTCCTTGGCCCGTGCGGGCCGTGGGAGTAGTTTCGCCGCGGGTCACAGGGCACCCTCCGTGGGATCGCCCGCCGGGTCCCGGGGGCGGGAGCCCCCCGGGGGAGGCGGTTGGCGCCTCCACGAGCGGAGGGAACGGACCGCGAGCCCGCCGGCGGCCAAAGCGAGCGCGGCGTAGAGGCCGAGCCAAACCGGCCAGGAAATGCTCCGGGCTTCCCCGTAAAGCGCGCCGCGCTCCATGAGGAGCGTGGCCATGTTGAAAGGATTGAGGTAGAAGACGATCCCGTCAGCCGGCCCCGCTCCGGGTCCGCTGGTGAGAAAGACGAACATCGCACCGCAAAGATAGAGCGCGTCCACGGCGACCAGGCGCGTCGAGCGGGTGGGCGACAAACCGCCGATCCAAAGCCCCGCAAGGCCGGCGACGCTGAGAGCGATGAAGGCGATGGCGCCGCTGAGGCCCAAGACGCCGGCGGTCACCGGAGAAGCGCCGTAAGCCAGTACGGTCAAAGGCACCGCGGCCGCGGCCAGGTACGCCTGGACATACCAGAGCGCGAGCAGACGGCCAACCACCGCGGCCCACGGCGGGCACGCCCCGTACGCCACCCAGTGGACCGGGCGAGGGTGGTCGGCGTCGCCCCAGGCGATGCCGTCCGCTGCCAGGGCCAGGCTGATGTAGGCCAGTGCGGCCAGCTGGACGGTGAAGACCCACCGGAGCGTCGCCGGGGGCGCAGACACGGCCAGCGCCTGCCGCGAGGGCCAGGCGAGGAGCAGCGTGACCGTGACCGCCGCGGTGTAAAGCCCGGTCAGCTTCCATAGAGCGCCGGTGCGAGTCAGATAGCGGATCTCCGAGCGTGCGACGGCCGCCGCTTGGCGCAGCGCCACAGCCAGCACCTCCTACCGCTCTTCCTCCGGTCCCGGGAAGGCAGGCATAATCAGGACGCGCCGCTCCACGCGCAGGCCCGCGGGCTTCAGCGTGATCGCCGGCTCGGGGTCGAGCAGCGCCACGATAAACGGGCGGTCGGGATCACCGGAAAGGAGGGCTTCGGCCAGGCCCCGGTCGGCGGCGGCGGCCAGCAGGCGGATGTCGAAATCGTCCGGCCGCCGTTCCGGGGGAAGACGCACGAGCCCGGCCTGCAGCGTGAGGCCCATCCAGCCGGGGGAGCCCACCCGCTCCAAGGGACGGCGCCATTCTAGGGTTTCGCCGGGCCCGACGCGCCCCAGGTGCGCCAGGCCCTGCCTTTCAATGTAGTGAACGTGCCGCAGCTCGTAGCCGGAGCGGTTCTCCACCCGCAGCGGCTGGCTTTCGTCAGCCGGAGGGCGCACCCGGATGTCGATGGCCTCGTGCCCGTCGTGGATCAGCCGGATGGGGACCTGGGGCGGCACGTCCTGCAGCCGGATGCTGTCCGGGCCGGCGGCGACCACCAGGTCCCGGTCTGCCCGGTAGGCTGAGGGGAACGGGAGAGGCGGGGCCGAAGAGGCTTCGAGGTCCTGAGGGATGCGAGCCGTGGAGACCGCCAGGAGATACGAGCGGTTTTGGACCAATCCCGGGAGGAGGCCCCGGGTGAGCTGGACCTCCGCCAGCACCACTTGCGCCCGAATTCCCGATCTCTCGGTGTATGCGTGAGCGCCGGCCGCGCCGGCGGCGATGAGGAGCACAAGAAGAGGAAGCTGGAGTTTGGGCCGGTGCCGGACTGCCCAGGCGGCCCCGGTGACCGCCGCCGCGTAGCCGGCGGCCGCCGCGGCCAAGAGACGCAGGTCGCCCCGGGGAACCTCCACCAGGTGGAGCAGGTTCCAGAGGTCATCGTCGCCGCGAGCGATCCGGGAGGCAGGATCCGGGCTGGCCAGCGCCAGGGCTGCCGCATGCGCCCGGAGCGCACCGCCGGCGTCACCTTGAAGCGCAGGGGACGATGGGTCGAAGGCGATGATGCTCGCGAGCCCGGCGCCGGCGGCCCGGGAGAGCGAAAGGGGTGGCCCGCCGTGTTCGCCCGTGGCCGGAGCGTACGCCTCCAGCTCCCAGACGGGGACGGAGAAACCGCCCGCGTCGTAGCTGGCCACCCTGCCTGTCGTCCCGGGAAGCCAGCTGAGCCAGGCCAGGGGAATTCGGGGCGGCGCCGCGCCGCCTGCGAGGATCAAATGCCCTCCGGCGCGCACGTAGGTCGCGATGGCCTCGACTTGCTGAGGGCTCAAGGATGACAAGGGAAAGGTGTCGCGAACGATGATGGCCGTCAGCCCGGAAAGACTCGCCGCGTCGGGCGGGAGCTGCGCCGCGGAACGGGCATGCGCCACGGCGGGCGGCGCTGCCCACGGGGACTGCCAGCCGGACGGGGTGGAAAGGAAGCTCCAGCCGGCAGCGGACGGATCCAGCACCAGGAAGAAGGGCCCGTCCACCGCGCGCCCTCGGAGTTCGGTTTCGATGAGGGCCAGGGCGGCGCCGTCACGGCTTTTCACGGTGATCGAGAGGGGATAAGGGCTGGGGCGAAGAGGGGCGACGACCCAAAAGACCCTGGTCTCCCCGGCGGCCAGCGAGACGTCGCGGACCAGGTGCACATAGCTTCGGGGCTGGCTCAACAAGTCCGTGCGGGGTATGGCAATTTCAAGAGAACCCTCCACGGGCGATGCGGCGGAGATGGAGACGGAAATCGGCGTCCATGCGCCGCTGCGGAACATGCCGGCGAACCCCACGGTCGCCTGGACGGTGACGGCCCCTCCGGCAGGCGAGGGCTGGGCCCAGGCACGCACCGGCGGGAACGCCGTCGCGGCCCAGAGCAGCGCAGCGGCCAGGACCCACCCGGCGCGGGAAACGCTCGCGATTCGAAAGTGACGCGACGGCACCGATCTCACACTCCACAACCGGACTGGCCTTTGGTATACTACGTGTGAACTGCGCGGCGGGCGGCGCCCGGAGCCATTCCGGCCGCAGCGACCCGGGCGCGGCGGCCGCCTCGCGCGCACCCTACCTAAGGAAGCGGGTACAGCTTTCGCATGGAGCTTTGGTACACAGAACGGCAAACCGCAGGCGTCGCTTTGAGCTGCAAGGTCTCGCGCACGCTCCATTCCGAGCAGACGCCTTTTCAAAAGCTCGACGTGATCGAAACGACGGAGTTTGGGCGCATGCTCGTCCTCGACGGCATGGTCCAGACCACCGAGGCCGATGAATTCGTCTACCACGAGATGATCGCCCACGTCGCGATGCAGACCCATCCAAGTCCGCGGCGGGTCGCCGTGATCGGCGGCGGCGACGGAGGCGCTGTCCGGGAAGTCCTCAAATACGCCTCGGTCCAACAGGTGAGGCTGGTGGAGATCGACCGGAGGGTGGTCGAAGCCAGCCGCACGTTTTTCCCCGGCCTCAGCGCCGGCCTGGACGATCCGCGCGTCGAGTGCCTGTACGTCGACGGTGTCCAGCATATTCGGGAGCACAAGGGCGAGTACGACGTGATCCTGGTGGACTCCACCGAGCCGGTGGGCCCGGCGGTCGGACTCTTCAGCCAGGAGTTCTACAGGGAATGTTTTGAATCCTTGGCGCCGGAAGGGATTCTGGTGGCCCAGACCGAGTCGCCGTTCTTCAACAAAGAGTTGATCGCCCGGGCGTTTCGCGCCATCGCCGCGGTCTTTCCGGTCAGCCGGCTCTACCTCGCCAGCGTCCCTACCTATCCCAGCGGCCTGTGGAGCTTTTCACTGGGTTCGAAGGGACCCGATCCCCTGGACGTGGAGCCGGATCTCACGGGGATTGAGACCCGCTACTACACCCCGGGAATCCACAAGGCCGCATTCCAGCTGCCTCGATTTGTACAGGAATTGATCGAGACGGACACGAATGGGGGCGGTTGAGATCGGCGCGGGGCACATCTACCGGGAGCGGATCGGGGGGGCAGCCCCCCTCTTTCTTGGAAGCCTCGCCGAGCCCGAACGGGCGTCCATCGTGCTCCTGGGCGCGCCCTTCGACGGGACGACGAGCTTTGTGCCGGGCACCCGGTTCGGTCCTGCCCGGGTGCGGGAGGCCTCTATCGGCCTTGAGAGCTACAGCCCGGCGTTGGACCGGACGCTGGAGGAGGCGGGGCTCGCGGACGTGGGCGACCTTGAGCTTCCGTTCGGCAATGTCAGCGCCGCTCTGGAGCGGATTGAAGGCGCCTGCCGTGCCGTGGTGGCCATGGGGGCGAAACCGTTCCTCGTCGGCGGCGAGCACCTGGTGACGCTCCCGGCGGTGCGGGCGTGCCACAGCCGCTTCAAAGACCTGGCGGTCGTGCAGTTTGACGCCCACGCAGACCTGCGCGACCAGTATCTAGGCGAGCACGACTCGCACGCGACGGTGATGAGGCGGGTCGCGGAAGTGGTGGGCGCTGAAAACCTGTACCAGATCGGCATCCGCTCGGGGACGCGCGAGGAGTTTGCCTTCGGCCGGGCGTTTTCCGCGGTCTTCACCGAAGACGTGGAGGCGGGGGCGGCGCGCGCCGCCGAAGAGCTGGCCGGTCGACCGGTGTATCTCACGGTGGACATCGACGTGGTCGACCCGGGTTTCGCCCCGGGGACCGGTACGCCGGAACCGGGAGGGTGCCGGCCCCAGGAACTCCTGGCGGCGCTGTGGAGGCTGCGGGACCTCGATGTGGTGGGCTTTGACGTGGTCGAAGTGAACCCTCTGGTGGATACGGGCTTTGTCACGTCGCTCCTCGCCGCCAAGGTCGTCAGAGAAGCGGCGATCATGTTCGGGGCGGGGGACCGGGAAGATGTCGACGGGAAAGAGGAGGACGAGGCCTTTGGCCGGTGAGTCCATCGTCCAAGGCGGCAAGATCACGCTGCGGGCGCTCCGCCACGTATACGACTACATGGGGATGACGCTCTTTTTGAGCGCGGCCTGGTTCCTGGCCGGCCTCATCCCGGCGTGGTTTCTTTACACGGTCAAGGTCGAGCTGTCTTCCATTCTCACGGACGCGGTCTTTATCGTCCTCGCTTCGTTGGTCCTGGGCCCGACGTCCGCCGCGACCTATCAGATGGCCAGCTGGATGGTGAGAGGCGAATACGTGCTGGTCCGGGACTACTTCCGGGCTTACCGCAGGCACTTCAAGCGGGCCGTGGGCCTCGCGGCCGTCCTCCTCTTGATCCTGGAGATCATCTCGTTCTACCTGCGGTTCTTCTTGTTCGGCCCCATCCCGTGGCTCCAGTATTTCGCCGTGATGTGGGTCTACTTTTTGATCGCCTGGGCGCTGATGTCCCAGTACGCTTACGCCGCGCTGGTCCGTAGGGAGCGCACGGTCTGGCAGACCCTGAAAGTGGCGGCCCTCTTGGCGCTGGACAACATCGTCGCCTCGCTGGTGGTGCTGCTGGCCGGCGGCGTGTTGGTCGTGTTGAGCGTATGGCTTGCCGTGCTGCTGGTGTTGTTTCTTGGCGGCACCCTAGCCTTCTTGCACTGCACAGCTTACGAAGTCCTCGTCGCAAAATACGGCGGCAGCGACGGGCCGATGGGAGAAAGCGAAAGGGAGACAATCGATGGCTAAGTACGTGTTCGTCACTGGAGGCGTGGTCTCAGGCCTCGGCAAGGGGATTACGGCGGCGTCCCTGGGGCGGCTGCTCAAGAGCCGGGGCATCGACGTGACCATCGCCAAGCTCGACCCCTACATCAACGTAGACCCGGGAACCATGAGCCCGCTCCAGCACGGCGAGGTGTTCGTTACCGACGACGGTGCCGAAACCGACCTTGACCTGGGACATTACGAGCGGTTCATGGACGTGAACCTCACCGGCATGAGCAACGTGACCACCGGCAAGATCTATTGGTCTATTATCAATAAAGAGCGGAGGGGCGAGTTTCTCGGCAGCACCGTCCAGGTCATTCCCCACGTGACCAACGAGATCAAGGAGCACATCCGCAAAGTGGCGGAGACCACCGGCGCCGAGGTGGTGATCATCGAGATCGGCGGCACCGTGGGCGACATCGAGAGCCTGCCGTTCTTGGAAGCCATCCGCCAGATGAAGGGAGACGTGGGCCGGGATTCCTGCCTCTACGTCCACGTCACGCTGGTCCCGTACGTCGGCGCGGCGCGGGAGCTCAAGACCAAGCCCACGCAGCACAGCGTGAAGGAGCTCCGTTCCATCGGCATCCAGCCCGACATCATCGTCTGCCGCTCCGAAAAGCCGCTCTCCGACGAGATCAAGAAGAAGATCGCGCTGTTCTGTGACATCGAGCCGGAGGCGGTGATCCCCAACTGCGACGCGGAATCAATATATGAAGTTCCTCTCCACTTCGAGAAGGAAGGGCTGGACGAGCTGGTCATCCGCCGGCTGGGATTGAAGGCGGGCGCCCGGGACCTGAGCGAGTGGCGCGCGATGGTCGAGCGCATCAAAAATCCCACTCACACCGTGCGGGTGGGGATCGTCGGCAAGTACGTCGCCCTGCCGGACGCCTACATGAGCATCGCCGAATCTCTTTGCCACGGCGGCATCGCCAACGACGCCCGGGTGGAGATCAGCTGGATTTCCTCGGAGGACGTGGAGGCGCAGGGCGCCGAGCGGACGCTGGCCGGCCTGGACGCGGTGCTGGTGCCGGGGGGCTTCGGCCACCGGGGGATCGAGGGCAAGATCGAGGCGGCCCGCTACTGCCGGGAGAACGGCGTGCCCTTCTTCGGCATCTGCCTCGGCATGCAGTGTGCCGTGATCGAGTTCGCGCGCAACGTCTGCGGTCTTGAAGGAGCGCACAGCTCCGAGATCGATCCCGAGACGCCTTATCCCGTCATCGACCTGCTGCCCGAGCAGAAAAACGTCGAGGACCTCGGGGGGACGATGCGGCTTGGGCTCTACCCTTGTGTTCTGCTCAAGGGGAGCAAGGCGCACGCCATGTACGGGGAGGACGTCGTCCATGAACGGCACCGCCACCGTTACGAGGTGAACAACGACTTCCGGGAAGTCCTCGGTGCGAAAGGGATGGTCTTTTCGGGGCTGTCGCCCGACGGCAGCTTGGTCGAGATGATGGAGCTCAGCGACCACCCGTGGTTCATCGGATGCCAGTTTCATCCGGAGCTCAAGTCCCGCCCGAACCGGCCGCACCCGCTCTTCCAAGGGTTTGTGCGGGCCGCGCTGGAGCAGCAGGCCCGGGCAAAAGGCCGGCTGTACGCCCGCTGAAGGGCCCGGCCGCCGGGCGCAGGCGGTGGAATCGCCCTCTCGACTCTGATATAATACGAACAGACCAAACTCGACCTCGAGGGGTGAACCCAATGGTCAGGATGAAGGTGAAGGTGGTCGGGCTCGATCAGCATAAGATGCTACCCGTCGTCATCATCACGGACCGCGACGAGAACGGTTTCATCCCCATCGTCATCGGGCCGGCCGAGGCCAACGCGATCCGCCTCGTGCTGGAAGGGAAAAAGCCTGAGCGGCCGATGACGCACGATCTCTTGAAAAACGTGATCGAGCAGCTCCACGCGAAAGTGGACCGGGTCGTCATCCACGACCTGCGTAACGATACCTACTACGCCCGGATCTACCTTACCACCCGGGATGGGGAGATCGACATCGACGCACGCCCCAGCGACGCCATCGCGCTGGCTCTCCGGATGGACGCCCCGATCTACATCTCGGAGGAAGTGGCCGCCGTGGCGCTGATGGTGAACGAGCCCCAGGAGGACGAGGAGCTCGAGGAGTTCCGCAAGTTCCTCGAATCGGTCACCCCGGAGGACTTCGAGAGGAATTTCCGGCGGGAGTAGCTCGCAAAGGGCATCTTCCGTTGCGAAGCCTCGGCGGCGACGCCGGGGCTTTTCACATGGCCGCCGGCAAAAACGCCGGCGGATTTGCAGGAGATGGCAGGGGAAGGACGAATTAATCGGCGACTTGTTGGCGATGCCAGGGCTCTCCCGCCCTCCGGTGTACGGCATGCGCGTGCGTGCCCGCCACAGGTGATCACGTGTCTCTCTGTCCGGACGGTTCCCAATCGTGTACCACTGCATAGCGGCGCGTTCAGGGATCCCGGTCTCTCGCAGGCTCAAGGTGGTCAAGGCAGAGCGGCGTTCAGCGCAGGGTAGTGCAGGCGGGTCCACTTGCGCGGCCTGGACGGTCTTGAGGAGCCGCCGCTTTAGGAGATGTGCGCCTCGGGCCGTTTCGGGGCCGCAGAGGCGGCGGCCGCGGGCCTTGATCCTGTACCCCCGAGCACTCGCGTCGTGGGCCGGCGGCGGCACCGCCGGGTCCCGGGCGAGTCAAAGTTCGCGCTGGACCGGGAATAGATTTATGGAAAGGTTAGACCCGATTCGCGATGGACAGTATAATTGATGTGAAGCGAGCGCGTTCGACCGTTCTCCGACCTTCAAACTCCCGATTCCCCACGGTCTCTCTTCCGGAAGCCCGAGATGCTTTCATCTCTTATCCGCTAGATCGAGCCGCTTAACACCATCCACATGCCATGGCCTTGCCATGGGCAGGAGGAGGAACACCCGCGGTGAATATTGCGGACCTGCAGTCCAAGACCAATGCCGAACTTCACGAAATCGCCAAGGAGTACGAAATCCCCGGCTACAGCAAGATGCGCAAGCAGCAGCTGATCCTCGAGATCCTCCGGGCGGAGACGGAGCGTGAAGGGCTCATCTTCACCCAGGGGATCTTGGAGGTCCTGCCCGACGGCTACGGGTTCCTGCGGGTCGACGGCTACACCCCGGGGCCCGACGACGTCTATGTCTCGCCGTCGCAGATCCGCCGGTTCAACTTGCGCACCGGCGACCTGGTCTTAGGGCAAGTGCGAAAACCGAAGGACGGGGAGCGGTACTACGCGCTCCTCAGGGTGAAGGCGGTCAACATGCGGGATCCCGAAGAGGCGATCCGCAGGCCGCACTTCGACGATCTGACGCCGATCTACCCCAATGAACGCCTCCGTTTGGAAGTTCCCCATCTGAAAGACGTGGCCACACGCCTCATCGACGTCATCGCACCGCTGGGCAAAGGGCAGCGGGGGATGATCGTCGCACCGCCTAAAGCAGGAAAGACCACCGTGCTCAAGAAAATTGCCAACAGCATCACCGAAAATCACCCTGAAGTCGAGCTGATGGTCCTCTTGATCGATGAGCGCCCCGAGGAAGTGACGGACATGGAGCGCTCGGTGGACGGGGAAGTGATCAGCTCGACGTTTGATATGCCGCCGGAAAATCACGTCCGCGTCGCCGACATGGTGCTGGAGCGGGCGAAGCGGCTGGTGGAGCACGGGATGGACGTCGTCATCCTCCTGGACAGCATCACCCGGCTGGCCAGGGCGCACAACCTGGTGGTTCCGCCCAGCGGCCGGACGCTCTCCGGGGGCGTCGACCCCGCTGCGCTGCACCGGCCGAAGCGGTTCTTCGGCGCGGCCCGGAACCTGGAAGAAGGCGGCAGCCTCACCATCTTGGCCACGGCTCTGGTGGAGACGGGCAGCAGGATGGACGAGGTGATCTACGAAGAATTCAAAGGTACGGGCAATATGGAGCTCCACCTCGACCGGAAGCTGGCCGAGCGGAGGATCTTCCCGGCCATCGACATCCACCGGTCGGGAACGCGGAAAGAGGAACTGCTCTACACCGAGCGGGAGCTGGAGACGGCGTGGATCTTGCGAAAGCTCCTCAACTCCCTGGGCACGGCGGAGACCACCGACCTGCTCATCGAGCGGCTCAGCAATACCAAGTCGAACGCCGAGTTCAACGAACTGGTGGTCACGTCGAGCTTCGCCGAGAACATCCGCTCGTAGGGGCCGGGTCCAGTCCGAGTGTATATCTTTAGCCGGATTGGCTAAGCTAGTCCCGGGTTGTCAGGGACTGGTTGGCGGGGGAAAGGAAGTTGCGGATGCGCTGGCTGCGGCGCCCGGCGCTTTGGGCAGGGATCATTGCCGGGGTCTTTGCGCTCACCATCGGTGGACAACCGTTTTCGTCGGAGCCCAGCGACGGGGGCGACGATCTGGTTGTCGTAGCCTCTATCGCTGTGGAGCCCCTGGAGGCCGCGCTGCTGCAGGCGGAGATCGGCCTCGAGCCGGGCGGGGCCGGCGAGTCCCCGGCGGTCGTCGCCCGAGGGGACGGTGACACCGGTCTTGCGGGCGACGGAGAGGATTCCGGTGCCGCCGACGCCGTAGGCGGTCCGACGGGCGGGGAGGAGGCGGCGCTGGAGGCCGCCGTCCAAAGGCCGCAAATCATCACCCACGTGGTGCAGAGCGGGGAGACCATCTCCCGGATCGCCGCCATGTACGGCATTGATGAGGCGACGATCCTGGCCTCCAACGACCTGCCCAACGCGAACCGGATCGTGGTGGGCCAAAAGCTTGCGATTTTGACGATCCCCGGCGCGATTCACAAGGTGAGGCAGGGCGAGAGCCTCTGGGAAATCGCCCGCACGTACCAGACGGACATGAACGAGATCATCGCCGTCAACCAGCTGGAAAACCCCAACCGGATCCGGCCTCAACAGGAGCTGGTCATCCCGGGGGAAACGGCGGCGAAGATCGGCAGCGCCATCCGGTCCGAGCAGCTCGTCTCGGCGGACGGCCGCCTTCTCAAGGCGTTTAGCTGGCCGGTGACGGGCAGGATTTCGTCCCGGTACGGCCCCCGCTGGGGCAGGATGCACTACGGGATCGACATCGCGGTGAACACCGGCACGCCGGTGCGGGCCAGCGCGCGGGGACGGGTGAGCTTCGCCGGCTGGAACGGCGGCTACGGTTACCTGGTCATCATCGATCACGGGAACAACGTGGAGACCCGTTACGCGCACCTGTCCCGCATCCTGGTGAAGGTGGGGCAGTACGTCTCCCGCGGCGACGTCATCGCCCACAGCGGCAACACCGGGAACTCCACCGGCCCACACCTGCACTTTGAGATCCGCTACAAGGGCCAGGCGGTCAATCCCCTTAACTATCTTCAGTAATCGTCCAGCAGGGGTGCCGGCGCCCGCTTTTGGAAACCGCGGGCAGAGCGCCGTTGCAGCCCGCTTCGCTCGTGTGCTATAATGACCTTCGTTGCGAGGTGATCGAAGGTGAAGACGGGGATCCATCCGCCCTACTATCGCACCACCGTCACGTGCGCGTGCGGCGAGAGTTTTGAGACGGGTTCGACCAAGCAAAACCTCAGGGTGGAGATCTGCTCCAAGTGCCATCCGTTCTTTACAGGCACCCGCGGGCGGCTCGTGGACACGGGCGGCCGCGTGGAGCGGTTCCGCCGCCGGTTCAACCTGCCGGAGGAGAAGTGAGCGCGGAATCCGGCTCACGCAGGCGGGAGCGCAAATGGCGCTCCCGCTTTCTTTATTTCTTCCGGGGATCGACGCTTGATCCAGGCAGCGGGCCCGTGGTAAAATCCTGGGTGTACACAGAATTGTGCACAACCCTGGGGGACCGGCATGGACCTGATGCGCATCGGCAGCAAGCTGATCAGCCGCACGCGCCTGATCCGCAGGCTCGACGAGATCCTGCAGATGCGCGTCGCGGGGAAGAGCCAGCAAGAGACCGCCGAAGCGCTGGGCGTCGACCGCACGTTCATCTCCCGGCTCGAAGCCTTGGGCGAGGTGCGCAAAGGGGGCAAGGTGGCCCTCATCGGGTTTCCCATCGAAAACAAGCGCGAGCTGGAAGAGGCGGCGCGGGCCGAAGGCGTCGACTTCGTGCTCCTCTTTACGGAAGAAGAGCGGTGGCGCTTCGCGGAAGGGATGTCGGGGGCCGAGCTCATCAACGAGATCATGAGGATCGGGGCGGAGCTGCGCTCCTACGACGCGGTGATCCTGCTGGGTTCGGACATGCGCATCGGGCTGATGGAATCCTTGATCGGCAAGGAGAACGTCATCGGCATCGAAATCGGCCGGTCGCCCATCCGCCGCGACGTGCGGGTAGAGGTGGACCGGATCGTCGAGCTGCTCCGGGCTTTGAAGGTTTAGCCGCGGTCCGGCGGGGCAGTCTTGGCATTGGGGGGCGAGCGCCCGTGAAGCGGGTGGTCAGTGTCAGCATCGGCTCGTCGAAGCGGGACCACCGCGTCGAGCTGGAGCTCTTGGGCGAACAGTTCGTGATCGAGCGGAGAGGGACCGACGGAGATCTGGAGCGGGCGGCCCGGATGATCCGGGAGCTGGACGGCAAGGTCGACGCCATCGGCCTCGGTGGGATGGACCTCTACATCTCGGCGGGGGGACGGCGGTACGTGATGCGGGACGCCCAGCGGCTGGTCCGCTGCGCATCCACCACCCCGGTGGTGGACGGCAGCGGCCTCAAGAACTCGCTGGAGCGCTGGGTCGTCCGGTATCTCGAGGAAGAGGGGATCGTCCGGTTTTCCGGGACCAAAGTGCTGATGATGGCCGCCGTCGACCGGTTCGGGATGGCCGAGGAACTGGTGGCCCGGGGCGCCCAGACGACCTTTGGCGACCTCATCTTCGCCCTGGGAGTCCCCGTCCCCATCCGGTCGCTGGTGGCGCTGGACCGCTTGGCCCGGGTTCTCGCACCCATCATCACGCAGCTTCCTTTTAAGTGGCTCTATCCCACCGGCGACAAGCAAGAGGTGACGGTGAGCAAGTTCTCCAGGTATTTCCGGGAAGCGGCCATCATCGCCGGCGACTTCCACTTCATCCGCCGGTACCTGCCGGATGATCTCCGCGGCAAAGGGATCATCACCAACACCGTCACCCAGCGAGACGTCGCGCTTCTCAAAGAGCGGGGGGCCGCGTTCTTGGTGACGACCACGCCCAACCTGGGCGGCCGTTCCTTCGGCACCAACGTGATGGAGGCGGCGCTGGTGGCGGTGTCGGGGAAGAGACCCGAAGCCCTTTCCGCCGCGGATTACCTCGACTTGATGGCCCAGCTGGAGTTCCGGCCGTGGATCGCACGGTTTGACCCTGTCGCCTCCGGCGCCGCGCCGGTGACAGGGAACTGAGCGGCGCACATTCCTACGCAGGAGGCGATGGTCCGTGGACACGTTTGCGTTTATCCTTCATCCCCTGGAAATCCGGGACGTGGCCCGCAAGTTCGGCTTCGCCCGCAAGCTCCCTGA
This sequence comes from Clostridia bacterium, assembly GCA_002919235.1. Lineage (GTDB taxonomy): Bacteria > Bacillota > Limnochordia > DTU080 > RSA5 > RSA5. The sequence goes on from PKEX01000006.1 coordinate 77,948, forward strand.
CCGCTGGCTGGAGGCCCTCTTCCGCCGGGCACCGGCCCTCAAAGTGTCGGAGATCACGGGCGTCCGGTCGGTCTTGGGCAACGAGGTGAAGGGGTGGTTTGTCGCCTGCCCGCTCACCGCCCGCCAGATGCTGGAGCTTCCCGAGCCGTACGTGATGCGCAAGATCATCCAAGCGGCGCGGAAAGCGGAAGAGCTGGGCGCAAAGATCGTCGGGCTGGGGGCGTTCACGTCGGTGGTAGGCGATGCCGGGATCACCGTGGCCAAAGCGGTCAACATCGCCGTCACGACGGGAAACAGCTACACCGTGGCGACGGCGCTGCAAGGGGTGGAATACGCCGCGAAGCTCCTGGGAAAGGAGCTGCGCGGGAGCACCGTCGCGGTCCTCGGGGCTTCGGGCTCCATCGGCAAGGCGTGCGCCCGGATCATGGCCCGCCAGGGACACGACGTCACGCTGGTGGCCAGGAGGCGAGCGCCCCTGGAGGAGGTCGCGGAGCTGATCCAGGCCGAATCAGGGACGAGGCCGCGGGTGGAGACCGATATTGACAAAGCGCTGCGGGAGGCGGACGTGGTCATCGCGGTGACCAGCGCGGTGGATGCCATCGTCGACGGCCGGTCGCTGAAGACCGGGGCCATCGTCTGTGACGTGGCGCGGCCCCGCAACGTGGCCAAAGCCATCGCCGAGATCCGGGACGACGTCTTCATCTTTGAGGGAGGAGTCGTCGCCCCGCCGGGGAACGTCCAGTTCAACTTCGACTTCGGTTTCCCGCCGGGGACTTCGTACGCCTGCATGGCGGAGACCATGGCCCTCGCCTTGGAAGGCCGCTTTGAGAACTTCAGTCTCGGCCGGGATCTCGAGGTGGAGAAGATCGACGAGATCACCCGCATCGCGGAGAAGCACGGCTTTAGGCTGGCGGGGTTGCGCAGCTTCGAGCGGGCGGTGACGCCCGAGTACGTAGAGCGGGTGCTGAAGGCGGTGGCCGCGAAAAATGGGGACCGGAGGACCATCAGCCTGGCCCCGGCCAGGGTTGACACTCCGTGAGAGCGTAGGATATAATCACGCCAAAAGCCACGGACCGCCAGATGCGGTAGCGCCTGGCTGGCATTCCACACGCGAAAGCCCAAGCACTGACCCGCATTGCCGGGCAGTGCTTTGTGATTCTCTTCCGGCGATGCGAGGAGATCTCCGTCGCCGGCCGTCACACCGAAGGCTGCATCAAGGACCAGGAGTGTCTCCGGCGAGTTCGGCGATGTTGTGGACGAATAATTAAGAAAGGAAGTACGCATCCCATGTCGGACAAAGAAGTGCTGCTCACCCCTGACGGTCTTTCCAAGCTCGAAAAGGAGCTGGATCACCTGAAGACTGTGAAGCGCAGGGAGGTTGCGGCCCGGATCAAGCAGGCCTTGGAGTTCGGCGACATATCGGAAAACTCGGAGTACGACGACGCCAAGAACGAGCAGGCCTTCATCGAGGGGCGCATCGCGGCGCTGGAGAAGATGCTGCGCAATGCGAGGGTGATCGACCGGGACGAGATCGGCACCGATGTGGTCACCGTCGGCTGCACGGTGCGCCTCAAGGACCTGGACCTCGGCGAAGAAGTGGAGTACACTCTAGTGGGGTCGGCGGAGGCCGATCCCGCGTCCTTCCGTATCTCGAACGAGTCGCCGGTGGGACGAGCCATCATGGGCCAGAAGGTGGGTGCGGTGGTCGAGGTGGAGGCGCCTGCCGGGACTTTGAGGTACCAGATCGTCAAGATCTCCCGTTGACGGCGATCCGGGGGACGCATGACGCACAAGGAGGCGCCCTCCCGTGGACGAGCAGACGACTCAGGACCTCTCCGTGCAAAGCGATGAAGCCCTGCTGAACGACCAAATGGCGGTCCGCCGCGCCAAGCTCGAGCGCCTCATCCAAGAGGGTCGAAACCCGTATGAGCTGGGCATCGTCCCCACGCACACCGCTCGCCAGGTGGTGGAGGCGTTTGATCGCTGGAACGGGGAGCAGGTAGCCCTGGCCGGCCGCCTGCGGGCGATGCGGATTCACGGCGGGGCGACGTTCGCCGATCTCCACGATTCCAGCGGCCGCATCCAGCTTTTCGTCCGGCTGGACGCCGTGGGCCAGCAGGCCTACGAGGCGTTCAAGGATCTGGACTTGGGCGACATCATCGGCGTGCGCGGCGTGGTGTTCAGGACGAAACGGGGCGAAGTCAGCGTCGAGGTGCAGGAGTTCGACCTGCAGGCCAAGGCGCTGCGGCCGCTGCCGGAGAAGTGGCACGGCCTGAAGGACATCGAACAGCGGTACCGCCGGCGCTACCTGGACTTGACCGTCAACCCCGATTCCCGCCGCGTCTTTCTCCTTCGGAGCCAGGTGGTGGCGGCGATCCGCCGGCTCTTGAACGAGCGGGGGTTCATCGAGGTCGAAACGCCTATGCTCCATCCCATCCCGGGGGGAGCCAATGCCCGCCCGTTCGAGACATACCACAACGCGTTGGACATGCCCCTCTATATGAGGATCGCTCCCGAGCTCTACCTCAAGCGGCTCCTGGTGGGCGGATTCGACAAGGTGTTCGAGATCGGCAAGAACTTCCGCAACGAAGGGATCTCCACAAAGCACAACCCGGAGTACACCTCGCTGGAGGCGTACCAGGCGTTCGCGGACTACGAGGACATGATGGTGCTGACGGAGACCCTCATCAGCGAGGTGGCCCGGGAGGTGCTGGGCACTACCGTCATCCAGTACCAGGGACGGGAGATCGACCTCACGCCGCCGTGGGAACGCATCTCGATGCTGGAGGCCATCGAGAAGTACACCGGGATCGATTTCGAGGCGGCCGCCGGCCGGGAGATCGAGGTCGCCAAGGCGGCAGGGGTGCGCCTGCCCGACAATGCCACTCCTGGACAGGCCATCCTGGAGACGTTCGAGCAGAAAGTGGAGGAGCATCTCATCCAACCGGTGTTCGTCACCGATCACCCGGTGGATGTCTCGCCCCTGGCCAAGCGGCGCAAGGACAATCCCCGGTTCACGGAGCGGTTTGAACCGTACATCAACGGGTGGGAGATCGCCAACGGCTTTTCCGAGCTGAACGACCCCATCGACCAGCGCCTGCGCTTTGAGGAGCAGGTGCGCAAGAGAGAGGCCGGGGACGACGAGGCGCACTTCATGGACGAGGACTTCCTCGAGGCGCTGGAGTACGGGATGCCTCCGGCGGGAGGGCTGGGGATCGGCATCGACCGGCTGGTGATGCTCCTCACCGATTCGCCCTCCATTCGCGACGTGATCCTTTTCCCGCACATGCGCCCCAAAGGCCATGCGTAACGGGGACGGCCCCCCTTGATCCGGAAAGGGGGGCCGTGGTATATTTGAGGTGCCGCAGGGCTGTCCCACCGGGAAGCGGCGACCGGGTGCCGCCGGGCGCCCGCCGGGAGAAAAACCCACTTGACGGTGAGGCAGCACGGTGCTATGATGAAAAATGCCGCTTGCGAGAGCGGCGGATCCGGCTGGGGAAGCCGGAGGGTTGGTCCTTGACAACTAAACAGCGTGTG
>PKEX01000001.1 GCA_002919235.1 Clostridia bacterium
TGTTGTGTGACGTGCCACGACGCGCACTCCTTTCTCTTCCTTGAATCTCAAGAGGATCCTTAGTGAGGAATGCCAGGGGAAACGTTTCGCGGCCACCCACCCGCATTATCCCAGGGCCTGGAGCGCCATCCCTGCCGCTGCCATGAGCAGCACCAGGCACCACGACGGCAGCCGCCAGAGCTTGAGCAGGCCAAAGCCACCCAGCGCCAGGCTGAAATCGGCCGGCGTGTGGATCGCCTTGGTGAAGATGGGGTCGTACAGCGCGGCCAGCAGGATGCCGACCACCGCCGCGTTGACGCCCCATAGCGCGGCCCGGACCTCTTTCCGGCGCCGGATCCGCTCCCAGTACGGCAGCGCGCCGGCCACCAGCAAGAACGAGGGCGCAAAGACGGCGATGAGCGCGAGGGCGGCGAAGGGCCAGCCCTGCATCGCGGCCCCGGCGTAGGCGGCGAAGGTGAACAGCGGCCCGGGCACCGCTTGCGCCGCCCCGTACCCGGCCAGGAACTGCTCCTCCGTGATCCAACCCGCCCCCACCACCTCGCGGGCCAACAGCGGGAGCACCACGTGCCCGCCGCCGAAGACCAGGCTTCCGGCCCGGTAGAAGGTGTCCAGCACGGCGAGCCAGCCTGCCGGGTACACCTTTCGCACCAGCGGCAGCCCCAGCAGCAGGGCAAAGAAGAGCGCCCACGCCAGCCGGGCGCCGCGGCGGCTCAACGAGAGGGCACCGCCGGGGCCGGCGGCTGCCGGAATGCTCTCCCCCGGAGCGCCCTCACCCGGAGCGCCGGCACCCGCTGCCAGAGCGCCCGCACCCGGAGCGCTCCCGCTCGCACCGGGCTCCCTTTCTCCCGCGGCCGCGGCGTCCCGCAGTAGGAGCCATCCCGAAATGCCGCCCAGCAGGATGACGGCCACTTGCGTCCCCGCCCAGGGCGCCGCCAGGGTCACGATGGCCGCGGCGAGGGCGATGCTCGCCCGCGTCCGGTCCGGCGTGAGCTTCACGGCCATCTCCCACACCGCAGCCGCCACGACGGCTACCGCCACGATGAGCAGGCCCCGCAGCCAGCCAGCGCCGGAGAGGCTCTGCTCCCGAAAGTAGAGGGCAAACAGCGCCATGGCCAGCGCCGACGGCAGCGTAAAGCCGAGCCAGGCGGCGACCCCGCCCGGAACGCCGGCCCGCATCATCCCGATGGCGATCCCCACCTGGCTGCTGGCCGGCCCAGGCAGGAATTGGCAGAGGGCCACGATATCGGCGAACGCCCGGTCACCGAGCCAGCGGCGCCGGCGGACGTACTCCTCCTGGAAGTAGGCCAGATGGGCGATGGGACCGCCGAACGACGTCAGCCCCAGGCGCAGTGCGACCCAGAAAATCTCCAGCAGCGCGCCCCGAGAAGCGCTCCCGGGCTCTTGAGGCACGCGATCCGCAACGGGAGCGGGTTCCCGCATCGACGAAGCACTCACCTTCTTCGGCTTCTTCGTTCCGGTTTCCCTCGCCGTTCCGCTTCACTCCGATCTCCCTCGCCGTCCCACTTCGCCCCGGTCTTCTCCGGCGTCCCCTGCCGATCGTCCCTGCAAGTGCTCATCTGTACACAAAATTTACACGGGCGCGCCGGAGAGACTGTCAATACCATGTACAGATCGGCGGGCACGCCCTCCGCCCGCCGCCCGCGCGATCGAGGGCCGTTTTTCGCCCCAGATTCTAGCAGGGGAAATCCTGCCCGTGGCGAGCGGCAAACCCGCGTCAGCCCCCAAGACCGGACCCGCCCCGGCCCGGGCTCGCCTCATTTGTACACGCTATTGACAGGCCGCTTCCCGGGAAACTGTCAAGTTTGTGCACAGATCAAACGGATACACACCTCAAGATCCCGGGAATGGCCTAGGGAATGGTCCAGAAAATGGTCCGGGGCACGTCCCGAGAACCCCGGCCCCGGCTCAGGCGGACGGCTCGCGCTGCGGCCCCCCGACCACCTCGAGCAGCCCCCGGGCGTCGACCGGCTTGCCGTCTCGCACCACCCTCATGTTGTCCGTGGAAATGTCGTCGATGATGACCAACCGCCCGTCCACGATTCCGCACTCGAACTTGATGTCGAGGAGCTCGAGCCCCTTCTCCGCCAGGTCGTCCCGGATCACCTCGGCGGCCCTGCGTGCCAGCGCCTTGGCCTCCCGCACCTGTTCGAGCGAGAGAAGGCCCAGCGCGGCGACGGCTTCGTCCACGATGACCGGATCGCCCCGCTCATCGTCCTTCAGCGTGATCTCCACCAAACCGCCCAGGTCGGCGCCTTCCCGGACATACCTTCCAAAGCGGCGCACAAAACTCCCGTACGCCTTGAACCGGACGATGAACTCAAGGCCGTTCCACACCGCCTTCTTGGCGATGAGCGACCGGCTTTCGACGTCGGCGGAGACGAAGTGGGTGGGCACCCCGTGCCGCTTCAAGAGGCTAAAGAAGTAGACGGACAGCCTGAGAGCGGCCTCCCCTTTCCCCGCGATGCTGCCCACCACCGTGTTGCCGCCGGGGTCGATGCCCTCTTCCGTACCCGTGACGTCGTCCTTGAAGACGATCCTGACGTGCCGGTCGTCGTAGCTGTACACGGTCTTGGTCTTGCCGTCGTGGATCAAGCTCATTACACGCTCACTCCCCAGCGAGGCCTTGGCTTCTCCCGCGAAACGCTTCTCGCTTTCGGTACGGAAGATTCAATCCCTCTGACGGAGCAACTGCAGACAAACAAGAAGACCCCCACCGCAAGTGGGGGTTCGTGGTAGCCCATCTCACTACGAGCAGGAACGACAAGGTGAACGCACAACGGGTATCACCGGTCTCTCCGACTATATTGTCACTCCGCTGCGGAGTTGCCTGGGATACGACTGGCCTGGACTATCGAGTCAACTCCAAGAGGTAGCAGAGTTTCTCTGTTTGTCGTTCGCCGCAAGAGGTTGTGCTTGCCTATAATTCTTGGACCTCGGACCGCATGACAATCACGTTGTCTAGAGCGGTCCGCTTTCCCACTTTGGTCTACATCTCTAAACGAGCGGTATCGCGAACCGGTATAACGCCATCTTCGGAGACGCAAATATCGAAGTCAGTGCTACTGGATCGCTCCCAGAAAAAAGATACGTGAAGTACACCAAGTACCGGGTGTCTACATGGAGCGACATGTTAACTCCGGAGTTAGCTCTTGCCATTTTGTCCCCTTCAAACACCCTGATTGTGACGTCTTGAGATGCCATACATCACAGAACGCCTAACCTTGACTGTCGCTACGGAAGCCAACGAACACTGAAATCCAAGGCCCCGTCTTCTCATGGGGTTGTTCAGCACTTCGGCTGAAGTCAACAGCAGTGTTTCGGGATCCACAGCCAGTACTACCCGCGTCATGCCTAAGTCTTCCCGATGCTCACGAATCCAATTCTCAATACGCCGTGGTCAACTCAGAATTACGCGCGTTAGGTATTGTTCGACTAGTGAGTTAAAGCCTCCTGAGGCTTATCAAGCGAAATGACTTCGCATACCGCTGAGGACGCCTCCCCACCACTCGCCTCCGCCGACCGATCTCCCCGTGAATCCCGAACCAGGATAAGTCTGACCTCGACCTCAGGCCAGTGATCAGTGCTGTTGCTCTCATCGAAGACCATTATCGTGGTCTCGACGATCGGTGCCCCGATGCCTTTCTTATTCCCAGGCAACCCAACGCTCGGAGAGACATCAGGTGCCCGTTCTTGAGAAGGACGAGTCCTAAGCTGGGCGAGGAACTCCCGCAGGACCTTGGAGTTTAACTGGCTGATGTCCGTGATCTGCTGCGTTTCCGCGTAACGGCGGAAAGCCCTGAGCTTCTCGGCGTACCAACGCAAGGTCTGGGGACTTAGGTTTCTGGCTTGGCAGTCCAGGAGGTACTCTCGAATGGCGTCGTGGACGGTCATGGTGCAGTCATCCTTTCATCCTGTATTGGGGAGCGAAAGGACACTGCATGCCATGCCGGGAGGAGACTGCGTGCGTTTCTTGACACCGCGTGACCATCGCGTGCTTAACGGAGCCTTGGGTAACGAAAAACCCCCGTCTGACGGGGGTTTTTTGGTAGCCCCGGTAGGAATCGAACCTACGCACACGGTTTAGGAAACCGCTGCTCTATCCACTGAGCTACGGGGCCGTACGCGTATTGCTTTTCTCCAATACTATACCGCAAAAGCGGAGACGGGTTCAACCCTCCCGGGACCGAGCGGGCGATTTGCCGGGCCTTTACCGGGCCATTGCCGCGCCTTCGCTCACTCCGCTCCCGCAGGCTCGACGAAATCGGGCGCCTTGGGCCCGCCGCGCTCGCGGCCAGCCGCCTCTTCCTCCTCGCCGCAGCCGAACACGGTGTCGATGATGGCCTCTCCCACGTCGATGGCGGCGTCGGCGATCTCCTTCATGCCCCGCACGGCGGTGTTTCCCGCATGGCGGGCCGCCCGGGTGATGGCGTTCTCCCCGGTGACGCTCTCCGCCAGGTCACCGAGGCCGTTGACCACCGCATCGCCCAGCTCGGCCGCGGCCGAGGTCATCTTCTTCAGCACGTCGCCCAAAAGGCTCATCGGGAATCACCCCGCAAGCGACCTCTCTGCCTTCCTGGGGCTATTATACACCTAAAAGAGCCAGAACCCAATGAGATAGACCAGGGCCAGGTAGGCCACGCCCACGCCAATAAACACCAGGAAGCCGATGAGCGCCACCCTCTTGCCAAAGCGGCGAAACCCTTCGGGATCGTGGAGGCGCGGGTCGAAGTAGTGGTGCGTGGGGTCGTCCGCCCCGTCCCGCCCGCCGCCCGCCGCTCCTCGCTCCCTCGCCGGCCGCCCCAGCCAGCCGCCCACCTGGATGCGCACGGCCTTTTTCTGCATGCGCACCGACTCTTCCACCCGCCCGGTCTTCTTGTAGACCACCGCCAGGTTGTGGTGGGCGTTGACGTGACGGGGGTTGAACTCGATGGCCCGCCGGTACGCGTACTCCGCCCGCCCCAGATCGCCGGCGTCGAAGTACAGGTTGCCGAGGCGGTAGTAGATCTGGTCCGCGTCGACCTTGTACTTCAGGGCGTCGATCAACCGCTCGATGCCCTCGTCGAAGCGGCGGGCCCGGCGGGCCCATTCGGCCTTTTCCAGCGCCTCCCGCACCCGCGCCCGGGCTTCCTCCGGTGAAACCGGGGACCGCTCGTCCCGCTCCACGCTCCCTCACCTGCCCGCTGGGACCTACGACGCCGTCGTCGCCGCCGGGGGCTCGACGCCCTGCAGCTTGAGCTCCTCGGCAAAGTGGCAGGCCACCCAGTGGCCGCCGCCCAGATCCCGCAGCTCCGGCACCTCCCCGGAGCACTTGGCCATGCGGTTCCCCTGCTGGGCGTAGGGGCAGCGGGGATGGAAGCGGCAGCCCGGCGGCGGGTTGAGCGGCGACGGCACGTTGCCCTGGAGGATGATCCGCTCCCGGCGGTAGTCCGGGTCGGCGATGGGCACCGCCGAGAGCAGCGCTTCCGTATACGGGTGCTTGGGGCTGCGGTAGAGCGCCTCGCTGGACGCGAGTTCCACCACTTTGCCCAGGTACATCACGGCCACCCGGTCGCTGATGTGCTCCACCACCGAGAGGTCGTGTGCCACAAAGATATACGTCAAGCCGAACTGTTCCTGCAGGTCCGCCAGGAGGTTGAGCACCTGGCCCTGGATGGAGACGTCCAGCGCCGAGACGGGCTCGTCGGCGATGATCAGCTTGGGCCGGAGCGCGAGGGCCCGGGCGATGCCGATCCTCTGCCGCTGCCCGCCGGAGAACTGGTGCGGGTAGCGGTTGCGGTACTCGGGCCGCAGGCCCACCGCCTGCATCAGCTCGACGATGCGGTCGTCGATCTCCGCCTTGGACCCGATCCTGTGGATCTCAAAGGGTTCCGCCAGGATGTCCCGCACGGTCATGCGGGGATTGAGCGACGAGTTGGGGTCCTGGAAAATCATCTGCACCTCGCGGCGGACCCGCTTCAGCTGCTCCTTGTCCAGCTTGAACAGGTCCACCACGGCGCGCTCTTGGCCGCTTTCCTTATCGGCCAGCACTTCGCTGCGGAAGAGGGCTTCCCCGGCGGTGGGCTCGATGAGCCGCAAGATTGTGCGGCCCACCGTGGTCTTGCCGCAGCCGCTTTCGCCCACCAGGCCCAGGGTCTCCCCTTCCCTCACGAAAAACGAGACGTCGTCGACAGCCTTCACGTCCGCCACTTTCCGCCGCAATAGCCCCCCGTACACCGGGAAGAACTTGCTGAGGTGCCGCACCTCCAGCAGCGCGCCGGGCCGCATCTCGAGCGCCTCCTCCGCCGCCGCAGCGGGCGTCCGTCCGCCCCCGGGCACTGCTCCGGAGCCGGCGGGCGTCGCCTTGGTGTCACGCATCGGCCTTCACCTCCGGATCGTGGAGCCAGCAGCGGGCAAAGTGGCCCGGGTCGGGCTCGAGCATGGCCGGGGGCCGGTCGCAGACGGGCATCCGCTTGGGGCATCGCTCGGCGAACCGGCAGCCTTCCGGCATGAACCGGGGGTCGGGCACCATGCCCTTGATGGGGGTGAGGCGCTTTTTCCCCTGCGCCCCCAGCACCGGGATGGAGCCCAAGAGCCCCTCGGTGTACGGGTGGCGCCGCCGCTTAAAGACGTTCCGCACCGAGCTGTACTCCACCACCTGCCCCAGGTACATCACGGCCACTTCGTCGGCCATGCCGGCCACCACCCCCAGGTCGTGGGTGATCATCATGATGGCCATGTGAAACTCTTCCTGCAGCTTCAGCATGAGCTCCAGGATCTGGGCCTGGATGGTGACGTCCAGCGCCGTCGTGGGCTCGTCGGCGATGAGGAGCGACGGGTTGCACGAGAGCGCCATGGCGATCATCACCCGCTGGCGCATGCCGCCCGACATCTGGTGCGGGTAATCGTCGACCCGCTTCTCCGGAGACGGGATGCCGACCCGCCGCAGCATCTCGATGGCCCGCTCCCGGGCCTCCTTCTTGTCGACCTTCTGGTGGAGCCGGATGGCCTCCATGATCTGGGCGCCCACCGTGTAGACGGGGTTCAGCGACGTCATCGGCTCCTGGAAGATCATGGCGATCTCGGCGCCCCGGATGGAACGGATCTCCTTCCCCTTGGGATCCAGCTTGGCCAGGTCCACCACGGTGCCGTCCTTGCGGTGAAAGAGGATCTCGCCGGAGATCCGGGCGGGCGGCTGGGGGACCAGCCCCATGATGGAAAGGGCCATGATGCTCTTGCCGCACCCGCTTTCGCCCACGATCCCGATGGTCCGGTTGCGGCGGATGACGAGGTCCACCCCGTCGACGGCCTTCACCACGCCCCGGTCGGTGTGGAAGTGCGTCTTGAGGCCCTTGATTTCCAGCAGCACGTCGTCGGCCGGATGCGTCCCGGGCGCTTGCCCGTGCGGCGCCTGGGACAGCTGGCCCGCCGGCATCGACATGGCACGACCCCCCGCTTCCTCGTGGAGTCACGTTATGCTTTCCCGCAGCGTTCCGACTTCCCGCGGCCTTCCGCTGTCCGGCCCGTCATGTCTGCTTGTACGGGTCCGCAGCGTCCCTCAGGCCGTCCCCCAGGAAGTTGAACGCCAGCACCACGACGATCACGAAGAACGCCGGAATCACCATCCACGGCGCCTGCGCCAGCACCCGCACGTTCTGGGCCTCGTTGAGCATCACGCCCCAGCTGGTCATCGGGGGTTTGAGGCCCAGGCCCAGAAAGCCCAGGGCCGTCTCGCTCAAGATCATCCCGGGAATGGCCAGGGTCGCCTGGACGATCAGGTGGCTGGCGCAGTTGGGCAGGATGTGCCGGAAGATCACCCGGGCGTTGCTGGCGCCGAGGCTCCTGGCGGCCAGGATGAAGTCTCGCTCCCTGAGCGAGAGCGTCAGGCCCCGGATCTCCCGCCCGAGGCCGCCCCAGGAGATGATGGAGAGGATGATGGTGATGCCGAAGTAGACGGCGATGGGCGGCCACTGGGGCGGCACCGCCGCGGCCAGGGCCATCCACAGCGGCAGGCTGGGAAAGGCCATCATCAGCTCGGTTCCCCGCATCAGCACGTTGTCCACGGCTCCGCCGTAGTACCCTGCCACGGTCCCGAAGACGGAGCCGAAGAACAGCGTGAGAAAGACGCCCACCAGGCCCACCGAGAGCGAGACCCGGCCGCCGTAGAGGACCCGGGAGAACTGGTCCCGCCCCAGCCGGTCCGTGCCGAAAAGGTAGACGTGGCCTCCTTCGGCCGTGCCGAACAGGTGGACGTCCCACCAGAAGAGGTTCCACATCTTGTACGGCTCGCCCCGGACGATGAAGTAGATGGGGTACTTGACGCTGCGGTCCTCCACGAACCGGCGGGTAAACGTGGTGGGGTCGATCTCCCGCTTGTAGCCGTAGACGAAGGGCCTCAGGCTCCAGTTGCCTTCGTCGTCGACGAAGCGGGGGATCTGCGGCGGGGCGCCCAGGTAGATGCGGCTCTTGAACTCCGCGGGATACGGCGAGAAAAACTCCGCAAAGCCGAAGCACACGATGTAAAAGAACAAGACGATGGCGCCGCCTATCAGCGCCGGCTTGCTCCGCCGGAACCGGCGCCACACCAGGGTCCAATAGGTCTCCGGCGCCTCGGCGGGGCGCCGTGCGGGCTGCTCCGTGCTCATGGCCTCTCGTCACCTCGCTTTGCGTCCGCGAGCCTCGCGGGCTCGCCCCTCAGTCGTACCGGATCCTCGGGTCGACGATGCTCAGCAGGATGTCGGCCACCAGGTTCCCGATGACGAGAAACAGCGAAAGAAACAGGAGAATCGTCCCCGCGAGGTACATGTCCTGCACTTCCAGGGCGCGCAGCAAGAGGGGCCCGGTGGTCGGCAGGTTCAGGATGACGGCGGTGATGGCATCCCCCGAAAGGATGGCCGGGAACGTGTATCCCAGCATGGTGATGAGGGGGTTGATGGCCACCCGGACCGTGTGCTTGTAGACCACCACCGACTCGGCCAGGCCCTTGGCGCGGGCGGTCTGCACGAACTGCTGTCCCAGCGTCTCCAGCATGGCGCTGCGCATCACCCGGATCAGGCCCGCGGTGCCCGCGGTCCCCAGGACGATGACCGGGATCCAAAGGTGCTTCAAAAAGTCGACGAACTTGGCGAAGCTCCAGGACGCGTCCTGGAACTCCGGCGAGAACAGCCCGCCCACCGACCAGCCGAAGTGGACCACGGAGAGGTACATCAGGATCAGCGCCAGCAAGAAGTTGGGCAGGGACATGCCGATGTACCCCAGGAACGAAAAGATCTGATCGCCGGCGGAGTACTGGTGCGTGGCGGAGTAGATCCCGATGGGGATGGCGATCAGCCACGTGAAGAGGAGAGTCGAAAGGGAAAGGAGCACGGTGAGCAGCAAGCGCTGGCCTATCAGCTGCGAGACGGGGCGGTCGTACTCGAAGGACAGGCCGAAATCGCCCTTGACGAAGTTGCTCACCCAGATCCAGTACTGCATGTAGAGCGGCTTGTCGAGGCCGTAGCGGCCCCGCCACTGCTCGATGATGCGCCGCGCCCCGGTGTCCCCCCGCGACTCCAGCTCCAGGATCTTCACCGTGAGGTAGTCGCCGGGCGGCAGGTTGATCACGATGAAGCTGATGATGGAGATGGCCAGGAGCAGAGGGACCATGTGAAGCAGGCGCCTCGCGATGAAGGCGGTCATGGCGTCACCTCCGGATAGGTGGCTCGCGTCCCGCGCAGGCCGGCCGGGGGGGAAGCGGGAAAGCCGCTTCCCCCCGCCGGCGCCGGCTCACTGCTTAAAGAAGTACTGCTCCGGATTGGTGTTTCCGGGACCGCCCACGGCCCACGGGCCGAGGATGCCGAAGTTCGGCACGTTCCGCATGTTGTTCTTGACGATGACGGGTTCGGGCAGCCCGCCTACCACGCCGATGACGTACGGCCCCTCTTCCATCAGAATGCGAACCGCCTCGTGCACGTAGGCGTGGCGCTTCTCGATGTCAGGCTCCTGCAGTCCCTGCACGTACAGGTTGTAGAGCCGCTGGACCACTTCGGTGGGCGGCTCGCCCTGGGCGCCGCCGCTGGAGAGGTAGCGGGCCTGGAGCGGCCACTGCCGCACCTCGTTGCCCGTGGGGAAGACCCAGTCGGGGAAGGTCCAGACGTCCATCTCCGCCACGTGGACCGGGCGCACCATGTAGAGGCCGTTGCGGAAGCGCTGGTCGATCTCGGTCACCGGGGCGTTGTTCAGGATCACCCGGATGCCCACGGCCTCCCAGTACTCCTTGGCCAGCGCGGCCGCCTCGGCGGTGATGTCGGCGCCGCCCCAGTCGCCCACGTCGATGATGAGCTCAAACACCTGGCCGTTGTCGGCCCGCAGGCGCCAGCCCTGGGAGTTGCGCCGGTTCAGCCCCGCCGCGTCCAGGAGCTGGTTGGCCAGGTCCGGATCGTACTGGGCGTACCAGTTCTTCCATTCCTCGAACAGCTGGCGGCCTTCGGGAGAGGCGAAGTGCCAGGAGTCCTCCGAGATGGTGGCCTGCTGGGGCGTGCCGAAGCCGAACCAGATGGCCTCGTTCATCACTTCCCGGTCCAGCGCCACCGAGAGGGCCCGGCGGAAGTTCTTGTCCCGCAGCAGGTTCCGGATGTAATCGTCGCCCACGTAGTCCTGGTTGACGACGAACCCGGGCCAGGCGCCGGCGCCGTTGATCCACCCGTTCAAATGGCGGTAGTTGCCGCGCTCGGCGTTCTGCAGCAGCGCCGGGAGATCCCGGGCGTTGCCCGCGCCGCGGAAGATGGCGTCCACCTCGCCGGCCATGATCCGCAGGACGCGGACCTCCTTGTCGGTGACCAGCTCAGAGACGATGCGGTCGATGTAGGGCAGCTGGTTGCCGGCGGTGTCCACCTTCCAGTAGTAGGGGTTGCGCTCCAGGACGATGCGCTGGTTGGGCACGTACTCCACGGGCCTCCAGGCGAAGAGCACCGGGTGATCAGGGTTCTCCCACCAGCGGCGGGCCTGGTCCATCTCGATGGGCCAGTCGGTGTCCGGGTTGTACTTGGGATGGAACTGCTCGAGGTAGTGGCGGGGCGCCATCATGGGCTCCCAGTTCCAAAAGCCCGAAGCCAGGACATACGGGACGTTCCAGTTGGGAGCCGGGAAGTTGAACCGGATGGTGTACTTGTCGATGAAGTCGACGGTCATCAGCTCGCCGTCGACGAAGCCCCACCAGGGCGGCGGGACGGCGCCGTACGACGGATCGTTGGCCAGATCCTCCCACCAAAAGCGCAGGTCCTCGGTGGTGAACTCCACGCCGTCGGACCACTTGAGACCCCGCCGCAGGTAGAAGGTGACGCTCCGGCCGTCCTCGGAGAACTCCCACGCCCGGAAGACGCCGGGGATGTACTCCGTGTAGTCCCGGTTCCAGCGGACCCCGGGGTCGTACAAGATCATTTTGAGAACGCCGGGGTCAGGGTTGTCGTGGAGCGTCCGCCACGTCCCCCCGTACTGCCCGATCTCCTCGACGGGCTCGATCACGACGATGTCCTCGGGGATGGGCAGCCGCTCTTCCACGGGAGGCAGCAGGCCCTGCTCGACCAAGGCCCGCAGCATGGGCGCCTCGTTGTACTGGGCCGAGGCGAGAGACGGGACCATGAGGAAAAGCGCCACGAAGGCTGCAGCCATCAGACGCCTCGTTCGCATGCGCACGGAATCCTCCTTTTTCGCTCGAAGATCCCACAGGCAGCACGTCGTCGCAAGACTCCTTCTTTTCCCATGAGCACGAGGATTGTGGAAACGCCCGGCAAACGCGGCCGGCGCTCGCGTCTCACCTCCCCCCACGTCGCGTCCAAGCTGAGCCGTGTCCAAGCTACCCGGCGGCGCTCGCCCCGCCGTCGCGGACGGGGGCCACCGTCGCTCGCCGGACCAGCTTGGGCTCCAGCAAAATCCTCCCCTTGCCCTTCCACGAGCCGCCCTCTCGCAGCGCCTCGATGACCGTGTCGGCCACCGCCTTGCCCAGGAGATGCCGGGGCTGGTGGACCGTGGTCAGCGGGGGCTGCGCTTCGGCGGCCTCCCGGATGTCGTCAAAGCCGATGATCGACACGTCGTCGGGCACCCGCAGCCCGTGCGCCCGGACGGCGTCCATGGCGCCCAGCGCCATCAGGTCGGAGGCACAGAACACGGCGGTGGGCCGCGGGTCCAGCGCCAGGAGCCGCTCCATGCTGCGCTTGCCGCTGGCCCGGCTGAAATCGCCCTCGACGATCCACTCGTCCCGCACGGGACAGCCCGCCTCCGCCATCGCCTTCATGTACCCCTCGCGCCGCTCGTGGCTGACCGGAGCGTGCCAGTGCCCGCTGATATAGGCGATGCGGCGGTGCCCCATCTCGATCAGGTGGGAGACGGCGGCGTAGGCGCCCATCACCTGATCGCAGCCTACGCAAACGGCGTTCTCCACGTCGATCGGCACGTCCACCGTGACCAGCGGAATCCCGATGGTGCGAAGCTCCGCGAACCGGTGGTCGTCCGTCCTGAGGCCCAGGAAAATCGCGGCGTCGATCTGCCTTTGAACCGCCAGCGCCACGTAGGAGTCGGCCTTTTCGATGCGCGAGCGGCTGAACCACAGGACGTCGTAGCCCGTCTCCCCAAACCGCTCGAGGATGGCGTCGACCAGCTCCGCCGCGAAGGGGTCGGACATGATCGAGTAGCTCTGGGTAAAGCTGACCGAAAACAGCCCCACGGTCCCGCTCCGCTGCGTCACCAGTCCCCGGGCGATGGAGTTGGGATAATAGTTTAGGCGCCTCGCTGCCTCCAGGACCCTGGCCCGGGTCGCCTCGCTCACGTCCTTGTGCCCGTTGAGCGCCCGCGAGACGGCCGTGACCGAAAGGCCCACCTCGCGCGCGATGTCCTTCAGCGTGACCCGCACCGTACTTCCATCCTGCCTTTGCCAACTTAAACGTTTAAGTAACGTCACCGCGTTTTTTCCCGCCGCCTGGAACAAATTCCTGCTGCCGCGAAAAGTTCCATCTGTCACAAATGTGGCTCTAGCCGCGCAAATGCCGGCGGGAAGGGCATAGAGGAGTTAGCTGGACGTGCGCCCAATTGGACGTTGAAGAGCCATCGGGCGTGACCTGAGCCGTAGGAGGAAGACCCATGACGCTGCCCGCCCACACCCGAAAAGTGGCCGCGCTGCTGATGGAGATGGCCCGCACCCAGGGAAAGCCGACGCCCCGGGGCGTCGCGGTGCAGCTCGACGTGACCCGGCAGGATGTGGCCAGCCTTCTCGGCCTCTCCCGCATCGAGGCGACCCTGGCCGTCAACGCGCTCAAGCTGGCCGGGGCGCTGGCTTTCGAGGGCTCTACCCTGCTGCTCAATCCCGGCGTCCTCCAGCGGTTCGCGGAAGGCGAGGCGCAGGAAGCGCGCTGAACCCGGCGCGCCGTATCAAGCGGCGGGACCGGCCGCATACTAGAGGCACCTTTTCCCCTACGAGGTGCCCCGGTGGCGACGCAGACCCTCATTCCCCGCAACCCGCCGCTCCTTTCGCCCGTGCTTAACCGGATGGAGCAGGCCGTCTCCCCCGCGCGCGGCACGGTCCGCCGGGCCGCCTCCCACCTCTTGGCGTCTCCCGGAAAGCTTCTCCGGCCCACGCTGGTGCTGCTGGCCGCGCAGGCGGCCGCCGAAACCCGGGGCTTCCAAGACGGCGCTGCGAGCCTGAGGGCGCCGGGCGACGCGGGCCTTTCGCCCGGCCTGCCGGAAGCCGTCTACGACTTCGCCGCCGCCGTCGAGCTGGTCCACGTCGCCTCGCTCATCCACGACGACGTCATCGACGGCGCCGCCACCCGCCGCTCGCTTCCTTCCGTCAACGCGGGCTTCGGCAACCACACCGCGGTCCTGGCCGGCGACTACCTCTTCGCCGCGGCGTTCCGGCTCCTTGCGCCCCACGCCGCCCGGGGCGCCGTCACCCTGATGACGGACGCCATCAGCCGCATGTGCCACGGGGAGGTCATGCAGGAGGAGAGCCTGTTCGATCCGGGTCTTTCGGAGGAAGCCTACCTGGAGCGCGTGCGGGCGAAGACGGCGTCGCTGCTGGCGGCGGCCTGTGAGGGAGGGGCCCGGCT
Organism: Clostridia bacterium; assembly: GCA_002919235.1. Lineage (GTDB taxonomy): Bacteria > Bacillota > Limnochordia > DTU080 > RSA5 > RSA5. The sequence goes on from PKEX01000001.1 coordinate 14,076, forward strand.
GGCGGGCGCGGGCGAAGAGCTGTGCCGGGCGTTTCGCGCTTTCGGCGAGAGCCTGGGCCTGGCGTTTCAAATCGCCGACGACATCCTCGACCTGGAGGAGACGCCCCAGCAGCTGGGAAAGCCCGCCTGCGCCGACCTGCGCCAGGGCGTCATCACCCTTCCCGTCATCCGCCTGCTGGCGCATCCCGAGTGGTCTGCGCGGCTCGCCCCGCGCATCCGGGCCCGCTGCATCGATGACGAGCTCATCGCCCACGTCCAGGAGGGACTGAAGCGCACCGGCGCCCTGGAGTCGGCACGGGAGGAAGGGTTCGCCCGGGCGCGGAAAGCCGCGGCCCGGCTGGAACCCGTCGCGTGGACCCGCGGCGGCGCGGCGCTGCTCGAGCTCAGCCGCGGCGTCATGCTCCGCCGGCGCTGAACTGCGATCTTTGCCGTCGCTAGGGACGGGCCCAGGGAGGCTTTTCGGCCGGAACGGCTTTGGGGGCGGGCAGCGAAAACCCGACGCGCGCCCCGCCCAGCGGCCCGCGGGCCTCGGCCCACACCCGTCCCCCTTGCGCTTCCACCAGGCTGCGCACGATGGCGAGGCCCAAGCCCGCCCCGCCCAGCTCGCGGCTCTGGGAACGGTCGCCCCGGTAAAACCGTTCCCAGACCCGGCCGGGATCCCCTTCGAGGCCGGGGCCGGTGTCGTCGACTGCCACGTGCAGCCAGGCGGGCTCCGCCGGGACTCGGCCGCGAGAAGGCGACGGCACCCGGGCCGGCCCCGGCGCCGGCTGGTCCCCGGAGCCTTTCTCGACGGACAGCCGCACGGTCCCGCCCGGCGGCGTATAGCGGACGGCGTTGTCCAGCAGGTTCAGGAGGATCTGCTCCAGCCGGTCGGGGTCGGCCACCACCGCCGCTCCCGGCGGAATGCGGGCCTCCAGCGCAATGCCCTTCTCGTCCGCTTTGGGCCTTGCCCGCTCCAGCACCTTCCGGGCCGCGTCGCCCACGTCCACCTCTGCCAGGTGCAGCGAAAGGCCGCCCTCTTCCGCCTGGGCCAGCACGAAGAGGTCCTCCACCAGGCGTCCCAGCCGGCGGGCTTCGTCCGAGAGGATCCGGCCCACCTCCTTCACCTGGTCCGGCGAGGCGGCCAGCCCTTCCGCCAGGGCGTCGGCGTAGCCCCGCAGGTAGCTCAAGGGCGTGCGGAGCTCGTGCGAGATGTTGGCGAAGAAGCGGCGGCGGCTGGTCTCCAGGTCGTGCAGGGAGGCCCCCAGCCGGTTCACCGCTTCGGCCAGCTCCCCCAGCTCGTCGGCGCCCGGCGCCTCCACCCGGACGGTGTAGTCGCCCCGGGCCAGATGGTCCGCGGCCGTCTTCATGGCGATCAGGGGCCGGACCAGTCGCCGGGAAAGGAGCCAGCCGAAGGCCGCAAGCAGGAGAAAGAGCGCCGCGGCCGCCGCGGCCAAAAGCCCCCGCACCCGGGCGGCCGCCTGCCGGACACCCGCGGCGGGACGGAAGAGGACCACGGCCCCCGTGACCTGGTCGCCGGAGCGGACCGGCACCGCAGCGACGACGAGGCTTCCCAGGCTGTCGTCCGCGGCCAGGAAGACGCTGGGCTCGCCTCCCAGGGCGCTGAGGATGCGGGGATTCTGCGGCCGGCGTCCCACTTCCGCGGCCAGGTCGCTGGAGGCCGCCACCGCCGCGCCGCTCCCGTCCAGCACCAGCAGGGGCGTGGCCGTGATCTCGGCCAGGGCCCGCACCGCTTCCCCTGCCCCTTGGGCCGGCGCCCGGGCCACGAAATCGGCGAAGCGCTGCCCCAGGGCGAGGAGCTCGGCCGCGTTTTGCTGGTAGTAAAAGGCCGTGGCCGCCCGGTCGACGGCAAAGCCCACCGGGAGCAGCACGGCCACGACCATGGCCACCACCGAGAGCCAAAGCTTGTGCGTCACCCCGAGGCGAAGCCGCGGCCGCCGGCGCACGGTCACGCCTCCTCGCCGCGCCCGGAGAGGACGGACGGATCAAATTTGTAGCCCACGCCCCACACCGTGACCAGGCTCTTTCCCACACCGTCCCGTCCCAGCTTCTCCCGGAGCGTCTTGACGTGGCTGTCGACGGTGCGGGTCTCACCCCGGCCGGCGTCGCCCCACACCTCTTGCAGCAGCTGCTCCCGGCTGAAGGCAGTCCCCTCTCCCCGCACCAGGTACACCAGGAGGTCAAACTCTTTGGGCGTGAGCGAAACCGGCTCGCCGTGCACTTTCACTTCTCGCTTGGGGACGTCGATGAGAAGGCCCGGGTAGGAGAGCGGCGCCTCGCCGGCGGCGCCTGCGGCATCGGCCCGGCGGGCGCGCCGGGCCTTCTCGTACCGGCGGGCCAGGGCCTCCACCCGCGCGAGGAGCTCCCGGGGGTCGAAAGGCTTGGTGAGGTAATCGTCCGCGCCGGCGCCGAAGGCCTCCAGCTTGTCCTCGACGCCGGCCAGGGCGGTGAGCATCAAGACCGGCACTTCGTGCGCCTCCCGGATGCGGCGGCACACCTCCCAGCCGTCCAGGCCGGGCATCAAGACGTCCAGGACCACGACGTCGTACTCCCCTGCCTCCAGCATCCGGAGGGCCTCGCGGCCCGACGCCGCGGTCTCCACCTCGAACGCCCGCCTGAGATGCAGCGCGAGCAGGTCCCGCATGCGGGCCTCATCGTCGACCACCAGCACCCGGTGGGCCATGTTCTCCTCCCCCGCGCCAGGCGCCGGGCGCGCCCCGGACCGGCCCCCGGCCGCGCCTGCCGCCAGGCCCGCGGCCTTTGCGGCCTAGCCCGTGCGCGGCGCGGCGCTCCCCGGCGCCCCGCTCTCACGGACCAGTTTCTCCAGCGCGTCCAGCTGCCCGGGGCCTGCCCGGCGCGCCTTGTGCACCAGCCGGCGCATGAGCTTCTTTCTCCGGCGGCGGTACGCCCCCTCCCCCAGGGCCCCCTGCGCCCGGGCCAGGTCCAGCCGGGCCACCTCCCGCACCTCACGGAGGAGGTCCCGGGCGCCGCCGGCGCCGCTCTCTGCCCCGGGACCCTTCCGCTCCCACCACGCCCCGTATCCCGCCGCGGCCGCCGCGGCCAGCAGCACCGCCCCGAGGGCCAGCGACGCGCCGCGGGGGTCCCGGACGAACCACTGCACCAGCCAGTCGCCGGGAAAGCGGTCCAGCGACCCCAGGACCGGAAGCTCGAGCACCGCCGGGTTCCAGCCGGCTACCGCCCCCGCCAGGCTCCCCGGGCGCACCGTCACCTGCCAGGTGGTCCCCGGCGAGAGCAGCCGGCTCACCTGCGTCTCCAGCGGCTGGCCCGCCACCACCTCCACCGGCCCCGGTTCCAGGTCCACCCCGCCCGCGACCAGTTCCCCGGGCACCGCCATCACCACCAGCTCCGCGGTGGGGTAGACGATCTCCTTCCGAAGCGGGTGCGGCCAGCGGGCAACGGCCACCTGGTACTGCAGGGCGTAGCGGCGCGTCTCGCCCGGCGCAAGGGGCCGCGGGTCCCGCACCACGCCGTCCGCCAGCTCCAGGGGCTGGTCCTCCCAGGTGACCGACGCGGCGCCGGCGGCCAGCGGCAGCTCCACCCCGGGGGCGGGCCCGTCCCCCGCGTTGGCCAGGGCGATCAGGTCCAGCGCCCAGAGCCGCCCGTCCTGCCACCGGAGCACCAGCGTCTCCCGGGGGACGTACACGGCGGGCTCCCCGCTCCCGGCGGGAGCGCCGGGCGCTTGAGCGGAGGCAGCCGGGCCGAGACCCACCGCCAGCGCCGCCGCGAGCACGAGGACCATCAGGCCTTTCCCGCCGGATCCGCCCCGCTGCCCCGGGGTCCCGCGCCCCCCGGCCAGCAGCCAGCGCAGCTCGGCCACGACGCGGCCCATGGCTTGCCGCTCCCGCTCCAGCTGGGCCCGGGCCTTCGGCGACAGCTCGGCGAAGAGGGCCTGGTACTCCGTGTCGGAGAGCTTTCCGGCCTGGTAGTCCAGCTCGATCTCGGCGAGGCTCGCGACCGCCCGCTCTTCCTCCAAGAGCTGGGGCGTCCGCCGGCGGGGCCACAGGGAGAACAACGCCCCCAGCACCAACAGCCCGCCGCCGGCCCAGATCAGCCAGACGCCCGGGTTGTAGTAGAACTTAAACGCCACGTAGCTGCCGAAGGGCTCCCAGCCCGCCAGCACCGCGTACAGGTCGCCTTTCCAGGTGCCGTAGATGGCCACCTGGGTGGTGGGGCCCTGGCCGGGATCGGCGGTGGGGTAAAACCGCTTGCTGGGCAGGAGGTACCCGAGAGGCCGGTTCTCCCGGTCCCGCACCAAGAGCGCCGCCTCGACGGCGGGCACGCCGCCGTGCACCGCCTCGTCGATGTGAAACAGGGTGAGCCGGTACGGGCCCACTGCCGCCTGCTGGCCCACCTCCAGCACCGCGGTGGTCTCTTCCTGGTACACCTGGGAGAGGGCGATCCCCACCACCATCATCAGGACGCCCAGGTGGACCACGTACCCCCCGTACCGGCCGGGACTGCGGTTCATCATCCGCAGCAGGGCCAGGAGCCAGAGCTCCCGGCGGCTCTTGCGCCGGACGCTCAGCCCTTTCGCAAACTCCATCAGGATGGTGACGGCCACGAACATGACCGCCGGCAGTGTGAGGAGGATGGCCAGCTCCCGCACGCCGATGACCAGGAGCCACACCGCCATGAAAATGGCGTTGAGGAGGGGCGCCGCAAACTGCCGCTTGAGGTTCTCCGCCGTCGCCTGCCGCCAGGCGATGAGAGGCCCGATCCCCATGAGGACCACCATGGCCCAAAAGAGCGGGCCCGTCACCCGTTCAAAGTAGGGCGTGCCCACCGTCACCTGGCGGCCGAAGGCCGCAGCCACCAGGGGGAAGACGGTGCCCCAGAAGATGGCAAAGCCCATGGCGAGAAAGACCACGTTGCTCGCGAGAAAGCTGGACTCCTTGGAAAGGGGCGAGACGATGGCCCGGTCGTCCGCGAGCTGGGGCCAGCGGGCGATCATGGCGTAGAGATAGGCCGCGCTGGCCACGCCCATGTAGCCGATGAACCACGGGCTCACGTCCGACTCGACGAACGCGTGCACCGAAGTGAGGATCCCCGAGCGGGTGACAAAGGTGCCAAAGACGGTGAGCAGGTACGTGACAAACACCAAGGCGTAGTTCCACCGCCGCAGCATCCCGCGCTTTTCTTCGATGACCCCCGAGTGGATGAAGGCGGTGGCGACGAGCCAGGGCATGAACGAGGCGTTTTCCACCGGGTCCCAGCCCCAGTAGCCGCCCCAGCCCAGCACCTCGTAGGCCCAGCGCGCCCCGTACAGGATGCCGAGGCTGAGAAACGTCCACGCCACCAGCGACCAGCGGCGGGTGATGCGGATCCACTCCCGCTCGCCGGTGACCAGCGACGAGAGCGCGTAGGCGAAAGGCACGGAAAAGCCCACGTAGCCCAGGTAGAGCATGACGGGGTGCGAGGTCATCCAGTAGCTCTGGAGAATGGGATTCATTCCCGCCCCGTCGGCGGGAGCCGGCAGCCGGTAGGCGAACGGATCCAGAGCCCAGGCCACCATCGCCGCGAAGAACGCGGCGACGGCCGCGAGAATCCCGGCCGCGCCCCGGTGGAGAGGTTTCCCGCTCCGGGCCCGCCCGGCGATGACCAGGCCGAAGCCGGCCTGGAGCCACAGCCAGAGGATCAAGGAGCCCTCTTGCCCCGCCCACAAGGCCGTCACCTTGTACACCGGGGCCAGCGCCCGGCTGGACCGGCCGGCCACGTAGAGAAAGGCGAAGGCGTCCGTGAGAAAGAGTCCGATCATCAGGGCCATCGCCGCGGTGACCAGCGCCCAGCCCGCGGCGTGGAGCCGGAAAGGCCACGCCGCCGGGACGGCCCGGCCCCGGCCGGGGGCGAGCACCGGCCAGAGCCCCACCGCCGCCGCCCCGGCAAAAAGGACGGCCGCGGCCGAAAGCGCCCCGTTTCCTAAGAGTGCCACCAGCTGCTCCATGCTTTCTGCCCCGTTTCCTGCACTGAACCGTCTCAGATCCGGCGGGTCCCCGCCCCACGCAGGGCGCCGGGCAGCGAGAGCGCCCGGCCCGCTGAGCGCTAACGCCGGGCGGCAGCGTCTCACGAGAGGTACTCGTCGATTTGCTGGAGGAGCTCCTCCCGCTCCTGCTCGCTCGCGGGCGCGCCGGAGGGAGCCTCCCCCGAGCGGCGGGCCCGCCGGGAACGGGCCAGGAGCCGCCCCCAGGCCACCAGCCCTCCGGCCAAGGCCGCGCCGGGCAGCGCCCACACCAGCGCGGAAAAGCCCCGGGCCGGCGGGGCCATGAGGATCCACTCCCCGTACTGCTCCGCAAAGGCCGCGAGGATCTCCTCTCCCCGCATCCCGGCCAGCAGGAGCTCCCGCACCTGCTCGCGCAGCTCAAGGGAGGTGGGCGCGTCGGACTCCCAGATCGAACGCCCTTCGCACTCCCGGCAGCGGATCATCTGCGAGACCCGCTTGAGCTGGTCCAGCAAGTCGGGACCGCCCGCCAGCATCAAGGGGATGTGGGTCGCGAGATCGACGCGGGAGAGCTCCGCCGCCGCCGCCGAGCTCAGCGTCCCGCGGCTGGTGACGAAGTACACCCCCGGGACAAACCGCAGGCCCAGGGCCCGGGCCGCCTCGCCGGCCGGATCGAGGTAGACCGGCACATGCACCTGCCGGCCCCGCAGCGCGGCCCGCACCGCGGCCGGGGTGTCGCCCACCTGCACGGCGGCCACCAGGGCCTGCTGGCCCAGCTCCGCCTGGAGGGCGCCCAGCAGCTCAAAGTCGTCGGCGCACGCCGTGCAGCCCGCGGAGGAAAACCGGAGCACCACCGGCCGGCCCCGCCAGCTCTCCGGCGTGACCGCCTCCCCGTCCAGGGTGTAGAGGACAAACTCCGGCAGGGGGTCGCCCACCCCTATCCCGCCGGCGACGAACAGCCGGAGGGAAAGTGCCAAGAACAGCAAGAACAGCCCGGCGCCGGCGGCGCCGATCCAAAACGCCCTGCGTACTCTCATCAAGAGGCGCCTCCCGGCCCGCTTTCGCCCGGGCCGCCGGCGGCCTCGTCTCCGAGGAGCAGCTCCACCGCCCGGGCCAGGTGCGCCTCGGTCAGCGGCCCGATGAACCGCGCCACGGCGATACCGTCCGCGTCCACCAGCCACGTCTCGGGGACGCCGGTCACCTGGTATACCTTGCTCACCCGCTCAAAGCGGTCCAGCAGGATGGGGTACGTCACGCCGTAGCGCTGGACGAAGGGGCGCACCAGCCCTTCGGTCTCCCTCATGTTGACGCCGAGGAGCGCGATGCGGTGGCCCCAGCGGCGCTGAAAGGCTTCCAGCGCCGGCAGCTCGTCCTTGCACTCCGGGCACCACGTGGTCCAGAAGTTGATGAGGACAGCCTTGCCCCGCAGGTCGCTCAGCGACAGCTTCCCCCCGTCCAGCGTCTCCAGGGTGAAGTCAGGCGCGGGCGCCCCCACCTCCGCCCGGGCGTCGAGGCGCTGGTGGTAGAGGAAGGCCGCGGCCAGGAAGGCCGCCAGCACCAGGAAGGGCACGTAGCGCAGCCACGCAGCCCGCTTGCCCGCAGCGGCCTGCACCGCTCACGCCTCCCCCGGGCCGCCCGCTCCGGGCGCGGCGGTCTCCTGCCGCGAGCCCAGCGCCGCCTCCAGGGCCTCGATCTGCTCCCGCAGGCGCTGGGCCTGCCGTCCCAGGCTGTAGGAGTAGGCGAAGATGCCGATCCACACGATGGCGTACGCGACGAAGAGATACGTCATCCCAGGAGCCTCCTCACGTCCAGGGCGCGCCCTCAGGGCTCACGCCGCGCGTTCACGGCCAGAGCAGCTGCTCTTTGAGCCGCTGCACCCGCTGCTTCAGCTCTTCCACCTCGAGGCGCCGGCCCCAGAGGTAAAGCCCCAGCAGCGTCATGGCGATCACCGAGACGATCATGGTCAGCAGCATCGGGAAGGGCATCCCGCCGCTTTCCCGCAGCACGCTGGGATGGATTCCCCGGGGCCACAGGACGACCGAGTAGTGGATGAGCGGGATGTCCAAGAAACCCACGATGCCAAAGACCGCGGCGAACCGCTTGAGCCGCGGGCTCCCTTCCGCTCCCGCCTGGATCAAGAGGTACGCGACGTAGATAAACCACAGGATCAAGGTGGTCACAAGGCGGGGGTCCCACGTCCACCAGACGTTCCAGATGGGACGGGCCCAGAGGGAGCCCAGGATCAGCGTCAGCGAGATGAACAGGACGCCCAGCTCCGCGGCGGTGCGGCCCGCGGCGTCCCACGCCTCGTCCTTGCGGACCAGGTAGAGCAGCCCGGAAAGCGCCACCATGGCGATGAAGAGGTACCCGTTCCAGGCCGTGGCCACGTGGTAGTAAAAGATCCGCTGGACGTCCCCGGTGGCCTCCCGGGGCGCGTAGACGAACACCATGTAAAGCGAGACGGTGACGAGGACCAGCGCCGAAAGGCCCACCGCCTTCTGCGCCCTGACCAAAACCCGGAGCATCCCCTCACACCTCCATCAGCGACTCGTAGAGCAGCGCCGGAACCGCGGTGAACAGCACGTCAAACACCACCAGCAGCCGCAGCCACGACCCCGTGGCCGCCGTCACCTCGCCCGTCACCCCGGCCGATACCACCGCCGCCCCGCCCAGGATGACGGGGACCAGCAGCGGGAACAGCACCACGGGGAGCAAAAGGCCCGTCGCCCGCTCGCCCGCGGTGGCGCCGGCCAGGAGCGTGCCCAGCGCGGCAAACCCCCACGTCCCGAGGAACAGCCCGAGGATCACCAGGTGCGGCAGGGCCATCCCCCTCAGGGCAAAGGCGGCGGCAAACACCGGCACCGCCGCCGCCTCCACCACGGCCAGCAGCGCCAGGTGAAAGAGGCACTTGCCGAGGAACAGGGCGCTGCGGTCCACCGGGGCCAGCGCCGCGCCCCGCCCGCGCCCCTCCACCTCGTCGACCCGGGCCGAGCGGGCCATGCCGATGGTCCCGGCGAACAGGATGGCTGTCCAAAGCGCCCCCGGGAAAAAGCGGGCTCCTTCGGCGCTGGCGATGTCGAAAGCGAAGTGAAACACGACCGCGAGCAGCAGCGCAAAGCTGGCCGTCGCGATCAGCGTCTCAAAGCTCTTGCGCTCCAGCAGCGCGTCCTTGGCCGCCAGGGCGAGCACCGCCCTGAGATACGCCTTCACCCGCGGGCCTCCTCGGCGAAAGACGGCGTCCACTCCTCCGGCCGCCGCCCGGCGGTGGGCACGGCGCCCAGGAGCGTTCCCCGCTGCATCTCCACGACCTCGTCCACCACGTCCCATGCCCGCCGCCAGCGGTGCGTCACCCACAGGGCGGCGATGCCCCGCTCTTTCGCCTCGCGAAACAGGTTGAGAATCAAGCCCTCCCCCCGGGCATCGATCCCGGAGAGGGGCTCGTCCAACAGCAGCAGCTCCGGCCGGTGCAGCAGCGCCCGCGCCAGCGCCAGGCGCTGGATCATCCCCCGGGAAAAGCGGCTGACCGGCTCGTGGGCGTACGCCTCAAGGCCGACGGCGGCCAGCTTTTCCCGGGCTGCGGCCCGGGGCGCCGCAAGGCCGTAGAGCCGGGCGTAGAACACCAGGTTTTCCAGAGCGGTGAGTTCCCCGTAAAGGAGCGGCTCGTGCAGCACCACGCCCAGGGCCCGGCGGTAGGCCAGCGGCTTCTCCCGCACGTCGCGGCCCCGGTACCGCACCGTGCCCGTGTACGGCACCAGCGTCGCCAGGGCTTTGAGCAGCGTGGTCTTGCCCGCGCCGTTGGGCCCCACCAGCGCTTTCCACTGGCCGGGGCGCAAGGCCAGATGCGTGGGGTGGACCAGCGTCCGGCCGCCCGCCTGCACCGACAGGCCCAAGGCCTCAAGGAGAGCGCCGGCGCTCATAGCCCCAGCGGGATCGACGCAGGGTGCTCGTCCGCCGCCACTTCAAAGCGGGACGGGCAGGCCAGCATCAGGGTGTCGGCGCGGAAGACCCCGTTTTCGTCAAAGCGGCCCTCGAGGATGGCCGTGGCGTCTTCGGTGAAGTTGTCGGGGCGCGGCCCGTAATAGACCGCCGGGACCATCGCGCCGCTCTCGCCCTTCACGGCGAAGCTGAGCCGCATCTCCTTGGGCTCCCACTGGATGGTGCCCGGCACGATGTCGCCGTTCAGCCGGATCTGCCTGCCCGAGTGGGCGATCCCTTGCGCCAGGGCCTCTTCGACCGTGAAGTAGTACATCGTCGAATCGAAGGCCGCCGTCGCGATCAGATAGGCCAGACCGGCCAGAGCCAGGAACGATGCGATCAATAGCCTCTTGGACTTCCTCACGGCGCTCGACCCCGCGATGTGGATTTTCATCGTATAAGGATAGCACAAAAGGACCAGGCGGCCTCCGCCCATTTGTGAAGAAAGTGTGAAAGGTGCAGGAACTCGATGGGACGGGCGTTCCCGTCCGGCCCGGCAAGTTGACCCGCCCTGCCGCGAAAGCTACCATTTGGGTTAAGGAGCGCGCGAGCACCTCTTTTGGATGACACTTGTCCCATGTCATTCGAAGCCCCGGCTCGTCCCCGGGGCGAGGAGGCAGGCGATGTTGAAGCGCTGGCTCATCCCGCTGCTGGTGGCGGCCGCCGTCGCCGCGGCCATCTTCTGGTTCGGAAAGAGTCCCGAAGAAGGGGCTTTCCCGGGAAACCGGATGCCGTCGTTCGCCGTCATGGACCTCCAAGGCCAGCTGGTCACCGCCGACGCCTTCGGCGGCAAGCCGCTCTTCATCAACTTCTGGGCCACCTGGTGCGAGCCGTGCCGCTACGAAATGCCCGAGATCCAGGAGCTCTACGACCAGGCGGGCGGGGCCTTCGAAGTGGTCGCGGTCTCGGACGAACCCCTGCCCACGGTCCAGCGCTACCTTGACGCGTACGGCTATACGTTCCCCGTCTTCCTCGACGTCGACCGCAGCATGAACCAGGACTTCCTGGTCCGCGCCCTTCCCACCAGCGTCTTTGTGGACGCCCGGGGAATCATCCGCGAGGTGCACGTCGGCCAGCTCACCCGGGAGCAGATGGAGGCGTACCTGGCTCGCATCGTGCCGGGCATGGGCCGGCGGTAGGCCCCGCCGGGGAGCGGGCTCCCGCTCGCGGCAATATGCGGTGACATTTTCAAGAACGGGTGATCTTCTATGTCGAAGAGCCGCTCCGAAAGGAATCCGAGAGCCCGCAGCGCCGGGCCCCGGCGCAGCGCCGCCGGGAGGGCGAGGGCTTCCGGTTCCGGGCCGCGCAAGGTCTCGCCGGGCACCCTCGTCGCCTTGGCAGCCATCGTCCTCGCCGTCGCGGCGCTGCTGGTCTACAGCAGCACGCAAAACCGCCTGCACCCGGCCCTGGCCCGGGCAGTGGAACGCTATCCTTCGGAAGGCGCAAACCACGTGCCCACCGGGCAGCGGGTCGCGTACAAGACCGATCCGCCCAACTCGGGCCCGCACTACGCCCAGTGGGCCCCGCCCGGCTTTTACGAGCGGCCCCTCCCGGACGAGCTTCTCGTCCACAACCTGGAGCACGGGCACATCATCATCCACTACCGTCCGGACGCCCTGACGCCCGAGATCGAGCAGAAGATCCTGGCCCTCACCCGGGCGTGGACCCACCAGTGGGCGGCGGTCCTGGCCGTGCCGCGGCCTGGGATGGAGCACCCCTTCGTCCTGGCGGCGTGGCGCCACTTGCTGCGGCTCGACGCCTACGATGACGAGCTGGTCCACCTCTTCGTCGACGCCTTCATCGGCCGCGGCCCGGAGAATCCCATCCGGTAGCGGCGAGGCCGTTCTAAAAAGGCCTCCGTTTCCCATATAGCTCCAAGGGAAACGGAGGCCTGTCTTTGGACCTGAGAAGACGACCGCTCGTGGCGGGCGCGGCGGCGCTCCTGCTCGCGGGCATCGCCAACCGTCTCATCGGCACGCTCTACCGCGCGCTGCTGGTGCGCGTCGCCGGCGAGGACGTGGTAGGGCTTTTCCAGATGACCATGCCGGTCTACCGCATCGTCGCCACCCTGGCCACCGCGGGGATCCCCGTGGCCATCGCCCGGCTCAGCGCCGACGCTCTGGGGCTGCGGGACTACGCCGGGGCGCGGCGGTACATGCGGCTGGGGCTCAGCCTAACCGCGGCCACGGCGTTCCTGGCGTCGCTGTTCCTCTTCCTGACCCACCGGCTCTGGGCGTACACGGTGATGACCGACTCCCGCACCGCCGCCGCCCTGGCCGTCCTGCCCCTGCTCCTCTTTCCCGCTGCCCTCTCCTCTTCGCTCAGGGGCGTGCTGCAGGGGCAGGAGCGCCTGGCCCCCGTGGCGTTCTCCAGTTTCGCCGAAGCCGCCAGCCGGGTGCCGGTGGTGCTGCTCCTGGCCGCCCTCCTCCTGCCCCTGGGCCCCGGCTGGGCCGCCGCCGGAATCGCCCTGGGCTTTGTGGCAGGCGAGGCCGTCTCCGTGGCCTACCTGGCCCGGGCCGTGCGGGGAAGCTGGGGCGGTCCGCCCCGTCCCGGCGCCCGGCACACGGCCGCGCGCCCCGGCCCCGCCTCCCCCCTGGCCCTCCGGCTCACCCAGGCCTTCGTCCCTTTCTGGACGGCGGCCTATCGGCCTCTGGTGCGCCGGCTGGCCGTCCTCGCCGCGCCCGTGCTCCTGTCCGGCGTGGTCAACGGCATTCTCGGCATGATCAACGTGACGGTGATTCCCCGCCAGCTCATCGCGGCGGGGTACGCCCCCGCCGAAGCCACCGTCCTGTACGGCCGCCTGTTCGGCATGGCGCTCCCCGCCCTCTACATGCCCATGGTGGCGGTGCACCCGCTGGTGCACGCCAGCATCCCGGCGGTCGCCAAGCGGCTTGCCGAACGGCGCACCGGCGCGGTGGCCCGCCTCCTCTTCCAGTGCCTGGCGGCGGCCGCAGCGGTGGCGGCCGCCGCCTCCTTCGCCTTTTGGCGGTACGGGGAGGAAGTGGGCGCCCTCCTCTACGGCGTCGACTCCCTCGGGCCCCTCATCACCCCGCTGGCCTTTGCCGCGCCCTTCACGTACCTGGGCCACATCGCCTCCGGCATCCTTTACGGGCTGGGCCGCACGGGCATTGTCATGGTGAACGCCGCGGCCGGCAGCGCCCTGCGCCTGATCCTCATCTACCTGCTGGCCGGCGATCCCCGGTGGGGCATCGTCGGCGCGTTGTGGGCGGTGATCGCCGACTTCGCCCTCACGGCCGCGCTGGATCTCGGCGCCCTGGCCGTCCTGGTCCCCCGGGAGCTGAGGCGGCGGCGCTAATTTACGGATCCAGTTCGCCCAGGGGTAGGCCCTCCGGCAGCGGCGCCGGCCGTTCGCACCCGCTCTCCAGCACGATGTGCCTCCCCTGGGTCGAGGCCTCTTCAAAGGCGTGCATGATGTCGAGGACGTGGTAGGCCAGCTCGCCGTTGGCCCGGTGGGGACGGCCTGTGCGGAGGGCGTACGCCATGTCGGCGATGCCGAGTCCCCGGCAGTTGTCGCTGTAGCCGTGGGTGAGCGGCACCTCCTGCCACTCCCAGGAGCCTTTCTTGCGGACCCGCACCGGGCCGCCGAACAGGTTGGGGTCGGGCGCGCTCAAGGTGCCCTCCGTCCCGTAAATCTCGATGTGGGGCACGTTTCCTCCCCACACGTCAAAGCTGGTAACGATGGTGCCGATGGCCCCGTTGGCGAAGTCCATCACACCGGCGATGTGGGTGGGCGTCTCCACGGTGATCTTCTGCCCGTACTTGGGCTTGCTCAGGATGGTCCGCTCCGGATACGTGATGCGGGTCGAGCCCGTCACCCGCCTGACCGGGCCGATGAGGTTCACCAGGGCGGTGAGGTAGTACGGGCCCATGTCGAACATGGGGCCGCCCCCGCGCTTATAGTAGAACACGGGGTCGGGATGCCAGAATTCGTGGCCGGGGATGAGCATGAAGGCGCTGGCTCCCACCGGTTCGCCGATCCATCCCTCGTCGATCAGCTTGCGGCAGGTCTGAAGCCCGGCGCCCAAAAAGGTGTCGGGAGCCGCTCCCACCAGCACCCCGCGCTCCTTCGCCTCCTTCAGCAGCAGCTTGGCTTCGTCCCGCTCCACGGTCAGGGGCTTTTCGTTGTAGACGCTCTTGCCGGCGCGGACCGCCCGCAAGGCCACTTCGGCGTGAGCCTGGGGAACCGTCAGGTTGACGACCAGTTCGATGCTGGGATCGGCCAGCAGCTCATCGACGGTGCACGCCTTGGGGACGCCGAACTCCTCCGCCCTCGCTTTCGCCCGTTCCAACACCAGGTCGGCGCAGGCGACCACTTCGATCATTTTCAAAGTGCGGGCGTTCTTGAGATAGATGCCGCTGATGGCACCGCATCCGACGATGCCGACTTTGACAGGTTCCACTGCGTCATGGTCCCTCCTGGAAACCTCTACTCCGCACTTCTACCCCGTGGTTTCCGCTGCGACTCGATGCGACTACATCCCTATTTGGCCTCCATCCAGTCCTTGCCGATTCCCGCTTCCGCCTTCAGCGGCACTTTAAGGCTCATGGCCTGCTCCATTCCTTCCACCACCAGGGCGGCGCACTCTTCCGCCCTCTCTTCGGGCGCTTCAAAGATCAGCTCGTCGTGGATCTGGAGGAGGAGCTTGAGCGGATGGCCTTCCCGGTCGATCCGGTCCTGGATCTTGACCATGGCCACCTTGATCAGGTCCGCCGCGCTCCCCTGCACCACGGTGTTGATCGCGAGCCGCTCGCCCAGGGCGCGGCGGGGACGGCTGCTCGAGCGGATTTCGGGGATCGCCCGTCTCCTGCCCAGAATGGTGGTGACGTAGCCGTACTCTTTCGCCTGCTGGACGCACTGCTGCAGGAACCGGTCGATGCCGGGAAAGCGCCGCTTGTAATCCTCGATGAGCTCCGCCGCCCGACGCACGTCCAGCCCTTCGATGCGGCGCGAAAGGCCGTACGGCGTGATGCCGTAGATGATGCCGAAGTTGATCACTTTCGCGTACGCCCGCTGCTCCCGGGTGACCTGGTCGATGCCGACGCCGAACACCTGGGACGCCACCGCGGCGTGGATGTCCAGCCCCTGCTCGAACGCCTCGATCAACCCCGGGTCTTCGCTGAGATGGGCGAGGATCCGCAGCTCGATTTGGGAGTAGTCCGCGGCGATGAGCACGTGGCCCGGCGGCGCCACGAAGGCCTTGCGGATCTGCCGCCCCACATCGGTGCGGACCGGGATGTTCTGCATGTTGGGGTTTTGCGAGGCGAGCCGGCCCGTGGCCGTCACCAGCTGGTGAAAGGTGGAGTGGATCCGGCCTGTCTTGGGGTTGATGGACTCCCGCAGGTTGCCCAGGTAGGTGTTGATCAGCTTCGAAAGCTGGCGGTACTCGATCAAGAGGCCCGGAACCAGGGTCTTGGGGTCGTTCTTGTCCTCTTCCGCGGCCAGCTTGGTCAGGACCTCGATGTCCGTGGAGTACCCCGTCTTGGTCCGCTTGCCGGCGGGGAGGCCCAGCTTTTCAAAGAGCACTTCCCCCAGCTGCTTGGGGGAGTCCAGGTTGAACTCGCCGCCGGCGTACTCGAAGATCCGGGCCTTCAGCTCCTCGACCCGCCGTGACAGCTCCTCGCCCTGGCGCGCCAGCTCGCCGGGGTCGCACATGATCCCGTTCTGCTCCATCCGGGCGATGACCACCGAAAGCGGCGCCTCCACCTGGCAGAGGAGCTCCTCCATCCCCGCCTCGCGGATGCGGGGCATCAGCGCGTGGTAGAGGCGGAGGGCGATGTCGGCGTCCTCCCCGGCGTACTCCACCACCTGGTCCAGCGGCACGCAGTCGATGGAGAGCGGGGCTTGTCCTCCCTCCTCCTCCTCGCCGCCGATCAGCGAGCCGATGGGGATCATCCGGTAGCCCAGGACGTCCAGGGCCAGCTGGTCCAGCTTGTGCCCGGCCTTGGCCGGATCCAGCAGGATGCTGGCCAACATCGAGTCAAAGACCACGCCCCGCAAAACGATCCCGTAGTTCCCCAGGATGCGGGCGTCAAACTTGATGTTGTGGCCGCACTTCTTGACGGCCGGGTCCTCCAGCACCTCCTTGAGCGCGCTCAGGACGGCATCCTGGCTCAAGTGCGCCCCGGGCTCCGGGGAGCGCACCGGGACGTAGACGCCGTGTCCCGGCTTCCAGGCGAAGCTGAGGCCGCACAGCTCGGCGTCGGGGCCGAGGCCCGTCGTCTCGGTGTCGACGGCGATCAGCTCCTGCTCCTTGAGGGTGCGCACCAGCTCCTCCAGCTGGCGCTCGGTGGTGACCGCTTCGTACACCCCGCGCGCGTGCTCGCCCCCGGCGGCCTCCCCCGGAGACCCTGCGGCCTCCTCCGGAGCGGCCGCCCCGCCGGCCGCGGCCTCCGCCGCCACCGCCGCCGCTTCGTCGTCCACGACGCCCAGCTCCCGGGCGATGCGGCGGACGTCCTCCTGGTAGCGGCGAAAGCCCAGCTGCTGGAAGAGGGCGACCACCTTGCGCAGGTGGATCCCCCTGACCCGCGCCGCCTCCAGCGAGAAGTCGAAAGCCCCGTCCCGCTTCAGCCGGACCAGCTCGCGGGAGAGTTCCAGCTGCTCCCGGGCGGCCTCCAGGTTCTCCCGGCGCTTCCCCTTGATCTTGTCCAGGTTGGCGTAGATCCCCTCGATGGAGCCGAACTCCTGGATGAGGCTGGCGGCGGTCTTGGCCCCGATGCCCGGCACGCCCGGCACGTTGTCCACCGAGTCGCCCATCAAGGCCAGGACGTCCACCACCTGTTCGGGCGTGATGCCCTTGGTGGCCTTGAGCGTTTCGACGTCGATCTCCTCGTCCTTGTGGATGTCGTACATCGTCACCCGCTCGCCCAGCAGCTGCTCCAGGTCCTTGTCGCGGGAGACGATGCGGACGTGCACGTCGGCATACTCCGGATTGTCCAGCACCTTCTGGGTGATGGTCGCGATGACGTCGTCGGCCTCAAGCCCCGGGTGGGAGACGGCCGGGATGCCGAAGGCGTCGATGAGCTCCAGCACCCGGGGGATCTGGACGATCAGATCCTGGGGCGTCGCCTCCCGGGTGGCCTTGTATTCGGCATAGATCTCGTCACGGAAGGTCTTTCCGGGCCCGTCGATGGCCACCGCGACGTAGTCCGGTTTGAGCTGGGTAAAGAGCTTGATCAGCATGCCGGTGAAGCCGAAGACCGCATGGGTGGGCTCGCCGGTCACCGGGCTCTGCATCCCGCCCCGGATCGCGTAGTAGGCCCGGAAGATCTGGCCGTAGCCGTCGATGAGGTACAGGTATTTCGGCACGATGTCCCCTCTCCCCACGGGCGCTGCCTGTCCCGAGCCGCGCCGCCGTATTTCAGACCAGCCGGCGCAGCAGCTCCTCGCGGTCGCCGTAGAGGAAGTCGATGATAGGCACTTCCACCATGGTGTAGGCGCCCGGCGCCTGCCGCACCGCCGCCCGGGCGGCCGCCACCATCACCTGCGAGGTGAGCGCTGGGTTGTTGATCCGCATCTCGAAGGTGAAGAGCTGGTTGTGGGTCCGGCCCGAGACCCCTTTCCGCTCCATGCGCACCCCGTGGCCCATGTCGATGAGGTCGGCCACCCGGGGCACCGCCACCACCCGGGTCTCGTCGTACTTGAAGTAGGGGTCCTCGAGGATGCTCTGCCTCACCTGATCGAGGGAGGCGCCCTCTTCCAGCTCCACGTAGACCAGCCGCCGGTGCACGCCCTGCCCCGCGGGGATCGTCATGGACAAGGCGTCCCGCACCCCGGGCACGGCCTTGGCCGCCACCGAGTGGCCCATGCTCATCCCGGGCCCGAAGTTGGTGTAGGTGACGCCCTTGGGGGCCATAAACTCCAGCATCGCCCGGATCATGGAGTCGGTGCCGGGATCCCACCCGGCGGCGATGATGGCCACCGCCCCCGCGCGGCGGGCCACTTCGTCCAGCCGGCGCCTGACGTCCACCAGCTCTCCGTGGATGTCGTAGGAGTCGACCGTGCGGATCCCCCTTGCCAAATACGCTTCCGCCAGCCGCGGCACGGAGCGGGTGGGGGTGCAGAGCAGGGCGACGTCCACCTTCCCCAGCTCCGCGACGTCTTTGGCCACGGGAATTTCGGGATCGAGCCCCCGCGGGCGCTCTCCGCTTCGTCTCACCAGCCCGGCCAGCTCGCAGTCGGGCGCCTCCAGCACCGCGTCGACGGCAAAGCGCCCGACGTTTCCGTATCCCACCACGGCAACCCGGATCGGATCGCCCACGCTCTCTACCCCTTTCATCGCCAGCATAGCACCCCAATGGGACACCCAACCCATTCAGCTACGGGGGAAACGATTCCTCCTCAAACTCCAGGGACGACCCGGGCCGAGCAGGAGCAGGGACTTTCGCACGGTACAGTATTCATGGCCAAACCTCGTCACCGCTCCACGCGGCGAGGATCTTCACCAGGGAAAGGCGGCGGCAACCCATGCGCATGGTCCAGGTGGGCGTCCTGGGGATGGGGAAATGGTGGGTGCAGGTGGGCCTCAGCTCCCCGGACGTGGAAGTGGCAGGCTACGTCGACATCAACCCCGGCCACCTGAAGGTGATCCAAGAGGAGTTCGGCATTGCTCCTTCCCGGTGCTACGTCGACTTTGACCGGGCCCTCAAAGAGCTCAAGCCGGACGCGGTGCTGATCGTGACGCCGCCCGAGTTTCACGAGCCCTTGGCCGTCAAGGCGATGGAGGCCGGCTGCCACGTGCTCACCGAAAAGCCGCTGGCGGACACGTGGGAGGCCTGCCTGCGGACCGTCGAGGCGGTCCGCCGCACCGGGCGGATCATGATGGTGGCGCAAAACTACCGCTACCGGCCGCCGGTCCAAACCTTGAGAAACGCCCTGGCTTCGGGCCAGTTCGGCGCGCCCGGCCAGGTGCTGGTCCACTTCACCCGCGGTCCCCGCTTCGGGGGCTTCCGCGAGGAGATGCCGTATCCCCTCATCATCGACATGGCCATCCACCACTACGACCTGATGCGCTACATTCTCGACGCCGACCCCGTGCGCCTGACGGCCTTCTCCTGGAACCCGCCGTGGAGCTGGTACCGGGGCGACGCCTCCTCGGTGAGCCGGATCGAGATGATCCCCCGCTCAAAGCCCGCCTCCGGCCAAGTCCACCCCATCCACGTCACCTACCACGCGAGCTGGTGCACCCGGGGCGGGGCCACGTCCTGGAACGGGCACTGGATGATCTACTGCGAACACGGCTACCTCGAGATGGTGGACGACCGGGTCTACGTCCAGCGATCCGACGACTCGCCGAAGGAGCCGCTTCCCGTGGAGCCGATGCCCCTCACCGACCAGGCCTACCTGCTGCGGGCCTTCGCCGAGGCGGTGCGGGACGGCCGCCCGCCCGAGACCCGCGCCGAGGACAACCTGCGCTCGATCGAAATGGTGTTCCGCACCGTGGAAAGCTGCGAGACGGGCCGTACGGTCCGGCTGACCGGCGGCGCGTGACAAAACGGCGCCCGAGCAGGGCGCCGCTCACCAGCCGCAGCAGAGGGACCGCGCGCAGCGCTTCCGCCTGAGCCGCGCGAGGCGCCGGCCCACGTCCCGGAGCGTCGCGATTTCGTCGGTCAGCTCCTCTTCCACCCAGACGCTGCCGGTCCGCTCCCGGGCGCAGCGGAGCGCCCCGACGGCCTTCGCCAGATGGCAGACGGCTCTCTTCATGCTGCGGCAAAAGCGCCGCTTCCTCCGCCGGCATTTCTTTCCCACGGCACTCCCTCCCCGGCTGCACACCCTACGGCGAAAGCGCCGCCGGGGTTATAGGATCGCTTTCCCAAATCGCTGGGCCGAGTATCCCGCGCTTCGCTTTCCCATCCTAGGGCTGGGAGGAATGATGATGCTTGGACGGCGAGGATCGTGCCTTTTGCGCTGGGCCTTGATCGGCTTGAGCGTGGCGGTGCTGGCGGGATGCGGGGGAGGCGCCGGAGGCCGGGACCAGGGCAGGGCCGGCGAAGGCCGGGAGATCACCGTGGCCAGCGGCGACAACTGGTTTGACCCCCGGGAGCTGGAGGTCCGCCGCGGCGAGACGGTGACGCTGGTGGTCTCCAACGACGGCGCCCTGGTCCACAACATCTCCATCGACGAGTTCGGCGTCAAAAGAGATTACCGCCCGGGCGAGACCGTCCGCGTGACGTTTACGGCCGATCGGGCGGGCGAGTTCGAGTTCTACTGCGACGAGCCGGGCCACCGGGAAGCAGGCATGGTCGGGGTCCTGCGGGTGCGGTAGCCCTCGGCAGGAGCGGCCCCTCTTGGCTTAGGACCCGCTGCTGCTTGCGCCGAGCGCTCCCTCGGGCGTGGCGCCGGGGGCGGGCACCGCTTCCGGCTGCGGCTCCCGGGTCACCTGCAGGCACAGGTAGCCCAGCACGCCGAAAAGCGCCGTGATGATCGCGCTGTGGACCATCATCGCGGTCAGCGTGAGGCGGGAGAGGATCACCCAGCCGCCGCTCAGCACCTGCCCGATGATGAGCGCCAGCGAGGCCACGCCGCCCCAGAACAGATCGGGCCGAACCTCGCGCTCCTTCTTGGCGATGTGGCCCATGGCGGCGATGACCACCAGGGCGCCCGCGGCCGCCAGTCGGTGGGCGAACTGGATCCCTACGGCGCCTGAGAGTTCGGGGATGAGGGCCCCGTTGCAGAGGGGCCAGTCAAGACAGGCGATGTGCGAGTTGGTGTGGCGCACGTAGGCGCCCGAATACACCACGCCGTAGGTATAGATGGCCGCCGCCCAGATCCAGCGGCGCAGCCGGTCGCTCACCGGCGCGCTGCGAAACGTCTGCCCCTTCTCCAGCTGGAACATGACCGCGGTGGGCAGGACCACCAGGACGAAGGCGATCAGCGAAATGCCGAAGTGAAGGGCCAGGACGGCTTTGGGCTGCGGCCAGAGCACCGCCGCGGCGCCCAGGGCCGACTGGATGACGATAAACAGCACCGCGCCCGCCACCAGCATCCGGATGTCCCGGCGGTCCCGGTACGCCCGCCAGGCCAGGACGGCCATGGCCACCACCAGGATCCCGGCCACTCCCGACACCAGCCGGTGGGAGTACTCGATGAGCGACTCCATAGTCGGGGCCGGGAGCCACTGGCCGTCGCAGAGCGGCCACGACGCGCCGCACCCTTCGGCTGAGCCGGTCTTGGTGACCAGCGTCCCCATGAGCTGGACGATGAACATGCTGATCACCGACGCCACGGAAAGCCCCTTGAGCCCTTTGGGAATGGGGCGAGCGGCTTGCGCTCGAGCGGCACTGTGCACGGCAGATCCCTACTTTTCGCGAATGGTTCCTCTCCCCAAGGTACCCGCAGGCGGGCCGGAAAGTCAAGGTGCGGTGCGCCCCGGACCCAGCGCGGCCATGGATCCCAGCGCCCCGATCGCGGTGACCGCCGTCGCGGCCCAGAAGGCGCCCGGCAACCCCCAGAACTCGGCCGCAAACCCGGCGAACACGGGCCCGCCGAACATCCCCAGGGCGTAGATGGACTGGAAGAAGCCCATGGCGGTGGCCCTTTTCTCCTCGGGGACCGTCTTGATGGCAAGGCCCATCAGCACCGGGAAGATCAAGCCGCGGCCGAAGCCTCCCACCGCCTGGGTCACGAAAAGCGGCGGCAGCGCGGCCATGAAGGGAATGGCCAGCGTCGCAAAGGCCGCCATCCAAAAGCCCGCCACCACCATCTGCCGCTCGTTGAAGCGGCGGGCGAGGAAGCTGCCCGTGCCCAGCGAGGCGATGGCGGTGGGCAGCGTCGAGACCAGGCTGAGCCAGCCGAGCTGGGCTTTGGTAGCCCCCAGGCCGGCGGCGTAGTTGGGCGTGAACCCGTAGACGGTCACCCACGTGTGAAACTGGTAGAGCGCCGCCAGGAGCGAGACCGCGAGGAGCGAGCGTTCCCTGCCCACCGCCGTCAGCTCGCCGATGCGCAGGCCCGCTGGCCGGGCGGGGGCGGCCTCGCGCAAGGGAACGGTGAGAACCAGGCCCACCCCGCCGATCACCGCCGCGCCCCAAAACGGCGCCTGCCAGCCCCAGGCCTCCGCGATGAGCCCGCCTCCCAGCGTCGCCGCGAGCTGCGTCAGCGTGGTGGCAAAGTTGATCAGGCTCATCGCGTACCCCGCCCGGTGCGGCGGGAAGTAGCTGGAAAACAGGACCGTGATGACGACCCACATGGTCGCGGCGACGCCGGAGAGCGTCCGCGCGGCCAGCACTCCGTACGGCCCCCGGGAGAGCGCCAGCCCCAGCCCCGCCAGGACCGCCGCGATATAGCCGGCGGCGATGAACGGCTTGCGCCGCCCGATGCGGTCGGACCAGATGCCCACCGGGATCCGCAGCACCAGCTGGGAAAAGCCGTACGACGAGACGATCAACCCGAGCAGCGTCATAGAGGCGCCCAGCGTCTCGGCGTAGGGCGTCAGGATGGGCACGTACAGGTACAGGGCACCCCAAAAGCACGCGACGGCGGCCATGAGAAGCGCCGGGGCCTCTCGGCGGCTCACCCCAGTAGCCGCGCCGGGAAGGGGCCGTTCGCCTGCGGATCCCGCCGCCGGTGCGGCGGTTTCTCCTTTCGATGCGGGCTTTGCCCGCGCGCGCATGGTGCAGACCTCCAGTGGGAGCTGTGTCTAAGAGCCGGGAGAGGCTTCGCTCTTCGCGGCGGGAATCCTGGAGGCGTACAGGCTCCGCCTGTCCCCGTGCGCCCACCGCCAGCTTATGGTAGAATGAAACGTACTCAAGAGCACCTTTCCGGGCTTGCGAACACCTGCGTCAAGGGGCGAACGTACGCTTGCACTCGTTCTGGCGCCTGCAGGCATTCTTGAGACCGTACCGCTGGCACATGGCCGCCGTCATCGTGGCCACCTTCGGCGTCTCCCTGCTCAACCTGGCCGGCCCGTGGATCTTGCGGGAGTTTCTCCACTACATCCAGGTCCAGCGGGTGATGGACGGCGGCCTGCTCCGGCTTTTCGAAGGGGACGGCCCGGGTTCCCTCGCCCGGCACCTCGCGGTGTTCACCCTGCTCTACGCCGGCGTCTACGCCGTGCGGGGCGTGTGCCAGTTCGTCACCAGCTACCTCGCGCACGTCACCGCGTGGAACTTCGTGAGCGACCTGCGGGTCGCCCTCTACCATCATTTACAAAAGCTTTCGCTCCGCTTTTACCACGACAAGCAGACCGGCGAGCTGATGTCCCGGGTGATGAGCGACACCGAGCGCATCGAGCCGCTGGTGGCGCACAACATCCCGGACCTCATCGTCAACTCGCTGATGATCACGGGGATCGCGGCGATCCTCTTCTATCTCGACGCCAGGCTCGCCCTGCTGACGCTGCTGCCCATCCCCCTGCTGCTCCTGGCCGCCGTGACGCTGGGCGGCCGGACGAAGGAGGCTTTCAAGCACGCCCAGGCGCGGCTTGCGGACTTCAGCGCCCTGCTCCAGGACAACATCTCGGGGATCAAAGAGATCCAGATCTTCACCCGGGAACGTTATGAGGGCCAGCGGGTCCGCCGCCGCTCGGAGCGGTACACGGTGGACCTGCTCACCGCCCTCCGGATCATGGCCATCTACCACCCCACCGTCGAGTTTCTCGGCGCGGCGGGGACGTTTCTCATCATCTTTTTCGGGGGCCGGGCGGTGGTCCAGGGGCTCTTGCCGGTCGAGGATCTCGTCGCGTTTTTCCTCTACCAGAGCATGCTGTACCAGCCCATCATGCTCCTGGCCCGCATGAACGAGCAGGTGCAGATGGCCCTGGCCGGCTCGGAACGAGTGGCTGACCTCCTGGATGAGGAGCCCGACGTCAAGGAGGCCAAGAGCCCGGTCACCCTGGGGCGGGTCCGGGGCGAGATCGTCTTTGAAAACGTCGACTTCAGCTACGTGCCCGGCGTCGAGGTCTTGAAAGGGATCTCGTTCCGGGTCCGGCCCGGCGAGTCGCTGGCTCTGGTAGGCCCGACGGGCGTGGGCAAGAGCACCATCGCGAGCCTGATCCCCCGCTTCTACGACCCCACCGGCGGCCGCATCCTCATCGACGGCGTCGACATCCGCAGCGTCTCGCTCCCGTCGCTCCGGGCCAATATCAGCATGGTGCTGCAGGATACGTTTCTCTTCAACGGGACCGTGCTCGAGAACATCCTCTACGGCAACCCCGGAAAGAGCCGGGAGGAGGCGGTCGAGGCGGCCCGGATGGCCAACGCCCACGAGTTCATCATGGCGCTGCCCGACGGCTACGACACCCACATCGGCGAGCGGGGCGTCAAGCTGTCGGGCGGGCAAAAGCAGCGCCTCTCCATCGCCCGGGCGATCCTGAAGGACGCGCCCATCCTCATCTTGGACGAGGCCACTTCCGCCGTGGACGTGGAGACGGAAAGCCTCATCCAGGATGCCCTCCGCCGCCTGATGCAAGGCCGCACCACCATCGTCATCGCCCACCGGCTCTCCACCGTGCGGGACTGCACCCACATCTGCGTCCTCGAGGGCGGCCGGATCGTGCAGTTCGGCTCGCACCAGGAGCTCATCGCCGCCGACGGGCCGTACCGCCGCATGTGGTCCCGCCAGCTGGCCGCGGCCAGCCTGGACATCGCCTAGCCCGCCGGCGGGCCCGGTCTCACGCACAGCGGCGGGCCGGAAGGCCCGGGGAGGCCCTTTGCCCGGGCGGGGAGAAATCACTCGTCCAAGAAACCCGCACGTCGCATCCAGAAGCCGAAGGAGGCGGCCCCCATGACCTGTTTTGCCACCCGCGACCCGGCCATGTACGAAGTGATTACCCACGCCCCCGGCCCGCAGGGACGGCTGCCGTTCACCCGGGAGATGCTGCTTTCGGCCCCCAGCGGCGACCTTTTCGGCTTGATGCAGAACGCCGGCATGGGCTGGGACCCCGCCGCCGTCACGGGGAAGCAGTTTCTCATCCTGAGCACCATGGGAGGCCTGCGGGCCCCCGACGGCACGCCCATCGCCCTGGGGTACCACACCGGCCACTGGGAAGTGGGGCTTCTGGTCAAAGAGTGCGCCGACGCCCTGCGCGCCATGGGCCACATCCCGTACGCCGCCTACTGCAGCGACCCGTGCGACGGCCGCAGCCAGGGCACCGAAGGCATGTTTGACAGCCTTCCCTACCGCAACGACGCCGCCGTGGTCCTCCGGCGGCTGATCCGGAGCCTGCCCCGGCGAAGGGGCGTCATCGGGATCGCCACGTGCGACAAGGGCCTGCCCGCGATGATGATGGCCCTGGCGTCCATGAGGGAGCTCCCGTGCGTGATCGTGCCGGGCGGCGTCACGCTCCCGCCCACCCGGGGCGAGGACGCGGGGCGGGTCCAGAGCATCGGCGCCCGCTTCGCCCACGGCGAGATCACGCTGGAGGAAGCCGCGGAGGCGGGCTGCCACGCCTGCGCGTCGCCGGGCGGGGGCTGCCAGTTCCTCGGCACCGCGGCCACGGCGCAGGTGGTGGCCGAAGCGCTGGGCCTCGCGCCGCCCCACTCGGCGCTGGCCCCGTCGGGGCAGGCCATCTGGCTCGACGCCGCCCGCCGGGCGGCGGAGTGCGTCGCCGCAATGGAGGCGCGCGGCCTCACCGTAGGCGACATCCTGACCGAAGCGGCGCTGCACAACGCCATGGCGGTCCACGCCGCCTTCGGCGGCTCCACCAACCTGCTGCTGCACCTTCCCGCCGTCGCGCACGCGGCGGGGCTGCGCCGGCCCACGGTTCACGACTGGATCGACGTCAACCGCCGGGTGCCCCGCATCGTCGACGTGCTGCCCAACGGGCCCGTGGGCCACCCCACGGTCCGGGCCTACCTTGCCGGCGGCGTGCCCGAAGTGATGCTGCACCTGCGGCGCTTGGGGCTCATCGACGAAAGCTGCCTCACGGTCACGGGCAAGACGTGGAAAGAAGTGCTGGACGAATGGGAGAGCTCGGAGCGGCGGGCGGCGCTCTGGCGGCGCCTTTCCGAAGCCGACGGCGTCGCCCCGGACGACGTGATCATGGCGCCGGACGTGGCCAAGGCCCGGGGCCTCACCAGCACCGTCACCTTTCCCGTGGGCAATCTCGCTCCCGAAGGCTCGGTGATCAAGAGCACCGCCATCGACCCCAGCGTCGTGGACGAAGACGGGGTCTACCGGCACGTGGGCCCGGCCCGGGTCTTCACCAGCGAAAGGGCGGCCATCGCCGCCGTCAAGGACCCGGGGCCGAACGGCATCAAGCCGGGCGACGTCATCGTCCTGATCGGCCGGGGGCCGCTGGGCTCGGGGATGGAAGAGACCGCCCAGATCACCATCGCCCTGCGCTACCTGCCTTTCGGCAAGCACGTCGCCATCTTGACCGACGCCCGCTTTTCGGGCGTCTCTACGGGCGCCTGCATCGGCCACATCGGGCCCGAAGCCCTGGCGGGCGGGCCCATCGGCAAAGTGCGGGACGGCGACCTGATCGAGATCGTCATCGACCGGAACAACCTGACCGGCAGCATCAACCTGGTGGGCACGGGCGACAAGCGCCTCTCGCCCGAAGAAGCCCAGGCCCTGCTCGACAGCCGCCCGCCCCACCCGGACCTGGCGCCCGACCCCGCCCTGCCCGCCGAGACCCGGCTCTGGGCGGCGCTGCAGCAGGTGAGCGGCGGTACGTGGGGCGGTTCCGTGTACGACGTGGACGCGATCATCGCCACGCTGGAAGCCGGGCGCCGTGCCCTGGAGGAGCAGAAAAGGCGGGACGCCCCCAGCCGGCCGGGGCTCGCCGGCTGAGATCCCGCGCTCAGTAGCCCAGGTCGAGGTCGACTTCGTTCATCAGGGGCTCGCCGGCGACAAACCGGCGGAAGTTTTCAAGGAAAAGCTCCGCGGCCTTGTCGTTGTCCCACGGTGTATCGGCGCCCACGTGCGGCGTGATGAGCACGTTCTCCATGGTCCAGAGGGGATCGCCCTCAGGGAGCGGCTCTTCCACGAACACGTCCAGGCCCGCGCCGCCCAGGTGGCCGCTGCGCAAGGCTTCCACCAGCGCCGCCTGGTCGATGACGGCGCCCCGCCCGATGTTGTAGACGAACGCGCCCCGGGGCAGCAGCGAAAGTCGCCGGGCGTCGATCATTCCCCGGGTCTCGGCGGTGAGCGGCAGGGTGATCGCGAGGTGCTTTGTCTCGGGCAGCACTTCGTCCAGCTCGGCCGGGGAAACCACCCGATCCACGCCCTCCACGGCTTCGGGCCGCCGTTTCACGCCGATGATCCGCATCCCGAAGGCCTTGGCCCGGCTCACCACCTGCCGTCCGAGGTCGCCGAGGCCGAGGACGCAGAGGGTTTCCCCCTTCAGCAGCCGGGCGTGCTCGATCTCCCGGATCCAGGCTCGTTTCCTTTGATTCCGCCCGAACACGTGCAGGCCCCGGGCGAAGTAGAGCATCATCGCCAGGACGTGCTCACCCCCGGCGACCCCGTATACCCCCGAAGCATTGGTGAGCTTCACGTGCCTCGGGAAGGGGATCTCCTTTCCCAGCAGATGGTCGACGCCGGCCGAGTGCGTCTGCACCCAGCGAAGTCGCGGCTGCGCCGCGATGTACTCCACGGGCGCCGGACCGAACAGCACCTCCGGTTCCACCGCTGCCGTGCGGGCGTCTGAAGCGAAGACCGCCTTCCCTCCCAAGCTTTCGATGCGCTCCGCCACCCGCCGCCGCATGTCATCGCCCAGCGAGACAGTGACCAGCACGATCACGCCGATTCCCCCTCACACCGCCTCGCTTCGCCGCCGGGGAGGCGTACCCTGTCGCGGAAAGCGGCGACCGTCGCGGCTGGCCGCAAGAGCACGCGCCGGCGGGGGCACGACGGGGCTCGCGCCGGGCCCCATCGCGGGCAGTCGCGAGCCTGCCGGCAGCGGCCGCCCACATCTGGGCGTTCTCCGGGCCTGCGCCGCCCATCCGTGAGCAGCCGCGCCGCTCTCCGCGCCCGGGAATGGGCAACTTCGGGCTTTGTGATCACATTCACCCACTCGGACAAGAGGGCACCCCGCATCTCGCTGGGGTTAGCAAGGAACGACCATGCTGCGGCACGCGTTCCCTCACAACGGGACGGGACGTTGCTCACATTTGGGCGCCGCGCACAGCCCTCCTGCCCATCCGTGGGCAGCAAGCCGCCTCACGACGCCCACATCCGGGCACCGAGCAAGCCGGCACCTGTGATCACTTTTGCATATAACCCGTCTCCCCGCGCCGCGTCGCCCGGGATCCAAGCCGTTGCCCCCAGCTTCCGGCGCCACGCTGCCCCGCCTCACCGGGCGGGACCGGACGAAGGCACGCCGTGCATCACGGCACGGACCGGCTGCGCCTGGCCTTTGTCGATGAGCCGGTGGATCTCTCCTGCCCTGAGGTAGAGGGGGTTGAGCCACTTCAGATAGAACAACAGCGGCGCCGCGGCGAGCACCGGGAGGATGACCCGCACGGCGACGCGGTAGAGCCAGAGCCCCGGCCGCCGCAGCGCGACCGCGACCCGGCCCAACTGCTCCGCGGAGCGAGCCACCCACCAGCGGCCGAAAAACGCCAGCAGCACCGCGCCGAACACCCACCCGGCCGCCTCGCCCCACGTCGGTACGGACGCCGGATCAATCACGGGCCGCTGGAGCGCGTCACGGTAGATCCAGAGGAGCCAGAGCGCCAGCGCCGTCAGCCCGCCGGCGCACCCCGCGGCCAGGCTGGGGTAAAGCGAAAAGATCTTGAACACGTTGAACGACGCGATCCGAAGCAGCCGCAGGTACTCTTCCGTCGGGCGCTCAAGGAGCGGCGCCACGGCAAAGAACGGCCAATCCGCCACCGCCACCTCTCCCCGCGCGCGCCAGATCCCCTCCGCCTGCGGCAGCTGGGAAGCGGTGATGAAGTAGCCGTTGCACATCAGTGAGTACGCTTCGGCATCGTTGAAAGCGTCCAAGTCCGTCCGGATCCGGGAGAGGGCCCACTGCACTTCGGGTGCGGTCTTCTGCCCGGCCAGCGTCGTCGAGCGAGGCGCTCCCGCCCCGATCACCCGCCTGGCGTGGTCGTAGTAGGCGACGGATTCGGGTTCCAGCCCTTTACGCAGGTGGACCAGGCACGCCTCGCGGCCCTCGATCCCCGCCAGCACCGCCTCGAGCTGCTCTTCCCGCACCCGGCTCATCAAGATGGCGTTGGCCCGGGGCAGCACCGAAAGGATGCTGGTCCCCGGGTTGCGCTCGCCGTCCATCTGCCCGCTGCCGTCGCTGATGATCAGGTAGTCGCAGCCCCGGTCCAGCAGGCCCTGCACTCCCTGGTTGTCGTGGACGCCGCCGTCCACCAGCTGGATGCGGACGCCCTCATAGAGCCGGCTGATGGAAAGCGGGTAAAAGAGGCCCGGGACAGCCGCGGAGGCCGCCACCGCGTGGCCCAGCTCGATGTCCTGCTGGTCGGGAGTGAGTCTACAGTAACTCCTCGGCCGCGGAAGCCGCATCCGCTTGTCGAGCTCCCGCCTGATGGGATCGTCCACGGGCGGCTCGCCCATGCGGGTCGCTTCGAACCGCCAGTTGCGGCCCGTGTTGAGGGTAGTGGCGTTGATCAGCAGCACCGGCACCTTGGCCAGGCGCCGCCCGTTGTGCCGCTCCGGGTGAAACCCCGGCGACTCCCCCTTCGGCTGGATGATCAATTCCCGCATCTGCACCGGGGTGCTCCTCGGGCCCATCAGCGGGCGGTAAAAGAGCTCGTCCAGGAGCTCGCCCAGGCGATCGGTGCGGGAGTAATCGGGCCTTCGAAACCGCAGGTTCTTGACGGGATTGACAAACGTCAGCAGCCGGACGTTCTTCTGCACGGCGGCGAGGAACTCGTCCAGCATCTCCCGCACCAGCTGCTGGTAGTCGGCCCGGGTGATCTCCCGGTCGGCTTTCGACTCCAGCAGCCGCTTGAGCTTGAGATAATAGTAGGCTCCTACGATGGAGCCCCCGGAGACGGTGGAGATCACTTCGATTTTCCGCAAGAGATCACAGTCGGCGAGCCGCGCTAAGACGCCGATGTGAAAGAGCGACGCCCGGAACCCGCCCCCGGACAAGGCGAGGCCCAGCTTGGGCTCACGCGCCATGAAGTCCCTGCCTCCTCCATCTTCTTGGTCGCCGCCGCCCTTGGGCCGGCGGGCCTAGCGATCGAGGAAATGTGCCCGCCGCGCGCTGCAGCCTGCGGCGGGCACGGCAATCCGGGTCGGCACCGCTGGACGAGCCCGTTTACCGACTACTCGCTCAATTCTATGTTCCCTTTTTATTTTTCTTGCTAAGAGGAAAAACGACCGGTTGTGTGGAAAAAGCGGTCACGAACTCACATTTTCACACATACGCCGTGAGTGTTTAGGGAGGAACAGCCATGGATCTCTTGCGCTCGGTGCCACCCGGAACGGGGCACACCCGCCTCTTCGCCCCGGGCGACGCCGGCCTTTCCGAACTGGGTCTCGACGTCATCCGGCTCGGTCCCGGTGAGAGCTACTCGGGAGAAAGCGGCAGCCGGGAGGTGGCCGCGGTCATCCTTTCGGGCACCGTCGACGCGACCGTAGGCGGCCAGCGCTTTGCGGGCCTCGGCGGGCGGCCGAGCGTGTTCGCGGGAAAGGCCACCGCCGTGTACATCCCGGCGGGGGGCGCCTACACCTTGATCGCCTCGGGAGGCGGCGCGGCGGAGATCGCCCTCTGCAGCGCCCCGGGCGGCGAGCCGGGCGCGTACGCGCCCTACGTGGTCACCCCGGACCAAGTGGTGGTGCA
Organism: Clostridia bacterium; assembly: GCA_002919235.1. Lineage (GTDB taxonomy): Bacteria > Bacillota > Limnochordia > DTU080 > RSA5 > RSA5. The sequence continues at coordinate 44,727 of PKEX01000001.1, forward strand.
CGACCGGGGCCAGGGCGCGTTCCGCCGGCAGGTGCACGACATCATCACGGAAGACCGCCCGGCGCACCGGCTGGTGGTGGGCGAGACCTTCAACGAGCCGGGCATGTGGTCCAGCTACCCTCCGCACAAGCACGACGTGGACCGCCCGCCCGTCGAGTACAGGATGGAGGAAATTTACCTCTTTAAGCTCGACCCGCCCCAGGGCTTCGGCCTTCAGGCCCTCTACTCCAAGGATCCCGCCCGGCCGCTGAACCAGGCGTACATCGTGCGGAGCGACGACGCCGTCGCCCTGCCTTACGGCTACCACCCCGTGGCGGCGGCGCCGGGCTACCGCCTCTACTACCTGTGGTTCCTGTCGGGGAGCACCCGCAAGCTGGTCCCCCACGACGATCCGGACCACGCCTGGGTCAAGAACGTCTAACGACCCCCGGCGGGCAAAGGAGGCACAGACGACGCGTCATGGCGCTCGAAACCAACGTCATCAGCATCGTCCATCCCATGGCCTTCCCCGGTCCCGGCAACACCAAAGCGACGCAGCGGGGCCAGGCGCCGGCCGCGTACCTTTTGAACAGCATCCGGCGGATCATCGACGATCCCTACTTCCGGGGCATCGAAATCACGCAGATCAAGGACCCCGAGCTGCGGGCCGAAGTGGCCCGGCTCCTGCGGGAGGCCGGCGTGGAGGTCACCTACAGCGCCCAGCCGGTCCAGCTCCTCAATGAAGACGAGTTCATCGACCCCACCGACATCAGCAGCCTCGACGAGGTGAACCGGCGCCGGGCCATCGACCGCCTCAAGGCGTGCATCGACGAGGCGCTGGAGATCGGCGCGGTGCGGATCGGCATCATCAGCGGCAAGGATCCGGGGGCGGCGCACCGGATGTCGGCCATCGAGGCGCTGATCCTGTCCCTTGACGAGCTGTGCGCCTACGCGGCCGAGCGCTCGCGGGAGCTGGGGCGAAAGCCCCTGGAGATCTCCCTCGAGCTCTTCGACCGGCGCGACGAGCCGGGCTGCAAGCACCAGCTCATCGGTCCCGCCCGGGAGGCCGTCAAAGTGGCGCACGCCGTCCGCAAGCAGCTGGGACACGCCAACTTCGGCCTCATGTACGACCTGAGCCACATGCCGCTCCTGGACGGCGAAGGGCTGCAGAGCGAGACGCCGGCGGTGCTCAAGCTCCTCGCCCCCTACCTCAACCACGTCCACATCGGCTCGTGCGTCCTGGACAAGAGCAGCCCCCTCTACGGGGACACGCACCCGTCGTTCGACCATCCCGACAGCTACGTGGGGCAGGAGCTCCTCGCGGCCTTCGTCAAGGAGCTGCACGAGATCGGCTGGAAAGGCGGCATCGGCTTTGAAGTGATGCCCCACGGCGACCAGCTGCCCGAAGCGGTGATCGAGAGCACCAAGGCGTACTTCAACGTGGCCCGCTCCCGCCTGGACGTCAACTACGCGCTGGGCACCTACGCCTTCTCGGCCCGCCGCTTCCTGCCGGAGTACCTCTTCGACCGCCTGAGCCGGGCGCGGCTTTCCCGCCGCGAGGCGATCCGCGAGGCGGCCGCGGCCCGGGTGCGGCGAGAGCACATCGCCCCCGACGGCAAGCTCCTCATCCTGGCCGCCGACCACCCCGCCCGCTACGTCACCGGCGTGGGCGACGATCCCGTGCGCATGGGCGACCGCCTCGAATACTTGGCCCGCATCGTGCGGATCCTCAAGAGCCCGCTGGTGGACGGGGTCATGGCGACGCCGGACATCTTCGACGAGCTGTTCCTCATCGACTACCTTCTCAAAGAGGCGGGCAAGGAGTCGCTCTTGGACGGCAAAGTGATGATCGGCTCGATGAACCGCACGGGCCTGGCCGGCCTCGAGCACGAGATGGACGACCGGATCAGCTCCTATACGCCCCAGCGCCTCAAAGAGCTGCGCCTCGACGGCGGCAAGATGCTCTTTCGCATCGATCCCGACCGCAATTCCCGCTACTCCATCGCCACCATCTACTCGTGCGCCAAGGCGGTGGAGGAGTGCGACGAACTGGGGCTCGACGTGTTCCTCGAGCCGCTGCCGGTCCAGCGGAAGGAGAGCGGCTACGAGGTGGAGATGACGGCCGAGGCGCTGATCAAAGCGGTGGGCGTCGCCACGGCCCTGGGCGGCTCGTCCACCCGCATGTGGATCAAGATCCCTTACGTGGACGGGTACCACCGCGTCGCCCGCTCCACGACGCTGCCCATCCTGATGCTGGGCGGCGCCGCCACGGGCAACCCGCTCCAGCTCATCCAGAGCTTCGAGCGGGGCCTGGGCGAAGGGGACAACGTGCGCGGGGCCATGGTGGGCCGCAACGTCCTCTTCCCCGGCGACGACGACCCCTTTGCCGTCGCCGAGGCCGTGGGCCTCTTGATTCACCGGAGCGCCTCGGCGGCTGAGGCGGTGCAGCACCTCGCTCAGGTGCGCGGCCGGGACATGGAGTGGCTGAAGGAGAGCCTTGCGTGATGCTTCCCGAGGAGCGCCGCAGGCGGATCGCCCAGCAGGTGGCCGAGGAAGGGGCCGCTTCCGTCGCCGAGCTGAGCCGCCTTTTCGGCGTGGCCGAGGAGACCATCCGCCGCGACCTCAAGGCGCTGGAAGCCGCCGGGGTGCTCCGCCGCACCCACGGCGGGGCGCTCCGGGTGGCCGCGCCGCCGGGCCCCTATCCGCCTGCCGCCGTGCCGGCAGGGGGCTCGCCCGCCGCAGCGGGGACGGCGGTCCTCGCGGCCCCCGTCGCCCCTTTTTCCGAACGGCTGGGCCAAAATCCGGAGCTGAAGGCGGCCATCGCCCGGGCGGCCCTGGAGAAGGTGCAGGACGGCGACACCATCTTCCTCGACTCCGGGAGCACCGTCTTGGAGCTGGCCAAGCTCCTGGCCGTCCGCCGGGAACTGGTCATCGTCACGCACAGCCTCAAGGTCGCGGCCCAGCTGGCCGAGGCGCCGCACCTTTCGGTGAACGTGGTCGGGGGGACGCTGCGCCCGCAGGAGCTGGCGCTGGTGGGCCCGGAGGCCCGCCGGGCCCTGGAGCGGATGCGGGCGGCCAAGGCGTTTATGGCGTGCGCCGGCTTCGACCCGGCCCACGGCGCCACCGTCTCCGACGTCCTGGAGGCCGACGTGAAGCGGGCGATGGTGGAATCGGCCGCCGAAGCCATCCTGCTGGCGGACCACACCAAGTGGGGCCGGCCCAGCCTGGTGGCCTACGCCGAGCTGGACCGCTTCGCCGCCGTAGTGAGCGACGCCGCCCTTCCCGGGGAGGCCCGGGCGGAGCTCGAGGCCCGGGGCGTCGAGGTGCTCCTCGCCTCTGAGGCATGACCTGTCGAAAGTGAGCAGCGCGCACAAACGGCACGAAAAAGGAGGAACCGCCGATGTCGCTGGGACGCGTCTACGTCACCCGCCCCATTCCCGAGGCGGGGCTGGAGCTGCTGCGCCGGGAGTGTGAAGTGGAGGTCTTTCCCGAAGAAGACCGCCTGCCCACGAAAGAGGAGATCATCGCAGGCGTCCGGGGCAAGGACGCGCTCCTTTCGCTGCTGACCGAAGAGATCACCGCCGAGGTGATGGACGCCGCGCCCAACCTCAAGGTGATCAGCAACTACGCTGTGGGATACAACAACATCGACGTGGAGGCGGCCACCGCCCGGGGCATCGTGGTGACCAACACCCCCGGCGTGCTGACCGAGACCACCGCCGACCTGGCCTGGGCCTTGCTCATGTCCATCGCCCGCCGGGTGGTGGAGGCCGACCGCTACACCCGGGCCGGCAAGTTCCAGGGCTGGGGACCGCTGCTCTTCCTCGGCAGCGACGTGTACGGCAAGACCATCGGCATCGTGGGGATGGGCCGCATCGGCCAGGCCATCGCCCGCCGCGCCCGGGGCTTTGATATGGAGATCCTCTACCACAGCCGCCGCCGGGCCGAGCCGGAGGTGGAAAAGGAGCTCCAGGCGACCTACGTCCCCCTGGACGAGCTCCTCACCCGCTCCGACTACGTCATGCTCACCGTCCCCTTGACGCCCGAGACGAGGCATCTCATCGGCGCGCGGGAACTGGCCATGATGAAGCCCACGGCGTACCTCATCAACCCCGCCCGCGGGCCGGTGGTGGACGAGCAGGCGCTGGTGGAGGCTCTCAGGAAAAAGATCATCGCCGGCGCCGCCCTCGACGTGTACGAGGAGGAGCCCAAGCTGGCGCCGGGCCTGGCCGAGCTGGACAACGTGGTGCTCCTGCCCCACATCGGCAGCGCCACCATCGAGACCCGCACCAAGATGGCCATCATGGCCGCGGAAAACCTGCTGGCGGTCCTGCGCAACCAGCGGCCCAAGCACGTGGTCAACCCTGAGGTGCTCAAATGAAAGGCCCGCTGCTGCTGGCCATCGACATCGGCACCACCGCCTGCAAAGCCGTGCTTTTCCAGGCGGACGGCACCGAACGGGCCAAGGCCAGCCGCGAGTACCCTGTCCATTACCCCCGGCCCCTCTGGGCCGAACAGGACCCGGACGACTGGTGGCGGGCCGCCGTCTCTGCCACCCGGGACTGCCTGGAGCGGGCCGGCGAAGGCGCCAAGGAGCGCATCGCCGCCATCGGCCTTTCGTCCCAGCGGGAGACCATGGCGGCGGTGGACGCGGACGGGCGCCCGCTGGGCCGGGCCATCTTGTGGATGGACCGGCGCTCCCGGCCCCAGGCTGAACAGGTGGCCCGGGCGTTCGGGCGGGAGGCGGTCCACCGCCGCACCGGGATGCTGCCGGACGCCACCTTCTCCCTCACCAAGCTGATGTGGCTCGCGCAAAACCAGCCGGAGCAGGTGGAACGGGCCCGGGTGTTCCTGCAGCCCAAGGAGTATGTGGCCTTCCGCATGACCGGCGTCGCGGCCACGGAGCCCTCTCTCGCTTCCCGCACCATGATGTTTGACCTCGAGACCGGGGACTGGATCGACGAGCTGGTGGCGGAGGCGGGCATCCGGAAAGAACAGCTGCCGCCGGTAGTCCCGTCCGCCTCGGTCCTGGGCACGGTGACCGCCGAGGCGGCGGCGGCCATGGGCTTGGCGGAGGGGATCCCGGTGGTCGCGGGCGGCGGCGACCGCCCCTGCGAGGCGCTGGGTTCGGGCATCGGCGTGGACGGGGTGATGGAGTCGACGGGCACCACTTCCAACGTCTCCGCGCCCGTGACCCGGCCGCCGGAGAAGCTCGAGGGCGGCACCCTCTGCTCCCGCCACGTGGTCCCGGGCTACTTCCTGCTGGAGCAGGGGCTGAGCACCACCGGGGCGCTCCTGCGGTGGTTCCGGGACCAGTTCGCCCACGAAGAACGGCAGCGGGCGATCGCCCTCGGCGCCGATCCTTACGACCTCATCAGCGAGGAGGCGGCCCAGCGGCCCCCCGGGGCCAACGGCCTCATCGCCCTCCCCTTCTTCATGGGCGCCAGGGCGCCCCGCTGGAACCCCGAGGCCCGCGGCGTCCTCTTTGGCTTCACGCTGGAGCACACCCGGGCAGACGTCGCCCGTGCGTTGATGGAAGGCGTCGCGTTCGAAGTAGCGGCGTGCCTTGAGGTGCTCCGGCGCGCCGGCTTCGACCCTCAAGGGCTGCGGGTGCTGGGCGGCGGCGCCAAGGCGCGCCTTTGGAACCAGATCAAGGCCGACGTCACGGGCGTGGAGATCCAGGTGCCCCGGGTCACCGAAGCCGCATCGCTGGGCGCGGCGATCCTGGCCGGGTGCGCCGTGGGCCTGTACGCCGACCCTATGGAGACCGCCCGGAGCCTCAATCCCGTCACGGAGCGGTTCACCGGCGATCCGCAGCGCCGCGCGGCGTACCGCGCGATCCGCCGCCGGTACGAGGCCCTGTACCAGGCCGTTGCGCCCCTCTATGCCGGAGAGAGCGAGACGCCGTGACGCGCGGGAGCCGCCCTCTGATTGAAGGGCAGAGCTGCTCCTGGGCTGAAAAAACCGGAAAAGGACAGGCCGCCCTGCCACGGGCGGCCTGTTTGCTGCCGCAGCGTGTGGACGCCGGCTTTTCGCCGCGCGGCTTGGATTCTAACCTTTGAGTGCCCCCGCCAGCGTCCCCTTCAGGATCCAGCGGTGGCCGAGGATGTAGAGGATGATGGTGGGCAGCGCCGAGATGACGACGCCCGCCGCGTAGCGCGGCATATTGCTGACGCCGTAGTTGTTCAAGAACTGGGCCACCCGCAGCTGCATGGTGAAGAGCCGCTGGTCGCTGAGCATGATCAAGCTCAAGAGGTAGTCGCTCCACGCCCCGATAAACACCAGGAGCCCCGCGAGGAAGGTGGCGGGCTTGGCCAGCGGCAGCATCACCCGGAAGAAGGTGTCCAGGTGCCCTGCGCCGTCGATGCGGGCTGCCTCAGCCAGCTCTTCGGGAAGGCCCCGGAAGAACGACCGGTAGATGATGGTCCAGAACGGGATGCCGAACGCCGCCATCGGCAGGAACAGCCCGGGAAGCGTGTTCGCGAGGCCCATCCGCGCGCTGAGCCGGTAGAGGGGGATGAGCACCATGAGCGCCGGGACGAAGTAGCCGGCCAGCACCAGGTAGAAGATGATCTCCGTCACCCTGCTGCGGTAGCGGGCAAAGATGTACCCGGCCATCGCCGCGGGAGGCACCGTGCAGAGGATCGCCCCCAGCGAGACGTACAGCGTGTTGATGAGCCCCTGGTCGATGCGGATCGCGTTCCACGCTCCGATGAAGTTGTCCCAGCGGATGGTGGTGGGCCAACCCCAGGGATCGTACGCGAACTCAAGGCGCGTCTTAAAGACGAAGAACATCGGGATCAGCATCGGCAGGACCACGGTGAGCGCGAGCGCGATCAAGACGATGGTCACGACCACTTCCGGAACCTTTTTCAGCAGGTTCACTGGAGCTCACCTTCCCTTCGCTGCATGGAGAAGAGGGCCACGGTAAAGACGAGGGACAACAGGAAGATGACGACGCCGATGGCAGCGGCCCTGCCGTACTGCCAGTTGACGAACCCCTGCTGGTACAGGATGATCCCCAGCGTCGTCGTGGCGTAGCCCGGCCCGCCCCGGGTCATCAGGTACGGCAAGTCGAAAAGCTTGAGGCTGCCGACGATGCTCAAGATCGCGAGGATCCGGATGGGGTAGGCCACCATCGGCAGCACCACGTGCCAGGCGTACTGCCAGCGGTTCGCGCCGTCCAGCTTGGCGGCCTCCTCAATATCCCTGGGGATCTGTTCGATGTTGGCCATGAGGTAAACGATGCCGAAGCCCGTGTACGCCCAGGTGGCCAGGGCGAAGATGGACCAGAACGCCAGGTCAGGATCGCCCAGGAAGTCGATGCGCTGCAGCCACGTCCACTTGAACCGCTGGGCCAGCGTGGCGATGACCCCGTAGCGGGGGGCGAAGACGAACTGGCCCAGCATGGCCGTGATGGCCGACGGCAGGACGTTCGCCAGGAAGAAGATGGCCCGCAGCGGCCGGGTGAAATGGTTGCGGTAGAGGCAGAGTGCGTACGCTACGAAGAACGAGTACGGTATCTGGATGACCACGCTCCAGAACGCCCACAACAGCACGTTGACGAAGCCGGCCCGGAACTCCGCGTCCCGGAAAAGACGAGCGTAGTTTTGAAAACCAACATAGACCTCGTCGCCGAGGCCGGTGGAGCGCATCAGCGAGAGCCGGAACGTTTCCTCGATGGGGTAGTACATGAATATGGCCAAGAACGCGATGGCGGGAAGCAGCATCACCGCTTGGAACACGATGCCCCGCCAATCGCGCGGCCGCCTCGGTCGGATCTGTGTGGCCTGCATGTGGACCATCCCCCGCGCTCATCGGGATCGTCGACCCCCGGTCGACAGTGAGGCTGGAGACGGGAGGACCCCGTCTCCAGCCTGCGTTGCGAAAGCCACGAGCCGGGTCATTCCCGGTGTTGCGACACGCGGTTCTCCCGCTCGCCGCGGATTACCGGGCGGCCGGCCCCATGACCTCCTCGGCCAGCTCCTCGAACTCGGCCAGCGCCTGCCTGACGTCGGCACCAGGCAGGAAGAACTTCAGGATGGTGTCGTTAAGCGGCGTCGTGATGTTGGGCGGCAGGTCCTGGTCCCACCAGAACTGCACCGCCTCGGCTTGCGCGAACACGTCCGCCGCCATCTGGGTCAGGCGAGAAGGCGCCACGACCCCCGGCACCGAGCTGATACGCCCGGGCTCGGCCGCGATGACCTCGGGGTCCATGAGGTGCTTCATGAAGCGGACCACCGCGTCTTTCTTGTCGGCCGCCACCCAGGTGGCCGCGAAGCCGATGTCGGTCTGGCCCATCACGTCCGTGATCTTGCCCTTGCCGCCGGGAAGCAGCGGGAAGGGATAGAAGCCGAGCGTCTGGTCGGTGAAGCCCGGGTCGGAGTACTGGGCGTTCATCCACGAACCGGTGACGTGCATCCCGGCGATGCCGGTGGCCATCAGGAGCTGCGCGTCGCCGTAGGCTTCGCCCAGCGGCGTCGGGCCGAAGTAGCCCTTCTCCACCCACTCTTGGTACTTCAGCGCGGCCTGGACGAACGGCTCGCTGTCAAAGCGGGCACGGCGAGCCTGCGCGTCCGCGAAGGCCTCCATGCCGCCGTAGCGGTTGACGAGATACATGTACGTAGCCAGCGCCGGCCACTTGTCCCGCGCACCGAGGGCGAAGGGCTGGTAGCCCGCGGCCAGCAGCTTGTCGGCCACCTCCTCCATCTCCTGGAGGGTGGTGGGGACGGTGAGGCCGAGGCTCTCAAAGAGGCCCTCGTTCACGTACACGCCCGCGATGGCGAAGAACGGCGCGACGCCGTAGGTCTTCCCCTTCCACGACATGGCCGCTTTCGCGGCAGCGCTGGTCGGGATGGACTCCAGTTCCTCGGTGAGGTCCAGGAGCCGCCCGGCGTCCGCGTAGCCGCCCATGGTCGAGCCGCCCCAGGTCTGGAAGATGTCAGGCAGATCGGTGTTGGTGGCCATGGACACCTTCACCTTGTCCTGGATGCCGGGGTCGCCCAGGGCGATGTACTCCAGCTCGATATCGGGGTTCTTCGCCTGGAACGTGGTGACCACTTCGCGGATATACGCGTGGGCAGGGTCATCGTCCGGGAGGTCGCGTCCCCACACCGTCAGTCGAACCCTGCTTTGTGCCCCCGCCGTGGTCGCCATCGCCGCCACCAGGACGAGCGCGACCAGGACCACCACAAGCCGGGTCCATTTCCCTTGCACCATGTGAAAACCTCCTTTTTCACGTGGCCCTGTCTGTCTTCGACGATTGTTGAGATGTTCCGCCACTCTCCCATCCATCACCTCCTTTAGAATTCTCGCGATACTGCTTTGCGCACCTGCCCGCGCCCCGAGCGGCGCCGGCGAAGGGCTGCCGGGGATCGAGCCGCTGCCCTGCCCCGGAGCCGCTCGCGGCCGGACCGGCGCGCAAGAAGGCGAAAAGGGATGTCCGGGCTACGCGGAGCGCCTCACGGTGATCTCCGGCTGGAAGCACACTTTGACGCCGCCGGCCTCCTCGCCCCGCAGGATCGCCGTCAAGATCTCCAAGGAACGCCGCCCCATCTCGTAGCGGGGCTGGCGGACGGTGGTCAACGGAGGGTGGGTCAACGCCGAAAACTCGAGGTCGTCAAAGCCGACCATCGCGACGTCGTCCGGGACTGCAAGGCCCTCCTCGGCGATGGCCTGGAGCGCCCCGTAGGCCATGGCGTCGTTTGCGGCGAACACCGCGGTGCAGCCCGCTTTGAGGAGCTCCTTCATCGCCCGGTAGCCGCCTTCCGTCAGGAAATTTCCGCTGACCACCAGCTCCTCGCAGAAGGCGATGCCCGCCTCCTCCAGCGCCCGCTTGTAGCCCTCAATCCTGTCGAGAGCCACCTGGAAGTGGAGATTTCCGGCAATGTGGCCGATTCTCCGGTGGCCCTTGTCCAGCAGGAAACGGGTGGCAAGGTACCCCCCTTGTACGTTGTCCACCCAGACGCAGTTGACCTTGGGGTCAGGCAGGTTCCGCTCGACGAGTACGAAGGGGATCTCCTGTTCCGCCAGCGCCGCGATGAAGCCCTTCTCCTGGATGTTGCTGCCGATGATCACCAGGCCGTCGACCCGCTCGCCCGAGATCATCTTCCGGAGCACCCGCCCGTGCTCCACGTTTTCATAGGAGTTGGAGAAGAGGAGGGTGTACCCCGTCTGCGTCGCGACGTATTCCATTCCTTTGACAATTTGCGAAAAGTAAGGTTCGGAGATGTCGGCCATCACGACGCCGATGGTCTCGGTCCGCCGGGTCACCAGGCTGCGGGCGGCCGAGTTGGGATGATACCCCAACTCTTTCGCAATGGCGACGATCCGCTTCCGGGTCGATTCCTTCACGCCGTACTTGTTGTTCAGCGCCCGGGATACCACGCTCGGAGCCACCCCCGCAATCCGAGCGATATCCTTGATGGTCGCCATAGCACCTCGTACCCGTCTTCGAAAACGTTTGTCAAATCATGTATTCACTGTTCGCGTTTTGAATCCTTCGGACAAATGGAGGAAAAAGACAACCACTTTTTGACCCAGCTAAAGGCGGGTTTACGCCCGCCGCGCCACCCGAATGGGTGGGATGGCCCAGTCGATGGGCTCGACGCCGATCTGCTGCAAGAAGGCGTTGGCCCTCGAAAACGGCCGGCTGCCGAAGAAGCCCGCGTGCGCCGAATACGGGCTCGGATGCGCCGACTCGATCACCAGGTGGCGGCCGGTGTCGATCATGGCCTTCTTCTCCTGGGCGTTGCGGCCCCACAGGATGAAGACCAGAGGCCTTTCCCGCTGGTTCAGCAGCTCGATGATGCGGTCGGTGAACCGCTCCCAGCCCTTGCCCCGGTGGGAGTTGGCCTGCCCGCGCCGCACCGTCAGCACGGTGTTGAGCAGCAGGACGCCCTGGCGAGCCCAGTGCTCCAGGCAGCCGTGGTCCGGGATCGGGCAGCCGATGTCGTCGTGGAGCTCTTTGAAGATGTTTTGCAGCGACGGCGGAGGCGGGACCCCGGGCTTCACCGAAAAGCACAGGCCGTGAGCCTGTCCCGGCCCGTGGTAAGGGTCTTGGCCCAGGATCACCACTTTGGTATCGGCGTAGGACGTGTAGTGAAGGGCGTTGAAAATGTCGTACATGTCGGGGTAGACCGTGTAGCGGCGGTACTCCTCGATCAGGAACGCCCTGAGCGCCTGGTAGTAGGGTTGCTGGAACTCGTCCGCCAGCAGCTCGGCCCAGTCGTTTTGGAACACCGGCGCCACCTGTCTCACTCCCCCATGCCGAACTCTTCCCGGATATGGAATATGACCCTGGCCCGCCGTTTCCTCGCGGCGGTCGAGCCTCCGCATAGACCCTGCCGTTCGGCCATACCCTTCCTTGAAGCCACCGGCGCGAAGCCGCGAGGCTGCACCGAGCCCGCACAAGGATTCTGCAGCCAGGGCACGAAACGGCATGGAAGCGCAGAGACGTCGATGCACGGAGCATGGAGCGACGGAACGGCACGGGAGGATCACGGGTTGGATCTGGCGACGAGGATCATGGAAGCGTTGGGCTACCCGGGAATCATCTTGGTGGTTGCGGCAGAAAACCTTTTCCCGCCCATCCCTTCCGAAGTGGTCCTCCCCTTTGCCGGCTTCATGACCACGGCCAGTTCGCTCACGATCCCCGGCGTCATCGCCGCTGCGACGGCGGGCTCCCTCCTAGGCGCGTTGATCCTCTACGGGCTCGGCGCGGCCTTCGGCGCGGAGCGGATCGAGCGGTTCGTCGACCGCTACCAGCGCTACCTCACGATCACTCCCGAGCATATGCGCCAGGCCCGGGCGTGGTTTGCCCGCTACGGCGTCTACACCGTCTTCTTCTGCCGGATGGTGCCGGTCATGCGGAGCATCATCTCCATCCCCGCTGGGCTGGTCCGGATGAACCTGGGCGCGTTTTTCCTCTACACTCTCCTGGGCTCCCTGATCTGGAACGGCGCCCTCGTGGGCGTCGGGGCCCTCCTGGGCGCCTCGTGGCCCTTGGTCTCTGAGTGGCTAGGCTACTACAGCAGTGCGGTGAAAGTGATCGGCGCCCTGGCCCTGGTGGCGCTGGCCGTTTGGATCTTCCGCCCCCGGCGCGAGCGGTGAGAGTTAAGAAGCACACGGAGCTCCAGCGCTAAGCCGGGGCTTTCCCGTGGTACAATGATCGTGAAACCATCCTGGGAAACACCGATGGGGATACGACGCAGCCCGGGAGGAACAGGCGCTTGAAGATCCCTTGCTCCGTCCTCGACCTCGCCCCGGTGGGCACCGGATTTACGTCGACGCAGGCGCTGAAGCACACCGTGGAGCTGGCGCAGCTCGCCGAAGCCCTGGGATACACCCGCTTCTGGCTGGCCGAGCACCACAGCATGCCCGGGATCGCCAGTTCGTCGCCGGAAGTGCTCATCGCCCACGTGGCCGCAGCAACGAACTCCATCCGGGTGGGCGCCGGCGGCGTGATGCTGCCCAACCACGTGCCGCTCCGGGTCGCCGAAGTGTTCCACACCCTGGAGGCGCTCCACCCCGGCCGGATTGACCTGGGGATCGGGCGGGCGCCGGGCACCGATCCTGCCACGTCCCGGGCGCTGCGCCCTTTCGACGCCAACGAGTTCCCCGCCCAGCTCAAGGAGTTGATCGCGCTCTCGCGCAGGGAGTTTCCCAAAGACCACCCGTTTCACACGGTGCAAGTGGTGCCGGCCGACGTGAAGCTACCGCCCATATGGATCCTGGGCTCCAGCGGGGCCGGCGCCCGGCTGGCCGGGATGATGGGCCTGGGCTACAGCTTCGCCAGCCATTTCAGCCCGGTCTCGCCGCTCCCGGCGGCCGAGGCGTACCGGGAGAGCTTCCAGCCGTCCCCATGGTTTGAGAAACCCCATTTCATCTTGGCCGTCTCCGTCGTCTGCGCCGAGACCGACGAGGAGGCCGAGTACCACGCCCGGAGCATGGACCTGGTGGCGGTCCGCCTCGCCCGGGGAGAAACGGGGCTTTTCCCCACGCCGGAGGAGGCGGCGGCGTATCCTTACGACCCCGTAGAGCTGGCCGTCGCCCGGGAACGCCGGGCGCTCACCATCGTCGGAAGCCCGGGCAAGGTGCGGGACCGCATCCTCGCTCTCTACGAGCAGACCCGGGCCGACGAGATCATGATCTCCACCATGGTCCACGACCCTAAAGCCCGGCTCCGTTCGTACGAACTGGTAGCCCGGGCGCTGTCGTAGCGTGTGGCGTCAGCTTCGCGCACCCTGGGAGGAGACGGTGATGTCGCCGTTGGACGTCCGGGCGGAGAGCTGGGCCGCTCCCTGGCCGATCCGGCCCACCAGGCGGTTTCGGCCGACCTCGGCCACGGAGACTTCGGTCTCCAGCGCGATCTGCCCGTTGCTGGTTGTGAGGTTCAGACTCACGTCGGGTTCGATCAAGGCCAGCCGCACGGCGCCGTTGGAGGTGCGCACCTCGTAGGAAGCGCCTTCGTCCAGCCGGGCCCGCAGTTCGACAGGGCCATTGCTCGTCCGGAGGCGGCCGGCGCGCGCGAGCCTCGCCCCGTCGACGACGATGGCGCCGTTGGACGTCTCGGCCGTCACTACCCCGTCCACGTCCCGCAGCTCGATGCGGCCGTTCGACGTCTTCACGGCGAGGCTGCCCGCCTGCCGTTCCACCACCACCGAGCCGTTGGACGTCCGCAGCCGGGCGTCCCCCCGCAGGTCACGGGCGGTGATGCGGCCGTTGGACGTGTACAGGGAGATGTCGCCCTCCCAGTCCCGCGGGACCAGCACTCGAAAACTGAGCCTCAGGTTGGCCCAGCCGAACCCCCAGTAAAACAAGCGGCCGTAGCCCGCCCGCACGCCGTCGTCCGTCTGCTCGATGGAGATTGGGATTCGCTCGGCCACCCAGCGGGCGAAGGCGACCGGCCCGCGCGCCTCCTTCACCGCTCGCACCACCACCTCGCGCCCGTCCCACGCCTCGTACTCGATAGGGCCGTTGATGTTCTCCACCGCGATCGCCTGGCCGGGAGCAAGGACGAACGCGCGCTCCGTCTCCTCCAGCACCCGCGAGCCCGAACGGGTCCCGGACGCCACACCGGCGACGCCCACCGCCAAAGCGGCGAGGCCCATCACCAGCACCACCAGGCGCAGCGTCTTCATGCCTCACTCACCGCCCTTCTTCTCGCGAGACTCTTTGAGAATCTGGTTGATCAGCATGCCGCAGCCGATGGCCGTCGGCACCAGGCCGCCGATGAGCCACGGCCCGATCCCCATGGTCAAGAGACCCAGGGTCAGCGCGACGCCGACCAGCGTGACGACGATGGGCGAGTACCGGTCGTTTCGCTTGGAGCCCTCGTCATCCCCGTCATCCTCGAAGTCGGGCGGCACGAGGCCTTTCTCAATCATGGCCATCCGCTCTTTGTGCTTGAGATACCGCTGAAACGCGCCATAACCGATGCCCAGAGCGACGATCAAGAACGGAAAGCCGAACACGATGAGTACGTCCATGAGGGTTACTGACTCCTTTCCTTTTCCCGCCAATGGGCAAGCCGTCCCGTACGGGCGTCGTTCTAAAGCCGGTTAGATCCGCTCTCACGCCTCCGCACTGCCCCGCTGTCACTCCCTCCGCGGCCCGGGCCGCCCACCGGTGACGATCAGTACCCCGATGGCGAAGCTGAGGCCTGCGGCACACCACCACACCGCTTCGACGTAGGGAGCCACCCCGGGCGGAAGCGTCTCTCCGGCCCGCTGCAGCATCCAAGCGGCTTCCCGGACCCGCTGGCCCCCGGAGTCGAACGCCGCGCGCACCAGGGCGAAAACCCGATCCGTAAGCCCCGGAAAAGCGGGAAGCAGCAGCCCCAGCGCCCCGGCCGCCTGGAGAGAGACCGCAAACACCCAGGCGAGCCACGCCGCAGCGGCTCCCGCCAGCGAGAGGGGCTCCCGGCGGGGCCCTTCGCTCACGGCCCGCTCCTGGTCCTGCTCGGCTGCGATGCGGGCCATCACCCGGTCCAACGTCCCGGCCGGCGCCTGCACCCCGCTGCTGGCCTGCAGCAAGGCCGCGATCCGCCGCCACCCGGCCAGCTCCGCCTGGCACCTGGGGCAGCGCGCCACATGGCGCCGGAGCAGCCAGGCCAGTAAGCCACCCCAGCGCTCGCCCTTCCGGGAACCTCCCCCGGGCGGCTCGGCGGTGAGCCCCAGGCGATCCGCGGCGCGGCACTGCCACGTGAGCCGGTCCGCTTGAGGCGCTCTCATCGAGTCCACACCCCTTCCCCGCCGCGTTCCTTGCCCAGTTCCCGCTTGAGCGCTTGCCTTGCACGGTGCAAGTGCGTCTTCACCGTGCCCACCGGCACGTCCAGCACTCCGGCGATGTCCCTCACCGTGAGACCTTCGACGTAGTAGAGGGTGAGCGCCGCCCGGTAGGACGGCGGTAGCTTTTGCAGCGCCGCCTCCAGCTCCCGCTGTGCTTCCACTCCCTCCCAGCGGCTTTCCGGATCGTACCAGGCCGCCGCGGCGGGGTCATGGCTCCCCGCAGCGTCCAACAGGCGGGCGTCGTCCACGGGCAGCGGCTTCGCCTTGCGAGCGCGATCCACGGCGACGCGGTAGACGATCCGGTAGAGCCAGGTCGCAAACCGGGCGTCGCCGCGAAACCGCGGCAGAGCCCTCCATGCCTTATATAGCGCCTCTTGCAGTGCGTCCTCCGCTTCGCCGGGATCGCCGGCAAGGCGCAGCGCCAAGCGGTACGCCTGGTCCAGGCACGGCTCGACGAGCCCTGCAAACGCCTGCCCGTCACCCTCTTTTGCCCGGTGAAGGAGCTTTGCTTCGTCCTGGACCATACTGCGCCTCGCTTTCGACCTTTCACCCTATTAGACGGGACGACGCCCAAGACGGTTTCACCGGCAAGGATTCCACCGGACCACCCGTTGACGGATCGGTTCGTCCTGGTCCAGGGACCGCCTTACTCTCTAAGGCAAAAAGAATCGCCCGGCAGCTCCGGCGGCTTGCGCCGCCCTTCGCCGGGCGTTTCAACGTGGTCGCGATCAAGACTGTGAAGAGACCGGATTCGCGCTTGCCCCTCAGAAGTAGTGGCCGACGCCGATGTACGTGGCAGTGACGGAATCCTTCTTGAGCAGCGTCGCACTGCCGCCGAAGAACACGCCCGCCGTGTTGGTCAGCCTAAACGCGAGTTCGGCGTTGGCTTTCACCCAAATGCTAGGGCCGCCCAACCGGCTCTGAACGCCGAGCCAACCGCTTAGATCGACGGTGTTGGCGACGGGCACGCGCCGCCAGACACCGAGTTCCAGCAGTTCTTTGTTGGCACCGGCCGCATCGAACTCGACTTCGAGGTAGATCCCGTTGCCCGCCCCCTGCCAGAGACTGACGACAAACACCTCATCGGAACGAAGCTGAAGACCCGCAGCCAGCGTGGGCAGGAGGTCAAACTCGCCGTAACCGTACGTCAGCGACTCCGAGCCCCTCTGAATTATCCCCAGCGAAATCACCGCCGCCTGCGCGGGGAGGGCGCCCGCAAGCGCTACCAAGCATACCGCAGCGACCAAGGTGGCCAGGGTTTTCCTTTTCATCGCTCTCCTCCTTGATGGATCCGACATCCTGTCCAATTTTCACCTTCCCCCGAGATACTCCCATTGTACAGCCCCGCCGCCGCGGCAGGCAAGGATCACCCACCCGCGCCGGAGCGGCGGAGACGCGATTGACCTTTGGCATCCGATCTGCTAGGGTTGAGGTGGAACAACTCAGGGGAGCTCGTGACGGGCTGAGAGGGTGGGAATGGCCCACCGACCCTTGCACCTGATCCAGGTAATGCTGGCGCAGGGAGAGTTGGCATACCCTTTTTCCGTCACGGAACCTCCCTCGGATGTTAGGGGGTTCTTTTTATGCTGTCCTTTTCTCTCCACCGGAGCCGGGACCTCGCGGGCTCCGGCAGGCTCGCGGGTGCTGTCCTTCCCGCGCTGGTTTCCGCCGTTGTCACTCTCGTCCTCGTCTTTTCAACGCCTCTCGCGGCATCAGCCCAGCAAAAGCTCTACGTCTACACGTACGATTCGTTCGTCTCATGGGGACCCGCCTCGGATTTCGAAGCGGGGTTTGAAGCCTTGTATCCCGGCGTGGACGTGGTCTTCGTCGCGCCCGGTGACGCCGGGGAGGCGGTGGCCCGGGTCATCCAGGAGCTGGAGGCGGGCGGCACCGACGCCGACGTGCTGCTGGGCATCGCCGACACGCAGGTGCCCAAGGCGCTAGCCCGCGGGCTCTTTGAACCGTACGATCCGGCGCTGATTCCCAACCTCGCGAATGTCCCCGGCGAGCTGATTTTTGACGAGACGGGCCACGTGGTGCCCTTCGACCACGGGTACATCACCCTGGTGTACGACAGCGAACGCATCGATCCCAGCGAGGCGCCCAAAACCCTCGAGGACCTGACCGATCCCAAGTGGCGGGGCCAGATCATCATGATGGACCCCCGCACGTCGTCGCCCGGCCACGCCTTCTTGATGTGGACCATCGCCAAGTACGGCGATCCGGGCTTCGTCGAATACTGGGAGCGGCTCTCCCCCAACCTGCTCACCATCACCGGGGGCTGGACGGAGGCGTACAACTACTTCCTCGAGGGCGAGGCGCCCATCGTGGTCTCTTACTCCACCGACACGGCGTACAGCGTGACCGTGGAAGGGACTGACCGCCAGCGGGTGCTGACGCCCGAGGGCGAAGGGTACCGGCAGATCGAGGGGATGGGCATCGTCCGGGGCACGGACCAGCGGGAGCTCGCGCACGCCTTCATCAACTACGTGCTCTCGGTGGAGGCCCAGGAGAAGATCCCGCCCACCAACTGGATGTTCCCGGCCAACCGCAACGCCGCGGTGCCGGAAAACTGGGAGATCTACGCCGTCATCCCCGAGCGGCCCGTGTACCTCGCCCCCGAAGAGATCGAGGCCAACGAGGCCCGCTGGCTGAGGCTCTGGGCCACGGCCATCTCCCGCTAATCCGGGAGATCCGGCGGTACCGGCATCTCCGGTGAACCCCAGTGCCTCGCTTCCTCTTTAACCTGCATCGAAAGGGCGCGCCGCCGCTTCCGGGCCAGCACGGGAGCGGTGCGCGCCCCCGCCCCCAGTGGTCCGCCTGGCTCCTGGCGGCGCTGCCCGCCCTTTTCCTGGCGTTTTTCTTTTACCTTCCGATCCTCGAGGTGCTTTCCCGGGGGTTTCGCCAGCCCGGGGCGGGCTTTTCCCTGGCCGTGGTCCGGGGGCTCTTGGCGGACCCGTACATCCAACGGCTGATCCGGTTCACCTCCATGCAGGCCCTGGCTTCCGCCGGGCTCAGCGCCCTCATCGGCGTGCCGCTGGCGTACCTCCTGGCCCGCAAGGAGTTTCCCGGCCGCAGGCTGGCGT
Source organism: Clostridia bacterium (assembly GCA_002919235.1). GTDB lineage: Bacteria > Bacillota > Limnochordia > DTU080 > RSA5 > RSA5. The sequence goes on from PKEX01000001.1 coordinate 63,082, forward strand.
CGGCGCTCACCATGGTCCCGTTCGTGCTGCCCACCATCACCGTGGCCCTGGGCTTTATGCTGATGTACGGCACCAACGGCTGGTTCACCCGGGCATTCCGGTGGCTCACCGGTTCGGAGCTCCGCATCCTCCACTCGCTCTGGGCCATTCTCCTGGCCCATGCCTTCTACAACGCCCCGGTGGTGGCCCGGGTGGTCCAGGCCGCCTGGGAGCAAGTCGACCCTCACCTGGAGGAGAGCGCCCGGGTCCTGGGCGCCACGCCGTGGGGCGTGTTCCGGGACGTGACGCTGCCGACCATCCTCCCCGCCGTCTTGAGCGGCACGGCGCTGGCGTTCATCTACTGCTTTATGAGCTTTCCCATCGTCCTGGCGCTGGGAGGCGCCCGCTACTCCACCCTGGAGGTGGAAATCTACACCCAGGTGCACGTGCTGTGGGACTACGAGACCGGGGCCGCCCTGGCGGCCATCCAGGCGACGCTCTCCCTGGCCTTCGTGTACGCCATGCTCAAACTCCAGGGGGATGCGGGCCTTGCGGGCCTGGCCCGAAGCTCACTCCGCCGGATGCGGCGCACCCCGGTGTGGGAGGGAAAGCCCGGCGCCGGTCCGGTGCTTACTGCGGCGTTCATGCTGTTTGCCGCGGTCTTCTTCCTCGGCCCCATCGCGGCCGTGGTCTGGCACTCGCTGCGAAACCCCGGAGGCGGCCTGGGGCTTGACGGCTACGCCCGCATCCTCTCGGTCCAGCACAGCGCGACGGTGGGAAACACCCCCCTTTCGGCCGTCGCCAACAGCCTGCGCTTCGGCGCCTTCGCTTCCCTGATCGCCGTGGCGCTGGGCGGGGCTTTTTCCTACAGCACCTTGCGCATCCGGCTCTTGCGGCGGACGTGGCTCGAGATCCTCGCGCTGGCGCCCATCGCCGTCTCCTCGGTGGCGCTGGGCTTCGGCGCGCTGCTGGCTTTTCGGAAGGAACCCTTCACCGCCATCCCGCCCGACTGGCGGGTGATCTTGATCCACGCGGCCCTGGGTTTTCCGTTCGTCGTCCGCAGCGTCCGGCCGGTCCTGGCCAACCTCGACCGCAGCCTAGGCGAAGCCGCCCGCACGCTGGGAGCGGGGCCGCTCAAGGCCTTTTGCACCGTCGAGCTCCCCCTCATCGCCGGCGGGGTCTTCGTGGCCCTGACCCTGGCCTTCGGCATCAGCGTCAGCGAAATGAGCGCCACCATGATGCTGGCCAGGCCCAGCCTGGTCACCATGCCGGTCGGCGTCTACCGGTTCCTCTCCTCCCGGGAGTTCCAGGCCGCCAGCGCCATGGCGGTGCTCTTGATCCTGGTGACAGGCGGCGCGTTCCTGCTCATCGAAGGAGCCTCCCGATGGATCCAGCGGGCGCGGGACAGCGAGCCGCCCCGGCAGAACAGAGCGCGGGGAGGACAGCGGGGATGAGCCTCCAGCTGATAGGACTTACCAAGCGTTTCGGCGACGTCACCGCCGTCGACGGCGTCCATCTCGCCGTGGACCAGGGCGAGCTCCTGGCCGTGGTCGGCCCCTCCGGCTGCGGCAAGACCACGCTGATCCGCATGATCGCGGGGCTTGAAACGCCCGATGAAGGCCGCGTCCTGATCCGCGGGCGGGACGCCACCCACCTGCCGCCGGAGCGGCGCAACGTCAGCATCGTCTTTCAGAACTTCGCGCTCTTTCCCCAGATGACGGTGGCGGAAAACGTCGCCTACGGGCTGCGCTGGCGGCGCCTGGACCGCGCCGAGCGGCAGCGGCGGGTGACCGAGATGCTGGAGATGGTGGGGCTTTCCTCACTGCGCCACCGCCGCCCTCACCAGCTCTCCGCCGGGCAGCAGCAGCGGGCGGCGCTGGCCCGGGCCCTGGCGCCGCAGCCCGAGACCCTGCTCTTGGACGAGCCCTTGTCGGCCCTGGACGCCGACCTCAGGGAGCGGCTGCGCCTTGAGATCCGGAGGATCCAAAAGGAGCTGGGCATCACCACGATCCTGGTCACCCACGATCAGGAAGAAGCCCTGGGCATCGCGGACCGGGTGGCGGTGATGAACCAGGGCCGGCTGGTGCAGGTGGGCCGCCCGTGGGAGGTGTACGACGCCCCGGCGACGCCCTTTGTCGCCCGGTTCATCGGGAAAGGCACGCTGGTGGAAGCGAAAGCCGGCCCGGCCGGAGCAGAACTGAAGGGTCTGGGGCCCGTCCCGGCGGGCCACGTCCCGCCTCGTTTCCGCAGCGCCGGCCGCGCGCTGGTCCTCATCCGGCCCGAAGCGGTGCGGCTCCTGGAGGACGGCGGCCCACCGCGATCGTTCTCTAACCCATCGGAGGCACCGGAGACACCGGAGCGCCCCGCTTCACCCGCGCCCGGCCTCCACTTCACGGCCGAGCTAGAGGACGTCACCTTCGCCGGCCAGGCAGGCATGGTCCACCTGCGCGCCGGGGAGCTGCGGCTCATCGCCTTCTGCCCCGGCCACCTCACGGCCCGCCTCAAGCCGCGGGCAGGCAGCCGGCTCGCCTGCTTCGTCCCCTACGATGCGCTGCGCTGGGTCGACCCCGGCGCCGACCGCCCGGCCGCCGGCGACAGCCAGCAGGGGTAGATCTCCCGGCCGGCTCCCGGTCACGGGACGGCGCTCACCCGAGCGCGGTAGCCCGCCTCCGGTACACCCACGTCAAGAGGAGGCAGGCCACGGCGCACATCAACAGCAGGATGCCGGCGGTTTCCAGCAACCACGACGCGCGGGCGCCCGGGCCCGCTTCGGCGATGGTCACGTAGTAAAGGTGGGTGGTGGGCAGCACGCGGCCCACCTGCTTGAGCGTCTCGTTGAACACGGTGAAGGGCGGCAGCAAGATGAAGGCCAGGTAGAGCGGCATCCCTACCAGGCCGGTGGATAGGACGTTGGGCGCAAACAGCCCCACGATCATTCCCAGGGGGATGCAGGCGGCGACACCCAGCGCAAAAAACAGGAGGAGCACCGGGATCCGGGCCGCTGGCACGCCCGCGAGGATGTAGGTGATGAGCGCGAAGAGGAGGGTCATCACCAGGGTCATCAGGCCCTTGCCTATGAAAACCTCCGCGGGCGTGGCCGGGGAGAGCATCAGCACCTGGAGCGTCCTCTTCTCCCGCTCCTCGGCCACCAGCATCGACGGGACGTAGATCCCAGCCATCCCGGCCAGGAGCAGGACGCTGGTGGACGCGATCGCAGGGGCATCCATGGCATTCCCCAGCCGCTTGAAGATGACGGCGAAAATCAATGGCAGGGCGAACAGGATCGAGACGTTGAAGTTGGTCGCGATGTCCTGGGTCTCTTTGATAAAGATCGCAAGGATCCGGCGGACCATGGGGAGACCAGCTCCTTTCCCGGCGGCTAGACCAGCTCCTGCCCGGTCACCTTGATAAAAATCTCAGCCAAGCTGGGCTCTTGGGAGTGGATGGCCCGGAGCCGCCCCCGGCGCATCCAGTCCCCGATCTTCTCGGCGCTCTCCGTCCCGTTCAACGCCAGCACCTGCTCTTCCAGCGCGCCGTCGTCCCCCTCCACCAGGACCCGGACCTGCTGCGTCGAGTGCTCCAGTTTGAGGGCGCCGGGCGCCCCCACGGCGGCGATGATCCCCTGGCTGAGAAAGGCCACGCGGTGGCAGAGCCGGTCGACTTCCTGCATGTTGTGGGAGGTGAGGAAAATCGTCATCCCTTCCCGGTTGAGCTCTTCGAGAAACCGGTGGATCCGGTCGGCCGAGACGGGATCCAGGCCGGACGTGGGTTCGTCCAAGAACAGGATGCGCGGGCGGTGCAGGACAGCGCGGGCAAAGAGCGCCCGCTGCTTCATCCCCCGGGAGAGCGCCTTGACGGGCGTCCTTTTTTCCTTCAAGAGGCCCACCCGCTCCAGCACTTCGTCGATGCGTTTAAAGTCGAGACCCCAAAGGCGGCAGTAGAGCTCGAGGTTTTGCTGCAGCGTGAGACGCTCGTAGAGGTTGGCCTGGTCCGGCACCACCCCGATGAAGGGCTTCACGCGGGCCAGTTCCTTCCAGGGCTCCCAGCCCATGACCCGGGCTTCCCCGCCGGTGGGCGCCAGCTGCCCGGTGAGGATCTTGATGGCCGTGGTCTTGCCGGCGCCGTTGGGACCCAGGAACCCGAAAAACTCGCCCTCCTGCACCTCGAAGGAAATCCCCCGGAGTGCCCACTTCTCCTTATTGTATGCCTTGGTGAGACCCGCCACCCGGATCATGATCCCGATTCACTCCCGTCCGGTCGCTTCCAAACTGAATATGCGGCGGCTGCGCGCCCCTTTCCTCCCCGCCCATCCGGAAGTGGTGGATGCGGCCAGCCGCCCGGCTCCTTGACGAACGGCCTCTCTTTGCCCGCGGCAAAGGCTGGCCTTGCCAGCGCCGACACAGGAGGAGAGACCGGCTTCATCGAGAACTTCACTCTTCAAGTTTTTGGCTTTACACGGCCTTAGCATGATTCAAGGGGAAAAGGAGAGGGGAATACGTTGGTACGGGTTTTCCGACGGACTCTTGGGTGGGCGGCCGCGCTGGTGCTGCTCGCTTTCTCGCTCAGCGCGCAGGCGGCCCCCCTCCGGGTGGGCATCACCCAGATCGTGGAGCATCCCTCGCTGGACCAAGCGCGCCAGGGCTTCATCGACCGCCTGGGCGAGCTGGGCTACGTCGAAGGCGTGGACATCGTGTATGACATCCAAAGCGCCCAAGGGGACCTGGCGACGGCCCAGACCATCGCCCGCAAGTTCCAGGCGGACGGCGTCGACTTGATCCTGGCCATCGCGACGCCGACTGCCCAAGCGGCGGCGCACATCGTGAAGGACATCCCTATTCTGATCACCGCCGTCACCGACCCGGTCGCCGCGGACCTGGTGCAGAGCATCGAGCGGCCGGGGACCAACGTGACCGGCACCTCGGACCTGACGCCGGTCCGGGAGCAGCTGGAGCTGCTCAAGGAGATCGTGCCCCAGGCGCGGCGGGTCGGCGTGGTCTACAACGCCGGCGAGGTGAACTCCGTGGTCCAGGTGGAGCTGGCCCGCCAGGCCGCAGCCTCCCTGGGCTTCACCCTGGTGGAGGCGACGGCCGCGAACTCGTCCGAAGTGCTCCAGGCGGCCCAGTCGCTCCAAGGGCGGGTCGACGCCATCTACGTCCCCACCGACAACACCGTGGTCTCGGCGCTGGAGTCGGTGATCCTCGTAGCCGAGCGCGCCCGGCTCCCGCTGATCGCCGGTGAAGCCGACAGCGTCGCCAAGGGCGCTTTGGCCACCCTGGGCATCGACTACTATAAGCTCGGCCGGCAGACCGCGGACATCGCCTACCGGGTGCTGCAGGGCGAGGATCCGGCCGGGATCCCCATCGAGTACCTGAACGACCTCGACCTGGTGGTCAACGTGGCCGCCGCAAAACGGATGGGCGTCACGATCCCTGACTCCGTCCTCGCCCGGGCGGACCAGGTGATCGAGGAATAGGCGCCGCAACGAAAGCCGGCGTCGCTCGGGGTGGAAGGCCTGAGCGGCCTTCCACCCTTTTTTGAGCATGACGGGCACGACGGACCTGGGAAGGATGTACGGCCTTGAGCTGGCATGCGCTGGGTGGATCGATCGAACAGGGGCTCGCCTACGGGGTGCTGGCCCTCGGTGTGTACCTGACCTTCCGCGTCCTGCAGTTCGCGGATCTGACCGTCGACGGCACGTTTCCTCTGGGCGCCGCCGTGGCCGCCGTGCTCATCGTCGGCGGCACGTCCCCCGTCACCGCGGTGGCCGTCGCCTTTCTCGCGGGGGCGGCCGCGGGGGCGGTCACCGGCTTCATGCATACCAAGATGCGGATCGCCGGCCTCTTGGCCAGCATCCTGACGATGACGGCGCTCTATTCGGTCAACCTCCGCATCATGGGCCGGCCCAACGTCCCGCTCCTGCGCCAGCCCACGATCTTCACCATGCTGGCCGAGCGGGGGTTTGACCACCCGCTCCAGGCTCTGGTGGTCTTCGGCGTCCTGGCGCTGCTGGTCAAGCTCAGCATCGACTGGTTTCTCAGCACCCACTTGGGCCTGGCCGTCCGGGCCACGGGCGACAACCCCGTCATGATCCGCAGCCTCGGCGTGAACACCGACTCCATGATCATCCTGGGACTGGCCTTCTCCAACGGCCTAGTGGCCCTGGCCGGCGCCATGATCGCCCAGTACCAGGGGTACGCCGACGTGGGGATGGGCCTCGGCACCATCATCACCGGCCTGGCCTCCGTCATCCTGGGCAACGCTCTGATCAAGCCGGCTACGGTCTTCCGGGGAACCTTGGGCGCTCTGCTGGGGGCCGTCCTCTACCGCCTCGCCATTTACTTCGCGTTGAGCGCAGGTTTTGCGCCCACGGACCTTCGCATCGTCACCGCGGGGATCGTGGTGCTGGCGCTTGCGGGCCCGGCCATCAAAGAGCGCCTGGCCGGCCGCAAGGCGCCTACCGATGAAGAGCTGGACGCCATCGCCCGGGCTTCGGGGGTCGTTCCCCTGGGCGCCCGGCCCGAGCAGGCCGGAAAGGAGGGGATGTGAGCCGTGCTGGTGATCAAGGGCCTGACCAAGACGTTTCCCGTCGGCGGGGGCAGCGTCAAGATCGCCGTGGACCGGGTAGACCTCACCGTCGAAAAGGGGCAGTTCGTCACCGTCATCGGCAGCAACGGCGCGGGCAAGTCGACCCTGCTCAACCTGATCGCCGGCCACCACCTCCCCGACCGGGGCACCATCACCCTGGACGGAGTCGACATCACCCGCTGGAGCGAACACCGCCGGGCCGGCTACATCGGGCGGGTGTTCCAAGACCCGCTCCAGGGGACCGCCGCCTCCATGACCATCGAGGAGAACCTGAGCATGGCCGAGCTGCGGGGCAAGCGCCGTACTTTGCGGCGGGGCGTCACCCCGGCCGCCCGCGCCCGCTACCGGGAGCTTCTGGCCCCTCTGGGCCTCGGCCTGGAACACCGGCTGCAAAGCGAGGTCCGGCTCCTGTCCGGCGGCCAGCGCCAGTCCCTGTCGCTGATCATGGCCACGATGACCCGCCCGTCGCTCCTGCTCCTCGACGAGCACACGGCGGCGCTGGACCCCAAGACGGCCCAGCAGGTGCTGGAGCTCACCAACCGGATCGTCACCGAATACCGGCTGACCACGCTCATGGTGACGCACAACCTGGAGCACGCCCTGCGCCTGGGCCACCGGACCATCATGATGCACGAGGGCCGCATCGTCCTGGACCTCTCCGGTCCCGAGCGGGAAAAGATGACCGTCCCGGACCTGCTGAAGGAGTTCAGCCGCGCCCGCGGCACGGAGCTGCTCGAAGACCGGCTCCTCCTGGCGTAGGGGCCGCAGCCGGCTGGCGGCTTTCAAATCACCTGGAAGATGAAGCACTTGAGGTACGCGGTCTCCGGAACCCCGGCGAGGACGGGGTGATCCGGAGCCTGGCCCCGGGTGTCGACCACTCTCAGGTGCTTGCGGGCGTCGAGGGCGGCGTCTAGCACCACGGCGTAGAACTCGTCCGGCGACATGTGGTGCGAACACGAGCACGTGACCAGAAACCCGCCCGGCTCCAGGAGTTTGAGGGCCCGCAGGTTCACCTCTTTGTACCCCCGGGCCGCGGCTTCGACGTGAGCCTTCCCCTTGGCGAACGCCGGGGGGTCCAGGATCACGCAGTCAAAGCGCTCTCCCTCTCGCTCCAGCTCCCGGAGGCGGTCAAAGGCGTTGGCCACCTCGAAGCGGGCCCGGTCGCCGAGACCGTTGCGTTCCACGTTGCGCTGGGCCGCGGCGACGGCCTGCTCGGAGCTGTCGATGCCGGTGACCTCCCGGGCGCCGTAGTGGAGGGCATGCACGCTGAAGGACCCCGTGTGGCAGAAGACGTCGAGGACCCGGGCCCCCTCGACCAGCGGTGCCAGCAGGGTACGGTTCACCTTTTGGTCCAGGAAGTAGCCGGTCTTTTGGCCTTCCACCACGTCGACCTCAAATGCCAGGCCGTTCTCGGTGATGGTCATGGGCTGCGGCGGGAGTTCTCCCCGGAGCAGGCCCACCCTGGGTTCCAGCCCCTCGTGCCGCCGGCTTGCTACGTCGCTCCGCTCGAAGACGGCCCGGGGCTCTACCACTTCCTCCAGGGCGGCGATGATCTCGTCCCGGCGGACCTCCATCCCCAGCGTGAGAAACTGCACCACCAGCACGTCCTCGTAGCGGTCGACGATCAGGCCGGGAAGGAGATCCCCCTCCGAATAGATCAAGCGGTAGGAAGTTTGATCAGGCATCACCCGGGCCCGCCAGGCCTGGGCCTTTCGGATGCGTTCGGCGAAGAAGGCGTGATCAATGGGCCGGTCGTCCCGGGTGAGCAGCCGGATGGCGATCTGGGAATGGGGGTTGTAGTATCCCCGCCCCAGGAACTCGCCCCGGGCGCTGAAGACGTCAATCACGTCGCCCGGCGCCGGATCCCCTTCGATTCGCTCGATGTTGCCCTGGTAGATCCACAGATGCCCGGCGGCGACCCGCCGTTCGTGCTTGGGTCTCAACGTCGCCCTGGCCATAGCGATGTTCCTTTCGTCGCGGAGCGTTCTCTTGCGGAACCCTATGTCCCGCTCCCCCGGGAGCGTCCACACGGCTCGATTGCCGCGCCGTGACGCGGCTTTAGGAGATTCTACAGCCACGGCCCAATGCCTACTCTGACCGGTGACTCCGGTGCCTGCCCCACGGATGTGTGAACGTCTCTTTGAGATTCTCTTAGCTCGGATTCCTTGAGCTTCCCTTGAGTTTCCTTGAGTTCCCCTTGAGTTTCCCTTGAGCTCCCTTGGGCTTCCCTGGGGCTCCCGCGGCTCCCGTCCGGGCTCTTATGGGGATTCCTTTGAGGGATTCCTTGGGACTCCCTCCAGGGCTCTCGAGCCTCCACGACGGCGACTTTGACCTTGAGCCTCCGGAGCCGGGGCCTTTGATCCTTCGGGACGGGTTACTGGGCCGTGTAGCCACCGTCGATCAGATGGTAGCTCCCCGTGATGAACGACGCCGCGTCGCTAGCGAGGAAGGCGACGAACTCCGCCACTTCTTGCGCTGTCCCCATCCTGCCCACCGGGTGCAGGCCGGTGATCCGCTCCCGGGTCTGCGGGTCGATGTGAGCGAGCAGCGGCGTGTCGATGTACGCCGGCCCGACGGCCACCACCCGGATCCCGTCTTTCGCGTACTCGAGCGCCGCCGCTTTGGTCAGGCCCAACAGGCCGTGCTTGGCGGCGGTGTACGCCGGGGCGCCGGCGGTGCCCACCGACCCGAGGATCGACGAGACGTTGATGATGACGCCCCCGCCGCTGTCCAGCATCGCCGGGATTTCGTACCGCATGCAGTAAAAGACGCCGTTGAGGTTGACGTCGATCACCCGCCGCCACCCGGCGATGGAATACGCGCCCGTCGGATTTGACTCACCGCCGATCCCGGCGTTGTTGACGGCCACGTCCAGCCTGCCAAAGGCTGCCACCGTCTCCCTCACCATGGCCTCCACCGAATCCGGGTCGCTGACGTCAACAGGGATGAAGATCACATCCCCTCGCTCTCCGGCCGCCGGTTCCCTCGTCAACACGCCTACCGTTGCGCGTGTCCGGGCAGTACCGTCCTGGAGGCCGCCTGCCGGTCCCAGGGCGTCTCCGGCCGGCCGCTCATACCCGGTCGATCTCTCGCCTATGCCTGCCCCGGCTCGCTCCGCTGCGTGCGGGCCGTGTCCTTGTGCCCGTTCTGCGCTGTGTCGGGTGGAGCTCTTCCGTGTGAGCTCACTGAGTTTCGCCGCCACTCTCTGGCCCAGTTCGACATTGAAGTCCGCCACGACGACCCTGGCGCCCCGGCGAGCGAACTCAGCCGCGCACGCCTCGCCGATGCCCGACGCCCCGCCGGTGACCACGACGACCTTCCCTGCAAACGATGCGCTCATGAGCCTCTCTCCCCACTGGACGGATTGTGGATTGGGCGGATTGGCAGGTCCCGCCTTCCCAAGGTAATCTGCCCACGTCAGGCCTCGTCCATCGCCCGTCCAGCGATCGCGGTGGGTAGAGAGGCCCCAAAACGGCGCACCGCAGGGGCAGGCCCGCCGCATCGCAACGCGCTCCACTGAACGGATCCCCGAACGCGCGCTCCGCACGGGGTGTTGTGGCTTTTGTTTGTGGGTCTTGTCGGTTGCCCTTGTCGATTTCCCTAATTGATTACCCTTGCCGGTTTGTGAAAGTGCCCTCACGCACCGCTTCGCCCATTTCCGGGCGGTCAAAGACGCCCCGATGCTCACAAATGGGCGGCTTCGCCTAGAACGTTGCCCACGCGTGGGCATCCGGGTTCGTTTCGGCTCTTTCCTGCCCGGATTTAGGCAGCCCGGCCGGTGAAACTGCCCAAATTTGGGCATGCGGGCATGGGCCGTCTTGCAGACTGATGATTCGCACTCTTGCGTCCATACGTAACCCCAGCTAGAAGCGTTTCGCTTCAGACGCGGGGTTTGTGAACGTGCGCGCGACCACTCCCCCGCCCACAGGCGGGCGCCCGGCGGCGGGAACCTGCCCGGAAATGGGCGACAGGTACCCTCGACCTGCTCAGAAGTGGGCTAGAGATGCCCCCGCCGTAACCAGAAGCGGGCGGCGGGTACCCTCGACCCGTCCAGATGGCGACAGACTCCCCCACGCTGCCCAGATATGGGCGACAGCTTCCCACCCCCGCCGTGCCCAGCAGCTACGGCCGCCGGCCCCTTTCCCGCGCCGCCGCACCACGGGCCGCGCCGCCGCAGCACAGGCCGGGCCGCGCACAGACCGCCCCACTGCGGACCAGACCCCCCTTCCTCGCCGCGCTCCGGCCTCACGACGCGGCGCGCCGGCGGAGCAGGCCGAGCAGGCCGGCGAAAGCCAGCAGCGTGAGCAGGAGCACCGTGCTGAGCGCGGCGCTCTGCGTGGTGTACCCTCCCTGCTCCAGGCCAAAGATGAGCCAGCCCAGCGTCTCCGTGCCGGAGCCTGCCAGCAGCGCCGAGAGCGTGAGCTCCACCAGCGCCTGCAAAAAGACCAGCAGCGCAGCGACCCCCAGGGACGGGGCGATGAGCGGCGCCAGGACGAAGACCAGCGCTTGCCCAAAGCCGGCGCCGTCCACCTTGGCCGCCTCTTCGATGCTGGGGTCCACCTGCTGCCAGGCGGCCGAAACCGGCTGCAGCGCCAGGGCGAGGAAGCGCCCGAGATAGGCGACGAAGATGATCCAGAGCGTCCCGTAGATCCGCAAACCCGGAATCGGCGGGGTGATCCATCCGAGAATCAGCGAGAGGGCAAAGACGATGCCCGGCAGGGCGTACGGCAGGTTCACGATCACCTGGAGCCAGCGGGCCCGCGCCCTGCTGACGGCGTACCCTACCACCGCCGCAAACAGGGCGCTTAGAGCCGCCGCCCCGGCGGACAGGATCACGCTGTTGCGGGCCGCGACCCGGGTGCGGTCGAGCTCAAACAGCACGAAGCGGAAGTGGTCGAGCGTGAGGTTCTCCCACGCCAGCGGCAGCCCGTACGCTTTGATCAGCCCCGTCATGGCCACGGAAAAGAGCGGCCCGCCGACGCTGAACACGATCAGCCCCAGCAGCAGCCCAAACACCGGGGCTTTCCAGCGTGCCAGCGGGTAGACCATCCCCTTTTCCCCGGCGTCGCCCGGCGAGCTTTCCTCTCCCCGGCCGAGGATTCTGGACTGCACGGCCAGCACCAGCAGGACCGGCAGCCCAAACAGAAGGCCCAGCGACGCGCTGCGCCCAAACGCCGACGTCGAGAGCGACGCCACCTGCCGGTAGATCAGCGTGGGCAGCGTGCTGTACTGGGCAGGGATCCCGAGGAGCGCCGGGATGCCGAAATTGCCCAGCCCTCCGAGGAACGCCAAGATGGTCGCCGCCGCGACATGCGGCCGGACCAGCGGCAGCACGATGTGACGCCACACCTGCCACCCTGTCGCTCCTTCGCACATCGCCGCTTCTTCGACGCTGCGAGGGATGCGCTTCAGCCCGGCCACCACCGTCAAATACGCCACGGGCAGCGAGAAAAACGAAAGCAACAGAATGATCCCGCCCGGACCGTAAAGGGTCCAGAGCGGGCCGAAGAGGCCAAACACCGAACGGATCGCCCTCTGGAGATATCCCACGGGCCCCGCCCACTGCTGCCAGGAGATGGCGAGGATGTGGGGCGGGATCACCAGGGGCGACAGGATGGCAAGGCGGATCAGGCCCCGGCCCCAGAGATCCGTCTTCTCCGTCAACGCCGCGAGCGGGACGGCGAGCAGCACGGCGATGACCGTGGACGCCCCCGCGGTAAACAGGCTGTTGAAAAGGGCCGTCCGCACCTGGCTGCTCTGAAAGGCCCAGGCGAGGTGCTCCAGCGTGAAGCGGCCTTCCGTCAGAAACGAGCGTTGGGCCAGTTTGAGCAAGGGATAGAGATTCGTGAGAAAGAGCAGCACCCCGATGGCGACAAGCCAAGAAAGACCCAGCCGCACCCGCGGCTGGGAAGGCGCGCCGGATGCGAGGCCAGCTGCCTGCTGGCGTTGGGACGATCTCGCCGCGCTCACGTACACGAACGCATCACCGCGATCTAGCTGCTACCGATCCCGTTCCGCTACCATTCGCCGAACAGTTCGTTGAACCGTTCCTTGTCGTTCTCGCGTTCCGCGACGAGGACGCCGGTGTCCACGGAGAGGGCCCGGATATCCGAAAGCGGCGGGAAACCGGCCGGAGGCTCGACGTCGTGGCGGAGCGGCATGTAGCCCATCTCGGCCGCCAGGGCCTGCCCTTCTCGCGAGAGGAGAAAATCGACGAATGCCTGCGCCGCCTCGAGGTTCTTCGTCCCCTTGACAATGCCCACCGGCTCGGTGATCACCGGCACGCCCTCTTTGGGGTAGACGATGTCGACAGGAGAACCGTCCTGCTTCGCCCGGATGGCCAAGTACTCTACGATTATACCATACGGCCGTTCGCCGCTGGCCACGGCCCGCAGCACGGCGCCGTTCCCTTGCGTCATCAGCACCCGGCCTTGCCGCAGGGCTTCGTACCACTCCCAGCCGATGCCGGGCGTCCGGGTGAAGACTCCCAGGTTGTACGCGGCCGCCCCTGAGTAGTTGGGGTCGGGCATCGCCACCTGGCCGGGCCTGAGGGACTTGAGGTCGTTCCAGCTTTCAAGAGGCCGGGCCAGCAGGGTGTTGTAGGCGATGACCGTCGCCATGATCTTGGTGCCGTAATAGGTGAAGTCAGGATCGTAGTAGGCGGGATCGATATCGTCCGCATGCGGCGAACGGTACGACTCCAGCATCCCCCGGGACTTCAGAATCTCAAACGTCGGGGCGTCTGCGATGAGAAGGACGTCCGCCTGGGGCGCGCCCGCCTCCGCTTCCAGGAGAAAGCGGCTCACCACTTCTTCTGTCCCGGAGCGAAAGATGATCACTTCCACGCCGGGGTAGAGCGCTTCAAAGGCAGCGGCCGTCTTCTGCGCGTCGGCGTCAGGTTGGGACGTGTAAAGCCGCAGCTGGCCCTTGGGCGCCGCCAGCGCCACCCCGGACGACAGGAGAGGGATGCCGGAAGCGGACGGATCCGCCGCGGCTGGCAGAACCGCCGGAATCACCACGGCAGCCATCCAGAAAACGAACGCAACAAAAAAGGACCCCCGTCGGCGACGCATTGTGGTTCCCCCTCGGAAACAGGTAATTCGAAAAGCCTCACGATGAGCAGCCAGTTTCAAGGGGTTATTCGCCGATCAATCCAGCGCGGCCTCTTTCCAGCCGGGTTACACTTTCGAAACACGGGCCGCAGCCGGAGCACAACGGAGCTCTCGACACGAGCATAGACAGGAGCAGAAGAAGAAGAAGGCCCGTGGCGGTGCGCCACGGGCCTTCCCCGGGCCGAAGCTTAGAAGTTGATCTCCAGCTTCAGTTCGAAGTAGTCCTTCGCCGTCTCCCAGGTCTCGATCGTGTTATCGTCGTCGTTGAACGTCCGCTTGCCGTATGCGAGCGACAGCTCACCGCCCGGGATCTTGCGGGCGACCTTCGCATAGACGTTCTGAGTTGGGTCTAGTCCTTTGTCTTTCCGGTTCCGAGACGCCTCGAGACTGACCGTCGTATCGGCCAGCGGCTCGAAGGAGATCCGCCCAACCAAGGACGACTCGACCTCGCCGGTCTTCTTCTCCTGGTTCCACAGGAAGCCGGTCACGTCGAAGACGTTGAACAGCTTCGCTGTAGCCTTGAGCGACTTGCGGTCGTGATTCAGCGCGTCATACTTGCCCGTCGCACTCTTGGTCCGCTCGGTCTCGACGTATCCGGCGAGGTTGACACTTCCCACTTTCGCGTTGAGACTGAGCTTGTGCATGAGGGCGTCGTAGGATCTGTCCGCGTTGTACCAGTTCTGCAGGTACAAGCCAGCACTCAGGTCTTTGAGGATTTGCCAGCTCACATCCATGTAGCGCTGACCGTATCCATTGTACTGATGGTCGTTATAGGCCATCGCCACGTTTCGGCCCACTTCCCTGGCATGCACGGTCACGTTGATGCCTTCGACCACCGGCACGGAGGCTTCGGCCATCCACGCGAGGTTCTTGTCCTCGTCGCGGAGGGTCGACGCCAGCTCTGTCGTTACATTTACGCTCCCCAGCGAGAACTTCCCGGCCGCACCCAACGTGGTGAAGCTTTCGTCCTTGCCGGGATTGCTCTGGTTGGCCACGATAGCCGACGCGCTGGCCGTGGTGCCGATAGGCAGATCAACCTTCCCGAGCGCCACCCGGTTCTCATCCTTGTCATTGCTGCTCGGCCGCACGTACTGTGCCTTCGCCGTGGCCGACCCGACTAGCAGCGTCGCGTCGACGCCGGTCGTGCTGTTTTCGAAGTACTTGCTGCCGCGGAACAGGTTGAGCGGATCGCCCAGATCACTGGCGGTCCCGTTGTGGAAGGCCCGCAGGCTGAGCGGTCCCTGGCT
>PKEX01000003.1 GCA_002919235.1 Clostridia bacterium
CCCGCGACCCCCCCGCGGCGGGCGGCGGGCAGCGCCCGCCGCCTCAGTCCTGACCCACTCGCACTGCCCACTCCACGCCCAGCGTCATTCGGAGCCGGTCGCCGGCCGTGCTCCACCCGCCGTACACAGCCATCTCCCGGCTGCCGCCCGGGTCCATGAGGTAGCCAATGC
Organism: Clostridia bacterium; assembly: GCA_002919235.1. Lineage (GTDB taxonomy): Bacteria > Bacillota > Limnochordia > DTU080 > RSA5 > RSA5. The sequence continues at coordinate 172 of PKEX01000003.1, forward strand.
GCCACAAGAGCACGCCGGAAGGCTCCTGGACGCCCATCGTGGGAAACCGCAGCGCCGCCGTCCCTCTCAGCGCCACCCTCTCATTGGCAACGAAGGCCAGCCCGGCGGAGAGGCGGATGGCTCTCCCGGCCCCGGGCGCCCCACCGGGCTCCACCGCCGCCGCGCCGAAGAGGATCGCCGGGTCCCGGACCAGCGACACGCCCAGTTCGACGCCGGCCACCAGGCCCGCTCCGGCGCCCGGGACGACCTGCAGCGAGACGCCCAGCGCACGGCCGCCCGTCGAACGAGGCGTCTCGTACTCCAGCGCGGCGCCGGTCCACCGCAGGGGCCGTCCGGTGAGGCTCTCCCGCTCCTCACCGCCTTCCACCGCCTCTCTGCGGTGTACGAGGCTGGCCCGCCAGCCGAACGCCAGCGTCAGGTCTCGGCCCAGCCCCAGCCGGGCGCCCAGGTGCAGCCCGGCCTCGGCCGTGGCTTGCACATAGCGGGTCCAGCCGGTGCCGTGGGGGATCGCGGCCTCAAAGCCGCCGGGGGACACGTCCACGCCCAGGACCAGTGTGACACCGCCCGCGCCGCGCGGCACGGTCAAGGGATCGACGGGCAGGCCGCTTTCCGCACGCTCCCGCTCCTCTCCGCGCGTCGCGCCGCGTTCTTCCCCCGCCTGGCCCGGCTGTGGGCCATCGCCGTAGGCCTCGGCGGGCCCTGCGGCTTCCGCAGAAGCGGGCAAGATCCCACCGGCGAGCCCGGAGGTGACCGCCAGCCCCCAGGCCAGGACGAAAACCGCGGCCGCCCGGCGCCTCAAGAATCCCTCGCGGCCCGTCACACGCCCCACCTCCCCACCGCCTGGAGGAAGCGAAGCCTTTCGCCTTCTCTCGCCAGCGCAGCTACCTGCCGCTCCTGGACTCGGCGCAGCAGCGGCTCGAGAGGAACCGGCACCAGCACGTAGCCGAGAAAGCCCCAGTGGCTTTCCAGTTCCTCCGGGCGCACCAGCCGCCGGCCGTAGGAGGGGTCCGCGACCAGGAGCTCAACCGCTCCACCCCGTTTCCCGGGGACCGGGCCGATCGCTAGGAGGAAATGGTGCTGGGGGCGGGTCACGTGGAGGATCAGCGGGGGACCGCCTCGCTGGAAATAGGCCAGCAGCGCTTCTGCATCCACACGATAGCCGGCCGCCGCAATCCCCTTGGCCGCTAAGGCCCGCTTGAGATCCAGCAGCGACGCGCCGGCCCCGGCTCCGCCCGCAGGCGCGCCCTCGCTGCCCGCGCCCGTGATGAGCTCGATCATCTCGGCCTCAGAGGTCTCCTGGCCTACATAGTAGGTGAGATAAGTGGCGAGAACGGCCGGGCCGCAGGCATGCCAGCTGGACTGCCCGACGACCCCTTCGTAGCGCAGTGCGCGGTAAGACTTAAGACGCGCCGCGACCCGTCCGGACCCGGAGAGCGCGCCAGAGACGGCCGGCGGTCTCGGGGAAGCCGGTACCGCAAAGCCCGGAGAACGGGGCGAAGCCGAGGCCGCCCACGGACTCAAGGAGCTGGAAATCCGGCCGATCCGAGAAACGCGGGGAATTTCCGCAGGGACCAGAGCGCCTAGGAGGACGAAGAGTCCCGCTAAAGCCAACGCGCGCACGTCGATGAGGCCCTCCTGTCTCCCTCACGGGAGATGGGCCGCCTGGGGCACGGACATCACCATCATACTCGCCGGGGCACGGCTCTGGCAAGCCGGTGGAATGCGGCTCCAGCGGGACCATTGGACTATAAAAATAGGTCTTCATTCTCAGCATCGAGGGCAGGATATCTGCAAAGGAATCATAAACTAAAACCTCGACTGCAAAGGAAGCTGGATGGCGGCGAGACCCCCGGACTCCCCACACCCCGTCGCCTGACAGCTCCTGTTGCACCTGCCGCAGATGCGGGCTGCGGCATCCCCCCGAAATGCGCAGGCCCGTGCGGCAGGACCCTCGAGAAGGACCGGTCGATGGCCGGTCCTTCGTCTTTTTTCCCGTTTCAACCCCTTCAGCCCGCGAAAGGGATTCCCGAAGGTGCGTGGAAATTATTGGCAACAGCCATGCCTTCCGTGAGGGAGGGCGCGGCCGTGCCGCGCCAAGCTCATCGAGGAGGCGATGGATTTGTCCCTGCCGCACGCCGTGGAGGTGGAGTCCAGGGCTCGGCCGGGCGAAGGGAAGAGCCGCGGCGTCCCCGGTCAGCCCGGGCCTGCTGCGCTGCACAGGCCGCTGGCCCGGTGGATTGCGGAATTCTTGGAAGACCTCGCGCGCCGCGAGGCGCGCAGCGAAAACACCCTCCGGCATTACGCCCACGATCTCGATCTCTTCACCCGCTATCTCAAAATGTACGTCCCGGGCGTCGAAACGCCCGAAGACATAGATTCACGGGTTGTGACAGGCTTCTTCCGCTACCTGCGCCTGGTGCGCGGCAACAGCGCGGCCAGCAGCCGCCGGCGCCTGGCGTCGCTCCGGCGGTTTTTCGCCTACTTGGAGCGCCAGGGCGCGATCCCGCGGGACCCCTCGTCCGCCGTGCCCGCCCAGCGGGTCCGCTCCCGGCCCAGCGTCACCTTGACCCGGGACGAGGCGCTGCGCCTCTTGGAAGCCGCCAAGATGAGCCGCTTCCCCGCCCGGGATTACGCGATGTTCCGCCTCTTTCTCACCTGCGGCTGCACCCTGTCGGAACTGCTCTCTCTCAAACTGGACGACTTTGACCCGGCGGCCGGGACCATCACCTTCACCGGCCGCAGGGGAAGACGCCGCACACTGGGCCTTTCCCCCGCTTGCCGCCAGGCCCTCGCGGAGTACCTCGCGCAGCGCCCCAAGGCGCCGGCGTCCCGGAGCTTCTTCCTCAATCGCCGGGGAGAGCCGGTGACGAAAGGAGCAGTCTACCACGCCTTCCGCCTCGCCGTCCGGCGGGCGGGGATCGAAAGGCCGGGGCTTACGGTGCACTCGCTGCGGCGCACCTGCCTCACGCTGCTCTGGGAGGCGGGCGTCTCCTTGCGCGCCCTGCAGCAGGTGGCAGGCCATGCGTCGCTCTCCAGCACCCGGACGTACGCGCGGTCCAAAGCGCGGGGCGCGAACCCCCACGCGTGGAAATGGAACCACCCGTTGGACGGCTGAAAGCGTGTCAGGGATTCAGCGGCACCCGGAGCAGGATCTCGGTGCCGTGTCCCGGCTCGCTGTGGATGGAGAGGTGGCCGCCCACCGACGCCGCTCTCCGGTACATGTTGTCGAGGCCGAGATGCTCGCCGGCGGCCCCCTTCGGCCTCTGCTCGGGATCGAAGCCGATGCCGTCGTCGACGATGGAGAGGTTGATGCCCCGCTCGTCCCGGACCAGCGCGATGCGGACCTCCGAGGCCCGGGCGTGCCGCACCGCGTTGCTCACCGCTTCCCGCACGATGAGCAGGATGTCCATGATGGCCTCGGCCGAGATGAGCCCGGCCTCCACCGGGTCGGCCTTGATGCGCACTGGGATGCGGGCTTCTCTCTGGAGGTCCCGCACCAGGAGGCGGAGCTGCTCGTCGAGGGAGGCCTCCTCGTTGGGGGCTTTGAGCCGGACGATGTACCTCCTCATGTCCTGGATGGCGCCGTCTACCGAGCGCATGATGGAGCGGATCTCGTCTTCGGCCCCGGGCGCGCCTTGTTTCAGGCTGAGGATCAGCCCTTCGAGGTTCAGGCCCACCGCGTACAGGGTCTGGATGATCCCGTCGTGAAGGTCCCGGGCGATGCGGAGCCGCTCGTCCATCACCGCCTGCAGGCGGTTGGCCGCGTCGATGCGCCGCTGGAACTCGTCGTCGAACACGTCCAGGCTGTCCAGGATGAAAAACGCCACCACGGCGCCGCTCGCGCCGGTGAGGAGGCGCACCGGCAGGCCCGTCCATTCAAAGACCATCCGGTCCGTCAGGAAGTAGCTCGAGAAGAAGCTGCCCTCGGGCACGATGAGGCCGGCGGCGATGCCGTGAAGCAGGAGGGAAAAGCCCACCCACATCAGCGGCGGGATCGATGCCTGAAGCTCCAGCCGCTCCAGCTCCTCCCGCTGCAGCGAGAGCGCCCAGGCGCCGGCCACCGAGCCGGTGAACGCGAAGCCGATGCGGTAGAGCACTTCAAAGTGCCGGGTGAGCCGCAGGTCCAGCTCCCACTGGAGACCGGTGCGGACGAGGCCGATGACGAGCGCTGCCAACCAGACGCCGTAAAGCGCCGGCACCACCCGGGGGAGCCAGACCCACTCGGGCTTGGTCTCTCCCAAGAGCTTCGCGGCGAACATCAGCAGGCAGGCGTACGAGAGGGCCAGCAGGGCGGCGTCCAGCACCCAGAGGATGGACATCATCTGCTCGGAAAAGACTGCGGTCTGGATGGGCAGGAAGACCAGGCCCCAGTCGCCCAAGGCGTTGAGGATGCCGAAGGCGCCGAGCCAGGGCAGGGCTTTCGCCAGCGTCAGCTCGCTCCAGCGCTTCGACTTGATCAACACGCCGAAGCCCATCAGAAAATAGATGAGGCCGTGGGCGAAGTTGAGGACGATGCGGTTGGCTTCCAGTTCAAAAAAGGATCGCAGCACGGACACGCGGGCTTACCCCCGGCCCGGAGCTCGGCGCCTCAAGGACCGCCGCCGGCAGGCGTCACTTGAAGCTGTCGCCGCCCCGTTTCTCGTTGTCCGGGCCGCCCGCCAGCCCGTGGCGCACGGCGAAGGCCGCCGCCTCGGCGCGGTTGGAAAGGCCCAGCTTAGCCAAGATGTTGCTCACGTAGTTGCGCACCGTCTTCTCGCTCAAGTAGACGATGGCGGCGATCTCCTTGTTGGTCTTTCCTTCCGCGATGAGGCTCAAGAGCCGGCGCTCCTGATCCGTCAAGGGCTCGGGCAGGTCGTTCAAGGGGTCCCGCATCCGCATCCGCTCCAGCACCCGCTGGGTGGTGCTGGGGTCGAGGAGCGAGCCGCCGGCGTGCACCGTCCGGATGGCTTTGATCAGGTCCTCCGAGCCCACCTGTTTGAGGACGTAGCCGGAGGCGCCCGCCATCACCGAGGCGAAGATGGCCTCGTCGTCGGTGTAGGAGGTGAGCATGATCACCTTCACGTCCGGGTGCTTCGCCCGGATCTGGCGGCACGCGTCGACACCGCTGCCGCCGGGCATGCGCACGTCCATCACGACCACGTCCGGGGCTCGCCCTTCCCCGGCCAGCTGGTCGATGGTGCGGATGGCCTCTTCGGCGGAGCCTGCTTCGGCCACCACCTCGAGGTCCTCCACCCGGGCGAGAAGCGATTTCAGGCCGATGCGCACCACTTCATGATCGTCGACGATCATCACTCGAATCATGCTGGCTCCAACTCCCGTGCGCCGACCGGGATCGTCGACGCCTGCTGGACTCCATCGCAAACAACAACAATACCTTTTCGGCAAAGAGCCCGGCGCGCCTTCACGGCACCTCACCGGCGACCGACGACGCCGACGGCCGGCGCTGGCGTTCTCCGCAAGACAACCCGAAGCCCCCCGCGCCCCCTCCGATAGCATACACTATTTCACACGCCCGTGAGTGCAGGTACCGTTGGTTCTCAAGCGAATCTACTCTCTGGAGAAGGGGGGAACGTCGTGTACGACATCCTCAGGAACCTGTACACGGTGTCGTTCATCGCGCTCCTGCTGCAGTTCATGGGGCTGTACGAGCCCTTTGCGGTCCTGTTCGGCATCACCCTGCTCTACCTGGCTCTTGCCGATCTTTTCATGCCCGCCGAGATCGACCGCCTGCGGCGGATGTACTCCTTCTCCTACCAGCGCCGGACCGACACCACCGCGGCCTTCGTCGCCACGGCCGCTTCCCTCGGCTTGCTCTTCCTCGCGCAGGGGCTGCACCTGGGCCGTTTCCTCTGGCGCTGGTCGCTGGCGCTGCAGCTGATCGGGGCTGTGGGCGCGCTGTACATCTTTCTGCAGCAGTACCTCCCCGCCCCTCGCGGCGGGGGCCCGCGCCGGCTGCGGTTTTTCCGTTGACACCTGCTCTGCGGGGGGCCGCCGGGGTCCCGTCCCGCGGGTTCGGTGGGCCGGTGACTCGGACGAGCCACCGGCCGATAGCCTCATTAGCGATATACTAGGACAGAGTGGAAAGTTCCTACTCGCAGGAAGGGGTGCGGTTCGTGAACCGTAAAGCCGTCAAGCTCGGCGTGGGCGTCGCCGCCGTCCTCGCGCTGGTACTCGCGGGCGCACAGCTCTTTTGGGTCAACCAGTCGGCGCCGCAGGCGAGCCCGTCGGCGGACGACGACTACTTCAAAGGCCTGGTGACTGCCGGCACCACCATCGGGCCGGCGGACGCGCCGGTCCTGGTGGAGGAGTATATGGACTTCCAGTGCCCGGCGTGCCAGATCGCGGCCGAGCAGATCGTCAAGCCGCTGATCCAGGAGTACGTGGCCCAGGGGAAAGTGCGCTTTGCGTACCGCTTCTTCCCCTTCCTGGGACCTGAGTCGGTCGCGGCGGCCAAGGCGGCCTACTGCGCGGCGACGCAAAACGCCTTCTGGCCGTACCAGCAGGTGCTCTTCGCCCAGCGGGGCACCGGCAACCGGGGCGCCTACTCCGACGCGAACCTGCTGAAGTACGCGGAGCAGATCGGGCTGGATGTCCAGCAGTTCCAGGCCTGCTACGAGAGCGAGGACGCGGCCGTCTACGCCGAGGGCTCGTTCCAGAGGGCGCGGCAGCTGGGCATTCCCGGCACGCCCACCTTCTTCGTGAACGGGCGGGCCGTCAACGTGGGAAGCTACGCGGCCCTGGTCCGGGAGGTTGAGGCGGCGCTGCGCCAGTCGGGACAGTGAGCGCACGGCCTCCCTCGCGGCGGCGCTGGGTTCCCTGGGCGCTGGGCCTGGCCGCGGCAGGCCTTGCCGTCTCCGTCTACCTTTGGATGGGCAAGCGGGGCGACGCCCCGCTGGTCTGCGGCTTTCTAGGCGGCTGCATCAGCGTCAACGCGAGCCCGTATTCGGAGGTCTTCGGCATCCCCGTGGCGGCCTTGGGCGCCGTCATGTACCTTTTCCTGGCGGCCAGCGCCGCGGTGCTCCTCGTCGCCCGGCCCAACGAGGCGCTGGCCGAAGCGCTCACGCTGGCGGGGTTCATCATCGCGCTGGCCGGCGCCCTCTTCTCGCTGTACCTCACCGCCATCGAGGCCTTCGTGCTGCGGGCTTACTGCATATGGTGCCTCATCTCGTTCGCGCTGGTGTCGACCCTGGCCGTCCTCTGGACCCGGGCCCTCTCCCGGGAGACGAGAGAAGTCGAAAGGGGCTGACGTCCCGCCCCGCCGGGACCAGCCCCTTCGCGTTCTTACTCCACCGTGACGCTCTTGGCCAGGTTGCGCGGCTTGTCGACGTCGAGGCCGCGCGCTTTCGCCATGTGGTAGGCGAAGAGCTGGAGCGGCACGGCGGCGAGGACCGGAGCCAGCTCCGCCGGGACCGCCGGCAGGTACCAGACCTCCCTGGCCGTCTCCTCCAGAGCCTCCCGGCGGGGGCAGTCCTCCAGCGCCAGCGCCACCACGTCGCCGCCCCGGGCGGCCACCTCCTGGATGTTGGAGAGCGTCTTGTCGACCAGCGGGCGCTGGGTCGCCAGGGCCACCACCGGCACCCCTTCTTCGATCAGCGCCAGCGTCCCGTGCTTCAGCTCGCCGGCGGCCAGCGCTTCGGCGTGGACGTAGGCGATCTCCTTCACTTTCAGCTGGCCTTCCCTGGCCACGGCGTAGTCCAGGCCCCTGCCGATGTAAAAGAGGTCCCGGGCGTCCTGCCACCGGCGGGCCAGCTCCCGGGCCTTGGGCTCCACGGCGCGGATCACCTGCTCCACCAGAGCGGGCAGCCGCTCCAGGGCGGCGGCCAGCTCGCGCTCGCGCTCTTTGGAGAGCGTTCCCCGCACCCGTCCCACGTAGAGCGCCACCAGCCCCAAGCAGGCCAGCTGCGTGAGGTAGGCCTTGGTGGACGCCACGGCGATCTCCGGTCCCGCGTGGGTGTAGAGGACGTAGTCCGCCGCGCGGGCCAGCGAGCTTCCCACGACGTTGGTGACCGCGAGCACGCGGGCTCCCCGGAGCTTCGCTTCCTTGACGGCGGCCAGAGTGTCGGCGGTCTCTCCCGACTGGCTCACCGCGATCACCAGGGCGGCCGGGCCGACCCGCGGCTCGCCGTAGCGAAACTCCGACGCCAATTCGGCGGCGACGTCCAGGTCCGTCGCCGCCTCCAGGAGCCTTTTGCCCACCAGGCCGGCGTGGTGCGCCGTGCCGCAGGCCACGAGGTACACCTTGCGAAAGGCGCGGATGGCCTCTGCGCTCCACCCCGCTTCCGCCAGGTCAACCCGCAGCGCCGCCGGGGAGCCGGCGCCGTTCTCTTCCGGGGCGATCCGCCCCGCCAGCGCCCGCCGGAGCGCGGCGGGCTGCTCGTGGATCTCTTTGATCATGAAGTGCTCAAAGCCGCCCTTTTCGGCTTCTTCGGGATCCCAATCCACCCGGAGGGGCCGCTTTTCCACCTCGTTACCCCGCATGTCGAAGAGCCGCACGCCGGTGCGGTCGATCCGGGCCAGCTCCCCGTCGTCCAGCACCAGGATCTCCCGGGTGTGCGGCACGACGGCCGGCGCATCCGAGGCCACCAGGTACTCGCCGTCGCCCAGGCCCACCACCAGCGGGCTTTCCCGCCGGGCCGCGATCAGGAGGCCGGGGTGGGCCTCAAACAGCACCGCGACCGCGTACGAGCCCCGCACGCGGCCCAGGGCAGCCCGGACGGCCTCCAGAGGATCGCCCGTCCTGCCCCACGCCTCCTCGATCAGATGGGCCAGCACTTCGCTGTCCGTCTCCGAGCGGAAGCGGTGCCCGGCCTGCGCGAGCTCACGCTTTAGCTCCTGGAAGTTCTCGACGATGCCGTTGTGGACGACGCTGATCCGGCCGGCGCAGTCCGTGTGCGGGTGCGCGTTCGCGTCGGTGGGGGCTCCGTGAGTGGCCCAGCGGGTGTGGGCGATGCCGGCCGTGCCGAAGAGCGGGCGGGCCCGCAGCGCCTCGGCGAGGGCGTCGATCCGGCCGGCCCGCTTTTCGATGTGGATCCCGGCGCCGTTCTGCGCGGCGATGCCTGCGGAGTCATACCCCCGGTACTCCAGGCGCCGCAGCCCGTCGATGAGCACGTCGGCTGCGTTCCTCGACCCAATGTACCCAACGATGCCGCACATGATCTCCTCCTGGTTCCTGCAGCCGGGGAGGCCCGCGCGGGCGGCACCCACGGTGAGAAGGCGCGCGCCCTGCTCACCGCGCATCGAGGATCGGGAAAGCCGCCTTGAGCGGCTTAACGTATGGAAGGAACGCAGCGCCACGCGGAGCCTCTTTTGTCCCCGGGATCGCTCCCGGGATTTGTAAGGCCCCTCACGACCGTGGCCAGCCGAGTGGCACCCGCCGAAACCTTCGATAAACCACTGCCTCGTCAACTTGCCTGCTCTGCCTCAGGCAAGTTCCGGCGCTTGAATCCTCGAGCCGCCGCCCGGGCCCTGCCGGGCCGGGCGCCGGTTAAGCTGCGCCCGTCTCCTGCCGTATTCCAGCTCCTCGCCGCGCCTTTCGCCGCCGGCCGGTCACCCCTTCGCTGCGTGATCGATTTTTTCGGGAGTACAGTATATCGCATGGCAGCTCAGGTGTGAAAGAGGGTAGATCACGGCAAGGGCCGCCGCCCCGGCGGGGAAAGAGCGCCCGCGACGGCAGGACCGGAAGGCCGCGGGGTGAAAGTGGATGCCCGGTGCCAGATACTGCCGTCCTCAGGAGGTAGGTTCCCATGAAGGCAGCGATCTTCGGCGACATCCACGGCAACGCCGCCGCGCTCCGGGCGGTTTTCGACGACATGGATCGGATCGGCGTCGATTACGCGGTGTGCACCGGCGACATCGCCTTCCGCGGCCCGGCGCCCCTGGAGTCGCTCTCGCTTCTCCTGGAACGAGGCTGCGACGGGTTCGTGGTGGGCAACACCGACCAGTGGCTCTACCAGGGCTTTCCCGAAGGCTTTTCCCCGCCTCCCGAGCGGTTGGAGCAGCTCCGCACCTTCCGGGAGTGGGCCTTGGAGCGGCTCGGCGCTTCGGATCTGGCCACCTTGCGCTCCTTCGCCTTTTCGCACCGTTTTTCCCTAGGCCCCCACACGGTGCTGGTGGTCCACTCGTCCCCCAAGTCGACGGAAGACTGGTACGACGCCGCCTCCTCCGACCAGGAGCTGCTCCCCCTGTTCGAGGGGGCCGGTGCCTGCGACATCCTGGTCTACGGCCACATACACACGCCGTTCGTCCGGCGGATCCACCGCCGCTGGCTCATGAACACGGGGAGCGTGGGAAACCCCGTCGACGGGGACTACCGGGCCAGCTACCTGCTGTTGGAGGCGGACCGGAACGGGCTCCACGTGCAAATCCGCCGGGTGGCGTACGACGTGGACGAAACCGCCCGCCTCGCGGCGGAGCGGGGCTTCCCCCTGGCAGAAGCGTACGCCCAAGCGCTGCGCACCGGCCACGGGCTCTAGACGCTCCCACCGCCGCGCGAAAGCCCCGCGCCCGTCAGGGCGCGGGGCTTTGTGCGCCGTTCCCTTCGGCAGGGGTCAGAAGGTGTATACCACCCCGGCGAACAGGCCGCCGGTGTCGAAGCTGTCGCCGGTCTCAAGGTCTACCTTCAGCGTGCGGTAGCCGGCTTCGAGGCTCAGGTTGGGCCGGAGCGCGTACGCGGCCCGCAGCCAAAGGCCCCACAGGGTGCCGGTGTCCGCCGGGAGGTGCTCGATCCGGACGGCGGGGACGACGTAGACCTTGCCGCCGACCCGGACCCTTTCGTGCACCGGGTAGTCGGCGAACGCGCCCACCGCCACGCCCCCGGCCCACCGGTCATCGCCCAGCTCGTCGGAGTAGCCGTAGGAAGCCCAGCCGGCGCCCACCGCCAGGTAAGGCAGCACCTGGTATCCCGCGAGCAGGTCGACGACCTGGACCGTGTGCTCCAGGGAAAATTCCGTCCCGGAGGCGTCCGTAAAGGACTTAGGCGCGAACGACGCGTACGAGCCGCTCAACGCGACGGGGTAGTTCTTGAGCGAGACCAGGCCGGAAATCTGGTAGCCGGCGGCGCCGCTGGTCTCATCCGAAACGCTCCGCTGCTGGCCGGAATAGACGCCCACGCCCAGCTCCACCCGGGCCGCCGCGCTCACCTCCGCTTCCTGGGCCAGTGCCCCGGCGGAAAGCAGCAGCACCCACGCCAGTGCCATCGACAAGAGACGCATGACTCCACCTCGCATTCCGTGGAATTTTGGCCGCAGCACCACACTGCCACCGCCAATGGCTGATGTATATGATCCAGATTACAGAAAGGGCAGAGTGTCCAGGGTACGGGCGGCGCTTTCCGGGCCCGGGGCGTTTTCAGGAGATCAGCAGGCGCACCAGGGACTGGACGTCTTCGGCCTTGGCCTTCTCACCCTCGCGGATGAAGACCTGGGCCAGGTTGGTCAGAATGCGGGCGATGATCTGCCGGACCGTGCACGGCCTCAGGTACTCCTCGATCACCGGGTAGCCCATGGCCTGGAGGAGCTCTTCGCAGTCTTCCCGGCTGAGGATGGCGCCTTCATTGAAGGGATCGATCCATAGGGTCTCGAAGGGGCTGTCGTACCGGACCAGGAAGTGGCCGGGCACCGCCACGCCGGAGATGGGAAGGTCCAGCCGCTTTGCGATGAGGAGGTAGATGACCGAGAGCGTGATGGGGATGCCGGTGCGCCGCTCGATCACCCGGTGGATGTAGCTGTTCTCCGGGTCGTAAAAGCGCCGGTTGTCCGGGCGAAACCCCTCGACGGCGAAGAGGTGCTCGTTGATGACGTCGATGACGTCTTCCATGTACATCTCGTCCCGGAGGTTGCGGGCGATGTTGGCGGCGATCCGGTCGAGCTCGGCGGCGTAGACCGCCGGGTCCAGGTCGGGATACCCGTAGCGGGCCACGAGAAAGGCGCCCGTCTCCAGGTCCATCTCCCAGTCGGCCAGCGCGGCGTACCGGCGAAAGGCGTCCTTGAGCTCGCGGAAGCGGAGCTTCGCCACCAGCTGCCGGGCGCGGCCGCGCACCACGGGATCGGGCGACTGCGCCGCCTCGTTGAGGTACGGCAGCGCCGCCGGGCCCGCGGCCAAGAGGTGCTCCTCGATGAGCACCAGGTTCTTCTCCTCTTCGTCCAGGAGCCGGACCAACGCCCTGAGCTCTCCGTCGGTGAGTACCTTCACGTCACGACACCCCTAGCGCAAGAGGCCCGCCGTGCGGCTGCTCGCGCTTTCCCGCCTCACGCTCTTTAGCGCAAGTTGGTTCACCCTCCGGAGCACGTTTCCTTCTTCGAGGCGGCAAAATCCCGCAGGTGGATGCTGGATTTCGCCGGGGCCGCCGGTGGCATCATCCTATGCGCCGGGCGGGGTCCGGCCATGGCACATGATTCCTGAGCCGGGCGGTCGGAGGTGGACCGCCGGATCAGGAAGAATCATACGGGAAGGGGTGAGAGAGTATGAGACGACGCATCGGCATCCTGAGCGCCGGCGGCGACTGTCCCGGCATCAACGCGGTGATCCGAGCGGCCACGAAAGCGGCCCTCAGGAAAGGGTTCGAGGTGTACGGCTTTCTGGGAGGCTACGGCGGCCTGGTGGAAAAGGCGTACCGCGTCCTGGACGAAGCGGCCATCTCGGGCCTTCTGCACCGGGGCGGCACCGTGCTTGGCAGCAACAACCGCTACAACCCCATGCGCTATCCCGTCACCATCGACGGGCAGACGGTCTTTAAGGACTGCACCAAAGAGGCGATGGAGACCATCGAGGAGCTGGGGATCGAAGGGATCATCGCCATCGGCGGCGACGGCACGCTGGCGGTGACCAAGGACATGGCCGCGTACGGCCTCAAAGCGGTGACGGTCCCCAAGACCATCGACAACGACCTCCACGACACCGACCAGACCTTCGGTTTTGACACCGCGGTCCAGACCGCGACCGAAGCCCTCGACAAGCTGCATACCACCGCCGAGTCCCACCACCGGGTGATGGTGCTGGAGGTGATGGGGCGGAGCGCCGGCTGGATCGCCCTGATGAGCGGCGTCGCCGGCGGCGCGGACGTCATCCTCATCCCGGAGATCCCGTGGAACATCGACGCCGTCGCCCGCAAGATCCTGGACCGCAAGAAGAACGGCAAGCCCTTCAGCATCGTGGTGGTGGCGGAGGGCACGCCCGACCCCGAGGGGAAACTGGTCATCCGCAAGCGTATCGAGGAGAGCCACGAACCCATCCGCCTGGGCGGCATCGGCCAGCTGGTGGGGGACCTCATCGAGGAGCGCACGGGCATCGAGACCCGGGTGACGGTGCTGGGCCACATCCAGCGAGGCGGCTCGCCCACGCCCTTCGACCGGGTGCTGGCCACCCGCCTGGGGGTGGAAGCGGCCGAGCGGGCCACCCGGGGCGAGTGGGGCGTCATGGTCTGCCTCCGCAAAGGGGAGATCGAGGCGATCCCCTTCGACCAGATCACCCCGGGCACCAAGCACGTTCCCCCCGACCATCACCTGGTCCTGGCGGCCAAGGCCTGCGGCATCAGCTTCGGAGACGAGTAGGGCCCCCGGGCCTTTCGGCGACCCGCAACGGAAGGAGGAGGCGCCGGCAACGGCGCCTCCTGGCACAAAGGAGTGATCAAGCGTGAGCGAGACCCAGAGCGCGCTCGGGAGCGAGCGAGCCCCTGACGGGCGGATCCGCCGTCGGCGCCGGCTCCGCTTCCGCTTGAGGTACCTCCTGATCGCGGGCTTTCTGATCTGGTACGGCTGGAACTACTACCAATCGCCGCCTCTCGTCTTGGCCTACACCCTGCAAGCCATCCAGTCCCTCATCGTGATTGCAATTTACATTTCCATTTCGCTGCTCCACTTCGTCGCGCTCTTCTGGTTCCTGGGCCGGGGACGGACGTACTGGATCGATCCCGGCGAGACGGGGCTCACCTTTGACGACTACAAAGGAAACGACGAGGTCCTGGAGGTCGCAAAGCGCATCGTCACCCTGCTCAAGGGCGTGAAAAAGTTCAAAGAGATGGGCGGGGAGGTGTCCAAAGGCCTGCTTCTCGTGGGCCCGCCGGGCACCGGCAAGTCGTACCTGGCGCAGGTCATCGCCAACGAGGCCGGCCTGCCCTTCGCCTACTGCTCCGCGCCGTCGTTTCAAAACATGTTCTTCGGCGTGAGCAACCTGCGGGTGATGATGCTGTATCGCAAGGCTCGCAAGAAGGCCTTGGAGCACGGCGCCTGCATCGTCTTCATCGACGAGATCGACGCAATCGGCGTCACCCGGGGCGGGACGGGCACGTTCTTCGGCGCCGGGCTGGGCCTCCTCAACGAGCTCCTCCTCCAGCTGGACCCGCCCAAGCTGGAGCACCGCCTGTGGGCCAAGATTCTCCGGCGCCTGGGCTTTCGGCCCAAGCCCGGCCCGCAGCCGGTGGTCTTCACCATCGCCGCGACCAACCTGCCGGAAGCCTTGGACAAGGCGCTCACCCGGCCGGGCCGCTTCGACCGGCAGATCACCGTCGACCCGCCTGACAACGAGGGCCGAATCGAAGTGATCCGCTACTACCTGAGCAAGGTGAAGCACAGTCCCACCATCAACGTAAAGCAGCTGGCCGCCGAGATGGTGGGCGACACCCCGGCCAAGATCAAGCACATCATCAACGAGGCCGTCATCAAGGCCCACTTCGACGGGCGGGACGAGATCACGTACGAAGACATCGCCTACGCCCGGGACGTGCACGAGTGGGGCTTGCGCCAGCCCATCCGGGACATGCTGCCCGAGGAGCGCCGGCGCATCGCCTATCACGAGGCGGGGCACACCGTGGCCCAAATGCGGCTCCTCCCCCACCACCGGGTGGTGAAGGCCACCATCGTCCGGCACGGGCGGGCCTACGGCTTTGCCGCCGCCCGGCCCGTGGTGGAGCAGCACATCCGCTCGGACCAGGAGATCCTGGCGCACATCCAGGTCAACCTGGCGTCGCGCGCTGCGGAGGAGCTCTTTCTCAACACCAAGCTGGTGGGCGTCGCCGGCGACCTGGCCAACGCCACGCAGCTGGCCCTGCACTACATCGGCACGTGGGGGATGGCCGGAACGCTCTATTCCTACGCGGCGTTCGGCGACAACAAGCCCGACCGGGAGCTCCGGCAGCGGATCAACGAGCTCCTGGACGAGCAGCTCCGCCGCGTCAAGGAAGTGCTTAAAGAAGAGGAAGAGCTGGTGCACGCGATCGCCCGGGAGCTCTTGGCCCGGGAGGAGCTGTACGGCGACGACCTGGAGGAGTTGGCCAAGCGGTACGGGCGGGGGCCCTTCCCCTTCCTCCAGGAACGCCGCACGCTGGGAGATCACACCGAAGTGGCCGCCGCTCAGGACGCCCCTGCCGCGGTGGCGGGCGGCGACCCTGCCTGAGCGGGAGCGAAGCAGCCCACAACGGCGATCTCCCCTGGCAGGCTCACACGGTGACGCCGCAGGGGAGATCGCCGCGCGCGTGGTGCGATTCGACGGTACTCATTCGCCGATGTAGACCACCTTTTCCACGTAGTCGGCCGAGAGCGGCCACGTGTGAGGCAGCCCGTACTTGATGCAGATGGTCTCCCACCAGTTGGCCTTCTTCTCCGCGAGCTCCTTGGCCAAAGTGAGCGTGATGTGGGAGAGCCGGGCCGCTTCATACATGATCGAAATCTCGCGAAACTCCTGGGCTTCCTCGTCGGTCAGCGTCGCGACGACGGTGCCCGGTGCGGGTTTCGATGCCTCGACGTTGTCGCGGATCCGCATCATCGCCATCATCCCTTCACCTCAATTCGAGATTATATCACGGATTCCCACACCGGGGCAGGCGCGCCTTGGGGCAGAAGCCCGCAGCGCGAGCCCCGGGCGGGGCTCGCGCTGCGCGGATGTGCTAAAATGAAGGCATGATTCTCGATTACCACATGCATCTCGAAGCCGACGACCACGGAGAGCGGTGCCGCTTCACCCCGGAGCGGATCCGCTTGTACGCAGAACACGCCCGGGTCCAAGGGGCCCGGGAAATCGGCATCTCCGAGCACTGCAACCGCTTTGCGGAGTTTCGCCCCGTCATGGAGGACGTGTTGAGCCAGGCCGAAGGAGAGGAGCTTGAGGCCTGGTACCGGCTGTCCTTTCGGGAGAGCTTGGACGCGTACGTCGAGGCGGTTCTGAGGGCCAAAGCGGAAGGGCTGCCGGTCAAGCTCTCCATCGAAGTGGATTACATTCCCGGCAAGGAAAAGGTGACCCGCGAGATCCTGGCCCGGTATCCTTTCGACTACGTCATCGGCTCGGTCCACTTCATCGGGACCTGGGGCATCGACGTCTCACCCGAGATCGGCTGGCCCGAAGCCGACGTCGACCGGGCATACCAGGAGTACTTCCGCCTGTTGGAGCAGGCGGCCCGCTCCGGGCTGTTCGACATCCTGGCCCATCCGGATCTCGTCAAGAAGTTTGGCCACCGCCCCTCCTACCCCCTGGACGAGCTTTACGACGCCGTCGCCCGGGCGGCGAAAGAGAGCGGCGCCGCGGCCGAGATCAGCTCGGCCGGGCTCTACAAGCCCGTGGGCGAGCTCTATCCCGCCCCGGGCCTTCTGGAGCGGTTCTTCGACCGCGGCGTCCCGGTGACGCTGGGCTCCGACGCGCACGCACCGGAGCACGCCGGGCGGGGGCTCCACCGCGCCGCAAAGGCGGCGGCCGAGGCCGGCTACCGCACCGTCACCCGCTTTGACGGCCGCCGGCCCACCCAGGTGGAGCTGGGCTAGCGGCCGTTACTGGTGCATCCGGGCCTTCATCCGGCCGGCCAGCTCCTCCAGCTCCGCCCGGTAGTCCGACTCCGGGCGGCCAGCGGCCAGCTCCCGGCTGATCTCCCGGATGCGGCCGGCCACGCCGGGATCCGTGGAGGCAAAGGCCTGGTCGATCTTGTCGACCCGGCTGACGATCTGCTCCGTGACGGTCCGCTCGATGCGCTCGGCCCGCTCCTGGTCCACTCCCGGGCCCAGCTCCACGCCGACGTACGCCGTCCGGTCGACCACCGCGACCCACGCCCGCTCGACGCCGTTGATCTGCTCGACCACTTGCTGCGCGTGCTCCTCCTGGGCTCGCCGGTCCCCTTCTTCGTGGACCGGATCCCGGCGCAGTTGAACCAGGCGGGGCCCTTCTTGCCCTCCCGGCTCCCGCGAGCCCGGCATCGCCGCCATGGCGGCGACCAGCGCCAGTGCGCCGGCGGCGAGGACCCAAAGCCACCTGCGACCCATCCCGGCACCTCCTCACGGGGCAGCCATGCCCGGTGACGCCGGCCGCCCCCCGATTGAGGGTGCCCCAAATCCCGGCGGTCTACGCCGCAAGGGCGCAAGGAAACGGCGAGAACCGCCGAGAACTGGAAATGTCGTCCGAAACCTGCCCGAAGGCCTGCGGCGAGGCGGCGGATCGCCCCCGGGAGGGAAGCAGCATGCTCAAGCTCGTCGTCGTCATGGGCGGCGCCGTGCTCATGGCGCTGGAGATGGTGGCCAGCCGGGTGCTGGCCCCGCAGTTCGGCTCGTCCATCTTCGTCTGGGGCAGCTTGATCAGCATCTTCCTCATCGCCATCAGCGTGGGCAACTACTGGGGAGGCCGGCTGGCCGACCGCAGCCCCCGGCTGTCGCTGCTGGCCGCGCTGGTCGCGGCGCCGGGAGTGATGATCTGGTCGCTCCCCTTCTACGCCTCGGACGTCACCCGGTGGATCGCCGGGCTGGAGCTGGGCCCCCGCCTTGGCCCCCTGGCGGCGGCGTTCATCCTCTTCGCCGTCCCCAGCATCTTCCTGGGCACCATCTCGCCGTACGCCATCCGGCTGGAAGTCCGGAGCGTCGAGACGGTGGGCGACACCGCCGGCAAGCTGTACGCCCTCTCGACCGCAGGAAGCATCGTCGGCACCCTGGGCGCGTCGTTCCTCTTGATCCCCTCCTTCGGCGTGCGCAGCGTGCTGCACGGCCTCGGCATTGCCCTGCTCCTCCTGGCGCTGGCGGCCGCCGCCGTGCCGTCCGGGACGGCATCCCGGAGGGCGGGTCACGCCGCCGGCGAGGAGCGCCGCCAGGCCGGCCCCGTGCGGGAGCGCCGCCCCCGGCGAGGGGCGGGCGGGGCCACGTCCGGGACGGCGAGGATGGCCCTTGGCCCTGCGGAGCCCCGGCGAACCCTTCTCTTGCTCGGCGGCCTCGCGATGGTGCTGGCGCTGGCCTACGCTTCCCGCTGGAGCGCGGCCGCGGGCGACGTCCTGTACGAGAAGGACGGCCTCTACCACAAGATCATCGTCCAAGACCGGGGCAGCATCCGCCACCTCCATTTCGACAACACCTACCAGAGCGCGATGGACCTGGAGAACCCCGGCGAGCTGGTCTTCCTCTACACCCGCTACCTGCACCTGGCCAAAGTCTTCGCCCCGGAGGCCAAGAACGTGCTCTTTCTCGGCCTCGGCGGCGGCTCGATCCAAAAGTCCTTTCACGCCGAGTACCCGGACATGCGCCTCGAGGTGGCCGAGATCGACCCCGACGTGGTGGAGGTGGCCAAGCGCTTCTTCGGCGTGCGGGAGGACCGGCGGCTCACCATCCACACGGTGGACGGCCGCCTGTTCCTGCAAAAGACTGCTGCCCAATACGACATCGCCGTCTTGGACGCGTTCTCGTACGACACCATTCCTTTTCACTTGACGACCCGGGAGTTTCTCGAGGAGCTTTCCGAAAGGCTCTCGCCCGGCGGGGTGGTGGCGGCCAACGTCATCGGCGCCGTGGAAGGTCCAAGGAGCCGCCTCTTCCGGTCGATGGTCCGCACCTACCAGGAGGTGTTCCCGCAGGTGTACATCTTTCCCGTCGGCCGGTTTGACGGGCGGGGGGACAGCACGGTGCGCAACATCATCCTGATCGCGACCAAGTCCGGCGAGCGGCTCTCCAAAGAGGCGCTCGCGGCCCGGGCCGCGGCGCTCTTCGAACGCCGCGAGATGATCCGGGACGTGCGGCCGTTCCTCGACAGCCTGCTCACCGCCGAGGTGCCCACCCACGACGTGGTGACGCTCACCGACGACTACGCCCCGGTGGACAGCCTGCAGCACTTCTGAGCACGGGGGATTCCCGGCGGAAGCTCCCGCCGCGCCTTACTCCCCGGGCGGCGCTTCGCCGTCTTCTAGCCGCCGGGCCGTAAAGAGACGCCAGGGATTGCCGCGGATCTGCCGGTCGCAGCGGAGCACCATCTCCCAGCCGCACGTGGTGATCACCCTAAACGAATGGGAGTGGACGTACTTCTCCGGCGAGTCGTGGGCCCGCAGCTGCCGGTCCTCCTCGAGCACCCGCGCCACCCGGAACTCTTTTCCCCGCCAGAAAAAGCGCATGGGACACGCCGGGGCGCCGCGGCTCAGGGCGGCAGGGCGCACCGACGCCGAGTCGACCTCCACCGGTTCCGAATAGAACGTCCCCACCTCGCGGGGGTCTCGCAGCCGCTTTCGGCCGCTCCCCGGACCTTTCTTCTTTGCCGCGCTCACCCGGCTCGCCCCCTCTCGCGTGATGGCAACTCCCGACCGCAGCGGACATCCCGCCGCTCCTGGGATTTTGCACTCTTTTTTGAATAAGCCCGCCGCCATTTGACTATAATCCCAATGTCAACCGAAATAAAAGACTGACAGTGAAAAAGGAGGACGGCACCGATGACGCTCTCGACCAGGCAGAGGGAGAGGCTGGCGGTGATCCGGGGAGCCATTCAGGAGATCGCAAACCGGCCGGACCTCAGCCCGGCGGCGAAAGAGCGGGGCATCCGGGCGCTGAAGCGCGCGGAGGCCCGGGCTTTGCAAGGGTCCGGCACGCCCGCCCATCCGCCTACGGCGTGATATGGGCCTTGAGGCCCAGCACCCTGCTGTCGCCCACCCTGCGGGTCACCTCGATCTGGTCCAGATACTCCAGGATCGGCACCGCGTACTTGCGCGACGTGCCAAGGAGGTCCCGCACCGCGGCCACGTCGATGCTCCCGTGCTCCCGGATGTAGCGGATCACCTGCGCCCGGATGTCCTCAAAGGCTTCCCTCGACAGCACGATCCCCTTCGCGACGCGGACGATCCGGCCCTGGTCCACCAGGGCGCTCACCAGCTCTTCATCGAGCCCTACCTGCGCCGCGAGCTCATCCAGCCCTGGCGGGGCGTAGGGATGCTGGTTGAGCAGGGCGAGAAGCCGCTCCACCTGAGCCTCCTGAGCGGGCGTCAGCGCGACCCGGTGCCCCGCCAGGCGGATGCGGGCGCCCTCCGTCGCCAAGAGCCCCTCCTTTGCCAGGGCATCCACCATCTCGTCAAAAAAGCGCCAGCCGACGCCCAAGTGGCTGCGAAGCGTCTCCCGGGGAAGCCCTGCCCGCAGCGGGTACTGCCGGTGGTAGGACTCGAGGTGGTCCAGGATCTTTTCTTTGAGGCGGAGCCAGGCGCCGGCCTGCACCAGAAACGACGGCAGGCTCACCGCCTCGCCGGCGGCCACGGCTTCTTGCACGCACTGGGCGATCCGGCTCCGGGTCGCGGGAACGTGCCGTTCCAGGTCCTCCCGGGCGAGCCAGCCCTGTTCCTTGAGCAGGATCCGGATGAGCGCCTCTTCGGACGCCCCGATGCGAGCCCTGAGGAGCGAGAGGTCCAGCCGCTCCGGCTCCCGTTCCCCGGCAAGGACCACGTGGGCTTCGGAATACTCCTCCCGGCGGTAGCGGTGGTTGAGGCCCCGCACCTTGCGGGCGGGCGCCGCCAGCACCCGGCCGCCGCCCACCGTCACCTGCTGCGACGGATCCCGCACCACGAACCGGTCCTGCCACTGGGCGGCACACGCCTTATCCAGTTCGAGCTGGGCCAGGGCCTCTTCGCCGGGCACCAGAACGTCCACGTCCAGCAGGCGGACGCGGGCCAGCCGCTCGGCGCTGCCGATGTACACCTTGAGCAAGGAATCCCGGGGCAAGGGGCGCGGCAGGCCGGGCACCGCCTTCAGGTGCACGTGGATCACCGTGCTGGGAGCGATTTGCCCGGGCCGCACCAGGGCGTCGCCCCGTTCGAGGTGGTTTTCGAGCCCCGCCACGTTGAGCGCGACCCGGCCGCCCACCGCTCCTTCCTCCACCGGCCGGTTGTGCATCTGGATGCCCCGGACCCGCACCACGTCTCCCGTGGGGATCACCTCGAGTTCATCTTCGAGGCGGACGGTGCCGCCCTGCAGCGTCCCGGTGACCACCGTCCCCGTGCCTTTGATGGTGAACACCCGGTCGATCCAAAGCCGGGGCCGGCCCAGGTCGGGCGGCTCGGGCGCGCCGGCGATCGCGGCGTCGATGGCCGCCTTGAGCTCGTCGAGCCCCTGGCCGGTGGGGACGGCCACACGGACCACGGGCGCGCCCTCCAGCACCGTGCCCCTCACCTTCTCCCGCACCTCTTCTTCCACCAGGTCGAGCCATTCCTCGTCGACCAGGTCCGCTTTGGTGAGGGCGATGACGCCCCGGGAGATGCCCAGGAGATCCAGGATCTCCAGGTGCTCCTGGCTTTGCGGCATCCAGCCTTCGGTCGCCGCGACCACGAAGAGCGCGAGGTCGACGCCGCCCACGCCCGCCAGCATGTTCTTGATGAACCGCTGGTGGCCCGGGACGTCGACGACCCCCACCTCCCGCCCTGAAGGCAGTTTGAGGTAGGCGAAGCCCAAGTCAATGGTCATGCCCCGCTCTTTTTCCTCTTTGCGGCGGTCAGGATCGATCCCGGTCAGCGCGCGGATCAGCGTCGACTTGCCGTGGTCGATGTGACCGGCCGTCCCTATGACGTGCATGCCGCCCTTGCACCCCAATCCGTCCCGTCGATCCGGGGCTCTGCCGTGCGCGAGACCGCTAGCCGCGGGTGAACTTGCCGACGCCGAAGACGAAGAAGAGACAGGCAAAGACCAGCAGGAAAAGGCCGAGCCCGGCGATGAGCCCCTGCTGCGCCCGGGGGCTCATGAGGCGCCGCCCCTTGGCCAGGGCGAACGAGAGCGCCGTCAGCCAGACGAAGTCGGCCATGATGTGCCCGGTGAAAAAGCTCGCGATGCCGAGGCCGCCCAGTCCCCGCGCCACCGCGACCGAGCCGGTGCCTACCGTAGCCCACCACAGGTACCAGTACGGGTTGGCAAGGCTCGCCAGGACCCCGCCCAGCACGGGCCGGGGCAGCCGGGTATCGGCTTCGGGGCTCTGGAAGTCCGCACCCCGGCGGGCCTCGGTGATCATCCCCCAGGCCATCCAGGCCAGGACGGCCGCGCCCAGGACGGAGATGGTCCCCGTCACCGCCGGCAGCTCCAGGAACCGCCCGGCGCCCAGGGCCAGCGCCAGGACCAAAAGGCCTTCGACGATGCCGTGGCCCAGCGTCACCAGGGGCCCCGCCGCGGCGCCCCAGCGCCCTGCGGCGGCCAGGGTGACGGACGTGACGGGCCCGGGCATCACCGCCCCGGACAGACCTATGCCGAAGGCGGCCGCCGCAATGCCGCCCAGTTCAAGCCAATTGAAACTCATGAGAAGACTCCAACCCTCATGACGGTTCCTCCGGTGCGGCCTTCATCCGGCGCGCCCCTCTCCCGCCCCGGGCTGCGGCGGGGACCTAGAGCCCGTGCTCCTTTTTCCACGCCTCCAGCGCCTCGAGCGCCCGGCGGCTCAGCGCCTCCTTGCGGGCGTCCTTGTCCCGGATGCGCTCGGGCAGGGGCGGCAGCAGGCCGAAGTTGGCGTTCATCGGTTGGAAGTGGCGGGGGTCGGCAGCCGTAATGTAATGGGCCAGGCTGCCCATCATCGTCTCGAGAGGGAGCGTGAGGGGCTCTTCCCCTTTCACCAGCCGGGCGCCGTTGATGCCGGCGATGAGGCCGGAGGCCGCCGATTCCACGTACCCCTCGACCCCCGTGATCTGCCCGGCGAAGAGCAGGTCCTCCCGGGCGCGCGCCTGGTAGGTGGGGAAAAGCACCTTGGGGGAGTTGAGAAAGGTGTTGCGGTGGATGACGCCAAAGCGGACGAACTCCGCCTCCCTCAGCGCCGGGATGAGGCTGAAGACTCTCTTTTGCTCGCCCCACTTGAGCCGCGTCTGAAAACCCACCAGGTTCAGCAAGGTGGCGCCGATGTTTTCCCGCCGCAGCTGCACCACGGCGTACGGCCGCTTCCCCGTGCGCGGGTCGGTGAGCCCCACCGGCCGCATGGGCCCGTAGCGCATGGTCTCAGGCCCCCGGCGGGCCAGCTCTTCGATGGGGACGCACCCTTCGAAAAACTTCAGCTCCTCTTTGATGTGGCCTTCGTGCACCTCGGCGGAGACCAGCGCCTCGTAAAACGCCGCGTACTCGTCCTTGTCCAGGACGCAGTTGAAGTAGTCGTCGCCGCCCCGCCCCCAGCGGGCGCCCCAAAAGCCCTTGGACATGTCGACGCTTTCGGCCGTGACGATGGGCGCCGCGGCGTCGTAGAAGTAGAGGTCCTCCGAGCCCGTGAGCTCCCGGATCTTGGCCGCCAGGGCGTCGCTGGTGAGCGGCCCCGTGGCGATGACGGCGGGACCCGGGGGGATCTCCGTCACCTCCTCGCGAATCACCCGGATGCGGGGATGCGAGGCCAGCCTTTCGGTCACCGCCCGGGCGAAGAGCTCCCGGTCCACGGCCAGGGCGCCGCCGGCGGGCACCTCGTGCTGGTCGGCGCAGGCGATGATGCACGAGTTGAGCCGGCGCATCTCCTCCTTGAGCAGGCCGGCCGGGCTTTCGATGCGCTTGGCTCCCAGGGAGTTGGTGCAGACCAGCTCCGCCAGGTGCTGGGTGTGATGGGCCGGCGTCATCTTCTGCGGGCGCATTTCGTAAAGGTCCACGTCGACCCCGAGGTTGGCCGCCTGCCAGGCGGCTTCGGCGCCCGCGAGGCCGCCGCCCACGACGATCAGACGCGAGCTCACGGCAATGCCCTCCCTACACCCCATAGCATACCGTCCAAAGCAAGGGCGCACAAGTCTCGGCCCCCGCCGGGACGAGCCCGCGTCCTGCCCCGTCCTCTAGACGGTCCGTCCGCGCTGCTCCCCGGGCCCGGACCAGGCGGGCGCCCGCAGGGCGAGGCCGTGGGCCGCGAGGCTTTTCGCGAGGAGGTAGGCGCCGGCGGCCTTGACGATGTCCACCGGGAGAAACGCCGCGCCGACGGCCAAAGCGCTCGCGAGGGAGCCGGTGTGGTACGACAGCACCAGGACGCCCGGGACATGGATCGCCGCCAGCCCCAGCGCCATCGCCCCCATCGCCCGCCAGGGGCCGGCCGTGCTACTCCTTTCAAAGAGGCGGCCCACCACCCACGCCGCCAGGATGAAACCCAGGAGGTAGCCGCCTGTGGGACCGGCTAGAGCCTGCACGCCGCCGTTGCGCCCGGCGAAGACGGGCAGGCCGATGGCGCCCATCAACACGTAGACGGCTTGACTCAGCGCCCCGGCCCGGGCGCCCAGCACCGCGCCGGAGAGGAGCGTCACCAGCACCTGAAGGGTGAAGGGGACGAAGGGCATCGGGATCGTGATGACCGCGGCCACCGCGGTCAGCGCCGCGAAAAGGCCGGCGGCGGTAAGTTCCCTGAGGGACCAGGCCGGCGCACGGCCCGGCGCCGGGGAGGACTTCAGTGGCGTCGACGCGCGCATGGGACGACCTCCGTTCGTTGGAAAATCGAACCTGTCCAGAATCATCCCCCGAAGGCGCCCCATTTGTCAACCCCTATTTTTACTTTTGGTTGACATATAGGTGCTCGTCCCGCATCAGCGGCCCCGGCGCAAGGAGACGTCGCCGGCGTAGACGGGGACCGTCCTTCCCTCCGGGTCCTTGACCAAGAGCGCCCCGTCGGGAGCCAGGTCCACGGCGGTCCCGGTCCAGCGGCGGGAGGCGCCGATCACTTCCACCGGCTCGCCCAGGTACGCCATCTTCCGGCGCACCTCGTCCAGGAGCGGATCGAACCCCTTCTCCATCCATTGGAGGTAGCCCGCTTCAAGGTGGGTCAAGAGCGCGGCGAGGAGCTGGACCCGGTCTACCTTGCGGCCGGTGGCCGCCATCAGCGACGTGGCCTGGTCCCGGGCGTCCTCGGGAAACGCTCCGGCCGGCAGGTTGGCGTTGATCCCCACCCCGGCCACCAGGAACCGCACCTCTTCCAGCTCCGCTTCCATCTCCACCAGGATCCCGGCCACCTTCTTGCCGTGCACCAGCACGTCGTTGGGCCACTTCACCTGCACCGGCACGCCGGCCGTCTCCTCCACGGCCCGGCAGGCGGCCAAGGCCGCGATGAGCGCCGCCCGGGGCGCTTCGTACGGCGGGACGGCGGGCCGCAGGACGATGGAGACCCACACGCCCAGGCCAAAAGGGGACGCCCAGCTCCTTCCCCTCCGGCCTTTCCCTTTCAGCTGCTCCTCGGCGACGACCACCAGCCCTTCGGGCGCTCCCTCTTCCGCGAGGCTCTTGGCCAGGTCGTTGGTGGAGTCCACCCGCTCCCGGTACTCGATGCGGCGGCCGATGAACCGGGTCGAAAGCCGCGCCTCCACTTCCCACGGGTAGAGGCGGTCGGGGCGGGCCAGCAGGCGATAGCCCCGGCGCGGCGCCGCTTCGATCACGTAGCCGTCGGCCCGGAGCTCTTCGATCCACTGCCACACCGCCGTGCGGCTCCTTCCCGCCGCCCGGCTCAGCGCCTCGCCCGAGACGTACCCTTCCGCCTCGCTCAAGGCCTTGAGAATCTGGATCTTCATCAAAAAGTCACAATCCTTTCATCAAAATGCCCATGTCCACCCGTTGGAGGGGCCCCGGCAGTGCGTTATAATGATCGCACGGGGGCAGTTCGGAGCGCCGCGGCGGCCGCTTCCCGACCGCGCGGCGCGGCACAGCAAGAGGAGGCGTTGACACCCTATGAATCCCCGTGTTATACGCTCGATTCCCATTCTCCTGGTGGCTGCCTTGGCTTTTGCAGGCGCCTTCGCATGGATGGGAAACGAGCCGGGTGTGCTCCATGCCCAGCCCAGCGAGACGCCGGTAGTGCGGGCGGCGCTTCCCGGGGCCCTCGACGCCGCGATGGGCAACCCGTACCTCATCGCGGACATCGCCGAACGGGTGACGCCGGCGGTGGTCTACATCGAAGTGACGTGGCCGGCGCCGGAGCGCTCGTCGCGCAATCCGTTCGCCAACGACCCGTTCTTCCGGGACTTTTTCTGGTTCAACCCCTGGCCTGAGACGCCGCGGGGACCGCAGATCTCGCGCGGCAGCGGCTTCATCATCAGCGAAGAGGGGTACATCCTCACCAACCAGCACGTGGTCGGAAACCCCGGCGACGGGCAGAAGGTGACCGTCAAGCTCCACACCCCCGACTTCCAGGGCGAGGTGGAGGCGCGGATCGTCGGCGCCGACTACGGGCTGGACCTGGCAGTGCTGCAGATCGACAAGCCCCGGGGGCTCGACAAGCTCCCCACCGTGCCGCTGGGCGACTCGGACGCGAGCCGGCCCGGCGAGTGGGTGATCGCCATCGGCAACCCCTACGGCGAGCAGTACGAGCACACCGTCACCGTGGGCGTGCTCTCCGCCAAGGGGCGGGAGATCCAGATCTACGACTCCAACCAGCGCCGCTGGAAGACCTACACCAACCTGATGCAGACCGACGCGGCCATCAACCCCGGCAACTCGGGCGGGCCGCTCATCAACATCCGGGGCGAAGTGATCGGCATCAACACGGCCGTGAACGCCGCGGCGCAGGGGATCGGTTTCGCCATTCCCATCAACACCGCCCTTGACGTCATGGAGCAGCTGATCACCGAAGGCCGGATCCGCCGGGCCTACCTGGGCGTCGAGCTCTACGACCTGGACGAGATCCAGGACCGGGTGAAGCAGCTCCTCGGCCTCGACCTCAAAGAAGGCGCGATGATCACCCGGATCGAACCGGGCACCGCGGCGCTGGAGGCGGGCCTGCAGGTGTACGACGTCATCCTCCGGATCGGCGACACGCCCATCCGGTCCCGCCAGGACGTCGTCGACGACCTGGCCAAGCGCAAGCCCGGCGATGAGGTCGTCATCCAGGTGTGGCGGCGCGGCCGGACCATCATGGTCCCCGTCATCCTGGGCGAGCGCCCGCCCGGCATCTGACGCCGGCGGCCGGGACCTCTCAGGCGGCCACCACGACGACGAGACCCAAGCACGACCCAAGCGAAACGCGAAGCGGCCCGGGTCGCCTCGAGGCGATCCGGGCCGCCTGTTGTTCCCCGGGCACCGGGAAGCGTCAAAGCTCTTCTTCGGCCGGGGAGCGCAAGTCCGCAGGCGTCCGGGTGATCTCCACTTCCACTTCGCCCACGATGCCGCCTATGGGCACGCTGGGCTTTCTCACCCGCACCACCACCGCCTCAAGGTCGTACGCGGAGAGCAGCACCTCCGCGATGGCCTCCGCCAGCGATTCGATGAGGCGGAACTCCTGCTCTTCCACGATCTCCTTGATGGCCGTGTACACGTCGACGTAGTTGATGCTCTGGTCGATGTCGTCCGCCTGGGCGGCGGACCGGAGGTCGAGATGGAGCTCGACGTCGACTTCAAAGCGCTGCCCGATCTCCCGCTCCGCCTCGAAGACGCCGTGATAGGCGTAAAACTCCATATCCCGCACGACGATCCGGTCGCTCATCGCTGGCCTCCTGTCGCGTCGGTACGCTCCGCCTGGCGCGGCGAGCGGCTGCTACTCCAATTCGATGGCGGGCTGAGGCGGCCGGTTGGCCATGCCCTCCCGCTCCGGCGCCGCCGGCTTGGGCTGCGCCGGGGCTTGCGTCCCTGCCGGGGCCGCCGCAGCGGCCTTCTCCGCCGCCTGCTTGGCGGCGAGGTCCGCTTCGATGCTGGCCAGGTCCTCGCCCTGCATCAGCCGCTCAAACACCTCGCGGGTCAGCGTCTCTTTCTCCTTGAGCGCTTCCGCGACGTGCACCACCTGGTCCCAGTGCTCCTTCAGGAGGTTGTAGACCCGCTGGTACGCCTCGTCGACGATCCGGCGCACCTCTTCGTCGATGTGCGCGGCCACCTCCTCGGAGTAGTTGCGGCCCTGGGCGATGTCCCGGCCCAGGAAGATGTGGTCCTCGGTGTGGCGGCCGAAGGTGAGGTGGCCCAGGCGCTCGCTCATGCCCCACTCCATCACCATCTTGCGGGCCAGCTTGGTCACCCGCTCCAGGTCGTTCTGGGCGCCCGTGGTCACCTCGTCCTTGTTGAAGCGGATCTCCTCCGCGGCGCGCCCGCCCAGAGCGTAGGCAATGATATCCTTGAGCTCCGCCAGCGTGTGAACCGCCCGTTCCTCCTCGGGCAAGGTCATCGTGTAGCCGCCCGCGAAGCCCCGGCCCACGATGGTGATCTTGTGGACAGGGTCGCAGTGGGGCAGGTAGTACGCAGCCACGGCGTGGCCTACTTCGTGGTAGGCGAAGACTTCCTTGTCCCTCTCCGTCAGCAGCCGGCGCCGGCGCTCGGGGCCCATCAACACCCGGTCGATGGCCTCCTCGCACTCCTCCATGGTGATGACCTTCTTGCCCCGCCGCGCGGCCAGGATCGCCGCCTCGTTCATGAGGTTGGCCAGATCGGCGCCGGAAAAGCCCGGCGTGCGCTTGGCCAGCACTTTGAGGTCCACGTCGTCGGCCAGCGGTTTGTTGCGGGAATGGATCCGCAGGATCTCCTCCCGGCCTTCCAGGTCCGCCCGGTCCACGATCACCTTGCGGTCGAAGCGGCCGGGCCTGAGAAGCGCCGGGTCGAGGACGTCAGGCCGGTTGGTCGCGGCCATGACGATGATCCCGCTGTTGGACTCAAAGCCGTCCATCTCCACCAGGAGCTGGTTCAAGGTTTGCTCCCGCTCGTCGTGACCGCCGCCCAGGCCCGCGCCCCGCTGGCGCCCCACGGCGTCCAGCTCGTCGATGAAGACGATGCACGGGGCGTTCTTCTTGGCGGTATCGAACAGGTCCCGCACCCGCGCGGCGCCGACGCCGACGAACATCTCGACGAAGTCGGAGCCGGAGATGCTGAAGAACGGCACGCCGGCCTCTCCCGCCACGGCCCGGGCCAGCAGCGTCTTGCCGGTGCCCGGCGGTCCCACCAGGAGCACGCCCTTGGGAATCTTCGCGCCCAGCTCGGCAAACTTCTTCGGATGCTTCAAAAACTCGACGATCTCCACCAGCTCTTGCTTGGCTTCAGCCAGGCCGGCCACGTCCTCGAAGCGCACCTTGGTCTTTTCCTCGGTGTGCAGCTTCGCCCGGGCCTTGCCGAAGGACATCGCCCGGTTACTGCCGCCCTGCATCTGGTTGAGGATGAACAGCCAGATGCCGACGAAGATCACCAGGGTGATGATGTTGGGCAAGAACGCGACCCACCACGGCGGCTGGGGCTCCCGCTCCGCCACCACGTCCACGCCCTGGCTCATCAGCTGGTCGGCCAGGTTGAAGGTGCCCGGCGGCACGATGGTCTGAAAGGCCCGGCCGTCCACCAGTTCGCCCCGGATCTCCTGCTGGCCGATCATGCGGACCCGCACGACGCGGCCCTGCTCGACCCACTGGACGAACTGGCTGTAGCCCACCTCTTCGACTCGTTCCGGTTCCGCAGCCAAATTGGTGACCACTGTGACCGCGAGGATGGCGATCAGCAGGTATAGACTGATGCCTCGCAAGAAACGATTCAAAAAAGCGGCCTCCCCTCGATTGCTGCCTCCGCTTCGGGTTCCTTATTCGGGTTTCCTATCGGTCAGATCACCCGGATCGGACGCCCTCGTCTGGGCCGTCCAAAAGAAAGCAGAGCCGGGATGCTCGTGTGCACCGCCGGCAAGCGACCCTCCTGCCGCTTCGGCGTCCCCCCCACATCGAGCTCGCGCTCCCGGCACACGCGTCCACATCCAGATGATATCGGCTGTGACCAAGGCGGGAAAATCCTTTTCCACCGTCATTTCATTATACCATACGCCCGCCGCGGGACACAATGAAACGCCGCCTGCTCCGGTTCTTCGGCGGGGTGCCCCCGGGATCAAAGGGGCTCCGCCTCAAGGCAGAGGATCCGGCGGCTCTCCTCGCCCGCCCGAACCCGCTCGGCCAGCGCATAGCCCACCACCCAGACGACGCCCCGGCGGTCCGCGACCACCGGCACCTTTTCCCGCTGGCTCTTGGGCACCTTGGCGTCGATCAGGATATCTTTCACTTTCTTGGTGCCGGACAAGCCCAGCGGCTGCAGGCGGTCGCCCTCTTTGCGCGACCGGACCGCCAGCGGGGGTGCGAGCTTCTCCCAGTCGAGGAGCGCCCGCCGGGGGCCGGGAGGAAACCGGACGCGCACCGCCGAGAGGGGCCCGTCCACCACCTGGGCCCGAAGCCGCACGGCAAGACCTGCGTGGACCGTCTCCCCGGGCACGTTCACCGGGCGTTCCGGCTGCGGCTCCGCCCGGTTTGCGCCGGACGGCTCGAACACCACCCGGCCGTATTCATTTCGCACCGCGACGCCTCCGAACACGCCGATGGTAAAGCTCCCCCGGCTTTCCGCGGCCCGTTCCAGCACCTCTTCCACGTGGTCAAAGTCGAGCCCCTTTTCGTCCCCGGCCGCCATCCCGTACGCCCGGCGGACGAGCCGGCGGGCGATCGCCCGGGAAAGCCCGGTCAAGGCCTTCCCGTCCACCCGCACCGCCACGGCTCCCTCCGCCTCCTGTACCTCGAAGAGAGCCCGGGCGGCCCGCTCCGCCTCCGCGGCCACCACCGCGTCCTCCTCCCGGGCGATCTCCGCCAGCTGCGCCAGGTGCCGCTCGGCTGCCGGGTTGATCCCGGCCAGCAGGGGAAAGAGCCGGCGGCGAATCCGGTTTCTCAAATAGGTGTCGCTGGCGTTGGAAGGGTCGTCGACGTATTCCAGGCCGTGCTCCCGGCAGTAGCTTTCCGTCTCGGCGCGGGACACCCAAAGGAGCGGCCGGACGATGTCGCCCAGGACGGGAGCGATCCCCGAGAGGCCCCGGAGACCGGCGCCCCTCAGGGCCTGCATGAGCACGGTCTCCGCCTGGTCCGTCAAGGTGTGGCCCACGGCGATCCGGCGGGCGCCTTGCGCCGCCGCCGCCCGCCGCAGCGCTTCGTAGCGGAGCTCCCGGGCGGCCTCCTGCACCGATTCCCCGGTGGCCGCCACCCGCGCCGGGACGTCCACCTTCATCTCGACGTACTCGGCGCCGCACCGGCCGGCGAGCCGCCTTACCCACTCCCGCTCGGCGCGGGTGTCATCCCTCAGCCCGTGATCGACGTAGACCGCCACCAGCGAAAGGGACCACTCCCGCAGCCCCTCGGCCAGGACGTGCAGGAGACAGGACGAGTCGGCCCCGCCCGAGCAGCCCACGGCCACCCGCTCGCCCGGGGAAAACATGGCGTGCCGCTCGATGCATCGTTTCACGCGCGTGGGCAGGTCCGCATGCATGATAGGCTTAGGATTCCCGCCGCGCCCCGTTCCTCCTGCCGGGGTTCACCCCCTCCGCCGGCGCCGCTGGTACGCCGGCAGATCCCCTTCCCCGTCCCTGCGCCGGACCAGCCGGGCCACCATCACCGTCATGTCGTCCCGGACGGCCCCGCCCGCGGCCTGCTTCGCCCGCTCCACCAGGAGCGAGACCAGTTCGGCGGGCTCCAGCGTCTTTTCCCGGCGCAGCATGCGGGCAATCCATTCTTCTTTATCGGCCTTCCCGGGAAGGGCGTCGAGGATCCCGTCCGTCATCATCACCAGGACATCGCCGGGCTCCAGGACGCGCCGGTGGGCCCGCACGTCGATCTCGGTGAGGATGCCCACGGGCAGCGATTCCGAGCGGACCACGTCGACGCCCCCTTCCCTCTTGATGAACGTCGGCGATGAACCTACCTTTAAGAACTCCGCCTCGCCCGAGAAGAGATCGATCACCGCCAAGTCCACGGTGGCGAAGGTCTCCTCCGTCGAGCGCAGGAGGAGGACAGCGTTCACCGTGTGCGCCGCAAAGGTGTGGTCAAAGCCGGCTCGGAGCATCTTTTCAAAAAGCCCCACCGTCGCCTGGCTCTCCACCGCCGCCCGGTCCCCGACGCCCATGCCGTCGCTGAGCATGAGCGCGAGCCGCCCCCCGCCCAGGTCCACCCGGACCGCGGCGTCGCCCGAGACGGCGGCCCCGTCCTTGGCCAGGCGGACCATCTCCACCTTGAGCTCGTAAGGGGGTACGGGCGCAAGGCGCACGGTGCACGTCTCCCCGTCGCCGCGGCGGCAGGCGGACGCGCCCGCGTAGCGCTGGCCGAAGAGCCATTCGGCCACGCCCGCCGCGACCTGGACGCAGCGGCCGCAGCGGTCGCAGGGGCCGCGGTAGACGATCTCCAGCTCCGGCCGGCTGCCGGGGTGTACCACCCGCACGTCGGCCACGTCGATCCGCCGCACGGCAAACTCGTCCCGCAACTGGGCCTCGATCTCTTCGGCCCGTCCCGTGTCGATGCGCACCTGCTCCGCCGTGCTCTCGATCAGCTCCGCGACGCCCCGCAGCTGCTGGGGGACCAAGTCGAACGAGGCGTCGCCCCGCCCTCTTGCCTGGAGAGCCCGGCCCGACATGGCCCGGTTGAAGCTTTCCACGAAGCCCCCGGGACGGATGCACCGGGCGGCAAGGCCCCGGGGAAGGTCCGCCGCGGTCACCGCCCCGCCTTTCAGGTCGGCGACCGCCACCAGGTCGACGAACTCCCAGTACGAACGGTAAAACGACTCCTGCCAGCACGCGGCGAAGTGGCTGCACCCGTAGCACTGGCCCCGCCACACCTCTTCCACCAGGGCGTTGAGCCGGTCCTCGCCCTGCCCCGTCCCGGCGCGGCGGGCGCCGGCAAACACTTCCGCCAGCTCCTGAAAGACGGCGCTCACGTCTTTGAGCCGGGAGTTGATGGCCTCCCGCAAGCGCCGCTCGCGGGCCAGCTCCAGATGCGTCCTGGCTTCGGTGCCGGGCATCGCCCGGGAGAACCGGGCCGTCCACCGGCGGGGCGTCAAGGCCAGCAGCGCGGCGGCCGCGGCGGTGTGCGCCGCGCCCAGCACGATCTCCTGCCCGTCGCCGGCGTGGACCGAGACCAGCATCTGGCCCAGCACGAAGCCGCAGATCACCCCCGCTTTTCCCCGCCGGGCCAACAGCCCTCCGAAAAGGCCGCCGACGCCGTAGAGGCCGGTGCCCCCCAGCGGGAACGCACCCACCAGAGACAGGAGCACGCTGACAAACGTGCCCATGGCGGCGCCGCCCCCGCCCGATCCCACCAGTGCGGCGCCCATCACCAGCCAGCGGTGCCACACTTCCGCCGGTTCGAACCAGCCCCACGCGACCGGCGAAAGGCCCAAGCCGGAGACGGCCGTCGCCAGCCCCAAGGCGATAGCCGCCGGCCGTTCCAGACGCCCGGACCCCAGCGGCCACTCCAGTTCCCCGAGAGGGAGCAAGAGGTACGTGGAAAGGCCCAGGATCACCGCTTCGACGGCGATGGAGACGCTCTCGTACGCCGACGTGCCGTAGATCCAGCCGGGAAGGGCGCGGGCCGCCCCGAAGAGCGCCGTCAAGAGCAGCGCCCGTTTAAAGAGCGCCTCCGGCTTTTTGGAGCGGGAAAAGCTCCGGGAAAGCGCCAGCGCGGCGACGGCCCAGGCTGCCGCCGCCAGCGCCCGGGGCACGGCCGTGACGGTAAAGCCGGCGGCGGCCAGCGCCAGCGCCGCGGCCACGGCCCGCCGGCGCTCGCCGGTCAGAAGCACCGCCAGGAAGACCGCCGCCCCGAAGGGATAAAGCGAGCCGAGGACGCCCGCCCGGGCGGCCAGGAAGACCAGGACGTTTTGGATCCAAATCTCTTTTGAGAGGAAGAGCGCGCGCGTGATTTTTAATATGGTACCGGCTTCATCGCTGTGGACGGTCCGGCGGGCTCCCGCCGCCCGGCGGAGGGTTTGAAGGCTCTTGATCGACAGCGTCAGCCGGTTTGCCATGGAGGGAAACACCTGCCTGCCTCAAGGGTGGGATCGCTGCGGCCGGGGGGCCGGAAAGGGGGCAAGGTCCACTATAGCAAGGCGGGCCGGCGCGGCATGTCGATTCGTCGAGGCCCTGTGGAAGACATCTTCAGAGTTTCAAAAGAGGTTCGACGCTGTCTTGCGCCAAGCTGGGCTCGAGCAGTCCGATCGGGAAGGAAAGCTTTCCACCTCGTCGAAAATTTGCTTATTCCCTGACGCTCCGGCGCGCGGGAACGGCCGTAGGCCTCAGGATCTAGTGCGTTCGCCGATCGCACGAACCGGTGAGGGAGGGTGTGGCATGGCACTCGAGTTTGAGCACACCGATCGCGTCCTGGCTGAGACCCGGGTCTTTCACCCCCGGCGAGAGGTGGCCGAAGGGGCCAATATCACCGCCTACATGCGGCAGAAGGGCTTTCGCAGCTGGGATGAGCTCTACCGCTGGACCATCCAGCATCTGGAAGAATTCTGGGAGGAGCAGGCCAAGGAGCTCTACTGGCACCGGCCCTGGACCAAGGTGCGGGAGTGGAATCCCCCGTACGTGAAATGGTTCCTCGACGCCCAGTGCAACATCGTCTACAACGCGCTGGACCGGCACATGGGCACGCCGGTGCAGGACAAGGTGGCGTTCTACTGGGAGGCCGAGGACGGCGCGACCCGCACCGTCTCTTACCGGGAGCTCTACGCCGAGGTCAACCGCTTCGCCAACGCCCTGAAGAGCCTCGGCATCACCAAGGGCGACCGGGTGGTGATCTACCTTCCCCGGATCATCGAGCAAGTGGTGGCGATGCTGGCCGTCGCCCGCATCGGCGCCGTCCACTCCGTGGTCTTTTCCGCGTTCACCGCCAGGGCCTTGGCCCAGCGCATCGAGGACGCCCAGGCCAAGGCGGTGATCTGCGCCGACGGCTACCAGTACGCGGGCAAGCTGGTCGAGAAGAAGGCCGAAGTGGACGAAGCCATCAAGGGCACCACGGTGGAAAAGGTGATCGTCGTCCGCCGGGCCGGCATCGACGTGCCGATGCAGGAGGGGCGGGACTACTGGTACCACCAGCTGGTGGCCGCGGCCGGCCCTTACTGCCCCTGCGAACCCGTCTCGTCGGAAGACATGCTCTTTACCCTGTACACCTCGGGCACCACGGGCAAGCCCAAGGGCGTCGTCCACGTCCACGGCGGCTACATGGTTCAGGTGTACGCGACGACCAAGTTCACCTTTGACATCCAGCCCACGGATGTGTACTGGTGCACCGCCGACCCCGGCTGGGTGACCGGCCACAGCTACATCGTGTACGGGCCCCTCATGTGCGGCGCCACCAGCGTCTTTTACGACGGCGCGCCGGCGTATCCCGATCCGGGGCGCCTCTGGTCCATCGTCGAGAAGTACGGCGTCACCATCATGTACACGGCGCCCACCGCCATCCGCGGCCTCATGCGCTACGGCGACGAGTGGCCCAAGAAGTACGACCTGTCCAGCCTCAGGCTCCTGGGCTCGGTGGGAGAGCCCATCAACCCCGAGGCGTGGATGTGGTACTACACGGTGGTGGGCGGCGAGCGCTGCCCCATCATGGACACCTGGTGGCAGACGGAGACCGGGGCGCACCTGATCACACCCAACCCGGCGACGCCGCTCAAACCCGGCTCCGCCACCCGGCCGTTCCTCGGCATCGAGGCCGACGTGGTGGACAAGAACGGCCAGCCGGTGCCCGCCGGCAAGGGCGGCTATCTCGTGATCCGCCAGCCGTGGCCGTCGATGATGCGCACCATCTTCCAAGACCCCGGCCGCTACGAGGCTTACTGGAACACCATCCCCGGCGTCTACTTTGCCGGCGACTCAGCTTATAAAGATGAAGACGGCTACTTCTGGATCCAGGGGCGGGTCGACGACGTGATCACCAAGGCCGGCCACCGGCTGGGCAGCATGGAGATTGAAAGCGCCTTGGTGGAGCACGACGCCGTGGTGGAAGCGGCGGTGATCGGCAAGCCCCATCCCGTCACGGGCGAGAGCATCAAGGCCTTCGTGATCCTGGCCAAGGGATACGAGGGCAGCCAGGAGCTGGCCAGCGAGCTCAAGCAGTTCGTCCGCAAGAACGTCGGGCCCATCTCCGTCCCCGACGAGATCGAGTTTGTCGAGAAGCTCCCCAAGACCCGCAGCGGCAAGATCATGCGCCGCCTGCTCCGGGCCCAAGAGCTGGGCGAGCCCATCGGCGACACCTCGACGCTGGAGGATTGAGCCGCTCCACTCGAGATCGGCTCGAACTCATCGAAGGCGCCGGGCTGCCGGTGCCTTTCGTGTTTCGCCGTCGTGATCCTGCGGAATCAAGGAGGAGCTTGAGACAGCGGGCGATGTGTGCACAAATTTTACAGTTATGCCGGTGACGCACTGTCAATAGCGTGTACAGATCGCCGGTCGCGAACGCCAGGCGCCGCGGGTCCGGAGGAATCCCGGGAAAGGCGGCTCGGCCGGCTTCGATCTGACCCGGCTTAAGCTGGGATTTCGCACCGGACTCCGCCGGCGCGCCGGGTGCGGGAAGGCGGGAACCCCTCGCGGTTCGCGATCCGGCGTGGATCTGTACACGCCATTGACACTCGCTCCCCGCGCGAGTTGTAAAGTTTTTGCTCAGATCGCCGGGGGATCGCCGGATGATCGCCGGACGACCGCCGGGCGACCACCGCACGCCCGCCGGGGCGGACCGCAGCAAAAACGGATCGCAGACACCCCGCGCCCCGGTTCAGCTCCGCCGGGCCAGCTCGTTTTCGATCCCCAGCAGGCGCTCCGCGGCCCGTCCCGCCGCCGGGACGCTCTCCTCGGGCACGAACACCCAAAAGCGCCAGATGCGGGCGTAGAGCTCATTGAGGGCGTCGAGCTCCAGGTGGCGGTCGGCCACTTCGTTGAGCCGCCGGGTGCCCCCGGGCAGGCGAGCGAGGACCGAAGCCTCCTTGAGCACGCTCTTGGGCGGGCAGTACACGATCACCTGGTGGGACGGGATCCCCGCTTCCGCGGCGATGGCTTCTTCGAGGCCCCGGCGCCCTTCGGCAGACTCGTGGTACGTCCGCACCAGCCGCTCCTGCTCGTGGGGCGAGACCCGGCTGTAGCTTGCCGCAAAGGCCCGCTTAAAGAGCCGGCGGCGCCGCACGCCCTCGACCAGCCGGGCGATGGGCTCCCCGAGCCCCGCCAGGAAGCGGAAAAGCGACTCGTCGCCCAGGTCGTAGAGATCTTCTTCCGTGACGCCTTGCTCCGTCGCCAGCTCCAGGGCTTTGCTCACCATCGCCCCCGAGATCACCTTGGCGTGGTGAAAGTACACCCGTTCCGTGAGGAAATAGCGCATGCGCAGCAGGTGAACGATCTCGGAGCGGGCGTCGTGCCGTTCCAGCCCGTTCTTGGTGAGGTCGCAGGCCAGCTGGCCGTCTTCAATGCAGAAGTAGGAATAGATGCGATCGTCGTAGTCCTGCTTCAAACCGGCGAAATACGAGTCCCGCCGCAGGTAGTCCAAGAGATCCGCGTCCAGGGTGCTGGCGACCACCTGGCCGCGCCAATCGCGAGGCGCCGTCAGGAGGTCGATGACCTCCTCTTGCAGCCCCAAGTCGGCCAGCACCCCGCCCAGCTCGCCGCGGGTCAAAAAGCGGCGGATGCGCTGGGGCGTGTCGTGGCGGGGAAACACCTTGCGCTCGTCTTCGAAAGTGTGGCCGAACGGGATGTGGGTGACGTCGTGCACCAGGGCAACGATGCGGATCAGGCGGGCGTCGCCGGCGGAGATCCTCTCCCCCTTCTTGCGCAGGGAGTCGAGGATGCGGGCCGCCGCCGCCAGCGTGCCGAGGGAATGGTCAAAACGGGTATGCGTGCAG
Source organism: Clostridia bacterium (assembly GCA_002919235.1). Lineage (GTDB taxonomy): Bacteria > Bacillota > Limnochordia > DTU080 > RSA5 > RSA5. Next base: position 37,908 of record PKEX01000003.1, read on the forward strand.
CCGGGGTAGACCAGGTACGCCGTCCCCAGCTGCTTGATGGAGCGAAGCCGCTGCATCTCGCGGCTGTCCAGCACCCGCTGCTCCTCCCGGGTGAGCTCGATGTCTCCGTGGATAGGGTCGCGGATGATCACGGCAGTCCTGATCGCGTGAGATGAAATCCCTGCTGCCTAATTATCGATCCCTGCCCGGATCTCAATTGTACTCTGCCCTTCACGAACTTCGGTGCCCAACTCCAGCCTGGTCGACACCCCTCGCCGGGAATCCATCTCCACCTTCACGCCGACCGTGTTCTTCACCCGTGCTTCCTCCCGCTGGGCGGTGACGCTCAGCGCCAAGATCAACGCGAGGACGATCACCCAAAACTGCACGGCGTGTTCCCTCCTTTGCCGCTGCTCAACCCGCGCTGCCGAGAAGCCGCTCCGCCCACTCGGCCTCGGAGAAGCCGACCAGCACCGTCTCGCCGTCCGTCAGGATAGGCCGCCGCAAGAGGCGGGGGGTCTCTTCGATCAGGTCCAGCCACTGCTCGTCGCTGAGCTCCTTGCCCGCAAGGCCCAACTCCTTGTAGGCCCGCCCGCGGGTGCCGATCAGCTGCTTGACGCCTCCCTCCAGCTTGGAGGCCATCCGCTGGATCTCGGCGCGATCAGGCGGGTTGTTGTAGATGTGCACCTTGTTCACTTCGATGCCCTTCTCCTTCAGCCACGCTTCGGCCCGGCGGGCCGTGGTGCAGCTGGGATAGGTGTAAAGCGTCCAGGTCTTGGCCACCGGCGCTGCCTCCTTTCAGCGCGGCGTGCTGCCGCTGCCGTCGTACCATAATAAGAAGGATAACCCATCTCCGCCAAGAAGCAGTCGTGACACACCAGGTCTTTCGTGACCAATTGGGGGACGAGCCTTATGGTTGACCAAGAGAAAATCCGCCGGGCGGTCCGGATGATCCTCGAGGCCATCGGCGAGGACCCCGACCGGGAGGGCCTGCGCGAGACCCCCCGCCGGGTGGCGGAGATGTACGCCGACATCTTCCGCGGCCTGCACGAGGACATCGGCAAACCCCTGGAAGTCATCTTCGACGAGAACCACGACGAAATGATTCTCGTGCGGGACATCCCGTTCTACTCCATGTGCGAGCACCATCTCCTCCCCTTCATGGGCGTGGCCCACGTGGCCTACATCCCCGACAAGGGGAGGGTGACGGGCCTGTCCAAGCTGGCCCGGGTGGTGGAAGGCGCCGCGCGGCGGCCTCAAATGCAGGAGCGCCTCACGTCCGCCGTGGCCGACACGCTGATGGAGCGGCTCAAGCCCAAAGGCGTCGCCGTGGTCATCGAGGCCGAGCACCTGTGCATGAGCATGCGCGGGATCCAAAAGCCCGGCCACCGCACCATCACGTCGGCGGTGCGCGGCGTGTTCCGGACCGACGAAAAGACGCGGCTTGAGGCCTTCTCGCTCATGGGCTACAGGCCCTGAGGCGCCGGCCCGTCCGGAGCCGGGGCGGCCCTTCCCGGCCGTCCCGGCCCCTGCCCGGCTAAAGCCCCAGCTCGCCGGCGATGGACTGCAGCGCCTCGATCACCGTCGCGACGTGCTCGTCAAAATCCACGCCCAGCTCTTGGGCCCCCCGCAGGATGTCTTCCCGGTTGCACCCTTTCGCAAAGCTCTTCTCCTTGAACTTCTTCTTCACCGCTTTGACGTCGACGTCGGCCAGCTTCTTGGTGGGCCGCACCAGCGCCACCGCGATGACGAGCCCGGTGAGCTCGTCCACGGCGTAAAGCGCCTTGGCCAGCAGCGTCTCCCGGGGCACGCCCGAGTAGTCGGCGTGTCCCAGGATCGCTTGGAGCATCGTCTCGGGATAGCCCAGCTCCCGCAGGTGCTCGACCCCGCGGAACGGGTGCTCTTCCGCCGTCGGGTAGCGTTCGTAGTCCAAATCGTGCAGGAGGCCGGTGATCCCCCAGAGGTTCTCGTCTTCGCCGAACTTGCGGGCGTACGCCCGCATGGCCGCTTCGACGGCCAGCGCGTGCTTGCGCAGGTTTTCACTCTGCGTCCACTGGCACAGGAGCTGCCAGGCGGCCTCCCGGTCCAGAGAGACCGTCCCGGGCGCGGAAGCTTCCGTCGTCACCTTCCGTCACCTCATGCGTCCCGGCTTGGGTGTTCCGGCAAAACGCCATGGGTGTTGGATTCTGCTCCCTCTTCGGGTATCCCTTTCGCCGGGGCGCTACGCGCCGGCGCTGCGCCCGCCGCCCCGGCGGCTGAGCTCCCGCATGGTCCCGTAACAAAGGACGCCCAGCAGGATCCCGACGCCGCTCAGAGCGGGATTGCGGGCCCGCACGCTGAGGATGAGCAGCACGATGCTGAAGGCGATGCCGATCCAGAGCACCACGGCTTCAAACGGGCGCACACGTCCTGCCTCCCTAAGACGGCCGCGGCCGGAAAGCCGCCTCGGATCTCGCGGCTTGCGGTGCGAGAGCCCCGCGCCGGCCTCTTTTCTTCATTATAAATGATCGGCTTCCGTCCCCGGTTCCCGGACGCTCCCGGGATAGGCGGCGGCTCCCCTTCCGCGCCCCGGAGGCGTACTCCGGGGCGCCCGGTGCCGAAACCCCCTCGCCGCCACTTCGTTCCAGGCCCTTCACCCTGTGGCAGACCCGCCAGGCATTGTTCCTTGGCCCGCTCAAGGGCCTCCGGTACAGTCGAAAGTGAAGTGAAAGGAGCGATCCAGCAATGGCTCAATCCTTGCTGACGCTGATCTTCACGGGGCTCCTGCTCCTGGCCCAGACGCTGGGAATCCAGACGGGCACTGAACGCAAGACCGTAGATGACTTGATCTCCGCGTTCCATGACCTGAGAGCGTCGTTCCTGGAGGAACCCGGGGCGAAGAGCGACGCCGGGAACGCGGGAACCGCGCCCGAAAGCCCCGGAGCACAGGACGGCCGCGCGGCCGGTGACCAGCCCGCCGCGGCCCGGGTCGAACGCCGGGTTCTCGGCGCCGGCGAGAGCTGGGAGACGGCTTACTACGTCATCGACAGCGGCCGGAGCGGTCCGGTGGTGATGGTGGTGGCCGGGCTTCACGGCGACGAGCCGGCGGCGCTCCTGGCGGCAGAGCGCCTCATCGAGCAGGCCGGCGAGATCACGGCCGGCCAGGTGGTCTTGCTGCCTGAGGCCAACGCCCCGGCCGTGCGGGCCCGCAAGGCACACACCGGCGCCGACCTCAACCGGGCGTTTCCCGTCGAGACGGTCCGGGGAGAGGCCCCCGCGCCCCAAGAGCCCGCGGCCGCGGCCATCTGGCAGCTGGTAGAAGAGCACCGCCCGGACTGGCTGGTGGACCTGCACGACGAAAGCTCCGACGTGACCGGCCAGACCGTGGTCTACCACGAAGCGCAGCCCGAGGCCGCCTGGGCCGCCCAGGCCATGGCGGGCCACCTCAACGAAGCGCTGGACGAGGCGGACACTGCCTTCCGCACCGCCGGCGGGCTGCCCTCCGGGAGCCTGGCCCGAGCCGCGGCCGAGCTCTTCGATGCCCGCGCGCTGGTCGTCGAGACCCACCGGCGGCATTCGCTGGCGGCGCGGTCTGAGTGGCTCGCGGACGGCGTCATGTACCTTCTGGCTTACCTTGGGATGCGCTGAAAGAAGTCCCGCAGGATCTCGGTCATCTGGGCCGCTTCAATCAAGAAGCCGTCGTGCCCGTAAGGACAGTCGATCTCCTCGTACCAGGCCTCTACGCCGTGCTCCCGCAGGATGGAGACCAGCTCTTTCTGCTGGTACGTCGGGTACAGGATGTCCGAGCTGATCCCCACCACCATGGTGGGAACCCGGATGCGGGAGAGGGCCTTCCTGAGCCCTCCCCGCCCGCGGCCCAGGTCGAAGAGGTCGAGCGCCCGGGTGAGATAGAGGTAGGAGTTGGCGTCAAAGCGTTCTACCAGCTTTTTCCCCTGGTAGTGGAGGTAGCTTTCCACCTGGAACTGGGTGGAGAACGAATAGATCTCGTCGACGCTGGCGTTCATCAGCTCCCGGCCGAACTTGCGCCACATCGACTCGTCGCTCTGGTACGTGATCATCCCGATCATCCGGGCCAGCGCCAGCCCCCGGTCGGGGCCCTCGCCGTCGTAGTAGTCGCCCCCGCGCCAGTTGGGATCGGCCATGATGGCCTGCCGGCCCACTTCGTTGAAGGCGATGGACTGGGGCGAGGAGCGCCCCGGCGTGGCGATGGGCGCGATGGCGTTCACCATCTCCGGGAACGCGACGGCCCACTCCAGCGTCTGCATGCCGCCCATGGAGCCGCCCACCACGGCGTGGAGCCGCTCGATGCCGAGGTGCCGGAGGAGCTCCCGCTGGGCCCGCACCATATCGCCGATGGTCACCATGGGAAAGCGCATGCCGTACGGCTTTCCCGTGCGGGGATCGATGCTGGCCGGTCCCGTGCTCCCTTGACAGCCCCCGAGCACGTTGGAACAGATGACGAAGTACTGCTCGGTGTCAATCGCCAGGCCCGGCCCGACGAACCCTTCCCACCACCCGGGCTCGTCGCCGGGGAAGTGGGAGGCGCAGTGCGAGTCCCCGGTGAGCGCATGAGGGATGAGGACGACGTTGTCACCCCGGGGGCTCAACGTGCCGTACGTCTCGTACGCCAGCGTGAAGCCCGGAAGCGTCGCGCCGCTCTCCAGCCGGAACGGCTCCGAGTAGGTGAAATACTGCATGGTCGGGCGCCGCTTCAGGCGCCGGAACGCGCTCTGGTGGGTAACCGTCGTCTCTTGGGACACGCCCGCGCCTCCCTTCCCCGGGACCTTTCGCGCCGTTACGACACGGCCGCTTTCAGCGCTTGATCCAGGTCCTCGATGAGGTCGTCGGCATCTTCGATCCCGATGGAGAGCCGGATGAGGTCCTCCGTGACGCCCGTCTCCCGCTGCTGCTCCGGCGTGAGCTGCTGGTGGGTGGTGGTGGCCGGGTGGATCACCAGCGACTTGGCGTCGCCCACGTTGGCCAGCAGCGAGAAGAGCTTGAGGGAGTCGATGAACTTGAGCGCCGCCGGGGTGCCGCCTTTGATGCCGAAGGTGAGCACGGCGCCGGCTCCCTTGGGCAGGTACTTCTTGGCCAGGGCGTACGAGGGGTGATCCTCAAGGCCCGGGTAGTTCACCCAGGACACCGCCGGGTGCTCCTTGAGGAACTGGGCGACCTTGAGGGTGTTCTCGCAGTGCCGCTGCATGCGCAGGTGCAGCGTCTCGAGGCCTTGGAGGAACAGGAACGAGTTAAAGGGCGAAAGCGGCCCGCCGACGTCCCTGAGCAGCCGGACCCGGGCCCGCAGGATGTAGGCCAAAGGCCCGAAGGCCTCCGTGTAGCTGAGGCCGTGGTAGGCAGGGTCGGGCTCCGTCAGGCGCGGGAACTTGCCGCTCGCGGCCCAGTCGAACTTGCCCGAATCGACGATGACGCCGCCGATGGAGGTGCCGTGGCCGCCGATCCACTTGGTGGCCGAGTGCACCACGATGTCGGCGCCCCACTCGAAGGGACGGCAGAGGTACGGCGTGGCAAAGGTGTTGTCCACGATCAGCGGGATGCCGTGCTCGTGGGCGATCTCCGCCACTGCCTCGATGTCCAGGATGTCCAGCTTGGGGTTGCCGATGGTCTCGGCGTAGAGCGCCTTGGTCTTGGGTGTGATGGCCTTGCGGAAGTTTTCCGGATCGGAAGGATCGACGAACTTCACCGTGACCCCGATCTCGGAGAACGTGTGGTAGAAGAGGTTGTATGTACCGCCGTAAAGGCTGGTGGCCGAGACGATCTCGTCGCCGGCGCCCGCGATGTTGAGAATGGCGAACGTCTCCGCGGTCTGGCCGGCCGCCACCGCCAGGGCCCCGACGCCTCCTTCCAGCTCCGCCATGCGCTTTTCGAAGACGTCGGTGGTGGGGTTCATGATCCGGGTGTAAATGTTGCCAAACTCTTTCAGCGCGAAGAGATTGGCGGCGTGGGTGGTGTCGTTGAAGACGTAGGACGTGGTCTGGTAGATGGGCACCGCCCGGGCGTTGGTGGCCGGGTCGGGCTCCTGGCCGGCATGGACCGCCAGGGTGTCGAAGCGGTACTTCTTGGTCTCACTCATGGTCCGTCAGGCTTCCTCCTTGTGAAACGTTCGGTTCCCTTGGAGAGCGAGATCGGCCTTCCACACGCCGGCCCTGCGATGCAAAAGACCCCTTCGCCTGAGACGAAGGGGTCTACGACGACCTAAAGCCGCGCAGTGCAAAGAACCCCTCTCATCTCCCAAGGCCGCCACGGCTTGGCTGCCTTGCAGGAATTGGCACCGCGACGTGGACCCTCGGGGTCCACCGGTTGCCGGGCTTCATTGGGCCAGTCCCTCCGCCACTCTTGATAAGAGTGTCTTCCTGCGTATGCAGTTGTGGGAATTTGAGGCTAGTATAGCGCACGGATTTCTCGGATGTCAACAAATTCCTACGCGCGGTTTCATGCTTCAATTCCGGGAAAACCGGTCGCCAAACGATTGCGCGACGTCAGGGCCGCCGCTATAATGTATGAAGGGATATAAACCCGATAGGATTCATAGGAATCAGCATCTGGAGGTTTAGAAACGTTGGCCAAAGTCGCACGATCCATCACAGAGCTGATCGGGAACACGCCGCTGCTCCGCCTCAACCGGATCTCCGACGAGACCGGCGCCGAGGTCTACGGCAAGCTGGAGTACTTCAACCCGGCCGGGAGCGTCAAGGACCGCATCGGGTTCGCCATGCTCCAGGCGGCGGAGCGGGAAGGCAAGCTCGACAAGGACACCGTGATCATCGAGCCCACCAGCGGCAACACCGGCATCGCCCTGGCCTTTGCCGCGGCCGCCAAGGGCTACCAGGTGATCCTGGTGATGCCGGACACCATGAGCGTCGAGCGCCGGAATCTCCTGAAGGCCTACGGGGCCAAGCTGGTCTTGACCCCCGGCTCCCTGGGGATGCGCGGCGCCATCGAAAAGGCGCAGGAGCTGGCCCGGGAGCTTCCCAAGGCGTTCATCCCGCAGCAGTTCAAGAATCCGGCCAACCCGGCCATTCACCGGGAAACCACCGCCGAGGAGATCTGGAGAGACACCGACGGCAAAGTGGACATCCTGGTGGCAGGCGTCGGCACCGGCGGGACCATCACCGGCGTCAGCGAGGTGATCAAGGCCCGCAAGCCCAGCTTCAAGGCGGTGGCCGTCGAACCGGCGGACTCGGCCGTGCTGTCGGGCAATCCGCCCGGCCCCCACAAGATCCAGGGGATCGGCGCCGGGTTCATCCCCGACGTGCTGAGGGTGGATCTCATCGACGAGATCGTCCAGGTGAAGAACGAGGAGGCGTTCGCCGCGTCCCGCCGTCTCGCCCGGGAGGAAGGGCTCCTGGTGGGCATCTCCTCCGGCGCCGCGGCGCATGCGGCGGAACTCATCGCCTCCCGGCCCGAAAACCGGGGCAAGACCATCGTCGCGATCCTGCCCGACACCGGGGAGCGCTACCTCTCCACCCAGCTCTTCCAGGATCCGGACGATGAAGCCAATTGAACTCGTCCTGTACACCAAGCCCCGCTGCCCTCTTTGCGACGAAGCGAAAGAGACGCTGGGGGCAGTCCAGCGGGAGCTGGATTTTCACCTGGTGGAGCGGAACATCGAAGAGGATCCGGCATGGTGGGATAAGTATCACACGTTGATACCGGTGGTCGAGCTGGACGGAGAGCCCATCTTTTACGGCAAAGTCTCGGTCCACCGGCTCCGCCGGATTCTCGCAGCCAAGAGGGCGGGGGCCCCATGGCTCAGCCCCAGGTACAAACAGTTTCTCGCCTGGCTCAGAGAACGGCGGGGAAACGCGTAGAAGGGAGCGGCTCGTTCATGTCCAAGAGACTGGGAGCCATCGCAGGGCTCCTGCTCATCGCAGTGGTCGCTGCCGCGTGCGGCAGCGGCGGATCCGGATCGTCCGGCTCGTCGGGCCAGAGCTCATCGGGCTCGTCCAGCCAGGCGGCGCAGCGCATCGAAGTGGTCGGCACGGAGTTCGCCTACAATCCCGGGACCATCACCGTGAAGCAGGGCCAGCCGGTGGAGATCGTGTTTAAGAACGAGGGCACGGTCCCCCACGACCTTCTCATCGACGAGTTCAACGTCAAGACCGCGGCCATCGCCGCGGGACAGTCCACCACAGTCCGCTTCACGCCCAGCCGGGCCGGCCAGTTCAAGATCTACTGCGCCGAGCCCGGCCACGAGGCAGCGGGCATGGTCGCCACCTTGATCGTGGAGTAGCGGCGAGTGACGGCACGGCCCCCGGGACGTCCCCGGGGGCCGCTTTACTGCCGGCGAAGAGGCGGGAGCCCGGCTTCCTCACGGGCCGGGCTCGCCCGGCTCCTGCTCTGTCCCCGCCGGCGAAGGGCGGCTCACGGCGGGCCTGGGCTTCCAGGCCCTGGCGCCCCAGCGGTTGAGCGGGCGCCGCGGCGGGCCCGGGCTGCTGCCGCCCGCTCCCGCCTCTGCGGGCTCTCGGTGTGCCCGATCCAGCTCCCTGTCCGGCCGGGGCGCCGGTTGCAGGCTGCCGCCGGCGCTGCTCAGCTCCAGGAGGTCGTACAGCGGGCAGTAGCGGGTGATCCCTTCCGCCACCTTGGACGCCCCGAGCACCACGGCCAAAAACGATCCCACCCGCCCAAATTTTCGCCCTGCTCCCAGGGCCAACAGGGAGAGGCCTCCAAAAAGTCGAAGGTATGCGTCGACGACGCCGATGTTCTCTGCAGGCCTTCGCGACAACGCCGGCACCTCCACGTCTGCTCCCAGCACGAAGCTAGGTTTTCCACAGGCGTCGCGCTTAGGATGCCCAATCGGGCCGGCCTGATCCCGCATTCTTCCGAGAAACGGCGTCTCGCCCCGGCTGCGGCGGAAAATCTCCCGCTTTCTTCCTCTCTACCGTTTGACGACGGGCACCGCCCCGCGTATAATAGAATCGCTCCACATATTGTACCGATCGCCTGTTTGGTGTCCTATATACGGTGCATATGGTGCGTGCATGCTGCAATCGTGGGGGATGCGACGGTGAAGTGCCCGTTCTGCGGTTTTGCCGACACCCGCGTGCTCGAGAGCCGGCCCACGGAGGAAGGGTCGGCCGTCCGAAGGAGGCGAGAGTGCTTAGAGTGCAAGGAGCGATTTACCACCTATGAACGGGTGGAGACCGTTCCCCTGATCGTGATCAAGAAGGACGGCACCAGGCAGGAGTTTGATCGGAACAAGATCCTCCAGGGACTCATCACCGCCTGCGAAAAGCGGCCGGTTCCTCTCGGAAGGCTGGAGGAGCTGGTCTCGGACATCGAACGCCGCCTGCGCAACTCCATGGAGCAAGAAGTTTCGTCACAAGTCATCGGCGAGATGGTGATGGAAGGCCTGAGGGAGATCGACGAAGTGGCCTACGTCCGTTTCGCTTCGGTGTACCGGCAGTTCAAAGACATCAACGGCTTCCTGGAGGAGCTCCACGCCCTGCTCCGGGAGCGGCAGGAGCGGCAGAAGGCGCCGGCTCCGGAGGCGGCGCCGGGCGAACCGAGCGGTTTTTCGGGTATTTGATTGAAGGAGGCGTGTTGCCGGTGCGTCAAAAGACCCCTCAGACGGGAGTAGACGAGCCCGCCATCGAGCTGAGCGGCATTTCGGAGCTGATTTTCCTTGACCGCTACGCGATCAAGGATCCCAACAAGGACATCCAGGTGGGCGACACCGTCGTCGTCCTGGTGAAGGACGACCCGCGCTTTCCCCAGCGGGAAGTGGGCACCGTCAAGGCGGTGGACGGCGACAAGATCACCGTGGAGATCAAGGCGACGGGCGAGGTGATCACCCAGGAGCGCCGCAAGGTGGACAAGCCCCTGGAGACGCACCCGTCGCAGATGTGGGACCGGATGGCCAAGGCCATCGTCCAGGTGGAGCCCGAAGAGAAGCGGGCCGAGCTCGAAAAGGAGTTCCGCTGGGCGCTCCACAACTTCCGGTTCAGCCCGGGCGGGCGGATCAACGCGATGCTCGGCACGGGCCAAAACCTCACCGCGTACAACTGCTACGTCATCCCCATCGAGGCCAAGGATCCCAACGTCGGCCGCGACTCGCGCCAGGCCATCATCGACACCCTGGGCAACATGGTGGAGATCATGTCCCGGGGCGGCGGGGTCGGCATCAACCTGTCGACGCTCCGGCCGCGCCTCGCGTACGTGGCCGGGGTGAACGGCCGCAGCTCGGGTGCGGTGAGCTGGGGGGCGCTCTTCAGCTTCGCCACCGGCTTGGTGGAACAAGGCGGCAGCCGGCGCGGCGCGCTCATGCTCATCCTCAACGACTGGCACCCGGACATCCTCGACTTCATCAACGCCAAGCGCGACATGTCGGCCATCAACAACGCCAATATTTCAGTCGGCATCAGCAACGATTTCATGAAGGCGGTGGAGGAGGACCGGGAGTGGCAGCTGGTCTTCCCGGACACGTCCGATCCGGACTATGACAAGCTCTGGGACGGCAATCTCAAGCGCTGGCGCGACGAGTACAAGAAGCCGGTCAAGGTGTACCGCACCATCCGGGCGCGGGAGATGTGGGACACCATCATCGAGTCGGCCTGGCTTTCCGCCGAGCCCGGAGTGGTCTTCCTCGAGCGGATGAACGAGTACAACAACGCGTGGTATTTTGAGGATTTGATTTCGACGAACCCGTGCGTCACCGGCGACACTCTGATCTACACGGACCAGGGGCTGGTACGGGCCGACCAGCTTTGGTTGGAAGCGACGCCCGTTTCGGTGGCCGTGGACGCGCGCATGGCTGAGGAGCCATTTCGTCCGGCTTCCCAAGTCTTTGCGACGGGCGTTAAACCCGTTTACCGTCTGATCACCAAGGAAGGGTTTGAACTGCGCCTCACGGGGGACCACCGCGTGCTTACGGAACGCGGCTGGGTCGAGGCGCACGCGCTGAAGCCCGGCGACCGGATCCGGGTGCTCAACCGGGGCGGCGGCTTTGGCACCGAGGGCTCGCTTGAACTCGGCCGGGTCCTGGGCTGGTTGGTCGGCGACGGCACCATCAAGTCGGATCGGGCCGTGCTCTCGTTCTTCGGCGGGGAAAAGCACGAGGTCAGTACGCTGATGCGGGACGCCGTAAACAGCGTGGTTCGCAAGGCGGTCAACGGCCGCGAGTACACCGTCAGTGTGATCGACATCGAGAAGCGCGATGAAGCCCGAGTTCAATCCGCCCGCCTGCGGGAGATCGCCGAGGAGCACGGGTTGCTCGGGGAAAAACTCCAGGTGCCGGAATCGGTGCTTCGCGGCTGCCGGGATATGCAGCTGGGCTTTCTGCAGGCGCTCTTTACGGCCGACGGGCATGTCGAAATCGGCGACAAGAGCCGCGGTGCGGTGGTCTTGACGTCCAAGTCGCGCCGGCTGCTTCAGGGCGTCCAGCGGCTGCTCCTCAACTTCGGAATCTACAGCCGCATCTATTCCGACCGGAAAGCCACGGGGACGAGCCTTCTGCCCGACGGCAAAGGCGGCGTCCGGGAGTATCCGGTTGAAGCCTACCATGACCTGCGCATCACCGGCGCCAGCGCCGTGCGCTTCGCCGAGCAGATCGGCTTCCTCACCTCCGACAAGCAAGGCAAGCTTGAGGCCCTTGTCGGAAGGTACTCAAGGGGTCCGTACCAGGAGACCTTCGTCGCGACCTTCTCGGAGCTGGTGCCTGACGGCGAAGAGATGGTCTTCGACCTCAACGTGCCCGGCCTGCACGCCTTCGTGGCCAACGGCCTTGTGGTCCATAACTGCGGCGAGCAGCCGCTTCCAGGCTGGGGTGTCTGCAACCTGGGCCACATCAACCTCTCGCGCTTCGTCAAGGACGGCAAGGTCCTTTGGGATGACCTGAAGAGGGCCGTCCGCCTGGGCGTGCGCTTCCTCGACAACGTCATCGACGTGACGCCCTACTTCTTTGAGCGCAACGAAGCGGTGCAGAAGGCGGAGCGGCGGATCGGCCTCGGCACCATGGGCCTGGGCGAGATGCTGATCCGGCTGGGCCTGCGCTACGGCAGCGACGAGAGCGTCGAGTTCATCGACAAGCTCTACAAGTTCATCGCGACCGAGGCGTACCTGGCCAGCATCGAGCTGGCCAAGGAGAAGGGGCCGTTCCCCAAGTTCGACGCGGAGAAGTTCCTCCAGGGCAAGTTCGTCCAGGGCATGCCCGACGAAGTCAAAGAGGGCATCAAGAAGTACGGCATCCGCAACGTGTGCATCCTCACGCAGGCGCCCACCGGCAGCACGGGCACCATGGTGGGCACCAGCACCGGGATCGAGCCGTACTACAGCTGGACGTACTGGCGCAGCGGCCGCCTGGGTATGAAGGAAGTGCGCGAGCGCATCGTGGACGAGTGGTTCGAGGCCCATCCCGAGGTGGAGCCCAAGCTCGAGAACCTGCCCGACTACTTCGTCACCGCCCTGGAGCTCACGCCGAAAGAACACATCCGGGTGCAGGCCGCAGTGCAGCGCTGGACCGACTCCAGCATCTCCAAGACGGCCAACTGCCCGAACAACTACACCGTCGAGCAGACCCGGGAGCTGTACGAGTACGCCTATCGCCTGGGCTGCAAGGGAGTCACCATCTACCGGGACGGCTCCCGTGACACCCAGGTGCTCAAGGTGAAGGAGGACGAGGAGGACAAAGCCTCCTCGGCCCAGGCCGGCGGCGGCAGCGAAGCCGGGGAGCGGATGGCTGCCCGCAGCGAAGCGCCGGAGGTCGCGGCGGAGCCGGCCATCTCCCCCGCCTCGGCGGCGGGCGGCGAGACCGCCCAGTCCGGCGGCCGCAAGCGCTGGAGCCACCGCCCGCAAAAGCTGACGGGGGCCACCTACGAGTGGCCGACGCCGCTGGGCAAGGCGTTCATCACCGTCAACGAGCTGGACGGCGTGCCCGTAGAAGTGTTCGTCAACGTGGGCAAAGCGGGAAGCGACGTCGCCGCGGCGTCCGAGGCCTTGGGCCGCCTGGTGACGCTCTTCCTCAAACACGCCGACATCCCCGACGTCGAGCGCCGGGTGGGCTACCTCATCGACCACCTGAGCAATATCGGCGGCTCCTCCTCGGTGGGCTTCGGGGAAAACCGGGTGTCGTCGGTGCCCGACGCCGTCGCCAAGACCCTCCGCAAGCACCTGGCCGAAAACGGCAGCGGCGTCAAGGTGAAGGTGAGGGTGCGCGGGCTCGACCTCTGCCCCACCTGCGGCGTGGCGGCCTTGGCCCGTGAGGAAGGCTGCTACGTCTGCAAGTCGTGCGGCTATACCAAGTGCTAGCGGGCGCGCCGAACGGCTGACCGCGGAGCGTTGGAGCGAACGGCTGCCCGTCGCCGGGCGAACGGCCATCCCGGCGGCGGCAGCCGTTTTTCCTGGGTCCCGCCGGCTGAGCGGCGGCCCGGGCCTGGATCACGCCCACCTGCCCCAGACCTGCGGCGGCTCGTAGCTTTCCAAATAGGCGAAGGCTGAAGGCACGTCGGTAGCCACGTGATAGAGCTCCCGGTGGTGCTCCAGCGCAAAGCCCCCCTCGATGATCTGGTCCAAGAGACGCACCACCGGCGCGAAGAACCCGTCCACGTCCAGGAGGACCAGCGGGCGGGAGTGGTAGCGAAGCTGCTTCAGCGTCAGCGTTTCGAACAGCTCGTCCATGGTGCCGAAGCCCCCGGGGAGCACGATAAAGGCGTCCGCCCGCTGGTCCATGATGCCCTTGCGCTCTCTCAGGTCCTTGGTGACGATGAGCTCGTCCGTCTCTTCAAAGATGATGCCGGTCCGGTGGAGCGCCTCCGGGACGACACCGACCACGCGCGCTCCGTGGGCGCGGGCCGCCCGGGCCACGGCACCCATCAGCCCGGCCCCGCCCGCACCGTACACCAGCGTGTTGCCCCGCCGGCCGATCTCGGCGCCCAGCTCCCGGGCGACCTCAAAGTACTTGGGTGCGATGCTGTCTTGTGACGAGCAAAAGACGCAAATGGCCATCGACATGTCCACCGCCTCCTGTCCGTACCCGTGCGGCCGGGACGGTCACCGACCGGCTCGCCCGGCCGGGCGAGGGTACAAAAAGGGCCTTTCACCTCGCTGAGAGGCAAAAGGCCTCTGCATCTAAGCGAATGCGTTTACGGCGAAGCCGGCAGCAAACGTCCCGCCGGCCCGGACGCCGGCCTCAGTCGCAGAGCTCGGGTTCGCCCTCCTCATCGGCGGTCCGGAAGGAGCTGCCGCAGCCGCACGTGCGGACGGCGTTGGGGTTGTTGATGGCGAACCCGCCGCCCATGAGGGCTTCCTTAAAGTCGATCTCGGAGCCGTCCACGAACCGTGCCGACCACGGATCGACGAGGATCGTCACACCGCCGCATTCAAAGATGTTATCGTCTTCACGAGGCGTATCGAGAGCGAGTCCATAGGTGAACCCGCTGCATCCACCGCTTTTGACATAGAGCCGGAGGGCCAGCTGCTCTTTGTCTTCGCGCGCCTCGAGGATCTCTTTCACTTTCAGCGCCGCCTTCTCGGTGAGCGTCACCATGGCGATCCCTCCTTCTCGTATAGTTATTATAATGGGCTCTCACCGGTGGATGCAAACCTTTGCGAAACTCTCAAAGCGGGGCTATCCCGCCCGCCGCGCGGCGCCCGTCCACGGCCGCCGGGTCTTTTTCACAAGGCGCGCCGCATTGGCCGCCACCGCGGCGGCAGCCAGAAATTCGAGGGCAGCCGCCAGCCAGAGGGTGAGCCCGCCGGACAGCAAGAGCGCCAGCGCCAGCGCCTTGAGCCCCAGCACCACGGCGATGTTTTGCCGGATCACCCGCAGCGTTCTCCGGGCCAGGCTCAAGGCGAACGGCAGCCGTTCGAAACTCTCCCCCACCAGCATCACGTCGGCCCGGCCGAACCGGCGCACCTCGTCCCACGGCCCGAACACAATGTCGACGTCGGCGGCCGAGGCTGTGCCGCGCGGGCCGGTGCAAGGCCGCACCACCGCCACCCGCCGACGCTGCCGCTGCAGCGCTCGAATCGCCTCGAGGCGCCGGCCCGCCCGCAGCCCTGCCAGGTGTTGATCCACCTCCAGCTCCGCGGCGGCCCGGGCCGCCTGCCGGGTCTCCTCCCCGCTCACCATCGCGAGGTGGCGGATTCCCACGGCCCGGGCGCGGCGCAGCGCCTTCTTGCTCTCCTCGTTCACCGTCTCCACCAAGGCGAAGACGGCGACAGGCTCCTTCCCTTCCACGACGAGGGCAATGCGAACGCCTTCCCGTCTCAAGGCGTTGATTTTGGGCAACACCGGCGTGAGGGCAATCCCTCGCCGCTCAAGGCTCGCCAGCTCCCCGAAGGCGAAGAGCCGCTCCCCAGCGACGGCCTCCACGTTGCCGTACTCGTCCGTCCGGACAGAGTCCACGGCCACCACGCCGCTCCCCGCTTCCTGCGCCGCCCGGACCACCGCCTCCCCGGCCGCGTCGTACCTTCCCCACAGGACGCCCGCCGCGAGCGCCAGCGCCTCTTGGCGGCTCCACCCCGGCAGGGGGTACACTTCGCACACATCCAGGCGCTCGGCCGTCAGCACGGCGCCGGGTTCAAAGGCGACGGCGTCCACCCGTCCCAGGCGTCCTAGCGCCTCGCCGCTCTGGAACAGGACGCCGCCTCGCACGCCCGCGACCACCGCCGCCCCGAAAGCGGCGGGGACGCTGAGGCTCAGGGCGCACGGCAGGGCCAGCAGAGCCAGGATCAAGGCGGTGTAGAGCCAGGTGCCGAACGCCGCGCCCAGAAGGAGCGGCGGCAGCGCAGCGACGCCCACGGCCGCGTAAAGCAGCAGCCGGGCCATGCGGGCCGCCGCCCGCTGAGCCCATTCGTGGCCGGGGCCCGGCGTGTTCAGCGCCCCGGTGACCCGCTCCAGCGCGGCCCACCCCGCGCTCTCCTTCGCCGGGCGCTCCGCCCGGACCCACACCTGCCAGTCTCCGTTGAGGCTTCCCGCGTCGACCCGGTCTCCCTCGCCGACACGGCGCACGGGCTCCGAGACGCCCCACGGGCCTTGGGAGACCTCCGAGACGCCCTCCACCACCACGCCGTCCACGGGAAACGGCTCCCCGGGGTCCACGACGCACACGTCCCCCGGGGCGATCTGGTCCACCGGAACCCGCCGGGGCTGCCCGTCCACGAGGCAAAAGGCGTGCTCCGGAAGCCGCGCCGCCCACTCCCAGACGAAGCGGCGCAGCTTGTCCATGGACGATGCCTGCAGCAGTTCGCTTCCGGAAAAAATGCACAAGACGGCGGCCGCCTCCAGCCACCGGCCGAGGAGCACAGCGCCCAGGGAGGCGCACATGGCGGTGAACGAGGCGTCGACGCGGCGGCGCACGAGGCCGCCCAACGCCCGTTTGACAGGATGGTATCCGCCGAGGACCAGCGCCGCGGCCGCGATGAGCCGCCCTGGGGTCAGCTGGGGAGGAGCCGTCTCGAGGAGCACCGGAGGCCACTGGAGCCCGGCGGCCTCCACCGCTGCGCCGGCGGCGACGAGAAGGACACCCAAGGTGAGGAGCACGAGCTGCCTGCGGTGCTGTCTGGGGCGGCTTCTGCCATGGGAGTGGGGTTTCCCCGCCCGGTGGAGCCGGACCGCCTGTACGCTCTGGCGGCTGGCCAGGCGGGCGATCTCGTTGGGCCCATACGGCCCTTCGGTCCGGAGCAAGCCGGCGCCGTAGTTGAGCTCGACCCGCTTCATCCCTTCGAGGCCGGCCAGGCCTCGCTGGAATTGGGCCGCGCATTCAGGGCAGGAGAGCCCGCTGAGACGAAAGGTGATCCCGCCGGATCCCTCGACCCGCTCCTCCTCCGGCCGCTTCATCTCACGGGCCACGGCTCGTCATCGCCCCCGGCCCTCACGAGACGATCTCATTCAAAAGCCGTTCGAGAAGGTCCGGAGAGCCTTTGTCCACGACGAGGGTAATGCCCACCAGGAGGGCGAGCGTGAGCAGGAACTTCGCCAGCGGCCGGAGCGACTGGGGCACCCGGACTCCCGGGAGATTGCCGCCCATGGCCAGGCCGACAATCCCCGTGACCATCGCCCCCGTGCCGATCAAGGCAAAGAGGAGATCCCACCAAACGCCTTCGAACATCGCGTACCACCTTTCCCCTTGCCGTACCGTGACCAACCTTGTTTATTCCTGGCGGCGGCCGTTTCTCCTGCTGGCCCCGCCCCACCCGGACCGCTCCAGGAAGGTGATGGCGCGGTCCATCCCGAATATCACTGGGTTACTACCGCAATTGGCGCACGTGTCGAGGGGGTTCTGTCATTACTATGTACAAAATCGCGGTGATCCCCGGCGACGGGACGGGTCCTGAGGTCGTCCGGGAAGGGCTCAAAGTGCTGGAAGCCGCAGGGGCCAAGTTCGGTTTCCGCTACGAAACCGTGCACTACGACTTCGGCGGCGACCGCTACCTGCGCACCGGCGAGACGCTGCCCGATTCGGCCCTGGAGGAGCTGCGCGGCTTCGACGCCATCTACCTCGGCGCCATCGGCCACCCGGACGTGAAGCCGGGCATCTTGGAAAAGGGCATTCTGCTCCGGATCCGCTTCGAGCTGGACCAGTACGTCAACCTCCGGCCCGTCAAGCTCTACCCAGGGGTGGAGACGCCGCTGAAGGATAAGGGCCCCGAGCACATCGATTTCGTGGTGGTGCGGGAGAACACCGAGGGCCTCTACACCGGCAGCGGCGGCTTTCTCAAGCGGGGCACGCCCGACGAAATCGCCATCCAGGAGTCGATCAACACCCGCAAAGGCGTGGAGCGCTGCGTCCGGTTCGCGTTCGAGTACGCCCGCAAGCGCAACAAGCAGAAGAAGGTCACCCTCTGCGGCAAGACCAACGTCCTCACCTACGCCTTCGACCTGTGGGAGCGGGTCTTCCACGAGGTGGGCGAGAAGGACTACCCCGACATCCAGCGGGACTACGCCCACGTAGACGCCACCGTCATGTGGATGGTGAAGAACCCCGAGTGGTTCGACGTCATCGTCACCGACAACATGTTCGGCGACATCATCACCGACCTGGGCGCGATGATCCAGGGCGGCATGGGCATCGCCGCCGGCGGGAACATCAATCCCGAGGGGACCAGCATGTTCGAGCCCATCGGCGGTTCGGCGCCCAAGTACACCGGCAAGAACATGATCAACCCGCTGGCGGCCATCTGCGCGGCGGGCATGATGCTGGAGACCCTGGGCGAAACCGAGGCGGCCCAAGCCATCGACCAGGCGGTGGCCACCGTCTGCTCCCGGCACCTCAAGAGCCTGGCCGCGGGGCAAATGGGCTACACCACCAGCGAAGTGGGCGACCTGGTCTGCCGGTACATCGCCTGAGTTCACCCGAACGCGCGCGAAAGTTGGGGACGGCCTTATGTCGGCGGTGGAGCGGACCGATTTTCTCGTGGTGGGCAGCGGCATCGCCGGCCTGGCCACGGCCATCAAAGCCAGCCGGCACGGCGAGGTCACGCTGCTGACCAAGGGCCATCTGATGGAAAGCAACACCTTTTACGCCCAGGGGGGCATCGCGGCCGCCGTGGGCCCCGACGACTCGCCTGCGGAGCACCTTGTCGACACACTGCGGGCCGGCCACGACCTGGTGCGGGAGGACGCCGCCGCCATCTTGGTGGAGGACGGCCCCCAGCGGGTGATGGAACTCATCCAGCTCGGGGCCCGCTTCGACGTGGGCCCCGACGGCTCGCTCCTCTTGGGCCGGGAAGGCGCCCACAGCCGCAACCGGATCCTCCACGCCCGGGGCGACGCGACCGGCGAGGAGATCGCCGAGGTGCTGGCCGCCCGGGCCACAGAGATCCCGGCCATCCGGATCCGGGAGCACCACCACGTCCTGGACCTGGTGGTGGACCAGGGCCGCTGCATCGGGGCGGCCGCGGTGGACGCCTCAGGGGAGCTGCGCCTCTTCCTGGCCCGGGCGGTCGTGATGGCCACGGGCGGCTGCGGCCAGGTGTACCGGTACACCACCAACCCGCCGGTGGCCACCGGGGACGGGTTCGCCGTCGCCCACGCCCACGGCGTCACCCTGGTGGACATGGAGTTCGTGCAGTTTCATCCTACCGCGCTGGCCCGGGCCGACGACCCCCTGGTCCTCATCTCCGAAGCGGTGCGGGGCGAAGGAGCCCGGCTGGTCAACGACGCCGGCGACCCGTTCATGCGCCGAGAGCACCCCATGGCCGATCTCGCGCCCCGGGACGTCGTGGCGCGGGCGATCTTTCGGGAGATGCAGGCCGGCCGCAAGGTGTTTCTCGACGCTCGCCCTATCGGCCCGCGGTTTGCAGACCGGTTCCCTACGATTTACCAAGCGTGCCGGGAGCGAGGCATCGACCCGGCGCGGGATCTTATTCCCATCGCCCCTGCCGCCCACTTCATCATGGGCGGCATTCAGACCGACCTCCTGGGCCGCACCAGCCTGCCCGGGCTGTACGCCGTGGGCGAAGCGGCGTGCACGGGAGTGCACGGCGCGAACCGCCTGGCCAGCAACTCGCTCCTGGAAGGACTAGTCTTTGCCGACCGGATCGCCGGCGCCTTGAAGGACGAGGCTCCGGCGGCGGCGGCCGTGCCCCCGGGGTACCAAGAGCAGCTGGCCGCCCGGCGCGGCCTCGTCCAGGGCAGGCCGTACCGGGACCGCACCGGGGAATTTCCCGAGCTGGTGGCACGGCTGCGGCAGGTGATGTGGGATCACGTGGGAATCATTCGCAGCGCCGAGGGCCTCCGCCGGGCTTTGGACGCCCTGGCGGAGATCGAGCGCGCCGCGCCGCGGGACGCCTGGACGCTGCACAACATGGTCCAGACCGGAAAGCTCATCGCCCGCGCGGCGCTGGAGCGCGAAGAGAGCCGCGGCGGGCACTACCGGGAGGATTTCCCCGAAGAGCGCGCGGCGTGGAAAGGGAGGCGCGTGACGCTTTGAACCGGCTTCACCCCCTGCTGTACCAGGAGATCGTCGACCGCGCCTTGCTGGAGGACGTGGGGCACGGGGACCTCACCTCGGAAGCCATCATTCCCCCGCACCGCCTGGCCAAGGGCAAGATCGTCGCCAAAGCGCCCGGGCGCATCGCCGGCGTCGAGGTGGCGGCCTACGCCTTTCGCCGGGTGGACCCCGGCCTTGAGCTGGAGACGCTGGTCCAGGACGGCGACGCCGTCCAGCCCGGCGACGAAGTGCTCCGGCTGCGGGGCTCCGCCCGCAGCATGCTCACGGCGGAGCGGGTGGCTCTCAACTTTTTGCAGCGGCTCTCCGGGATCGCGACGGAAACGGCGAAAGCGGTGGAGGCCACCCGGGGCACCCAGGCCATCATCGTCGACACCCGCAAGACCACGCCCGGCCTGCGGGTGCTGGAAAAGTACGCCGTCCGGGTGGGGGGCGGGCGCAACCACCGCTTCGGCCTGGACGACGCGGTCCTGATCAAAGAGAACCACATCGCCGTGGCGGGCGGCATCCGCAGCGCCGTGGAGGCTGCCCGGGCGTACCTGGGGCACATGCACAAGATCGAGGTGGAAGTGGAAACCCTGGCGCAGGTGGAAGAAGCCGTGGCCGCGGGGGCCGATGCCGTCCTCCTGGACAACATGGACCTGGAGACCATGGCGGAAGCCGTCCGGCTGGTAGGCGGCCGGGCCCTCGTCGAAGCCTCCGGCGGCATCCGGCCCGAGACCGTCGCGCAGGTGGCCCGCACGGGAGTGGACGTCATCTCCCTGGGCTGGATCACCCACTCCGCCCCGGCCTTGGATTTGAGCCTGCTGGTGACGGTGTGAACGTCACGAGGCACGCGGTGCGATAAGCCCGTCGATGCTCTCGCCGGCCCGCACCCGCTCCACCAGCCGGTCGTACTGCGCCTGGATCCGGCGGGTGACGGGACCGGGGCGCCCGTCGCCGACGGGGCGCCCGTCCACCGAGACCACCGCCATCACTTCCACGTTGGTGCTGGAGATGAAGAGCTCGTCCACGGCGTCCAGCGCGGCGGCCAGCGGTTCCTCCTCCACACCGATGCCTTCCTCCCTAGCGATGGCCAGGATCAGCCGGCGGGTGATGCCCGGGAGGACGTGCCCGTCCTCGGGATGGGTGACCAGCTTGCCGCCCTTCACGGCGAAGACGTTGGACGAGGTCCCTTCCGTCAGGATGCCGTCCCGCACGAACAGCGCCTCGAAGGCTCCGGCCTCCACCGCCTGCTGCTTCGCGAGGACGTTGGGCAAAAGCCCGATGGACTTGATGTCGCAGCGAGCCCAGCGGATGTCGGGGACGGTGATGCAGGCCACTCCCTGCTCCACCAGGCTGCGGCTGGGCCTGGCCAGCTCCCGGGCGATCATGAACACCGTGGGCTTGGGCTCGCGCGGGAAGGCGTGACTGCGCGGGGCGGGCCCCCGGGTGACCTGGACGTAGAGGCTCCCGTCGCCGATCCCGTTCTTCCGCACCGTTTCGAGGCCGGCCTCCGCCAGCGCCGCGACGTCGATTTCGGGCAGGCGGATCTCCCGGGCCGAGCGGGCCAGCCGCTCCATGTGGGCCTGCATGGCAAAGGGATGGCCGCCGTAAAACCGGATCACTTCGTACACCCCGTCGGCGAAGAGGTTGCCGCGGTCCTCCACGGGCACTCGCGCCTCTTCGTACGGGACAAACCTGCCGTTGAGATAGACGATCTCAGCCAACGCGATTCCCCCTAGAGCCGCCTGGATGACGAGGCGACTTCAAACTCCTGCTGGTACTGGCGCCATCCGTCCACCTCGACGCTGACCCGCCAGCGGCCGTCGAACTCGCCGGGCCAGCGCTCCGCGATGAGACTGCGGCGGTAGATCACGTCATTCCGGGAGTCGGCCCGAAAGACCGTCCCCCGGTCGGTGCGCCAGAGCTCCCACTGGCCCGCGGCGTCCAAACGCTGCCAGTACACCGAATATTCCCCGTATTCCCCGGCGCCTGCCCGGCCCCCTCCTCGCTCCCAGCGCCAGTATACGCCGAGGGCGATGGGGCTTTCCCCGGGCCGGTCTACCAGCCGGCCCACCCGGCGCCACTCCCCTTGCCCGCGGTCCGTCTCCGTCCACAACACCGCCGCGTCCGCCGCGACGAAGGGGGCAAAGTACCGGCCGTAGCGGGCTTCGGCCCACGCCACCACCGCCTGCTGCCCGGTGGCCCGGGCGAGGGAAAGGGGTGACAGCGCCGCCCAGCTCAGCAGGGCGATCAGGACCAGCGCGGCAGCCCGCTCCAGCGGGCCGGCCCGGGGCCGGGTCGCGGGCCAAGGCTCCGGCAGGCCTACGAGGCTCGCGGCCAGGGCGCCGCCGATGAGCCCGCCCAGATGAGCGTATTGGTCCACGTTGGGCACGGTGAAGCCGATGATCAAGTTGAGCCCGAGGATCTGGGCGAAGGACGAATCGATGCTGAGCCACCTCTTGGGCAGCCGGCGCAGGCGGTAGTGGAGGGTATAGCCCATCAGGCCGAAGATGGCCGCCGACGCGCCCACGGCGAGCCCGTCCGGCCTCATCAGCAGGCTGGCGTAGGCGCCGATGATCCCGCCCACGAAGTAGACCGCGAGAAACCGCCCCGTGCCGATCAGCCCTTCCACCAGCCGCCCGAAGATATAGAGCGCGTACATATTGAACGCGATGTGGGTCAGGCCGGCGTGGATGAAGTGAGGGGCAATCAACCGGTGCCACTCGCCCGCCCACAGCGAATGCGAGACCGCCCCCCAAAGCAGGATCCTTCCGCCCAGGAGCCAATCGACCGCGAAGACGGTGGCGGAGATGACGATGAGCGCTTGGGTGCCACTCCAGCGTTGCGTCCCTAGCCACCTCGCTCGGAAGGACCGTCAAAGGGCGACCTTGATCTCCCCGTCTTCCACTTTCACCGGGTACGTCGCGACGGGCGCCCACGCCGGCAGGGACAGCGCGGCCCCGGTCTTCACATTGAAGCGGGCGCCGTGCCTGGGGCAGACCACCACTTCGCCGCGGAACTCCCCCTCCGAGAGCGACGCTTCGGCGTGGGAGCACATGTCGTCGATGGCGTAGACGGTCCCGTCCACGTTGAAGAGCGCCACCCGCTTGCCGTGGACGATGACGCACATCTTTTCGCCCGGAGCCAGATCTCCTGCCTTGGCGACGGGGACAAACTCAGCCATGGGCCTACCTCCTGAAGGGTAAACGTTGCCGCGAAAAGGCCCCCGCATGAGAGGGGGCCTGTCGCACGCGTCACCTGCGCGCCGGAAGAGAGGGGCGCTTCGCCGGCGGGCTGGACGGCCCGCCGCGATCAGCCCACCGAACCTTCCATCTCCAGTGCGATGAGCCGGTTGAGCTCGACGGCGTACTCCATCGGCAGCTCCTTCGCGAAGGGTTCGAAGAACCCCTGCACGATGAGCATGGTGGCCTCCTCCTCGCTGAGGCCGCGGCTCATCAGGTAGAAGAGCTGCTCCTCCGAGACCCGGCTCACCGTGGCTTCGTGCTCCATGGTCACGTCGTTCTCCAGGATCTCGATGTACGGGATGGTGTCCGACTTGGAGCCGTCGTCGAACATCAGGGCGTCGCACTCCACCCGGATCTTGGACCGGGTCGCGCCCTTGGCCACGTGAGCCAAGCCGCGGTAGGTGGTGTGGCCGCCGCCGAAGCTGATGGACTTGGAGACGATCTTGGACGTGGTGTCCGGCGCGGCGTGGATCACCTTGGCGCCGGCGTCCTGGTGCTGGCCGGGGCCCGCCATGGCCACCGAGATGATGTCGGCCCGGGCGCCGCGGCCCAGCATGTACACGGCCGGGTACTTCATGGTCAACTTGGAGCCGAGGTTGCCGTCGACCCACTCCATGGTCGCATCCTCGTAGGCCACGGCCCGCTTGGTCACCAGGTTGTAGACGTTGTGCGACCAGTTCTGGATGGTGGTGTAGCGGCACTGGGCGCCCTTCTTGACGATGATCTCCACCACGGCGCTGTGCAGCGAGTCGGTGGAGTAGATGGGCGCCGTGCAGCCCTCGACGTAGTGCACCTTGCTCCCCGGCTCGCAGATGATGAGCGTCCGCTCGAACTGGCCCAGGTTCTCCGCGTTGATGCGGAAGTACGCCTGGAGCGGGATGGTCACTTCGACCCCCTCAGGGACGTACACGAAGCTGCCGCCGCTCCACACCGCCGTGTTGAGGGCGGCGAACTTGTTGTCCGAAGCGGGCACTACGGTGCCGAAGTACTCCCGCACCAAGTCGGGGTATTCCCGCACCGCCGTGTCGGTGTCGCAGAAGATGACACCCTGCTCCTCCAGGTCCTTGCGCATGTTGTGGTAGACGACCTCGGAGTCGTACTGGGCCGACACGCCCGCGAGCCACTTCTGCTCGGCTTCGGGGATCCCCAGGCGGTCGAAGGTGCGCTTGATGTTTTCCGGCACCTCGTCCCAGGAGCGCCCCTGGCGGTCGGTGGGCCGGGAGTAGTAGTAGATGTCGTCGAAGTTGAGCTCGCTCAGGTCCCCGCCCCAGGTAGGCATCGGCTTGGACAAGAAGATGTCCAGCGCCTTGAGACGAATCTCCCGCATCCAGCCGGGCTCGCCTTTCATCTCGGAGATCTGCTCAACCACCCTGCGGCTGAGGCCCTTTTCGGTCCGGAAAACCGCGAGGTCCGGGTCGCGAAACCCGTACTTATACTCGGTACTCAGTTCAAGTTGGTCCTTGGCCAACGCTAGAAACCTCCTTCGCGGGCCGTAAGCAAGACGACATTACGGCTCGCTTCTAGCCTAATCGTTTCGGAGGGAGTCGTCAAGCACAGGGATGGCATCCCTTCCTTTTACATCGCGCGATGGGCAGCGGCGCCGCCTTCGCCCGGCGGTCCCACGCATAAGATGCGGCACGGGCACGCAGATTAACCCTGTCTGGGGTGGGCGGCGTGGCGCGCATTCTGCTGGACATGGACGGCATCCTCTGCGACCTGACGGGGAAGTGGTTCTCCCTCTACAATGAGGAGTACGGCGACGACCTCCGCGTCGACGCCCTCAAGGAGTGGGGTCCCCACAAGTTCGCCAAGGCGGGCAAGGCCATCTACAAGTACCTGGCCCGTCCGGGCTTCTTCCGGGACCTCGAGCCCCTCCCGGGCGCCGTCGCGGGGGTGCGGGCCCTGTGCCGGCGGGGCCACGAGGTGGTGATCGTCACCGCTGCGCGGAAAGGGCACGGGGACAAGCTGGAGTGGATCCGCCGGCACCTGCCCTTCCTCCCCCGCGACCACGTGGTCTTCGCCCACCGCAAAGAGCTGATCCGGGGCGATCTCCTTTTCGACGACGCACCCCACAACCTCGAGGCGTTCGCGCCCTACGGCGTCCCGGTGGCGATGGCGTATCCCTACAATGAGACTGTCCCGTACACCCGGGTGCGGGACTGGCCCGAGTTCCTCGCCCTGGTGGACCGCCTGTTCCCCGCGGCGAAGCCGGCCCGCGGCCCAAGAGCCGGGGCCGCGCTTGAACCCCCGCTCCCCTTCGTATAAGCTGGAAGTACCCTCAATCAGCTTCCGAGGCGGCGCCCGGCGCCGCTCTGGAAAGGAGTGTGCTCTCCATGGCGCTCACCGAAGAGAAGGTGAGGGAGGCGCTGACCGCGGTCGTCGATCCCGAACTGGGTTTCAACATCGTCGATTTGGGCTTGGTCTATGACGTCGCCATCGAAGGCGACACGGTGACGGTGACGATGACGCTCACGTCGATGGCGTGTCCCTTGGGACCCCAGATCGTGCAAGAGGCGCGCGAGGCCGTCGAAAAGCTGGAAGGGGTCTCCCACGCCAACATCAACGTCGTCTTTAGCCCCCCGTGGCATCCCGACATGATGCGGGAGGAGATCCGCTGGCTGTTCGGCCGGTGATGGGCGGGAACGAAAAAGGTACCTGCCCGGGCGACCTCTTCCCGGGCAGGTACCGGATACCGCTCGCAAAGGAGTCTCTTTCTACCAAGCGTAACCGACGCTGAACGTGAGTCCCGCGCCCAAGAGCGTCACATCATCATATTCCGGGCCCAGGGCGGGCTGCCACAAGGCCCCTCGGATTCCCAGAGTCGAACCGGGAGACGTCTGAGACTCGTATTCACCCGACAGCACCCCCACCAGGAGCCCGATGGGGTTGACAGTGACGGCGTTGTTCGGCGCGCCTTGTGCGAACACTAAGCTAGTTAGAGTCAGTAAGGCGATCGCAACAGCTACAACAAAGGCAAGCAGCTTCCTCATGCGTGATCCCCCCAAACGCTTTTCCCCGGATAATGCCGGATTCTCCATTGGAAGCAACTGGTCCTGCTTCCAGCACTGGGAACCGGTGCAGACAGGCCTCTCGCCGGGTCACCGACCCGGGAGCCTCTCCTTCCAGGCGACGATGCGCATCCGGGCATCCCGGGCCAGGTAGAGCCTCCATCCTGGCAACAAATCCTCGGCGATCTCGTCGAGGTCGCCGTAGATGCCAAACATCCCCTGAAGCGAGACGTGGTGCCAGCCGCCGCTTTCCTGCACGGCGCAGACCACCTGCTTGGCGCGAAAGCCCCCATCGTACACGGTGAGAAGCAGCGCCTCCCTGCCGTTCTCGGCCAGAGCCGCCTGGGCCAGCCGGGCGGCGTCCGATCCGTTGGCCCGCCGGCGCGCCAGCGTCCAGGCGGGAGGGTGCGGTACGTCGAAGAGGCCGTCTCGCTCCTCATGATCGACAGCGGACTCGACGAAGGTCGCGGCGCGCCAGAGCGTGTCGAGCCCCGCCACCCGGTGGCGGAAAGCCCCATCTTCGTCCGCTCGCGCCTCCCGGCGCCGGTAGAGCCGCTCAAAGAGCCACCGTTCAAAGAAGATCGCCATCCAGCGACGCATGGCCGTATCACCTCGCACGCGTGCGCCCGGGCGAGAAAACCCTTCCCTTCTTCTCACCGGATTCGCCGCTCTCGCTGGTATGTCGCCTTATTTGGGCGTTGCCCGCCGGGGCGACTGCGGCTACGCTGGAACGCGCGACCAGCCGCCCGTGAGGAAACGAGAAAGGAACGTGATCCGTGATGGACCCGCGGGCGCGATGCCGTGCTGACCGGCGCCTGGTCCTCTCTATACCGCTTCTAGCCGCTCTAGTCCCGCTGGCCGCGGGATGCGGCGGGCTCGTCTCCCACCCCTTGAGCCGCGAGAGCGGCACCGTCTACGTGGTGACGCCTTTGAGCGCACTGGAGAGCCCGGGGTTTCTCGGCGCGAAGGTGACCCTCACCCAAGGCAACCTGGTCCGGGAGCTCCTCGCTGACGCGGGCGGGGACCTCCTCGCGGTCACCGTCGAAGACCTGCCCGCCGGGGACTGGCAAGTGAGGCTCGACCTCTACGACGACGCGGGCGATATCACCCACACCGCGGCGGGGACGGTCCGCGTCCGGCCGGGAGAGACTGCGACGCTGCGGCTTGAAGCCCAGCCTGCGGATGGCTTCTTCGAGATCCTGGCCGACGCCGGCGGCTTCAGCCGGCGGGACCAAGTCGAGCGGGCCCGGGTGGTGTTTCACAACAACCAGACGTCCACGCTGGAACCGGTGCCGGGAGAACCCCTGGTGTTTCACGGGAGAAAAGCCCTGAAGCCAGGAGATTACGACTTCCGGGTGGAGCTTTACGGGGCGACGCTCTACGCCGCGGACCGGCTGTATCAAAGCCCCTGGGAAAGCGTCCGCATCCATCCGGGAAAGACCTCGCGAGTGACCTGGGAGGCCGCGGCGGGGATCGCCCACCTCGAGCTGGTCATTTCCCCCATGCCCGATCCGCCGCGCGACCTGCGCCTTGAACGTGAAAGCGCGGGAGCGGCGCTGGCCTGGTCGCCCTCGGCCGACCCCCGCGTGCACGCGTACCGGGTCTACGTGAAAGACGACGAATTCGGCCCCTTTTCACTGCGGGGCGAGGTTCCGGCGCCGCAGACGTCGTGGCCGGTGCCGGAGGCGGTGCTCGAGCGCGGCGGTTGGGCGGCGGTGACGGCCCTCACGGACCAGCGAGAAGGTTTCCGCAGCGAGGTGCTGCGCATCCCGCCGCTGGCCGCGGCGGAGCCCGGCGCCCCTTGAGCCGGCGCGAGCCGGGGCGCGGCGCACCGGTGGAGCGCCGCGCCCCGGCTCACGGCCACGTGCCTTCCGTATAGGCGCGAATCACGTCGTCCGAGTAGCCGCACAGCTGGCCCCGCAGGCGGTGGTATTCGCCCCAGGAGAGCCCCCCGCGCCCCAGGCGCTCCAGCTCTTCGATGGTGGCCGGGTCGTCTCGCCGGCACACCCATACCTCGAATCCTTCCTCGCCGGGCCGGTCGTACCGCACCCGGTGGAGGCCATAGACATCCGCGACGATCTTGGTGATCTCCTCGCAGCGCGGCATCTCGGAGCCCATCATGCCGGCCGGCTTCACCTTCATCATCACCTGCTCGCAGATGCCGACGAAGACCCCGGCCCAAAACGTCTCGGAGGGCTCGTGAATGCCCCGCCCGGCCAGCGCGTCGATGACTTTGCGGTAGTACTGCGTGCAATCGGCCACTGCTGACCTCTCCTAGTAGAAGCGCCTCACCCGCCGGCGGCTCATCCCCCGCACCCGCCGCAGGCCGCTTCCAAACCGGTCTGCCGGCGGCCGCAGGGCCGCGGGCATCTCCTTGCGGCGGCGCTCCTCTTTCTCCAGCCGGGCCACCAGCCGGTGGAGCCGGTTCATGGATACGGTGTCGGCGGCGTCGATGCGCACGCCGTACTCCCGGACGGTGAACTCTTCCCGGAGCGCCTTCACCACCTGGCCGGTCAGATCCGTGCGGCCGCCGGGGAGGCGGACGTCGATCTTGATCATCGCTCCCAGCGGGAGCGTGGACTCCGTCTCGAAGGCGATGCCTCCCAGGCTGATGTCGGTCACCCTTCCCGACCCCTCGGGATGGAGGAGGACGTCGGTGGGCCGTTCACCCGCGTCCACCAGCGCGAAGCGGCACGGGAAATCCACCTCGTACCGCGTGTCCTTGCGCCGCTGGATCACCTCGGCGTGCTCCACCGCCAGCGCGACGATGGGCATGCCGTCGCTGGCAGGAGTGATGGCATCCGCGGTGCCGGCGATGCGGTAGAGGGCTTCCGCCGTGGGCACCTCCAGCACCACACCTGCGTTCAGCCGTACGAAAGGCGCTTCCTCGTCCACCCGCACCAGCAGGCGCTCGTGGGGATCGAGCCGCATCACCTGGGCCAGCGCCTCAGGCGGTTCCATCTCGTCCTCGATGCCTTGGGGCAGCACGGCGCCTTTTCGAAACTGGATGCGCTCCAAGATCGCCTTGATCTGCACGACCGATTCCACCCCCCGGACCCTTGCACCTGAAAATGTGAAACCGGCGAACGTTTCCCATTGTTGCGATGGCGCCGCTGTGACTTCAATTATCCCGCGGCTCCTGCAAATCCTCCCCCCTGGAATGCCGCGTCCGGTGCGAGCCAGCGGCTGGCGAGTCTTCTCATCTCATGGTATCATACACATCGTGGAGAGACGAGACGTGGCGCATCCCGCGCGCCCTTTTCCCAACGTAGGAGGTCTCCCGATGGCAAGACGCTGCAGAACCTGCCGCGCGCCGATGAAGGAAGAGCTGGTCTTTCACCGCAAGATCGGCGTCGACGGCAAGCCCAAGCTGTACCACTACGTGCGCCGGTATACGTGCCCGGAGGGGTGCACGGCGGTCCTCGACTTCTCCAAGGCCAAACCCCTTTTGCCGGGCGTGCACCCCATGGTCCTGGCCCGGGTGGAAAAGCTGGAGAAGCAGCCAGACTTCAACGACAAGCTGCTGGCCGCCGGCATGGGCGTCTCCCTTCTCCTCTTTCTGGCGGGCATCGCGCTCATCCCCGCGTCCATCCCGGTGAAGCTGGCGGCCGTCGGCGCTCTGGGGCTCCTTACCACGCTCCTCTACAAGCTCGCGAACCAGCGGGTGGTGCTCCCCGACGCCTTTCCCCTGCCGGTGCCCGAGCCTGAGCCGGTGGAGCCCGCACCCGAGGCCGCAGCCCAGCCCGGGGCGGCCGCCGAAGCCGACGCAGCCCCGGCCAAGAAGCGGGGCACTCCGGTCACGGTGGAAATCCCCGACGTCATCCCGCCCCTCGAGCGAAAAGAGGGCGAGCCCGTCAAGATGTGGGTCATCCTCGAGGGCGAGCAGTTCGAGCTGGAGATCAACGAAGGCGAAAACATGCTGGACGCGGCGCTGGACCGGGACGTGGAACTGGACTACAGCTGCCGCAACGGCAGCTGCGACAGCTGCCTGGTGAGGATCCTGGCCGGCATCAACAACGTCAGCCCGCCCACGCAGGCCGAGATCGACATGATCGGCGAAGAGGAGATTCAGAAGGGCTTCCGGCTCTCGTGCCAAGTGCGCGTGAACGGGCCGGTCAAGATTCTCCAGGAGTAGCTGTCGTCGCAGTCCAGCCGCCGCCCTGCGAGGCGGCGAGAGCCGGTCCCGGGCGGCCGGCTCTTCGATTTTGCGCTGGAGGGGAGAGGCCTCCGGTCCCGAAAAGTGTGGTTAGCCCAGTTGCCGAAGCCGAGGTGATCGTTGGCCGTGAGCCAGAGCGAGCTGTCCTTTGCCCGGCGAATGGAAGGGATGACGGGGAACGTCATCCGCGAGATCCTCAAGCTCACGCAGCAGCCGGACGTGATCTCCTTCGCCGGGGGCCTCCCCTCGCCCGACTCCTTTCCCGAAAGCCACATCCGCCGCATCCTGGAGGAGATCGGAGGCGAGTTCACCAGCATCCTGCAGTACGCGACCACCGAAGGGTATCCCCCGCTGCGGGAGTTCCTCGCGGCGTGGGTCCAAGGCCGCGGGATCGAGGCCACGCCCGACCAGGTTCTGATTCTCACCGGTTCCCAGCAGGGGATCGATCTGGCCTGCAAGGCCTTGCTGGACCCGGGCGACGTGGTCCTGGTGGAGCGCCCCACCTACCTGACGGCGCTCCAGGTGTTCCGGATGTACCAGGCGCGGGCTGTCGCGGTCCCCGGCGACGACGAGGGCATCGACCCTGACGCGCTGGAGAAGGCCATCGCCGAGCACAGGCCCAAGATGCTCTACGCCGTTCCCACGTTCCGCAACCCGTCGGGCGAGACGTGGAGCCCTGAACGGCGCCGCCGCATCGCCCAGCTCACGGCCGCCGCGGGCGTGGTCGTCGTGGAAGACGACCCGTACGGCCTTCTGCGCTACGACGGCCAACCGCTCCCCGCGGTGAAAGCCTTCGATGAGGCGGGGAATATCATCTATCTCGGCAGCTTCTCCAAGATCATCTCGCCGGGCCTGCGGGTCGGCTACGCCGTCGCCCGGGAGCAGCTCCTGCGCAAGCTCGTCATCGGCAAGCAGACCACCGACGTGCATTCCAGCAACCTGTCGCAGTACATCGTCAACGCGTTCGGCCGCTCGCCGGCCTTTCAGAGCCATCTTGAGACCATCTGCGCGCAGTACCGCGCCAAGCGGGACCGCATGCTGGCCGCGATGGAGGCGCACTTCCCGGCGGAGGCCCGCTGGACCCGGCCTCAGGGCGGCCTCTTCACGTGGGTGACGCTGCCGGAAACCGTCTCCACCACCCGGCTCCTGGAGCGGGCGGTGCAGCAGAAGGTGGCCTTCATCCCGGGCACGCCGTTTTACACCGACGGCGGCGGGGACCACAGCATGCGGCTGAACTTCTCCAACGCCAGCTTCGCGCAGATTGACGAAGGCATCGCGCGGCTGGGCAGGACGCTGAAAGAAGCGTTGGCCTGACGCGCCGGCGCATTCCGGATCCAGGCGCCGGCACGCGCGCTGCCTGCCTAAGGAGGGTCCCACGTGGCCGCTGACATCCAAGCGATGCTGCTGGAAACCGCCCGCAAGCTCGAGGAGCGTCTCGGCGGCGAAAAACCCCGGGCGCTCATCGGCTTCGACGGATTCGTCGACGAGATCATCGACGTGGTGGCGACGCGCCACAGCCCCACCTCGTACCAGCGTTTCGCCACCATCGCCCAGCTGGCCAAGAGGATCGCCGACGCGGCGGGGCTCAGCACCAACCTGGAGCTGGTCACCACCCAGGTCAAGCTGGGCGGGAACGGCCCCATCATGGCCAATGCCCTGGCCGGGCTGGGCGTCGACGTCACGTACATCGGCAGCGTCGGCTATCCCGCCGTCCATCCGGTCTTCGAGGAGTTCGCCGCGAAGTGCCGGGTGATCTCCATCTGCGAACCGGGCCACACCGACGCCCTGGAGTTTGACGACGGCAAGCTGATGCTGGGCAAGTACCAGACGCTGGACCAGGTGCGCTGGGAGCGCATCGTCCAGCTTATCCCCGTGCCGGAGCTGGCGGAGATCGCGGGCGCCGCATCGCTCATCGCGGCGGTCAACTGGACCATGCTCCCCCACCTCACCGAAGTGTGGGAGCGCTTTCTGGCGGAGGTGCTGCCCCAACCGGAGCCGGGCGCCCGGCTTCCCATCGTCTTCTTCGACCTGTGCGATCCCGCGAAGAGACAGCGAGCGGAGCTGGTCCAGGCGCTGAAGACCATCCAGGCGTTCACCGCCAAGAGCCGGCCCATCCTAGGCCTCAACCGCAAGGAGGCCACCGAAGTGGCGACTGCCCTGGGCCTTGAGGTCCCGCCTTCCAACCGGGACGCCTCGCTGCGGGACATCACGGTGGCGCTGGGGGAGCGCCTCGGCCTCTACGGGCTGGTGGTGCACCCCACCCGCGAGGCCGCCGTCTACATGGGCGGCGCCTACTACCACGTGCCCGGCCCGTACACCCCGAAGCCCCGGCTGACCACGGGGGCGGGGGACAATTTTAACGCGGGCTTCTGCCTCGGCCAGATGCTGGGGTTCAGCCCTCAAGAGTCTCTGGCCCTCGGCGCAGGCACGTCGGGCTTTTACGTCAGGAACCGGAGAAGCCCTGAAGGCCTTGAACTCCCCGCGTTCCTGCGCACCTGGGCCCAAAACTTCGGCTCGGAGTTTTGAGCAGGAAGACCGCCCCACGCAAAGGAGGGAGTGCGCGATGAAACCCACCCGGCGCATCATCAACATGGCCTGCGTCGATGACCAGGATCCCAACAAGCTCCCCATCGTTTCGGGGAAAGAGCGGGGCGGCAAGACCACCTTGATCACCGCCGTCCTCATCGACGGCGACAAGGGCTGGTTCGACGAAGCGGCGACGCACGGCAGGACCCCGCTGGAGCAAGGCATCGCGTGGAAGTCCTCGCCCGAAGAAGTGCCCAACGGGCGCCAGATCGACATCGTGTGGCTCTTTATCAAACCGGATCAAGGGGACTACGTGTACTACGGCGCGACCGCGAGCTCCATGATCATCGACGAAGAGGCCAAGGTGGGGTACAAGTACCTGGCGGACCACGCCAACCAGCTCAGCAAAGCCCTCAAGGGCGGCATCGACCTCTCCCGGCTTTCGGAGCGGTCCAAGGCGGTCCTCCGCCGCGTGCTCAACACCTATCCCGACGTGCTGGAGCGCTCGCCGGAGGCGCTCAAGGCCGCCCTGCAGTAGCGGGGGCCGGCGGCTCCGCCCGCCCCGCCCGCTGCCGGCGCCCTTTGACAAACCGCTCGCTTCGTGGCACACTTCTAAATAATCTCGGATTTCCTGAGACTGGCATCCGGCCGGGCCGGAGGCCTTGTAAGGCGTCACCCGGTGGCTCGCCCTCTTTTTGCTCTGTGCGAGGGAGGGATGCCGGATCGAAGCGAAGCGGGGCAAGCGGGAACGCGGGGGAGATTCCGGATGCAGAGGCCTTGACCAGGCCCGGGAGGCGCGAGAACTCCTCCAAGCCATCGAGCGGCTCCGGCACATGCTGCAGGCCGCGGAGAACCCCACCGACTACCATCGGCACCGGAAACTGCATCAAGAGCTGGACCGGCTGATCGCACGCTGGTGCGATCTCAACGCTCGCTGCCAAGACCGAGGGCGATGATCCGGGAAAAACCCATCACAACACCGAGCGGAGCGGAGCGAAGGCGGACGGGGTCCGCCTCGCTCGCGTTCGGCCCGCCGGCGCTCACTGGGAGACGCCGCTCCGGTAGACCCCGGCAGGCCCCCAGTCGCGCCCGTCCTGATCGTACACTTCCACCGGGAGATCGCCCTTTTCCAGCGCCTCCAGGACCCCCTCGGGCCACGCGCTCCGGGAGACGGGCACGACGTCCGCCGGATACGTGAACGCTTGCGTCACGATGCTCCCTGGGTCGGGGCTGGACACCGAAAGCCTCACGGAGAGCCGCCCCGGGCCGGACTTGGGATCGGCGATGAACTGCACCCGGTTGATGGCGACGGCGTAGCCGCCCGTGGGCATGGCCCCCATGTACGCCACCAGGAGGACCTGGCTTTCGAAGTCCACTTCGGCCGCGGCCAGCGCCTGCCGCAGTTCGAGACGCTCCTCCGCCAGCCGGCGGAGGCCTTCCTGGTCCAGGACGACGGCCACCAGCCGGTCGACGGGCACCCGGTCCAGCCGCCACGTCCCGCTCGTCGCGTTCCCCGTATACACGTCCACGAGCCCGGAGTCACCCCCCGTGAGCGCGCCGGCCGCCAGGGCGAGGATGACGGTGAGAACCAGGATGATCGGCGCCGGTCCTTTCACGATACCACAGCTCCCTTCCCCCCGGCCTGCAGGGTTTTCGCCCAACCTGACGAAGGTCGGGGGTTGACTTCACTATAACGCACTCGCGGCCGGATGGAAACACCGCGAGAAAGGAAGCGTAACGTCTATGAACGCCGAAGACCTTCTCTGGCGGATCCTCGACCGCCTCCAGGAAAGCAAGGAGATGTTCGCCGCAAGCCTCGACGGCCTCGACCCCGAAAAGGACAAAGAGCTGGTGGACGCCATCTTGGAAGTGGAGCAGCTCACCCAAACCCAGATCAACATCTGCCGCCGGGTGCAGCGGCGCCTCCGCTCAAGCTGACCTTCGCCGCCTTCTCCCCCTCTTCCCGCCCCCGTCTTTTTCCAGCCGCTCTATCCTCCCGCCGGCTGCCGCGCGCGTTCCCCGGGTCCCGTTTTCCCCAGCGGGAGGTCTGGTTCGACGGCGCGCGCATCGACGGCCTCCCGCCCCACAGGATCGCCCGCCTGGGCCTGGTGCGCACCTTTCAGATCCCCAGGGAGCTCAAGGGGATGACCGTACTGGAGAACCTCATGCTCGTCGCCCGGCAGCAGCGAGGGGAACACCTCTTCCACGCGTGGTTTTCGCCGCGCACGGTCCACCGGGAGGAAGAGGCCGCTCTGGCCAAAGCCGAAGAGGTGCTCCGGTTCCTGGAGCTCCGGCACCTCGCGCACGAGTACGCCGGCAATCTCTCCGTCGGGCAGAAAAAGCTTCTCGAGCTGGGCCGGGGGTTGATGGCCGAGCCCAAGATGTTCTTGCTGGATGAGCCCGGCGCGGGGGTCAATCCCACGCTGATGCGCCGGATCGTCGAGTACGTCCAGGAGCTGCGCCGGCGCGGGACGACGTTCCTCCTCATCGAGCACAACATGGACCTGGTGATGAACGTCTGCGACAAAGTGGTGGTGATGAATCAAGGCGCTCACCTGGCCGAAGGGAGCCCGGAGGAGGTCCGCCACCAGCCCGCCGTCCTCGAGGCGTACATGGGCGGCGCGCTCTGAGGCGGGAGGCAGAGCCATGGCAACGCTCGCGGTGAGGGACTTGACCGCCGGCTACCGCGAGCTCGACATCGTCCACGGCGTCTCGCTGCACGTGGAGCCGGGCGAGATCGTGACCATCATCGGCCCCAACGGGGCGGGCAAGTCGACGCTGCTCCGGAGCATTTTCGGGCTGGTGCCGCCAAGGCGCGGCGCCGTCACCTTCATGGGAGAGGACGTGACCGGGGAACGCCCGGACCGGCTGGTGCGGAAGGGGATGTGCTTCGTCCCCCAAAACTGCAATGTCTTTCCCCGGCTGACCGTGGAGGAAAACCTGGAGATGGGCGCCTTTGTCCCCCCTTCCGAGGCGCGGGTGCGCATGGCCGCGGTGTACGAACTTTTCCCACCGCTCAAGGAGAAGCGCAGGACGCCCGCGGGCGTCCTTTCCGGGGGCCAGCAGCAGATGGTCGCGATCGGCCGCGCCTTGATGATGGACCCCAAGCTTCTCCTGCTGGACGAGCCCACCGCGGGGCTCTCCCCCGCCTACCAGCGGCTGATCCTCGAGAAGGTGGTTGAGATCAACGCCGCGGACGTCCCCATCCTGATGATCGAGCAGAACGCCAAGGCGGCCCTGGCCATCTCGCACCGGGGCTACGTCCTGACGATGGGACGCAACCGCCTGGACGGTCGCACCGCGGACCTCCTGTCCGACCCGGAAGTGGGCCAGCTTTTCCTGGGGGGGTAGACGGAAGCTTGACCGAAGTCCTGCAGCTCTGCATCTACGGCCTCGTCCTCGGCAGCGTCATCGTCCTGGGAGCCATCGGCCTCTCGCTCACCTACGGCATTCTCAACTTCGCGAACTTCGCCCACGGCGACATGATGACCCTGGGCGCCTACCTCGCCCTGTTCTTCCGTTTCGGCCTCGGCCTTCCCCTGAGCGCCGCCGTGATCGCCGCGATGATTTCCGCCGCGATCCTCTCGGTCCTCATCGACCGGGCGGTGTACCGGCCCTTGCGCAGCCGGGGCTCCATCACGCTGCTCATCGCGTCCGTCGGCGTGGCACTGATCGTTACGGAATGTTCCGGTCTTAGGAGTGCTCCGCCGGTGCCCCGGGAAGGAGTCGGTTCGTAGATTGAGTATGGTAGGTAGAGATTTCGCCGGGACCGAGG
>PKEX01000032.1 GCA_002919235.1 Clostridia bacterium
CCCCCACGACGCGGCGGTGAGCCGCTCGATTCAAGAGCAGAGCCCTTTGGTCATCGCCTATCCCGCGTCGAGGGCCGCCGCCAGCATTGAGTTCATCGCCCGCCGCTTGGTCGCCGGTGCGCCGGTCCAGCAGAGCGCGGGCATCGGCGGCATCTTCCAGCGGATGGCAACGCTTCTTCGCAAGAGGCCTGAGCGCAACTAGCAAAGAGGGTTCACACGGACGTCTGTCAAAATTAACCTCGAGTCAGTCAGAATTTGGGATGGCGGGAGGCAAAGGGGCGTGGAGGGAGGCGTGTTGGACGGCACCCACCAAGAAAAAATCGCTCAGGCCTGGGAGCGATACAAGAACGACGGCAGCCTTGAGGCCCGCGACGAGCTGATTTTGGCGTACGTCCCGCTGGTGAAATACGTGGCCGGGCGCATTTCGGTGGGACTTCCCTCCAATGTGGACTTCGACGACCTGGTGAGCTACGGGTTTTTCGGCCTGGTGGACGCCGTGGAGAAGTTTGACCCGGACCGGGGCGTGAAGTTTGAAACGTACGCCGTGGCGCGCATCAAGGGAGCGGTCATCGACGGGCTGCGCTCGGTGGACTGGGTCCCCCGCTCGGTCCGGCAGAAGGCGAAAGAACTGGAGAGCACCGTGGCCGCGCTGGAAGGGAAGCTGGGGCGGCCGGCGACGGACCAGGAGATCAGCGAAGCGCTGGGCATCAGCCTCGAGCAGTATTACGAGCTCCTGTCCCAGGTGAAAGGGATCAGTCTCGCCTCGCTGGATGAAGTGTGGACCGGAGATCCCGATGAAGAAGGGAAGCTCCGCTTCGGCCAAATGATCGAGGACAAGTGGAGCGAGGACCCCGGTGCCACGGTCGAGGACGTGGAAGTGAAGCGGGTGCTGGCCGAAGCCATCGACCAGCTGCCCGAAAGAGAGCGGTTGGTCATCGCTCTGTACTATTACGAAGGGTTGACGCTCAAAGAGATCGGCGAAGTCTTGGGGGTTTCGGAGTCCCGCATTTCCCAGATTCACACCAAAGCCATCGTGCGCTTGCGCGGGCGTTTGCACCGGTATCGTGAGAGCCTGGTGAGTTAGGAGGGGCGCGAGGCCGACTGGAACCGGAGAGGAGGAAGGCGGCAGTGGCCATCCGTTTTCCCGACCTTCAGCTTCTCATAGCCCGTTCTGTGCAGGGACCGCAGGCCGTAAGGCCGACGAGCCCTGCCGAGACTCCGGAGCACCTGCACGCGCAAGCGGCCGCGATCGAGCAGCAGAACCAGAAGCGGCGGACCACCGTGAACGAAGGGGAGAAGTCGGAGCGTCCGGTCATGAAGCGCCGGGGTGACGGGCGCCAGCCTCTGCCGCGCGGCGGGTCCGGCGAGAAGGGGCGTCACCTGGACATCAAGGTGTGAAGCGGGATCGGCTGGGCGGGGGGATGCAGCGTGCTGTGGTTGACGCTGGCGTCGCTGGCGGGGTCATGGGCGGCGGTGGTGGCCGCCTTTTTCTTGTGGCGGCGGGTGCGCCGGCTGGAAGCGGGCCCGGCCAGGAAGGCGCGTACGCCCGCGGAGCTGGAGGGACGGATTTTCGATTCGGTTGAGCTCAGCCTCGAGGCCATGCTGGAGGAGCTGGAGCTCAAGGAGCGG
Source organism: Clostridia bacterium (assembly GCA_002919235.1). Lineage (GTDB taxonomy): Bacteria > Bacillota > Limnochordia > DTU080 > RSA5 > RSA5. The sequence goes on from PKEX01000032.1 coordinate 1,630, forward strand.
GAAATCCTCCGCCGCATCGAGCGGCGGGAGGCGGAGCTCCTGGGCCTTCTGGAGCGGCGCAGCCGGGGTTTAGGCCCCGCGGCGAGCGGCGCTCTGGAGCAGGGCGGCCGCGGCGAGGAGGGGGCGGTCACGGCGGCAGCTTCCTCCAGCGGAAAGGAGGAGGCCGCCGGAGCCGGCGAAGCGGCCAGACGGTCCGTCTCCTCGGCGTACCGGGAGAAGGCGGCCGCCGTGTGGCGCCTCGCGGAGGAGGGCCACGACGTGGTCGCCATCGCCAAGCAGCTGGGGATCGGCAAAGGCGAGGTCGAGCTGATCCTGGAGCTCAAGAAGACTTCGTGACGGGCGCTTGCCTGTGAAATCCTTTATTGCTGTGCGGCAGGCGCTGTGGTATACTACTCGTTGGTTTCCATCACGCACGCCAGTCTTTGTGTCCCCGGGCGGGTGCCGCAGGCGCCGGTGGCCGGTGCGGCCTGCGGGCGGCTGCGGTCGCCGGGGAGTCCAGGCTGGCGGAGGCTAAACCCGCGAAAGGAGGTGGACTGATGGCCGTCGTTACGATGAAGCAGCTCCTTGAGTCGGGCGTTCATTTCGGACATCAGACCCGCCGCTGGAACCCCAAGATGGCTCCGTATATCTTTACGGAGCGGAACGGCATCTATATCATCGACCTGCAGAAGACCGTCCGCAAGGTCGAAGAGATGTACCAGTACGTGAAGGAACTGGTGCGAAACGGCGGGACCATCCTGATCGTCGGCACCAAGAAGCAGGCGAAGGAGACGGTCCGCCAGGAGGCCGAGCGGTGCGGGATGCCGTACGTCAACGAGCGCTGGCTGGGCGGCATGCTCACCAACTTCAGCACTATCAAGAGCCGGATTGAACGCCTCAAGCAGCTCGAGCAGATGGAGACGGACGGCTCGTTCGACCTCCTGCCCAAGAAGGAAGTCCTTCAGCTGCGCAAGGAGAAGGAACGGCTCAACCGCTTTTTGCGCGGCATCCGCAATATGGAGAAGCTGCCGGATGCCGTCTTTATCATCGACCCCCGCAAAGAGCGGATCGCTGTCTCCGAAGCGAGGAAGCTGGGCATCCCCATCATCGCCATCGTCGATACCAACTGCGATCCTGACGAGATCGACCTCGTCATCCCTGGCAACGACGATGCGATCCGGGCGGTGCGCCTTCTCACGGGCAAGCTGGCTGACGCCGTCCTCGAGGGCAAGGAGGGCCTGCAAGAGGCCGAGACCGGGGACGAGGCGGATCAGGTGGCGAGCCAGGAGGAGCTCGGGAGCTCCGGGGATGAAGAGGCGGTCGCCGCTTCCGTCGAGTCGTAAGCGCGGCGTCGAAAGTGTGTGGGCGAGCCTGCCGCAGAGATGCGCGATGCCGCGGCGGGCTCGCCTCTCGCGCATCCAAGACCAGGAAGGTGGTTCGACGTGGCACAGATCACGAGCCAGATGGTAAAAGAGCTCCGCGAGCGGACGCAGGCGGGCATGATGGACTGCAAGCGCGCCCTCGAGGCCACCGGTGGCGACATGGAGAAGGCCATCGACTACCTCCGGGAGAAGGGCCTGGCGCAGGCGGCCAAGAAGGCGGCCCGCGTCGCCGCGGAGGGCATCGTCGACGCCTACATCCACGGTGACGGGCGCATCGGCGTGCTCGTCGAGGTCAACTGCGAGACCGACTTCGTCGCGAAGACCGAGGAATTCCGGGAGCTGGTCCGGGAGATCGCGATGCAGATCGCGGCCATGAAGGCGGAGTACGTGGACCGCTCCGATGTTCCCCAGGCGGTGATCGAGCGCGAGCGGGAGGTGCAGCGCACCCGGGCGCTTAACGAAGGCAAGCCGGAGCACGTGGTCGACAAGATCGTCGAAGGCCGCCTGGAGAAGTTCTTCCAGGAAGTGTGCCTCCTGGAGCAGCCGTACATGCGGGATCCGGACAAGACCGTCCGGGACTTGATCAACGAGAAGATCGCATCCATGGGCGAGAACATCCGGGTGCGCCGCTTCGTCCGGTTCGAACGGGGCGAAGGGATCGAGAGGCCCGCCGAGGATTTCGCGAAGGAAGTGATGGCCCAGATGGGCCAGTGAGAGAACACGGTCTACGTGTTCTCTTTTTTTTGCCCAGATAAGGCGCTCCTTGCCTTCCGCGCAAAGGATTGGAAGGAGGAGCCCAGAAGTGTGTGAGGAGCGACCGTCCGTGGCAGCGCCGAAATATCGCCGAGTCGTGCTAAAATTGAGCGGAGAGGCCCTCGCGGGAAATCAGGGGTACGGCATCGACGTCGACATTCTGAAGGGCATCGCGGACCAGATCCGGCGAGTCGTCGCCATGGGCGTCCAGGTCGCGGTGGTGGTCGGCGGCGGCAACATCTGGCGGGGAACCATCGGCAGCGCCATGGGAATGGACCGCGCCACCGCGGACTACATGGGAATGCTGGCGACGGTCATCAACTCCCTGGCCCTTCAGGATGCATTGGAGAAGGTGGGTCTCGACACCCGGGTGCTCACGGCCATCGAGATGCGCCAGGTGGCCGAGCCGTACATCCGCCGGCGGGCCATCCGGCACCTGGAAAAGGGCCGGGTGGTGATCTTCGCCTCGGGCACCGGCAACCCGTACTTCTCCACCGACACTACTGCCGCGCTGCGGGCCGCCGAGATCGAAGCCGAAGTGATCTTGATGGCGAAGCGGGGCGTCGACGGGGTCTATTCGGCGGATCCGCGAAAAGATCCCGGGGCGACCAAGTACGAGTCGCTGGACTACCTCGACCTCCTCAAGGAGGGCCTCGGGGTGATGGACTCGACGGCTACCTCGCTTTGCATGGACAACAAGATTCCGATCATCGTCTTCAACTTCGACGAGAGCGACAACATCGTCAGGGCCGTTCGCGGCGAGAAGATCGGCACGTACGTGGGAGGGAACGGCGAACGTGATTGAAGAAGTTTTGAAGAATGCGGAAGAGAGGATGAAGGGCGCGGTCGCGGCAGCGAGGCGGGATTTCGCCGCGATCAGGACGGGCAGGGCCAGCGCGGCGCTGCTCGACCGGATCGTGGTCGACTACTACGGCACCCCGACGCCTCTCAACCAGCTGGCCACCATCTCCGCCCCGGAGCCCAGGCTCCTCACCGTCCAGCCGTGGGACCGGAGCCAGATCCCGGCCATCGAAAAGGCCATCCTCCAGTCGGACCTGGGGCTCACTCCCAACACGGACGGCGCGATCATCCGCATCGTCGTGCCGCAGCTGACGGAGGAGCGCCGCAAAGAGCTGGTCAAGATCGTCCGCAAGGAGGCCGAGGAGAAGCGGGTCGCGGTGCGCAACGCGCGGCGCGACGCCAACGAGGAGATCAAGCGGCTTGAGAAGGAGAAGCAGATCTCCGAGGACGAGTCCCGCCGCGCTCAGGAGAAGGTGCAGGAGCTGACCGACCGCTACATCCGCGAGATCGACCAGCTCCTGGAGGCCAAAGAGAAGGAGATCATGGAGGTCTGACGGGTGCCCGGAGACGTCCGGTTCCTTCTCGACGAGCCCGAAAAGGTGGATTTGGTCGGGTTTGAGTGGGAAGAGGCGGAGAGCAGGGCCGCCGAGATGGGTGTGGCGGTGGTCCGCGTCGCCCTGGGCGAGTCCGGACCGGACACGCCGTGCCGGGTGATCCGCCAGGTGGAGCGCGACGGCCGCCTCGAGCTGGTGACCGCGCCCGAGGCGTGGGGCTAAGCCCCACCGGAGAGCCACTTCACTCGCGAAAGGACCCTTTCTCGTCATGCTCAAGGAGCTCTTTCGAAACGGGTACGGCCGGGACCACAGCGCCTTTCCGGAGGAACAGCTGGAGGCGATGATCCAGCGGGACCGGCTTCCCAAGCACGTCGCCATCATCATGGACGGCAACGGCCGCTGGGCGATGCGCCGGGGTATGCCCAGGCTGGCTGGGCACCGTCAAGGCGTGGACGCGCTGAGAGAGGTCACCCGCGCCTGCGGCGAGCTGGGGATCGGGATCCTCACGGTGTACGCGTTCTCCACCGAGAACTGGCAGCGGCCGAAAGAGGAGGTCGAGTACCTGCTGAACCTCCTCGACGAGGTGCTGGAGAAGGAGCTTCCCGAGCTGCACGCCCACGGGGTGAAGGTGCGGGTGATCGGCCGGCGGGCCTCGCTCTCGCCCCAGCTGGTAAAGAAGATCGAGGCGGCGGAGGCCCTCACCGCCTCCAACCAAAAGCTCCTGCTGAACGTGGGGTTCAACTACGGGGGCAGGGCGGAGATCGTCGACGCGGTGAAGCGCGCGGTGGAGCTGGCCAGGGCGGGCCGGCTCGACGTGGACGATATCGATGAGGAATGGCTGTCCGGCGCGATGTACACCGCGGGCATTCCCGATCCCGACTTGCTGATCCGCACCGGCGGGGAGGCGCGGGTGAGCAACTTCCTCCTCTGGCAGCTGGCCTACGCCGAGATCTGGTTCACTCCCGTCTGCTGGCCGGATTTCCGGCGGCGGCATCTCCTCGAGGCCGTCGTCGACTTCCAGCAGCGGGAGCGCAAGTTCGGGAGGGTATGACGTGCTGCGCCACAGGGTGCTGACGGCCGCCCTTGGGATCCCCGTGTTCCTCGGTGCCTTGTACTACGGCGGTCCCTATTGGGCCGCTGTTTTGCTTCTCGTCGCGGCGCTGGGCGCCCGGGAAAGCGCCGCCCTGTTCGGCGCGCCCGGGACCGGGGGCGCCGCGGCACCGGTCGCGGCTGCATGCGGGCTGGTGTTGGCGGCATACGCTGGAAGCGGGGACGGCCTGGTTCCGGGGCGGCTCTTGGCGGCGTGCGGCATGGCAGCCCTGCTCTTTTTCACGGGCTACGTGCTGGTGGCCGGGCGGCGCTTCGCCGGCCTCTGGCGCACCGCCGCGGCCGCGGTGTACCCGGGAATTTTCCTGGCCCAGCTGGCCGCGCTCCGGCAGGCGGGCCTCGCACCCGCGCTGTTCGCGGTCCTGGTCACGTGGGCCACCGACACCTTTGCCTACTTCACGGGGTTGGCGCTGGGGAAGCGGGCGCTCTGGCCCAGCGTCAGCCCGAAGAAGACCGTGGAGGGTGCGGTCGGGGGGATCGCCGGGGGCGTGGCGGCCGGAGCGCTCCTGGGCTGGCTCTACGGCGGCTCTCCTGTGGCGTGGGGGGCCGTCGCGCTGGCGGCGGCGCTGGCCGCCGAGGCGGGTGATCTGGTGGAGTCCCGCCTCAAACGCCAGGCCGGGGTGAAGGATTCCGGACGGCTCCTGCCGGGACACGGCGGGGCGTTGGACCGCTTTGACAGCCTCTTGTTTTCCGGGACGGTCGTCCACTCTCTTCTCTGGCTCATGGGGTGAGGCGCACCGTGCGCCTTCGGGCGAGCCTGCTCTTGGGCGCGGCGCTGGCCGGGCTGGTGGCGCTGGCCGCGGCGCGCCGGCTCATCGACCTCGTCTACCCTTTCCTAGTGGCCCTCTTTGTGGCGGCGGTGATCGACCCGGTGGTCGATCGCCTGGAGCGGCGCGGCGTCCCACGGCCCGTCGCCGCGCTGGCGGTGATCGCCGCGGCGGTGCTGGGCGGCGTCAGCCTCCTCTGGGTGCTCCTGGCCAATGTGGCCGCGGAGCTCGCCCTCCTGCTCGACCAGCTCCCCTCAGCGTCGGCCTACATCGAGTCGTGGGCGGCCCGGACGGCCCGCCTCTTCGGCCCCCTCCTCTCCGCTGCGCCGCACCCCCTGGACGACGCCCTGAAGGACCTCTCCCGGACGCTCCTCGGCGCCTTGATGGAGTGGGCCGCGCAGGGCCTTTCCAGGATCGGTGCCTTGTCGCACCTGCCTGCCGTCGTCGCCGTGAGCGGGATGGCGGCTTATTTTTTGAGCCGCGACAAGCGAGAGCTCGGCAATTTCCTGATGAGCCTGCTTCCGAGGGGCTGGCGCCGGGAAGTCCGCCGCCTCAAAGAGGAGATCGCCGCCGGCCTCATCGGCTACGTGCGCGCGCAGAGCGTGCTCGTGGCCGTGACCGGCGCCCTTTCCATCGCCGGGCTCACGCTGTTCGGCTACCGCTACGCGTGGCTCTTGGGAGGGCTCGCCGGGCTGCTGGACGTGGTGCCCTTGGTCGGCCCTTCCGCCGTGTACGCGCCCTTGGTCGCGGTGGGCGTCGCGGCCGGCGACTGGCCGCGCGCCTTGGGGGTCGGCGCCCTGTGGGCGGGCCTTCTCCTCCTCCGCCAGCTGATGGAACCGGAAATGGTGGCGAGGCACGCCGGGCTGCACCCGCTGACCAGCATCGCCGCGGTGTACGTCGGCGGCAAGCTCTTCGGCATCAACGGCGTCCTGCTCGGTCCGGTCTTCGCGGTGACGCTGAAGGCGGTCTGCTCGGTCAGCGTGCTCCCCTACTTCAAGCAGGACTGACGCCGTGCCTTGGGGTAGAAAACCGGTGTTTGCCGCGGCCTGCCGTCGAGCCCCGCGGCCGGCTCGCGCGGGCGGGCGCCCGCGGCGGCTGTGCTATAATGGATCGGAGGACGGGAGATTGGAACGCCGAAAAGTGGCCGTACTGGGCTCCACCGGGTCGATCGGGCGCCAGGCGCTGGAGGTCATTGAGGCCATGCCCGATCGCTTTCAGGTGGTCTCCCTGGCGGCGGGACGAAATGTCGATCTCCTTGCGAGACAGGTGGCGCGAACCGGCGCCCGGCTCGTGGCGGCGGGGGATCCGGCCAGCGCCGCCGAGCTCAGGCAGCGGGTCGGTCCCGGGGTCCAGGTGGTGTGGGGCCCTGAGGGCCTGATGCAGGCGGCCCTGGACGCAGGAGCCGACGTCGTCGTGGTCGCCGTAGTGGGGGCCGCGGGCTTGGTGCCTACGGTGCGCGCCCTTGCCGCCGGCAAGCGAGTCGCGCTGGCCAACAAGGAGGCGCTGGTGGCCGGCGGCCGCTTGGTGGTGGATGCCCTGCGTTCGGGAGGGGGGACGCTCCTTCCCGTCGACAGCGAGCACTCCGCCATCTTCCAGTGTCTTGAAGGAGAGGAGCGGCGCTCGGTGCGGCGCCTGGTGCTGACGGCGTCGGGCGGGCCGTTCCGCACCGCCACCTTGGCCGAGATGGAAAGGGCGACCCCCCGGGAGGCGCTGCGCCATCCCACCTGGTCGATGGGCGGGAAGATCACCGTCGACTCGGCGACGCTGATGAACAAGGGGTTGGAAGTGATCGAGGCCCACTGGCTCTTCGGCGTCGGATACGATCAGATCCGGGTGCTGGTCCATCCGCAGAGCATCGTGCACTCCCTGGTGGAGTTCGTCGACGGCAGCGTCAAAGCGCAGCTGGGCACACCCGACATGCGCCTTCCCATCCAGTACGCGCTGTGCTATCCGGACCGGGTTCCCCGGGTGTGGAGCGAGCTTTCGCTGGCCGCTGCCGGTGCGCTGACGTTTGAAGAGCCGGATTTTGAGCGTTTTCCCTGCCTCGGCCTGGCGTACGAAGCGGGCAGGGCGGGGGGCACGGCTCCCGCCGTCCTCAACGCGGCCAACGAGGTCGCGGTGCACGCTTTTCTCGACGGGAAGATCGGCTTTCTCGACATCGCGCGCTGCGTGGAACGGGTGCTCGGAGCGCACACTGTGGAGGAGGCGGAGGACCTGGATACGGTCCTCGGGGCCGACGCCTGGGCGAGGCGAGAAGCAGAGGCCTTTGTCGCCCGGCTGGCGGGGCAGTGAGGCGCCCGGGCGCAACACTCTTGGGATCGAGGGAGATGCCTTTTGACGTTCTTGCAGATCGCGGGAGGCGGCTGGGCACAGGGCGCGCTGTTGACTGCCGTCAGTTTCATCGTCGTCTTCGGCACCATCGTCCTCTTTCATGAACTGGGCCACTTCGCGGTGGCCAAGGCCTTCGGCGTGCAGGTGTTCGAATTTTCCATAGGAATCGGTCCCAAATTGGCCGCCTTCCGCCGGAAGGGGACCCAGTACTCCGTCCGCATGCTCCCGCTAGGCGGCTTCGTGAAGCTGGCGGGAATGGATGCCGCGCTGGAAGGCCAGGACGACGTCGCGCAAGACGACGCGGGATGCTTCAACAACCGCCCGCTGTGGCAGCGGATGGCCATCATCGCGGCGGGACCGCTGATGAACTTCTTCCTGGCCTTCCTGCTCATCGCCGGCTATTACATGACGGTGCACGTGCCGCCCACCGTCACCCGGGTCGTGGCCGGCTCTCCCGCGGAAGAGGCAGGCTTGATCCCCGGCGACGTCATCGTCGCCGTGGGGGGAGAGCCCACGGCCACCGCGGAGGACGTCATCGCCCGGGTGAGGCCCAATGCAGGGAACCCGCTGACGGTCACCGTCCGCCGCGACGGCGAAGTGCGAGAAATCGCGGTGGTTCCCCGCCTGGATCCCGGCGCAGGAGTCGGCGTTTTGGGCATTGAAATCAGGAGCCAGCCGCGGCTGGGCTTTTTCACGGCGGTCAGCCGGGCGGCTGCTGACACGTGGCGGGGAACGGTGGGCATCGCCCGGGCCGTGGCCGGAATGGTGACGGGCAGGACCGAGCTGGACGTCAGGGGTCCCATCGGGATCATCACCATCACCGGAGAAGCGGCGCGCCAGGGCATCGACGCCCTGGTCTCGCTGGCGATCGGGCTCAATCTCAACCTAGGCCTTCTCAACCTTCTTCCCATTCCGATCCTGGACGGCGGCTGGCTGGTCCTGCTGGCCCTGGAAGGATTGAGAGGGCGCCCGCTCGAACCCGAGCAGCGCGGCATGGCGCAGTTCGTCGGGCTGGTCATCATCGTCCTCTTGATGATGTACGCGTTTTACCAGGACGTGCTCCATCTCAACATGTGAGATGACATTCCAGGGACGGGGTTGGAGATGCGATGAGGTTTTCCGAGCTTTTGGCGCCGACGCTTAGGGAGGTGCCCGCCGAGGCCGAGATCGCCTCGCATCGCTTGATGCTCCGCGCCGGCCTGATGCGAAAGGCCGCGAGCGGCGTCTACACGTTCCTTCCCTTAGGCTACCGGGTGCTGAAAAAGATCATGGCCATCGTCCGGGAGGAGATGGATGCCGCGGGCGCCCAGGAGCTGATGCTTCCCATCATCCAGCCGGCGGAGCTGTGGCACGAAAGCGGGCGCTGGTTCGATTACGGCCAGGAGATGTTCCGCCTGCAGGACCGCCACGGCCGGGAGTTCTGCCTCGGGCCTACCCACGAGGAGATCGTCACCGACGTGGTCCGTTCGGAGGTCCGCTCGTACCGGCAGCTCCCGCTCATCGTCTACCAGATTCAAAACAAGTACCGCGACGAGATCCGCCCTCGCTTCGGCGTCATGCGCTCCCGGGAGTTTATCATGAAGGACGCCTATTCGTTCGACCGGGACCAGGAGGGGCTGGAGCGCTCCTACGACAAGATGTACCGGGCCTACGAACGGATTTTCGCGCGCCTCGGGCTCAAGACCCGCGCTGTACTGGCGGACGCCGGCGCCATCGGCGGCGACGACAACCACGAATTCATGGTGATCGCCGAGACGGGCGAGGCGGAGATCGTCTACTGCACCGAGTGCAGTTATGCCGCCAACGTGGAGCGGGCCGAGGCGAAACCCGAGCAAGCCTTGCCGCCCGAGACGGAAGCGCCTCCTCTCGAAGCGGTGGCGACTCCGGGCGTGCGGACCATTGCGGAGCTGGAAGCGTTTCTTTCCCTGCCTGCGAGCCGCATGATCAAGACATTGATCTACCGCGCCGATGGAAATCCTGTGGCGGTGCTGGTGCGCGGCGACCGGGAAGTGAACGAAGTGAAGCTCAAGCGGGTCCTGGGAGCGCTCGCGGTGGAGCCCGCCGACGCGGCGACCGTGGAGGCGGTCACCGGAGCCCCGGTGGGGTTCGCAGGCCCTGTGGGCCTCCAAGGGGTGAAGGTCGTTGCCGATCTCGAGGTGCCGCAGGTCGCGGACGGGGTCACCGGGGCGAACAAGGCCGACACCCACTGGATCCACGTGCAGTACGGGCGGGACTACGAGGCCGACGTCGTCGCCGACGTGCGGGTGACGGTCGCGGGCGACGCGTGCCCCCACTGCGGAGGCCGTCTGGAGGCGGCCCGCGGGATCGAGGTGGGACACGTCTTCAAGCTTGGCACCAAGTATTCCGAGGCCCTCGGCGCCACGTACCTGGACGAGACCGGGACCGAGCGGCCGATGATCATGGGCTGCTACGGCATCGGCATCAACCGCACCATGGCGGCGGTGATCGAGCAGAACCACGACGAGCGGGGGATCTCCTGGCCGGTGAGCATCGCCCCGTATCACGTGGACTTGATCGTCATCAATCCCGCCGACGCCCCGCAGCGAGAGGCGGCGGAGGCGCTTTACGAAAAGCTCTGGCAGACCGGCATCGAAACCGTCCTCGACGACCGGGACGAGCGGGCCGGGGTCAAGTTCAACGACGCAGATCTCATCGGCTTTCCGTTCCGGGTGGTGGTGGGCCCGAAATCCTTGGCCCAGGGAAGCGTAGAGATCAAGGAGCGAGCCAGCGGCGAGCAGCACGTCCTCGGCGTCGAGGAGGCCATCGAGTTTTTGCGCGAGCGGATCGCCCCGGCACTGGGGCGTGGGGGGGCTCTTGTTGAAAGTCGCGGCGGTCATCCCGGCTTATAACGAAGAAAAGACTGTAGCCCAGGTGGTCGACGCGGCCAAGCGGTGCCATTTAATCTCCGAAGTGATTGTGGTCGACGACGGGTCGGCCGACGGGACGGCTCAAGCGGCGCGCCGGGCGGGCGCCCGGGTGGTCTGCCTCGCGGCCAACGTAGGCAAAGGAGGCGCCATGAAAGCCGGCGCCGAGGCCACGGACGCCGAGATCGTCGTCTTCCTCGACGCCGATCTGGTGGGGCTCACGCCGGACCACGTCCGCCAGCTGGTAGAGCCCGTCCTGCAAGGAGAGGCCGACATCACCCTGGGCATTTTCGACGAGGGCCGTTTTGCCACCGATATGGCGCAAAAGATCACCCCGTTCTTGACAGGGCAGCGGGCGCTCTGGCGCTCGATCCTCTTGACCATCCCTCATCTGGAACGGACGCGCTACGGCGTGGAAGTGGCCATTTCCCGCTATGCGGAGGAAAAGATGCTCCGGGTGACGCGCGTCCATCTCAAGCACGTGGCGCACCTCACTAAGGAAGAGAAGGTCGGGCTTTGGCGGGGGTTTCGCGCCCGCCTGCGCATGTACTGGGAGATCATCCGGCTTTCCCGCTGAAGCCGGCGGCTCATCCACCGCAGTGGAGGGAGCGTTGCGCGAGTGAGCGCGGTGTATCGCGTCCATCCTCATCCGGGCTCGTCGTCCCTTTTGGAACTGATCAAGAACGCCGACGTCGACGTGAGCGGCTACCAGAGCTTGTCCCAGCTGGTGGTGACCCACGTCGACGTCGATCCCGCGGACCGCTCGTGGGAGATTTACCTGGAAGGAGCGTGCGGCGCCGACCGGGAGACGGTCCTGGAAGCGCTCCGCCGGCTTGAGGCCGAGCTGGCCCGGGCGGCGGAGGTGGAGAAGGTGCGGCTTATCGCCGACCTGGCCCCGCCGGCGGCGCCGGCGGGCGCGCCGTCGCAGGCGGGCGGGACGCCGGTCCCGGCAGGGGACGAGATTGACCCGTACATGGAGATGATCTTCCAGCGGGCCAAGGAGTGGTCGCGCCTTCAGGAAGCGGAAGAGCGGTCCGCCCCGGCCTCAAAGCGCGGCGACGACGTGCTGATGGGGCGGAGGATCACGGAGCCGCCTGTGCCCATCCGGGAAGTCCAGGACGAAGAGCGCAAGGTGGTCATCGAGGGCGAGGTCATCGCCGTCGACGTGCGGGAGATGCGCTCCGGCAGGAAGCTTCTCACCTTCGACGTGACGGACCGGACCGACTCGATCACGGCCAAGGTGTGGGAGAGCGAAGAGCAGCTTTCCAAGGCGCTTTCCGTGGGGGACTGGGTGCGCCTGCGGGGCAGCGCCCAATTCGACACGTACGCCAACGAACTGATCCTGATCCCCCGAGACTGCATGCGGGTGCCGCGGCCCCCTTCCCGCACGGACCGGGCCCCGGAAAAGCGGGTGGAGCTTCACCTGCACACCAAGATGAGCGCCCTGGACGGGGCCGTGGACGTGGGAGAACTGATCAAGCTCCTGGCGGAGTGGGGCCATCCGGCCGTAGCCGTCACCGACCACGGCGTGGTGCAGGCCTTCCCGGAGGCCTACGCCGCGGCCTCCAAAGCCGGGATCAAGCTGATTTACGGGGTCGAAGGCTACCTGGTGGAAACGCCCCGCAAGGACGAGCGGATGTACCACATCATCCTGCTAGCCAAGAACCGAGAGGGCTTGGTCAACCTCTACAAGCTGATCTCCATCTCGCACATGAAGTACTACCACCGCCGGCCCCGCATCCCCCGGGCTGTCCTGGAGGCGCACCGCAGCGGCCTGCTGGTGGGCTCGGCCTGCGAAGCCGGCGAGCTCTACCAGGCCATCTTGAACGGCAAGAGCGACGACGAGATCCGGCGCATCGCGAGCTTTTACGACTACCTGGAAATCCAGCCCCTGGCCAACAACTACTTCTTGCTCGACGAGGGCAAAGTCCGTTCCGAAGAGGATCTGCGGGACATCAACCGGCGCATCGTGGCGCTCGGGAAAGAGCTGGGCAAGCCGGTGGTGGCCACGGGGGATGTCCACTTCCTCAAGCCGGAAGACGAGATCTTCCGCCAGATCATCATGGCGGGCCACGGGTTCGACGTGGAGCGGGCGACCCCGCTGTACCTGCGGACGACCGAGGAGATGCTGGAAGAGTTCGCCTACCTGGGCGAAGAGACGGCGCGGGAAGTGGTGATCGAGGCGCCCAGGGCCATCGCCGACAGCGTCGAGGCGCTGCGGCCGGTGCCGGAAGGCTTCCACCCGCCGCACCTTCCCGGGGCCGAGGAGGAGGTCCGCTCCATGGCCCTCCGGCGGGCGAAAGAGATCTACGGCGACCCCTTGCCGGAGCTGGTGGCGACTCGCCTGGAAAAGGAGCTGTCGTCCATCATCGGCAACGGCTACGCCTCGCTGTACCTCATCGCCCACAAGCTGGTGGACCGCTCGCTGAAAGACGGCTACCTCGTCGGCTCGCGCGGGTCGGTGGGCTCGTCGCTGGTGGCCACCATGTGCGGCATCACCGAGGTGAACCCCCTGCCGCCGCACTACATCTGTCTCACGTGCCACCACTTCGAGGTGTTCGACGACGGCAGCGTCGCGGCCGGCGTCGACCTGCCGCACAAGGACTGCCCCCGGTGCGGCGCGCCGCTGAAGCGGGACGGCTTTGACATTCCCTTTGAAACGTTCCTGGGCTTTCACGGCGACAAGGTGCCCGACATCGACCTCAACTTCTCCGGCGAATACCAGCCGCGGGCGCACAAGTACGCGGAGGAGCTGTTCGGCAAGGACCGGGTGTACCGGGCCGGCACCATCGCCCGCCTCGCGGACCGGACCGCGTACGGCTATGTGAAAAACTTCTTGGATCAAAAGGGGATCAGGGCGCGAAACGCCGAGGTCAACCGCCTGGTGCGAGGATGTACCGGAGTGAGGCGCACGACCGGCCAGCATCCCGGCGGGCTGATGATCGTGCCCGAAGGGCGGGAGATCTACGAATTTACGCCCATTCAGCATCCTGCGGACAAAGACGACGCCGACGTGATCACCACCCACTTCGACTGCGACACCATCCACGACACCCTGGTGAAGCTGGACATCCTGGGCCATGATGACCCGACGGTCCTCCGCATGCTCCAGGAGCTCACCGGCGTGGACGTGCGCAGCGTCCCCATCGACGACCCGGATACGCTCAAGCTCTTCTGCGGCCTGGAGAGCCTGGGCATCAGCCCGGAGGATGCCGGCGGCGAGGTGGGCACCCTGGCCATCCCCGAGTTCGGAACGCGGTTCGTCCGGCAGATGCTGGTAGAGACGCGGCCTTCCACTGTCGGCGAGCTGGTGCGGATCTCGGGCCTCTCCCACGGGACCAACGTGTGGACGGGGAACGCGCAGGATCTCATCAAGGCGGGCACGTGTACGTTGAAGGACGTCATTGCGACCCGGGACGACATCATGATCTACCTGATCCGGGCAGGCCTTGAGCCGGGCGACGCCTTTCAGATCATGGAGCGGGTACGAAAAGGAAAGGGGCTTGAGCCCAAGCACGAAGAGCTCATGAAGCAGCACGGCGTGCCCCAGTGGTACATCGAATCGTGCAAGAAGATCTCGTACATGTTCCCGAAAGCCCACGCCGCCGCGTACGTGATGATGGCCTTGCGCATCGCCTATTTCAAAGTGCACTATCCCCTGGCGTTCTACGCCGCGTACTTCAGCGTGCGGGCGGCCGACTTCGACGCCAACCTGGCGGTGGCGGGCCCCCGCCGGTGCCGCCAGGAGATGGAGCGGCTGGAGGCCAAGGGAAACGAGGCCACCGCCAAGGAGAAGGGGACGCTCACCGTCCTGGAAGTGGTCATCGAAGCCATGGCCCGGGGTGTGCGGTTCCTGCCCGTGGACCTCTACAAGTCCCACGTCGACCGCTTCACCATCGAAGGCGACGCCCTGCGCTGCCCGCTGGAGTCCCTTCCGGGCGTAGGCCGGGCCGCCGCGTTGGCGATCGCCGAGGCGCGGGAGAAGTCGTTCACGTCCGTGGAGGACCTGCAAAACCGGAGCAAGGTGAGCCGGACGGTCATCGAAGTGCTCCGTGAGCACGGGAGCCTGGAGGGCCTGCCGGAGACCGACCAGATCGCCCTCTTTTAGGCCGGAGGCGGGAAAATGCACTGCCGCTTGTCAAATGGAACGAGCGGTGATATACTACTGCCGTGAAGGCAAAGGCCCCCGTGGGGCCTTGTCCGCTATTATTGAGGGACTCCGGCCTGGAGTCTCTTGAATGGCGGCCAGCCTTTCGTCGATGCAGGTCATGGCGTTGTCCTTTGCGAGAGAGTGGGCATGTCCCACTCTTTCGTACTGTTATGCTCAGTCGCTTGTTGGGCACTGGCGGTGATGGTAGAAGATGAGCGGAAGCAGGAAGCAGATCGTGGAGATCTCGACCCGGCTGGCGGAGGAAGTCGGTGCCCAGCAGGGGGTTGAGGTGGTCGACGTCGAGTACGTCAAAGAGCGGGGCGAGTATTTTCTCAGGGTTTACATCGACAAGCCGGGCGGCGTCACGCTGGACGACTGCGAAGCGTTCAGCGTGGTCCTGGGCGAGCGGCTCGACGAGGTGGATCCCATCCCCAACAGTTACTCGCTGGAGATCTCGTCGCCGGGCATCGAGCGGCCCCTGAAAAAGGAGGCGGACTTCGAGAGGTTCGCCGGGCGCCGCGTCGCCGTCCGGACCTATGCGCCGCTGGACGGGCGGAAGAACTGGAAAGGCGTGCTCCATGGCCTCAGCGACGGCCATGTGGTCCTGGAAGTCGACGGCCAGCGTGTGACGATCCCTTTGACCTCGATCGCCAAGGCGCACCTGGTCGCCGAGTGGTAGACGGGCAACAACCTGAACAGGGGGAAAGGAAACGATGAATCTTGAGCTTGTGGGAGCCTTAAACGAGCTCGAGCGGGAGCGGGGCATCTCCAAGGAAATCCTCTTGGAGGCGATCGAGGCCGCCATCGTCTCGGCGTACAAGAGAAGTGACCAGGCGGCGCACAACGTCCGGGTCGAGATCTCCGACAAGACCGGGCAGATCCGGGTGTTTGCGCAGAAGCGGGTCGTCGAAGAGGTGGCCGACGCCGCGAACGAGATTTCGCTGGAGGCGGCGCGAGAGATCGACCCCAACTACAGCGTGGGCGATGTCGTCGAGATCGAAGTGCCTCCCAGAGAGTTTGGGCGGATCGCGGCGCAGACCGCCAAGCAGGTGGTGATCCAGCGGATCCGGGAGGCCGAGCGCGCCCTGATCTACGAAGAATACGCCAACCGCGAGGGCGACGTGGTCACCGGCATCGTCCAGCGCTCCGACTCCCGCAACGTCCTGGTCGACCTGGGCAAGGTCGAGGCGATCCTTCCCCCCAGCGAGCAGATGCCCAAGGATACGTACACCCACGGCACCCGGCTCAAGGTGTACATCAGCGAGGTGCGCCAGACCACCAAGGGGCCGCAGGTGATCGTCTCCCGGAGCCATCCGGGGCTCCTCAAGCGCCTTTTCGAACTGGAGGTGCCCGAGATCCACGACGGCATCGTGGAGATCCGGGCCGTGGCCCGCGAGGCGGGCAACCGCTCCAAGATCGCCGTCAGCAGCCGGGATCCCAACGTCGATCCGGTGGGCGCCTGCGTCGGCCCCCGGGGCATGCGGGTGCAGGCCATCGTCCAGGAGCTCCAGGGAGAGAAAATCGACATCGTGGAGTACTCGGCCGACGCCCAGAAGTTCGTGGCCAACGCGCTGAGCCCGGCGCGGGTGGTGCGGGTCTTCATCAACGAGGCGGAGAAGGCCGCCCGGGCCGTCGTTCCCGACCACCAGCTCTCGCTGGCCATCGGGCGGGAGGGGCAGAACGCCCGCCTGGCGGCGCGGCTGACGGGATGGAAGATCGACATCAAGAGCGAGTCGCAGATGGCGGAGCTCGCCCTGCTGGAAGCCCAGCGGATGCTGGAGATGCGCTCGCTGGCGCAGGTGGTTGAGGAGAGCGAGCGCGCCGCGGCCGCCCGGGCGGAGGCCGCCGTCGAGGAGGCGGAGGCGCCCGCCGTCGATGCGGCGGCTGTGGCCGAGGTGGAGGCGCCCGTGGAAGAGCCCGCCGTCGAGGAGACGGGCGTCGCCGGCCCGGGTGTCGAGGAGCCGGCGGCCGAAGCGGCTCCCGAGCCCGAGGAGCCCGAACTGGATCTCGAGATCCCCGAGGACCTGTACGACGAGCTCGAGGAGGGGCGCGAGCGCTCCGAGCCCGCGGCGCCCAAAGTGAAGAAGGGGCGGGCCGCCAAGAAGGAGCTGCAGACCATCCTGGAAGAGGAGGTCCTCGACGAGGAGGAGCCCTTGCCCTCGCTGTTTGACGCTGAGGACGAAGAGGAGGACGACGCGGCTCCCGCGGTGTTCGTCATCGACGGCGGCAGCGAGGAGCCCCCGGCGCGGCCCAGCCCGCAGCCGAAGAGCGCGGCGAAGCCGGCGGCGGGGAAGAAGGGCAAGGAGAAGGTGGTTCTCAAGGACCTCTCGCAGCTGGCAAGCCTGTTGGGTTCCGTGGAGTCGGATGAAGAGCAGGATCCGTCCTAAACCGGAGGCACAAGGGGGGCGCGAAGGTTGAAACAGCGGAAAGTTCCTATGAGAACCTGCGTCGGCTGCCGCACCACCCGCCCCAAGCGCGAGCTGATCCGGATCGTGCGGGATCCTCAGGGTGAACTGCACGTGGACGGAACAGGGAAACTGTCGGGGAGAGGCGCCTACATTTGCCCGTCCGCCGAGTGTTTCGACGCAGCCGTGAAGGGCAAGCGCCTCGAAAAGGCGCTGGAGCGGCCCATCGGCCCGGACCTGCTCGAGGCGCTGAGGGAGCGGGTGCAGGCGCTCTCCCAATGAAGGGGTTGTCGCTTCTCGGTCTTGCGCAGCGGGCGGGCAAGCTCGCTTCGGGCTATGAGGCCGTGCGCCGGGCCGTGCTCGGCGGAAGGGCCAGGCTGATCGTGATCTCCATGGACGCGTCGGCCAAGACGGCTGAACGCGTGCGGCGGATCGCAGAGGCCAAGCGCGTCCCGTGCGTCGAGGTCGCGAGCATGCGGGAGCTCGGGCAGGCCATCGGCCAGCCCGACCGGGCCGTGGTCGCGGTGCTCGACCAGGGGTTTGCGCGGGCCGTTCGCGAGGCTCTTCTCCGCGGGGAATAGAGAAAGGTTGGGGTGATGGTATGTCCAAAATCCGAGTGTACGAGTTGGCGCGCGATCTGGGGCTGGAGAGCAAGGACCTGGTGGACTTCCTCGAGGAGCTGGGTGCCGACGTGAAAAACCACATGAGCACCATCGAGGACGACATCGCTGAACTGGTCCGCGAGCATTTCTCCAAGGCGGGTTCCGCCGGCCAGGCCGCCGGCGGGAAAGCGCCCCAGGACGCCGGCGAGGCCGGCCGCAAGGCGCCGGCTGCCGCCGCTGCTCAGCCGCCTCCTCGTCGCGCCGGTGAACAGAAGCCCCAGCGTCACGACGATCAGGATCCCGCGCGAGGCAGAGAGCCCCGCCACGGGAAGGGAAGAGGCCCCGGCGGCCGCGGCGAGGCCGAGGCCGGGCGGGAAACCCGAGGCACGCTGGTGATTCCCGATACCATTACGGTCAAGGATTTCGCGGATAAGCTGGGCGTGCCCGCCGCCGCGATCATCAAGACGCTGATGAACGCCGGCGTCATCGCCGGGATCAACCAGAGCATCGATCACGACGCGGCCGCGATGGTCGCCAAGAAGCTGGGCTTCACGGTGGAGCGGCCGCAAGAGACCAAGATCGAACTGCTGGACACCAGTGAGGACCCGCCTGAGGCGCTCAAGGAGCGGCCGCCGGTCGTCACCATCATGGGCCACGTCGACCACGGCAAGACCACGCTCCTGGACGCCATCCGGCAGACCCGGGTGGTGGAGACCGAGGCGGGCGGGATCACGCAGCATATCGGCGCCTACCAGGTGGAGCGGGGCGGCAAGAAGATCACCTTCATCGACACCCCCGGCCACGAGGCGTTCACGGCCATGCGTTCCCGGGGCGCCCAGGTGACCGACATTGCGGTCCTGGTCGTCGCCGCGGACGACGGCGTCATGCCCCAGACGGTGGAGGCCATCAACCACGCCAAGGCCGCAGGCGTGCCCATCATCGTGGCAGTGAACAAGATGGACCGGCCGGGCGCCAACATCGATCGGGTCAAGCAGCAGCTGGTCGAACACGATCTGGTCCCGGAGGACTGGGGCGGCGACACCATCGTGGTTCCCGTCGTGGCCATCCGGGGCGAGGGCATCGATGAGCTCTTGGAGATGATCCTGCTCGTGGCCGAGCTGCGGGAGCTCAAGGCCAACCCGGACCGGCCCGGCCAAGCCACCGTCATCGAGTCGGAGCTGGACAAAGGAAAAGGGCCCGTCGCCACCATCCTGGTCCGCAACGGCACGGTGCGGGTGGGCGACGCGGTGGTGGTAGGCGCCATCGCGGGCCGTGTCCGGGCGCTGATCGACGAGAACGGCAGGCCCGTGAAGGAAGCCGGGCCTTCCATGCCCGTGCAGGTGCTGGGCCTTTCCGAAGTGCCCCAGGCCGGCGACTTCCTGGAGGTGGTCTCCGACGAGCGGACCGCGCGGGAGATCGCCGCGTCCCGGCAGGAGCAGGCGAAGAACGACGTGCAGCGTGCCGGCCGCGTCCGCCTGGCCGAGCTGTTCAGCCGTGTCCAGGAGGGGGAGGTCAAGGACCTCAACATCCTGGTGAAGGCGGACGCGCAAGGGTCGGTCGAAGCGCTTCGCCACTCGCTGGAGAAGCTCTCCACGGATCAGGTCCGGGTCAACGTGATCCACGGCGCCGCAGGCGGGATCACCGAGAGCGACGTCAACCTGGCGGCGGCCTCCAACGCCATCATCATCGGCTTCAACGTGCGGCCCGAGACGTCCGCGCGGAATCTAGCCGAGCGGGAGGGCGTCGACATCCGGCTGTACCGGGTGATCTACGACGCCATCGAAGAGGTGCAGAAGGCTATGGAAGGCCTCTTGGAACCGAAGTTCCAAGAGGTGGTCCTGGGCCGGGCCGAGGTGCGCGCCACCTTCAAGGTGCCGGGTGTGGGTACAGTGGCCGGCTGCTACGTGGTGGACGGCAAGGTGGCGAGAAACGCCCAGGTGCGGCTCCTGCGCGACAACGTGGTCGTCTACGAAGGGCGCATCGCTTCGCTCAAGCGGTTCAAGGATGACGTGCGGGAAGTGCAGGCAGGCTATGAGTGCGGCATCGGAATCGAGCGGTTCAACGACATCAAAGAAGGCGACGTCATCGAAGCCTTCGAGATGCAGCAGGTGTAGCCCGGACCGGCGGCGGGCGGGAGGAGTCGTGCCATGGATGAGGGCCGCCTCTACCTCGGGCTTCTCACTCTGGATCTGGCGACCCGCGCCTGCACCTCCCTCAAGGAGAAGCGCAGGGTGCTCAAAGGGCTCATCGACCGCATGAAGGCCCGGCTGGATGTCTCCGTCGCCGAGGTGGGATTTCAGGACGCGCACCAAAGGGCGCGGATCGCTGTCGCGTGCGTCGGGTCGGACCGGGGCTACGTGGAACGGACGCTCCAGCGGGCGATGGGGATCGCCGAGGGGCGAGACGGCGCCGAGGTGTGCCAGTGGCGCATGGAGTGGCGCTGACCCCGCCGTGGGTGGGGGCGTCGACGGGAGGTTGGATGTCATGGCCGGCCAGCGGATCCAGAGGATTCGCGAGGAGATCAAGCGAGAAGCCAGCGACATCATTCGCAAGCTCAAGGATCCCCGGGTGGGATTTGTGACGGTGACGGACGTGGAGGTGTCCGGGGATCTCCGCCACGTGAAAATCTTCGTCAGCGTGCTGGGCGACGACGAGGCCAAGGCCCGGACCATGGAGGCGTTGACCCGGGCCACGGGGTATATCCGGACCGAGATCGGCCAGCGGATCCGCCTGCGCCACACGCCGGAGATCCACATCAAGCCTGACGAGTCCATCGCCCGGGGCGCTCGCATCTTCGAGCTCCTGCGCGAGGTGGGCTCGGCCGAGACGAAGGAGACAGGGGCGGAGTGAACGCGTACCGGCGTATCGTCGAAGCCCTCTCTTCCGGCGACCGGTTTCTCATCGCCTGTCATGTCGACCCCGATCCCGACTGCATCGGCTCGCTCCTGGCCTTGGACTGGCTGCTGGAGCGGCTGGGGAAGAGGTCCCAGCCGCTCTCGCACGACGGGATCCTGCCCCAATGGCGGTTCCTCCCGCGCATTGAGCGGATCGCCTCGCCTCGCGAGCCGGCGGCCTGGAGCGAGGAGACGTGGGACGCCCTGGTGGTGGTAGACTGCGAGGTGTCGAGGACGGGGAGCGCCGCGGCGTGGGCCGATCGGGTGGAGCGGGTGATCAACATCGACCACCACGTGACCAACCCGGGCACCGGCCATATCAACCTCGTCGTCCCCGAGGCCGCCGCGGCCGGGGCCGTCGTCTACCGGCTGATCCGGGAGGCCGGCGCCGAGCTGGACGCCGACGTGGCGACGCTGCTCTACGCCGCGATCATGTCCGATACCGGGTCGTTCCGCTTCAGCAACACCACGGCGGAGACCTTTGAGATCGCGGCGGACTTGGTGCGCCACGGCGCGCAGCCCGACGTCATCTCCCGGGAGATCTACGAGACCCGTTCGTGGGAGTACGTGCGCCTCTTGGGGCGGGTCCTCGAGACGCTGCAGAGGAGCCCGGACGGTTCGGTGGCTTGGATCGTCCTCTCGCAGGAGATGATCCGCGAGGAGGGGGCCCGGCAGGACGAGTCCGAAGGGTTCATCCAATACCCCCGCATGGTCGATGGGGTAGAAGTAGCCCTCTTTTTCCGGGAGACGGAGTCGGGCGCGGTCAGGGTCGGCTTCCGGTCCAAGGAGCGAGTGGACGTCAGCCGGCTGGCCCAGGAGTTCGGCGGCGGAGGTCATCCCCGGGCTGCCGGCTGCACCGTCGAGGGGCCGCTGGAGGACGCGGTGGCGCGGGTGGTGGCGCGCACGGTGGAAGTGGCAGGTGGCGGGGGATGAACAGCGGGGCACCGGCGGTACCCTCCGGGGTGATCAACCTGCTCAAGCCGCCCGGCATCACCTCCCACGACGCCGTGGCCAAGCTCCGCCGCATGCTGGGGCAGCGGCGCATCGGCCACGGGGGCACCCTGGACCCGGGCGCAGCGGGGGTTCTGCCTATTTTGGTGGGACAGGCCACCAAGCTGATGCCCTTCGTCTCCGCCATGACCAAGTCGTACCGGGCCGAGATGACCCTGGGCATCGTCACCGACACTCAGGACGCGTCGGGCGCCACCGTCTCAGTGAGTGAGAGCTTCTCACTGCCTCCGGCCAGACTGGGCGACGCCATGGCGGCGTTCCTGGGCACGGTGGAGCAGGTGCCGCCGATGGTCTCCGCCGTCAAGAGTGACGGCCGGCGCCTCTACGAGCTGGCCAGAGAGGGAAAGGTGGTCGAGCGGGCGCCCCGCCGGGTGGAGATCTACGAGATGCACGTCGTCGCCGTGCTCCCGCGCGATACGGAGCGGCTGGTGATCGGGACCCGGGTGATCTTTGACGTCGTCTGCTCCAAGGGGACGTACATCCGCACGCTGTGCCACGACATCGGCCAGCGCTTGGGCTGCGGGGCGCACATGTCGTTCTTGGTGCGGACCCGCGTGGGCCCGTACACTTTGGATCAGAGCTGGACCTTTGACGAGATCGAACGGGCCATGCGCCACGGCCGGCTGCCGGACGTGATTCTGAGCCCCGAGACCGCGGTGGCCCACCTGCCCCGCTACCCGGTGACCGGCGAGGAGGCGAGCCGGCTGAGGCACGGGCAAAAGATCCGGGCGGAGGCGCGCCGGCTCTCGGGGGAGCTGGGTCCCTCGGGTTTGGTGCGGGTGGTCCAGGAGGGCGCGGGGCTGGTGTGCATTGGGGCCGTCGACGCCGAGGCGGGGCTTCTTTCGCCCGTGCGGGTGCTCTGAGAAGCGGCAGTGGGAGGAAGGTTGCCGGTGCAGTGGGAAAACGAGGCGCCGGCCGTAGAGGCCGGCGGCACCAGTTGGTCTTTGTGGAGCAGCGAGGAGCTCCTCGCCCGGGAGGCGCCCCTTTTTGACGCCAGTGCCGTGGCGCTGGGGACGTTCGACGGAGTCCACCTGGGGCACCGGCGGATATTCGCCGAAGCGGCCGCCTTGGCCGGTGCGCGGGGCTGGGCGGCCGTCGCGTTTACCTTTGACCGGCACCCGGCTCAGGTGACGGCGCCGGAGCGCGCCCCGAGGCTCCTCACCACGTTCCCGCGCCGGCTCCAGCTGATCTTGGGGACCGGCATCGGCCGCGCCGTGGTGGTGCGCTTTGATGCCAACTTCGCCCAGCTGCCGCCCGAGGAGTTCGTCCGCCGGATCCTCCACGGGGCGCTGGGGGCGCGGGCCGTCGTCGTCGGCCCCGACTTTCGCTTCGGCTTCAGAGCCAGGGGCGACGTCCAGCTCTTGGAGCGCATGGCTTCAGAGCTTGGGTACTCCTTGCACGTGGTGCCGCCCGTCACCGTGGACGGGGAGAAAGTGTCGAGCACGTCCATTCGCTCCCGCATCGCCCGGGGAGACGTGGAAGGCGCCGCCCGCCTTTTGGGACGGCCCTTTTCCCTCGAAGGGACGGTGGTGCCCGGCGCGGCCCGGGGCCGGGTCCTCGGCTATCCCACGGCGAACCTCGCGGTGGAGGCGGATCTGGCCGTGCCCGCGGACGGCGTCTACCTGACCCATACCCGGGACCCGGAGGCAGGGCTCGGGCCGCTGCCGGGGCTGACGGTGATCGGGACGCGTCCCAGCTTTGGCCCGGGCGAGCGGTCCGTGGAGACGTTCCTCTTGGACTTCCAAGGCGACCTGTACGGCCGGCGGCTGGAGATTGCCTTTCTGGCCCGGCTTCGCGAGGTCATCCCCTTCAGCGGGGCGGAGTCGCTGGTCCGCCAGATCGAAGCCGATGTCGCCCAGGCGCGCGCCTATTTCGGGATGTGAGCCGGCGGCCGGCTGAAGAGTAATGAAGAGATTTACATCATGCATCCCTTGTGTTATAGTAATCGAGATGAGACGGTAAGCTAGGGAGCTTGCGGCCTCCTTCGCGGCTCACTTGGCTTTCCGTGACGTGGATGAGCGTTAAGGAGGTGAGCCAGGATGGCCCTGGCGCGTGAGGCCAAGCAAGCGATCATCGAGAAGTACAAGCTCCACGATAAGGACACCGGTTCGCCTGAGGTGCAGATTGCCATCCTCACCGAGCGGATCAACGAGCTGACCCGCCACCTTCAGGTCCACAAGAAAGACCATCACTCCCGGCGTGGCTTGTACAAGATGATCGGCAAGCGGCGCGGTCTCCTCAATTACCTGCAGGCGAAGGACATCGACCGGTACCGGGTCCTCATCGAGCAGCTCGGATTGCGCAGGTAGTGCCAGAGGGCGGGGCTTCCCGCCCTCTTTGTCTATCTCGCCTTACCGGGCACGGGCGCAGTTGACAGCAGCTGCCGGTTTTGGATCAAGATAAGCGTGGACAGGTTGGCAGGTCAGGTCCAGCGGAATACAGGAGGTTACATTTTGGATGAAGAGATGCTTTGAGATGCAGTTGGGCGGGCGCCCCTTGATCTTGGAGACAGGGGCCCTGGCCGAGCAGGCCAACGCGGCCGTGCTGGTCCGCTACGGCGACACGGTGGTGCTGGTCACCGCCACCATGCAGGATCCCAGGGAGGGGATCGACTTCTTCCCGCTCCTCGTCGACTACGAAGAGCGGATGTACGCCGTCGGAAAGATCCCCGGCAGCTGGTTCCGGCGGGAGGGGCGCCCTGCCGAGAGCGCCATCCTGGCCGCCCGGATGGTGGACCGCACGCTGAGGCCGCTCTTTCCCGAAGGGTTCAGGAACGACGTCCAAGTGGTGGCCACGGTGATGTCGGTCGACCCCGACTGCGCTCCTGACATCGCGGCCATGATCGGTGCGTCGGCGGCGCTGGTCATCTCCGACATCCCCTTCAACGGCCCTGTGGGCGGCGTGCGGGTCGGCCGGGTCGACGGGAAGTTCGTGATCAATCCCACGAGGGAGCAGGACGAGCAGAGCGATCTGGACCTGGTGGTGGGCGGCACCAAGGAGGCCGTCATGATGGTGGAGGCGGGCGCGAAGGAAGTGCCCGAAGAGGTGATTCTCGACGCCATCATGTTCGGCCACGAAGAGGTGAAGCGCATCGTCGCCCTCCAGGAAGAGATGCGCCTTGCCGTCGGCAAAGAGAAGGTTGAAGTGAAGCTGTTCGAGGTCGATCCCGAGGTGGACGCCTGGGTTCGCCAGTGGCTGACCCAGCCGCTGATCGAAGCGGTCACCAGCCCCCTGAAGCAGGAGCGGGAGGAGAAGCTGGAGGCCCTGCGGGAGCAGCTGGACCAGGCGTACGTGGAGGCCTTCGGCGAAGAGGCCTTTGAGGAGCACAAGAAGGAAATCGCGCACGTCTTCGACCGGGTCCTCAAGGAAGAAGTGCGCAAGATGATCACCGAACAGGGGATCCGGCCGGACGGGCGCCGCCACGACGAGATCCGCCCCATCTGGTGCGAAGTGGGGTTCCTGCCGCGGGTGCACGGTTCAGGGCTCTTCACCCGGGGTCAGACCCAGGTGGCCACCACCTGTACCCTGGGGCTCAAGTCGGACGAGCAGATCCTGGACGACCTCAGCGACGAGGATCGCAAGCGCTACATTCACCACTACAATTTCCCGGGCTTTTCGGTGGGTGAGACCCGGCCGATGCGGGCGCCGGGCCGGCGGGAAGTGGGGCACGGGGCCCTGGCGGAGCGGGCGCTCCTGCCGGTCATTCCTTCGGAGGAGGAGTTCCCGTACACGCTGCGCCTCGTCTCCGAAGTGCTCTCGTCCAACGGCTCGACGTCGCAGGCCAGCGTCTGCGGCAGCACTCTGGCCCTCATGGACGCGGGGGTCCCCATCAAACGGCCGGTGGCGGGCATCGCGATGGGCCTGGTCAAGTACGGCGACAAGTTTGCCATCCTCAGCGACATCCAGGGCATCGAGGACGCCCTGGGGGACATGGACTTCAAGGTGGCCGGCACCGAGCTGGGCGTCACCGCGCTGCAGATGGACATCAAGATCGCCGGCGTGAACCGGGAGATCCTGGAGAAGGCCCTGCTCCAGGCGCGGGAGGGCCGCATGTACATCCTCAGCAAGATGCTGGAGGTCATCGACAAGCCGCGGCCCACCCTCTCGCCGTGGGCGCCCCGCATCACTACGCTCACCATCCCCGTCGACAAGATCCGCGACGTCATTGGGCCGGGAGGCAAAATGATCCGCAAGATCATCGACGAGACCGGCGTGCAGATCGACGTGGAGGACGACGGGCGCATCTTTATCGCCTCCACCTCCGAGGAGGGGGCGAAGAAGGCCGTGGCCATGATCGAGGCGCTGACCCGGGACGTGGAAGTGGGCGCCGTCTACACCGGCAAGGTGAAGCGGATCATGAACTTCGGCGCCTTCGTCGAGATCCTGCCCGGCAAGGAGGGCCTGGTGCACATCTCCAAGCTCTCCCACGAGCGGGTCAGCAGGGTGGAAGACGTGGTCAACATCGGCGACGAGCTCACGGTGATGGTCACCGACATCGACGCCTTCGGCCGGATCAACCTCACCCGCAAGGACCTGCTGCCGCCGCCGGAGCCTTCCGAGAAGCGGGCCGGCGAGCGGAACGGTTCCCGCTCGCAAGGGGGGTCCCGGGGCGATCGCCGGCGGGGGTTTGGCCGGGGTGACCGGGGAAGATAAAGTCACGGCCGCGAACCGACCGCGAGCACGTCGACGAGCGCTGCAGGCCGATGGGCCTGCTTTTTTATAGGCGGCAGGCCCGGGCCGGCGCCGGGCGAGGAGGCGGGCCATGGCGGGGCGAGCGGGCGCCGAGGTGCGCGAGGGGATTGTCGTCGAGATCATCCAGAGGCGAGAGGGCGCGACCCTGGCCTGGGTCGAAGTTCAGGGGAGGCGGGAGCGGGCCGTCTGCTATCCCGCCCTGACGGGAGCGATCGAACCGGGCGACCGGGTGGCGCTCAATACCACCGCCGTCACCCTGGGACTGGGAACCGGCGGCCACCACTTCGTCACCGCCGTCTGGGGCCGCACTGCGGACCTGGAGGGTCCGGGCCACATCATGAAGGTGCGGTACACGCCCTCGCAGGTGCGGGTCCTCGCCGTCGAGGAGGAAGAGAGCCCTTATCACCACGCCCTTTCCGTCATTCCGGACCTGGCGGGGCTTCCGGTCGCGGCCTGCGGCCTTCACAGCCAGCTGCCGGTGGTGGCGGCCGCCATCAAAGCCGCGTGCCCCCGGGCGCGGGTGGCCTACGTCATGACCGACGGGGCGGCGCTCCCGGCGGCCGTCTCGGACGTTCTGGCGCGCCTTCGGAAAAGCGGTTTGGTGGACACGGTCATCACCGCGGGCCACGCCTTCGGCGGCGATTTGGAGGCGGTGACCGTCCATTCGGCCCTGGCGGCGGCCAAAGTGGCCGCCCGGGCCGACGCCGTGATCGTCGCGATGGGACCGGGCGTGGTGGGCACCGGGACGCCCCTGGGGTCCACCGCGCTGGAACAGGCCTTGGTCTTGGACGCGGCCTGTGACCTGGGCGGGAGGGGCGTCCCGGTGATCCGGGTGAGCTTCGCCGACGCCAGGGAGCGGCACCGGGGCATCAGCCACCATGCCCTCACGTGCTTGACCCGGTTTGTGCACCACCGGCTCACCGTGCCGCTTCCGGCGCTCTCCCGGCATGAGTGGCGGGCGCGGCTCGAGGAGCAGGCGGCCGGGCTTCGGGCCTGTGGCCACCGGATTCGCTGGCGGGACGGGGCGGAAGCGCTCGCGCGGGCGGAGCGGCTCTTGGCCCGGGAAGGCATTCGCGTCACGTCCATGGGGAGGAGCGCCCGGGAAGATCCGGCGTTTTTCGAGGCCGCGGCGGCAGCGGGCGAGGAGGCCGCCGGACTCTTGGAACGGCCCGGTCCGCCGCAGGAAGGAGCGGCGCGCTGACGCATGATCGAGTACTTCGCCGACCTCCACGTCCACATCGGCCGCACCCGGCGGGGCGCTCCCGTCAAGGTGACGGCGTCCCGAGCGCTCACGCTGGAGAACATCCTGCGGGAAGCGGCGGAGCGGAAGGGGATCGACGCCGTCGCGATCGTGGATTCGGCCTCCCCGGACGTGCTGGACGAGCTGGACGCCTTGCTGCAGTGCGGCGAGATGGAGGCCCAGGAGGGCGGGGGGCTTCGCTACCGGCGGCGCCTGGCGGTCTTTCTGGCGGTGGAGGTGGGCGTCGACGTGGGCCGGGGCGAGGCTCACTTCATCGCCTACCTGCCCGACCTTCCCGCCGCCGCCGCGTTTTCCCGGGAACTCTCTCGCCACGTGACCAACGTCCGGCTGAGTTCGCAAAAGGCCCGGTTCCGGGCGGCCGATCTCGCCCGCCTCACCCGGGAGTGCGCCGGCTTTCTGGTGCCCGCCCACGCGTTCACCCCCCACAAAGGGTATTACGGGCGGAGCGCCGACCGGCTTGCGGACGCGTTCGGCCCCGAGGAGCTGGCGGTCATTCCCGCCGTGGAGCTCGGGCTCAGCTCGGACACGGCAATGGCCAGCCGCATTAGTGAGCTGGACGCTTTCGCGTTCCTCTCCAACTCCGACGCCCACTCCCTTTCCAAGATCGCGCGGGAGTACAACCGGATCCGGGCGCGGGACTTGAGCTTTGAGGCGCTCTACGCGGCCCTCAGGGGCGAGCAGGGGGGGATCGTGGCCAACTACGGCCTCGATCCCCGCTTGGGCAAGTACTACCGCACCTTCTGCGAGGCGTGCGACGGGCACGTCCCGCTGCTGCCCGAGCGCCGCTGCCCCCGCTGCGGCAGCGACCGGATCGTGGCGGGGGTGGCAGACCGCCTGGAGGAGGTGGCCGACCGCCCGCCCGGCGGCGCCGCTCCGGCCAGGCCTCCTTACGTTCACCAGGTGCCGCTGGAGTACGTCCCCGGCGTGGGCCCCCGTACCCTGGACCGGCTGATCGAAGTCTTCGGCAGCGAGATGCGGGTCCTGCACCACGCCACCGAGGAAGAGCTTGCCCGGGTGGTCCCGCATCCGGTGGCGCGCGCGATCGTCGCCGCGCGCACCGGCCGGCTCCGGCTGCTGGAAGGCGGCGGAGGGCGCTACGGCCGGGTGGATCGCCCGTGCGGATTCTGACCAGGGAGCCCGGCAGGCGGACGACGGCATACTGGGCGGCCGGCCGTCATACCTTCTACCGCGGGCTGGGGACGAGCCTTGTCCCGAAGGAGGCGGCAGGTATGGGTCTGCGCTGGCTGAAGCTGCGAGTCCGCGAGTACTTTCGCAGCCGGGCGGTGATCTACGCGCTGGTGGCCGCGCTCCTCGCCGCAGGCGCCGGCGCCGGCGCGGTGGGCGCGGGCCTTCTGGATGGGACGGACCGGGCCGAACTGGCGGAGTTCGTGGACGAGTACGTACGGCAGGCGGGGGACGGCGGTCTCAGCGCAGCGCCGGCCGACCCCCGGGACTTTTGGACGGAGCTGGCCCGCAGCGCCCTCCTTCCCTGGGTCCTGGGACTTTCGGTCATCGGCGCCCCTTTGGCCCTGGTCCTGGTCTTCTTACGCGGCTTTGCCGTCGGCTTCACCGTCCGGTTTCTCGTCGAGGAGTTTTCCGTCCACGGCGCGATCTTGAGCCTGGTCTCGGTGGCGCCGCACAGCGCCCTGATCCTCTTCGGCGTCGCGCTGGCGGCGGGAGCCGGGCTTGCCTTTGCCGCAGGGGCCGTCCGGATCCTGACCGGCCGGGCGGTGACGGAACCGGTTTACCGGCACCTGGCCGCCGCGATCCTGCTCTGCGCCGTGGCCTCCGGGAGCGTCGCCGCCGGCGCATGGCTGCAGGCACGCGTGGCCCCGGTCTTGACGGGCATGGTCTTCCGCTGGCTGCCGATGTGAGCCCGGCGCCGGGGGCAGGGCAGGGGCGGCGGAATCATCCTTCGAAGTTGTTCTCGCCGGCGGGCACCGTCGGGCGCGTCACGACGCCCGCCCGATGAGCCGCCCGCTGGGGGAGGTGCTGCATGGACATTCGCCGCGTGATCTTGATCGTCTTGGACAGCGTCGGGATCGGTGAGGCGCCCGACGCGGCCCGCTACGGCGACGAAGGCAGCAACACGCTGGCCAACACCGCCCGGGCCGTGGGCGGGCTCCACCTGCCAAACCTGGCCCGCCTCGGGCTGGGAAAACTGGCGCCGATCCCGGGGGTGCCCGACGAACCTCATCCTCAAGGCGCGTACGGGATCATGCAGGAGCAGTCGGCGGGGAAAGACACCACCACGGGCCACTGGGAGATCGCCGGGTTGATCCTGGATCGGCCGTTTCCTACCTATCCGGAAGGGTTTCCGCCCGAAGTGATCCGCCCCTTCGAAGAGGCCGTCGGCCGCCGGGTGCTGGGGAACAAGCCGGCCTCGGGGACCGCTATCATCGAAGAACTGGGCGAAGAGCATATGAAGACGGGCCGGCCCATCGTGTACACCTCGGCGGACAGCGTCTTTCAGATCGCGGCTCACGAAGAAGTGATTTCCAGGGAAGAGCTTTACCGGATGTGCGCCGTCGCCCGGGAGATCCTGCAGGGCGAGCATGCGGTGGGCCGCGTCATCGCGCGGCCTTTCGCCGGGCGGCCGGGAGCCTTCCGGAGAACCGACGGGCGGAAGGACTTCAGCCTGCCGCCGCCGCGCCCGACGGTGCTGGACCTGCTGGCGGCAAAGGGCGTGCACGTCCACGGGGTGGGCAAGATCAACGACATCTTCGCCGGCCGGGGCATTCAGACGGCGGTGCCGACCCGGGACAACATGGACACCGTCGACAAGACCCTGGAGGCCATGCGGAGTCTGGAAGGACCGGCGATGATCTTCGCCAACTGCGTCGACTTCGACAGCGTCTACGGCCACCGCAACGACGCGCCGGGCTACGCCCGGGCGCTGGAGGCGTTTGACGCCCGGGTGCCCGAGCTCCTGGCCGCGCTGCAGGAAGGCGACCTGTTGATCCTCACGGCCGATCACGGCTGCGATCCCACCACACCCAGCACCGATCACTCCCGGGAGCGGGTGCCCTTGCTGGTCACCGGCTTCGGAATCCGCCCTGCCGCGCTGGGCCTGCGGCAGACGTACGCCGACGTGGCGGCGACCGTCGCCGACCTGTTCGGCTGCCCGGCCCCGGAGGCAGGGGAAAGCTTCTATCCGGCGATCCGGGGGAGGGTCTGACGGTGCGCGCGCAGGACCTCATCGCCAAGAAGCGGGACGGCGGCGAGCTGACCGCGGACGAGATCCGCTATCTGGTCCACGGGTACACCCGCGGGGAGATCCCCGACTACCAGATGGCCGCCTTCCTCATGGCCGTGTACTTCCGCGGCATGAGCGCCGCAGAGACCACGCACCTCACCTGGGCCATCGTGGAGTCGGGAGAGCGGGTGGACTTGAGCGGGGCTCCCGGCGTGAAAGTGGACAAGCACTCCACCGGCGGCGTGGGGGACAAGACCACGCTGGCTCTGGTGCCGCTGGTGGCCGCCGCCGGCGTGCCGGTGGCCAAGATGTCCGGCCGGGCGCTGGGCCACACCGGGGGTACCGTGGACAAGCTGGAGTCCATCCCCGGTTTCCGCACCGGACTCTCACCCGCGGAGTTTATTGAACAGCTCCGGCGAGTGGGCGCGGTGATCGCGGGCCAGAGCCGGGACGTGACGCCCGCCGACAAAGCCATCTACGCCCTGCGGGACGTGACCGGGACCGTGGAGAGCATCCCGCTGATCGCTTCCAGCGTCATGTCGAAAAAGATCGCGTCGGGCGCCGACGCCTTCGTCCTCGACGTCAAGGTGGGCCGGGGTGCGTTCATGAAGGAGCTCTCCCAGGCGCAGGCCCTGGCCGAGGCCATGATCGGCATCGCCCGGCTCTCCCGGCGGCGGGCCGTCGCGTGGATCACCTCCATGGAGCAGCCTTTGGGCTGTGCGGTGGGGAACGCGCTGGAGGTGGCGGAGGCCATCGAGGCGCTGAAGGGCGAGGGCCCCCGCGACGTTGAGGAACTGGTGGTGGCGCTGGCGGGCGAGATGATCTACCTCGGGGAAAAGGCGGCGGACCCCGGGGAGGGCAAGAAGCGGGCGGCGGAGATCCTCCGCAGCGGCGCGGCGCTGGCCAAGTTCCGTGAGCTGGTGGCAGCGCAGGGCGGCGACCCGGGCGTGGTCGACGACCCCGAATCGCTCCTGGTCGCACCTGTAAAGGCGGACGTGGCTGCGCCTTCGGGCGGCTGGGTCGCGGCCGTAGATTCGTACGCCGTCGGCCTGGCCACGATGGCGCTGGGCGCTGGGAGAGTTCGGAAGGAAGACGCGATCGACCCGTCGGTGGGCATCGTGCTGCGCAAAAAGGTGGGAGATGCCGTCCGCCCGGGGGAAAGCCTGGCGACCGTCCACGCCCGCAGCGACGAGGAGGCGGATACAGCGGCGACGGCGGTTCTCGGCGCGTATTCCATCGAGTCGCAGCCGGCAAAGCCTCCGGCGCTCCTCATTCAAAGGCTTGAAAGCTGAGCGTGCTCTCTCTCCCGCTCCAGCCTCGTATATCCGGGGTCCCGCCGGAATAGGATGGACTAGACAAGCAAGGACGGGACGCCCGGCGCCCCGCCCGAGGGGAGGAGCACCGTGCCGTGAAGCGTTCCAGAACCGCGATCCGTGTGCTGATACCGTGGCTTCTCACGCTGGCCGCCGCCGTCTGGACCGCGGCGCCTTCGCAGGCGGCCGCCATCCCGCTGAACTCGAAAGCGGCCGTGCTCATGGATTACCAGACGGGCCGGGTGCTCTACGCCCACAACGAGCACGAACCGCTTCCTCCGGCCAGCGTCACCAAAGTGATGACGCTCCTCTTGGCGCTCGAGGCCGTCCGTGACGGGAAGGCGAGCCTCGATGACCTGGTGGTGGCGAGCGAGTACGCCGCGAGCATGGGCGGGACCCAGATCTGGCTCGAGCCCGGCGAGCGGATGCCCCTGCGCGACCTGCTTTACGCGATCGCCGTCGGTTCCGCGAACGACGCGGCGGTGGCGGTCGCCGAGCACTTGGGCGGCACGGAGCAGGCCTTTGTCGAAATGATGAACGCGAAGGCACAAGCCTTGGGCATGCGAAACACCCGCTTTGCCAACCCTTCGGGGCTTCCTCCCCAGACCGTAGGCAAGCAGGGACCTCACGTGATGAGCGCCTACGACATCGCCCTCATGTCCCGCTACGCCGTCTCCCTTCCGGGCTTTCTCGAGTACACGTCCACCTGGGGGCCCGTCGTCATGCGGCAGGGCACCCTGGAAAAGCCCGTCCTCTGGAACTACAACCGGATGCTGAGGAGCTACTCCGGGATGGACGGCATCAAGACGGGGATGACCAGCGAGGCGGGGTACTGCCTGGCGGCCACGGCCGCCCGGGACGGGCTGCGGCTGATCGCCGTCGCCTTGGGGGCGCCGACGGCCGCGGCCAGGGACGAGGACATCCGCAGGCTCCTCGACTTCGGCTTCAGCCAGCTCAAGGCGGAGATCGTCGCCAAGAAGGGCGACGTCTTGGCGGAGGTGGACGTGATCAAGGGGAGAGAGAAGCGCCTCGCGCTGGTGGCCGGGGCGGACCTCGCGGTCTCGATGCCCCGCGACTCGGAGAGCCGGCCCGAGACGGAAATCGTGTTCGAGCGCCGGCCGGTCGCGCCCATCGAGGAGGGAGAAGTCCTGGCGCAGTTGGTGGCCCGCCTGGACGGCGAGGAGGTAGGCCGGGTTCCCTTGATGGCCGAGCGCGGGGTGGCGCGGGCGCCTCTCTTTCTCCTGGTGGGCAGGTATTTCCTGGAGATCACGAGGCTGTTCTAGAGAAGACGAAACCGCCCGGCGCTCCTCGACAAAGGAATCCCGTCCCGAGGCTTGAAGGTATGGCTACTCCTACCGGAAGCCCGGGACGTTTCTTTGTGTGCGAGGAAGGAGGAACCGGCCTTGGGCGCATCGATGAAGGTTCTCGGGGAGACGCTCATCGTCAC
Organism: Clostridia bacterium; assembly: GCA_002919235.1. Classification (GTDB taxonomy): domain Bacteria; phylum Bacillota; class Limnochordia; order DTU080; family RSA5; genus RSA5. The sequence continues at coordinate 35,160 of PKEX01000032.1, forward strand.
GCTCGACGGCGAATTGGACGTGCACAGCGCGTCGGAGTTTCGGGCCGCGGTCACCGGCGCCTTCGACGAGCGGCCTCGCCTCAGGAACCTGGTCCTGCTCATGCACGGGGTCACCTTTGTGGACAGCTCCGGCATCGGGGCGATTCTCGGCCGCTTGAAAGAGGTTTCCGCCCGGGGCGGAAGGCTCGCAGTGGTGGGCTTGCAGACTCCGGTGGAGAGGGCCTTTGCCATGTCGGGCGTGTTGAAGCGCATCTCCGTGCACGACTCCGAGGGCCAGGCCCTCGCGAGCCTCTGAGTAGGAGGGCGATGCAGATGACTCACGCCAGCGACTACGTCATCATGGAGTTTCCCAGCCTTCCTGAGAACGTCGGCTTCGCCCGCAGCGCGGCGGCGGTGTTCGCCTCCCGGCTGGATTTCACCTTGGACGAGCTGGACGACATCCGGATGGCGGTCTCCGAAGCAGTGACCAACGCCGTGGTGCACGCCTACGAGAACGGGCCGGGCATCGTCCGCATCACCGCCGAAGTGGCCGGCGGCCAACTGGTCATCACCGTGGAGGACCGCGGCAAGGGGATCCCCGACGTGGAGTGGGCGAAACAGCCCGCCAACACCACTGCGCCCGACGAGCACCTGGGCCTTGGGTTTCACTTCATCGGCGTCTGCATGGACGGGTACGACGTCGAATCCCGGGTCGGCGGGGGCACCCGCATCCGCATGGTGAAGCGGCCCGCTCAAGCCAAGAGGCAGGAGCCTGCCGCGTCCTCGTCTTCGCAGTGACGGGCCGCAGGCGCCCCGCGCCGGCGGCCGCCGGACGCGGGAAGGGCCCTCCACGGAAGGGGGTGCGCGATGGAGACCAGGCCCCACCTGGCTCTGCCGCCGGGGCCCCGGCTCAGCCCGCCGGAAACCCGGGCGCTGATCGCCCGGGCCCGGGAAGGCGACCGTGAGGCCAGGGAGCGGTTGATCGAAGCCAACCTGCGCTTGGTGATGAGCGTCGCGCGCCGGTTTCTCGGTCGCGGCCGCGAGCTTGAGGACTTGTTCCAAGCGGGCTGCGTCGGCCTGATGCGGGCGGTAGACCGGTTCGACCTCGGCTACGACGTGGCGTTTTCCACCTACGCGGTGCCGCTGATCGCCGGCGAGATCCAGAGGTTCCTGCGGGAGGACCGGCCCTTCAGGGTGAGCCGCGCGCTCCAGGCGCTCGCGAGCCGCGTGGAGGAGGCGAGGAACGCCCTCAGTCACGAGCTGGGACGTTCGCCCACTCCGGCGGAGGTGGCCGAGCGACTGGGCGTGCCGAAGGAGGACGTCGTCGCCGCCCTGGAGGCGGCGGCGCCCGTGGCCAGCCTGGACCAGACGCTGGAGGACGATGAAGGCCAGGGGACGCCGCTCATCGACCGGGTCCGGGTGGAGGAAGAGGCTCCCCTGCCCATCGAGCACCTGGCTCTTCGCCAGGTGCTGCAGGCCTTGAAGGAAGAGGAGCGGGAGTTTGTCATCGCCCGGTTCGTCCGGCGGATGTCGCAAGCGGAGGTGGCCGCGGCGATGGGATGTTCGCAGCCGCACGTCTCCCGCATGGAACGGCGGATCCTCGACCGCCTCCGCCGCCTGTGGAACGGGTAGTCCCTGCGCTGCCTACAATTGCTTGGAGGTCGGCTCTTCCGGACGCGAGAATAGCTGCCTCACAACCAGCGATCGGTTCCCCCGAAACGCCGCAGCAGACGACGACCGCGGGGCCCGGAGCGCCTTCCGGCTGCCCGGACGGCCCAGGGGCAGGTCCGCGTAAGGAGTGGCAGCGATGATCATTCGCGGGGAGAAGGTCTTCCTCAGGCCGATCCGGCCGTCCGACTTTCCCAAGCTTGCCGCCTGGAGCCGCGACCGGGAAATCGCCCGCTACGTCGGGGGCCAATACCCCACACGCCTGGAAGAGTACGCAGAGTGGCACCGCAGGCTGCAAAGCGACCGGCACAGCCACCACCTGGCCATTTCCACCCACGACGACGTCCTCATCGGTCACATTGAACTGGACCACATCGCCTGGCGCAGCGGCGACGCGGAGCTGCGCATCCGGATCGGCGAGAAGAGCTTTTGGGACCAGGGATACGGCACCGACGCCGTGCGGACCCTGGTGGAGTACGCCTTCCGGTCGATGCGGCTTTCCCGGGTCTACCTGCGGGTGTTCACCTCCAACGTCCGGGCGATCCGCTGCTACGAGAAAGTGGGATTCCGCAAAGAGGGGCGCTTGACCCGCCCCGGCCCCGACGGGCGGCTGGCCACCATCCTCCTGATGCGGATCACCCGCGCCGATCTGGCAGCCCGCCGGCGCGGCGGCCGCAGGGATCCCCGCGCGGAAGCGAAGGCCGGGTAAGTGATCCCCGTCACGCTCCGGGGCGCGAAAATCCCATTTTATCCGACAGGAACAGCGCTTTCCTTGTCGAACCTACACCGGGACGCACCCCATCCGTGCGTCCCGGATTTTTTCCCCGCACCATTCCTCTTCAGGCACCAGTCGGAATCGGAGGTCGATCGGCAGATGCTCGAGATCATCATCAGGGGCGGCCCCGTGATGTACCCCCTCTTGCTGTGCTCCGTCATCGCACTCGCCATCACGCTGGAACGGATCTGGTATCTCATGCGCACCCGCACCGACGCGGAGGAACTGATGGAGGACGTAAAGCTCTGCCTGCAGGAGGGAAAGCTGCTCGAGGCTATGCAGCTTCTGAAGAGGACTAAGGGACCGGTGGCCGCCATCCTCTCGGAGGGCATCGCCTACAGCGACCGCAGCAAGGACGAGATCCGCGAGCGCCTGGAAGAGGTCGGGAACGAAGAGATCTTCAAGATGGAGCGGGGGCTCGGGGTCCTCTCCGCCATCGTGACCATCTCGCCCATGCTGGGCCTCTTGGGGACGGTGACGGGGATCATCCGCAGCTTCCGGGTGCTGGGTTCCACCGGGATTGAGACCAATCCGGCCGCCCTGGCCGCGGGCATCGCGGAGGCCCTGATCACCACGGCGGTAGGCTTGGTCATCGCCATCCCGTCCCTGGCCGTCTACCACTGGCTGACCAGCATGATCGAGCGGCGGGTCCGTGAGATGAGCCGCCGGGCGCTGGAACTCACCGATTTGATCGCCGGCGGGGGGGCGCCGTCGTGAAGTTCGCGTGGAACCGCCGGCAGCGGCTGGGCCCACAGGTGAACATCCTCCCGCTCATCGACGTCCTCACCTCCCTGATGTTCTTCTTGATCCTCTTTGTCTCGTTTAACGTGGCCGAGCTCGGCATCGAGGTGGAGCTGCCGCGCGCCGCCACGGGGGGGCAGCAGCCTCCCGCCAACCTGGTGGTGACCATCACGCAAAACGGCGCCCTGTACATGGACGGGAGGCTGACCAACCTCACTGCCATCCGCCAGGCCGCGGCGGAACTGGCCCGGCGCGACCCGCAGGCGACCGTCATCATCCGGGGAGACAGCCGGTCTTACTGGGAGCATGCGGTGGGCGTCATGGACGCCGCCCGGCAGGGGGGCATCTCTCACTTCGCGTTCGGCACCCAGCCGCCCGAGAGCTCGTGACGGCGGTTTCGGGCTTGAGGCCAGGGGCGCCGCCGTAGGCCGGTCCGGGGATGTGATGCCATGTACGACTTCGAAGACCAGCGCAGGATGCCGGTTTTCATCTTCATCTCCATGGTGCTGCACGCCCTTCTCTTCTTGATCGCACCGCACGTCATCTCGGGTGTGTTCTCCGTCTCGTATGCCGGCGACCAGGGAGGCTTGACGTACCTCACCCTGGTGGACGCCGCGATCCCCGAGCGGCCGCGGGCCGTGGCGGCGCAGGCGGCCCGCAGGCCCCAGGCGACGCCGGCGCCGCGGCCTTTGCCCGAGCCCAGCGTCCCCGCGCCGGCCCGCACCGAACCGGCGCCCGCGCCGGCCCCCGTGCCGGAGCAGCCCAGAGCGCCCGAAGTACAGGCGCCAGCGGCGCAGCCCGAACCGCGGCAGCAGCCCGAGCCGCCCTCGCCGGCTCCGGCGCCGGCTCCGGAAAACCCGGCCGGCGCGCCGGCCGAAGAGGCCACCGCGGCGCTGCAGCCGGTGCTGACGGCCAGCCAAGGGCCGCCCACCGCCCCCGTGGTGAACGCGCCTCCCAGGGTGGAGGAGCCTGCGGAGGCCAGCGGCGCGACGGCGGCGTTCAGCGGGCCGCCGGCCCGCACTGACGACGCGGCGGGCGAGCGCTCCGGCGGCGCGGAGCCCGGCGGCACCGGTGCGACGGACGATGTGCCGTTGTCGCTGCCGGGTGCCGAAGCCGCCGCGGAGCCGGCGCTGCCGCCGATGGGGGAGTCCATGATCCGGGTGCCGGGCGGCCTGGGTTACCCCAAGAATGCGGTGGGCCTGATCAGCCGCCCCGTCACGGTGGAGGTGGCGGTGATCGTCGATCCGTCGGGCAGGGTCGTGGAGACCGTGGTGACACAGAGCTCCGGGATCGACTACATCGACGACTACTCGCAGACCGTGGCCAGCCGCGGAATCGTTTACCTGCCTTATGACGAAATGTACGAGATCCGGGTGGTCCTGGTGTACGACCCCCGGGAGAGCAGCCTGACGCACCGGGTCGACGGCTTTATCAAGGCCCCGCCCACGGTGGGTTCGTTCGCCCGGTAGGCTCGCGCGCTCGACATGGGAGGAGATCGAGTGAAACGCCGTGACGCTTTGAGGTTCCGCTCCGGTCCCGTTCCCGCCCGAATCCTGGCCTGTCTCGCCGTCGCGCTGCTGTTGAGCGCTCCCGCGGGGGCCCAGGAAGGGGCGAGAGCGTTCCTGGCGGGGCCGGAGGAGCCGGAAGAGGCCGACGAGGGCGTCATCCGGCTGTACAACGAGTACATCTCGATCCTAGTCAACACGACCGAGGAGAACACCGGGCGCTTCGCCGTCCAGACCACCGGCGGCGACCCCGACCGGGCGTCGGACGACAACAGCCCCTTGATCTACCTGATCCCGGGGCAGAAGCCGTGGACGTCGTACGCGACGGTGCGCATCGACGGCATCGACTACGTGTTCGGGGGCAGGCCCACCGAGCGGGCGGGGCGTGCGGGCCTTTACGGCGAGATGCTGGTGGCGCCTCACGTGGTGGACGATCGCCGCATCGAGACGGTGTACCGCATCGGGCCCGTGGACGTGACGCAGGTGCTCAGCATCATCCGGAGCTCCACCACGGGGCTCTTGGATACGGTGCGCATCGAGTACCGGCTGGTCAACACGTCGGACCAGGTGCACCACGTGGGCTTGCGCCTCATGATCGACACCATGCTGGGCGCCAACGACGGGGCCCCCTTGCGCGTCGGGGAGCTGGCCATCACCACGGACACGGTGTTTGAAGGCGACGCGATCCCCGAATTCTGGCAGGCGTTCGACTCCCTTTCCGATCCGAAAGTGACGGCTCAGGGGACCTTGAAGGGCGACGACGTGACGCCGCCGGACCGGGTCTACTTCAGCAACTGGGGCGCCCTGGCCGACGGGCTCTGGGAGTTCGACTTTCAACCGGGGCGGGATTTCACGCGCCTCGGCGAGTTTGAACTGGACAGCGCGACGGCGCTCTACTGGGATCCCCGGCCTTTGGCTCCCGGCGAGGAGCGGGTTTACGTGACCCATTACGGCCTCGGCGGCATCTCGATCTCGCCGGGCGACCTTTCCATCGGGGTGACGTCGCCCTCTACCGTGACGGCGGATCCCGACCGGACGGTCACCTTCCCGGTGGTGGCGTACATCCAGAACACCGGCGAAGGCGAGGCGAGGAACGTGGTGGCCCGGATCCAGCTGCCGCAAGGCCTGAGGCTGGCCGACGGCGAGCAGGCCGTACGGCAGCTGGGCAACCTGCCTACGGGCAGGAGCGCTCAGGTGACGTGGCGAGTCGCCGTGGACCGTGCGGTGGGCGGGGAGCTCACCTACACGGTGCGGGTCGAGGCCATCAACGCGGAGCCCAACCAGGTGAGCCGGGCCGTTCGCATCGTGTCGCCGGCGGCCCTCACCATCACGCTGCTGGAGCCGCAGGGGCGGCTGAGGATGGGTGAATCCGGCTGGGAGCCGCTGCCGTACCGGGTGACGGCCCGCGTCCAGAACACCGGCGGGGCGGACGCGAACAGCGTCATCGTCCGCTGGGATTCGCCGCTGGGGTTGGAGCTCGCCCGGGGAAGCCGGGCGGAGAAGCTCATCGGTCCCCTGCTGGAGGGAGAGGCATTCGAGGTCAGCTGGTATATCCAGCCGGTCACTCGCCCGCAGCCGTACAACGGCAACCTGCCTTATACCGTACAGGGGCAGATTTTCGGGGGCAGCCAGGATTACCGGGCCAACGGGTTCCTGGACGTGCCGCTGTTCGAGGGCGAAGTGAGGGCCGAACCGGTCCGCGTTGACGGCGCCGCCCCGGTGCGGACGGGCGACCGCGTGCTGGTGGATATCGTCGCCCGCAACGCCCGGAAGTTCTACGGCGCCGAGATCGTGGTTCGGTATGACCCGACGGCCCTGGAGCTCATCGGCCGGGCGATCTACCCGGGGCGGCTCTTCTTTGAAGAGGTGCGGGACGGGGAAGACGCCCGGGTCCTGGCCTGGAAGGCGCCGGAAATCCAGCTTCCGGTCCGGGAGGGGGCCGCGGCCGAGGTGACGCTTAGAGGCGAGCGGGCCGGCGCCCGGCAGCCGGAGCTCTACTGGGCGACGGACACCATCGCCACGCTGAGTTTCCGGGTCCTCAAGCCGGGAACTCACAGCATCGAGCTGGCTGAAGTCCGGGTGTACGACGCCGCCGGCCAGGTGGTCAAGGTGGCGGCCGCCGGCGGGCGGATCTCGGTGGGGGAGTAAACCGGTGATGAGAAACGAGGTGCCGATGGTGAAAGCTCTGATCAGACCGTTGTCGATGGCGCTTCTCCTGGGGGCCCTGCTCCTTGCGGCTTGCCCGGCCGCAGTTTCCGCCCAGGCGGTGCAGGACGTTCCCCGCACCCACTGGGCCTATGAGGCCGTGATGAAGCTGGTGGAACGGGGATACCTGGCCCTGGAGGACGGCCGTTTCCGAGGGGACCAGCCCGTGGACCGCTTCACCTTGGCCGAAGTGGTCGCCAAGATCCTGAACGAGATCGAGACGGGCGCGGTGGGCCCGCGAAGCCGCGAGGACGTGGAGCTCTTGCGGCGGCTGGTGACGGAGTTTGAAGCCGAACTCGTCGATATTTACGCGGGGATCGAGCAGAACCAGGCCCGGGCGGAGCGGAACGAGCGGGAGCTCCTGGTGCTCAAGGCCCAGATGACCGAGTTCATCGACCAGGTGCAAGCGGATCTCGACCAGTTTGACCGGGCGCTGCGGGAAGGCCTCGCCGAGCAGGAGGCGAAGCGGCAGGCGGAACTCCAGGCGCAGGCCATGGCGCTCCGCGCGGAGATGGGAGCGCTGGAGAGCAGCGTCCGCCAGGCGCTGGCCGAGAGCGGCATCGCTTTGGGCGACCTCTCGGAGTCGCTGGCGGCCGATTCGGCCCGCCTGGAGGCGCTCCAGTCGGAAGTGCGCGAGCTCTCCCAGGAGCTGGAGGTGGTCCGGAGCGGGCTCGAAGAGGCGCTGCGGGAGTTCCTGAGTGAGCTCAACGCCCATTCCGAGGCGCTGGCCGCGCAGCAGCTGGCCCTGGACGAGCAGCGCCGGGCGGACAGCGATCTCCTGAAGGGCCTGGAGGCCGCCGTGGAGCGGCTCAGCGCGATGCAAGGGCGCCTCGACGCGGTGGAGCGCCAAGTGGTCGCCATGCAGAGCCAGATCGGCCTTTCCGAGGAGCAGCTGCGGGCTCTCAGCGACCGCCTCATGAGCGAACTGGAATCGCAGTACCAGCACAGCTTCCTCTTTGCGGGCACGGTGGCGGATGAACTCAAGGCGCTGCGGGAGGAGTTCGCCAGCTACCGCCAGAGGACCGAGCGGGAGCTTCAGGGCGCGAGGAACGCCCAGATCTTCGGCATCATCGGCGCCATTTTGGGTCTGATCAGCCTGGCCAACTGAGTGAACCGGCGGCACACCGGGCACAAGCTTGGGGACGGAGAGGGCGCCGGGTGGCGCCCTCTCTTCGCGCTTTGGTATGATAGGGAGGGGCGCGAGCTTTGTTTCCTGGAGAAAGGAATGAGGGCGGCGCGATGACCGAAGTGTACTTGGACAATGCCGCGACGACGCGGGCGCTCCCCAGCGTGGTGGAGGCGGTCTCCCGCGCTCTGGCTCACGCGTACGGCAACCCTTCGTCGCTTCACCGCAAGGGGATGGAGGCGGAGGCGATCCTCAAGGAGGCGCGGGGCCTCTTGGCCCGGATCCTGGACGTCTCTGCCGGAGAGATCGTCTTCACCTCGGGAGGCACGGAAAGCAACGCGCTGGCCATTAAAGGGACGGCGTACGCCCGGCGGCGGCGGGGACGCCACCTGGTGACCACCCGGATCGAGCACTCGTCGGTCCTCTCCGCTTTCCGTGATTTGGAGGCGGAAGGATTTTCCGTGACGTACCTGCCGGTGGACCGGGAGGGCAGGGTGGACCCGGCGGACGTGCGGGCGGCCGTGTCGGACGAGACGACGCTGGTCAGCGTCATGATGGTGAACAACGAGATCGGCACCGTCCAGCCCATCGGCGCCATCGCCCGGGCGGCGCGAGAAAAGAGGCCGGATGTGGTGGTCCATGTCGACGCGGTGCAGGCCCTGGGGGTCATGCCGGTGCGGCCCAAGGAGCTGGGCGTCGACTTGGTCTCCGTGAGCGGGCACAAGATCCACGGGCCGAAAGGCGTGGGCGCTCTCTACGTGCGAAAGGGCCTTCAGATCCAGCCTCTTTTCGGCAAGGGGAGCCAGGAAGGGGGCCTGCGGTCCGGCACCGAGAACGTGCCCGGCATCGCGGGCTTCGGCGCCGCCCTGAGAGCCCTGGCGGAAGAGACCGGAGAGGAGCGGGAGCGCCTTCGCTCGCTGCGGGAGCGGCTCATCACTGAACTGCTGGAGATCGAGGGCGCCCGGCTCAACGGGGCTCGAGGGGAGGGAGCTGCCCCCCACATCGCCAACTTCTCGTTTCCCGGCGTGCGGGGAGAGGTCCTGGTCCACGCGCTGGAAGAGAGGTCCGTCTACGTCTCCACGGGCTCTGCCTGCACGTCCCGGACGGTGGCGGTCAGCCACGTCCTGAAGGCGCTGGGGCTGCCGGAGGAGGCACTGGAAAGCTCGATCCGGATCAGCCTGTCGAAGCTGACCACCGAAGACGAGATCGCGTTCGCCGTCGCGGCCATCAAGGACGCAGTGGCCTCGCTGCGCAGGATGCTGTCGCGCCGCTGACTTTTTCGGAGGAGGGGATGCCGCCGTGGCGTCCGTCATCTTGGTACGGTACGGCGAGATCGGGCTCAAGGGAAAGAACCGGCCGGCGTTCGAAAGGCGCCTGGTCGAGAATGTCCGCAGGGCGCTGGGAAGCGGGGCGGGTGCCGCGGTCCGCAACGAGTACGGGCGCATCGTGGTGGACTTCGGCGAGGCGGAGGCGGTCCCCGGCTGGGCGCTGGACCGGATTCGCTCCGTCTTCGGCGTCGTCTCGGTGAGCCCGGCGGCCTCCGTAGAGCTCTCCCTGGAGGCGGCGCGGGAGAAGGCCGCGGCGCTGGTGGAAGAGCGCCTCAAGAGCGCCGCGGGTCCACTCCGCTTCAAGGTGGAGACGAAGCGGTCCAACAAGCGCTTTCCGCTGACGAGCCCCGAGATGAATGCACGCCTGGGCTCCTTCCTCTTGCGGCGGTTTCCTCTCCTGGAGGTGGACGTGCACCGCCCGGATTTCGTCCTCCATGTGGAGGTGCGGGAGAAGGCCATCTACCTCTACACGGAGATCCTCGCCGGGCCGGGAGGCCTCCCTGTGGGGTCGAGCAGCACGGGCCTCCTGCTCCTTTCGGGCGGCATCGACTCGCCGGTGGCCGGCTGGCTGGCCATGAAGCGGGGAATCCGCGTCCAGGCGGTCCACTACCACAGCTTCCCGTTCACCAGCGACCGGTCGAAGGAGAAGGTGATCGACCTGGCCGCCGTCTTGAGCCGCTACAGCCCGGAGCCGGTTCCCTTGTACGTGGTCAACTTCACTCCGGCGCAGACGGCCATCCGCCAGCACGCCCCGGCGGCCATGGTGATCACGTTGATGCGCCGGATGATGCTGCGCATCGCCGAGCGCTTGGCCAAAGAGCGGGGGATCCCCGCCCTCATCACCGGCGAGAGCGTGGGCCAGGTGGCCAGCCAGACCCTGGAGAGCATGGCCGCCATCAACGAAGTGACGTCCATGCCGATCCTCCGGCCCCTGGTGACGATGGACAAGGCAGAGATCATCGAGCTCGCGGAGCGCATCGGCACCTACGAAATCTCGATCCTCCCGTACGCCGACTGCTGCACCGTCTTCGTCCCCGAGCACCCGGAGACCAAGCCCAAGCTGGAAGCAGTGCGCCGGGCCGAGGAGCGCCTGGCCATCCAGGAGCTGGTGGAGGAAGCGGTGGCCACCGTGGAGCGGATCGAGCCGGCGGCGCTGGCGCTCCGCTGACGGGCGGCGCCGCCGGCGGGCGGTCGCCGGCATATTGGAGGGTTTTCGACTTTCAATTTCAACAAGGAGTGGAGTCCCGTGAAAAAGGGTGACGTCTACACCGTCGTCGACGTGGAGGCGGGTGACGGCGGCGTGCTGATCCGGACCGACGCGGGCGACCTCTTGGGCGTCGTCGCCGCCGGCGACGTGGAGGTGGGCGCGAAGATCCAGATCGGTCCGGTCTGCGGCGACTGGTGCAAGCTGTTCTTGAAGGGGAACAGCTATCGAGCCCAGATCCTTCAGCGCTCGGTCAAGTCTTCGTAATCCGGATCCACCACCCGGACGAATGGGGCGAAGTCCGGGTAGCGCTCGACGGTCTTGCGGTACATGTCGTACGCCACTCGCCGGTAGGAAAAATGCCCCGTGGGGCGGGTGCGCAGCTCGGCGATGTAGGCCAGCTCCGCGAGGTCCATGCTGAAAAGCGCCCGGCAGCGGGTGCCGAGAGGCAGGAGGTAGGCCCCCAGCGGCGGCACGGCCTCGTCGATGTGCTGCGCCGCTTGGAAGGCCCGCGCCATCGCCTCCCGGTAGGTCTCCTGCACGCCGGCGGCGCGAACGACGTCAGGCTCTTCGTAGCCGAGACGGGTGGTCCACGCCTGGCGGAGCTGGTGGCAGCGGCGGTGGCGGTGCAGATCCCGGTACGATCCGATGTCCATCACGATGTCGAAATTGAGGTATCCGGTGCGGAATTCGGCCAGCCACTCGTCGTGCGGGCCCCGCTTCTCGAAGGCGAGCTCCAGGAGCTCCCGGATCTCGGGCCGCGTCAGCGTCTGCACGTGGAGCACGATTTGGCTGAAGGGATGGCGGCCGACGCCGTAGAGGAGCTTGGCCACGGCCTCCACCGCCGGGTCGTCCACTTCCACGAGGGAGACCGGCTCCGTTATGCCCACGGGCACCTGGCCCAAGAGCCCTTCGTAGACCCGGCGCAGCGCCTCTTGAGTCTCCAGCCGGTACCGGTCCGGCGCCGTGTACTTGACCAGGGTGGGGGCGGCCGCGGCAGGAGCCAGCGCCTCTTTCAGCGCAGAGGCGATGGCGGCGTTCTCGGAGGAAGCCAGCTGCTCCACCAGGGTCAGGGCGCGCTCGTCGCGCGGGCTGCGGGCAGGGGAGCGGCCCGCGTCCCGCAGGGCCTCGCCCACTCGCCGGACCTCTCCGAACGGGCTGGAGAGAAGGCGGCTGATCTGCTTTTCCAGCGTGCGCGCGGACGTGATCTGGCCCACGCTGGTATGGGTGGCCAGGGGCAAGAGGTAGCGGCCCACGTCGAAGGCCCGGGCCCGGAGCGTGCGCTCGTAGTCCTTCTGCTCCATCCCCTCGGGTTTGGGAACCGTCGCGAGATAGTGCCGGTACGCGGCCTGGCTCACCTTCTCATACGCTTCAAAGAGCGCGTCGGCCGTCTCGATGTAGAGCGCCTCCACGTCGGATCCCACGATCTCGTCGGGGACCAGGTAGCCCGTCACCGAGAAGTCCTGGTAGCGGGTGCTCCGCTCCTGGCCGTCCCAAAGGGACTCCGCCACGATCTCGATCGCGGCCAGGATGCTGACGTTCTCGATCGCGAAGGGCACGTGCGCCATGTCGGCGATGCTGCGGTGGCCGTAGGCGAAGTAAAACGTCTCGAGAAAGTCGGCCGCCTTTTGGCCGGTGATGAAGGCGTTCGTCTCGAGGAAGCTGCGCTTGCTGCGGGAGTAGGCTGCCATGGTATAGGCCAGCTCCTCCGGGGGGATCCCCAGCACCGCAAAGATCCGGCGCAGTGATTCATCCCGGGCGTAAGGCGATGCGGCCCGCCTGTCCATCGACGACACCTCCGGCTTTAAGCTACCCCGCAAGCCGGGCGAGCGCCCAGGACGCGACCAGGCCGAGCCCGTGGGCGAGCGCCGCGGGGAAGTAGCGGTTGGACACCGCAAAGACCCATCCGATTCCTAGAGAAAACCCGAATCCCGCAAGGCGGGGCATGCCGAACGGCCCGTAAACGCCGTGAAGCGCGGCCGCGGCCAAGGCGGCGCAAAGCCGCGCTGCGGCCGCCTTGAGCCCCGTGCGGCCTGATAAGAGCATCTTCGACAAGCCCGCCTGGAAAATCCCTCGAAACGCCAATTCTTCGAAGAGGGCGGAGAGCCCAAGACCCAGGAGCAGCCAGCCGGCCAGCTCCCATCCGCCGGCCGGCGCGCCTTCCGGCGGGATCCCGGCGACCAGGAGCCCGGCGGCGCCTCCGGCCACCGCCAAGAGAACCGCGAGCGCCGCACTCCTCCCGTCGCCGGGGCGAGCCTTGAGGTCCAGGGGAGCCCCGGTCCACGGGCGCACGCCGTAGAAGTACGTCGCGAGGAGCGCCGGGGCGCCCAGGCTGCCCGGGCCGATGCCGCCTCCCAGAAGACCTCCCGGATGCGCCCCTTCCCAGGCAAACCACGCTCCATCAAAGCCGGGAATCCGGGAAAGCAGGAGCGCCAGGACGACCACCGCCCCGTCGACCGGATGGGGCCGGGGCGGGAGCCTGCGGACCAGCGGCGGCACGAAGGGGACGACGTACACCGCCAGCCGCCAAAAGAAGAGGGCGACGAGGCTCCAACGCCAGGAGGCCGATGCGTCGGCCAGCGTGGACACAAAGGCGGCGCCGAAGGCGAAACCGACGCCCAGCAGCGGTCCCCGGCGCTCGATGACGTGGCGGCGCCAGGCAGGGACGTACCAGAGGTAAAAGCTGAGGAGGTGCCACAGCGAAGCCGCAACCTGGAGCGCGCGGGCGGGCGGCGCCGCAGCGCTTTGCAGGGCAGGGGAGAAGAGGACGGCGGCCCAGAGCAGCAGCGCGCTGAAGGCCGCTAGGGCTGGCCAAGGGATGCGGCGAAGAAGGGGAACGGTCGGCATGGCAGGGTATCTTCGACAGGGCCTCGGCAATGCCCTGCTCACGCCGGGCGATTACACCACGAGATTCTTGCCTTCGCGCTTGGCGTGGAGATTGGCCCGGATGGCCTTGTTCAGGAGGCGGTCCGCATCCCAGCCCTCGGTCTCGGTGCTGGCGACGCCTACCGAGACGGTGACCCGCTGCACCCAGTTGGCCGAGGCGTCCCACACTTCCCGCCGGATCCGCTCGGCGACGGCCACGGCCTCCGCCCGCGTGGTGCGGGGCAGGATCACCAGGAATTCGTCGCCTGAAAGCCACCGGCACGCGAAGTCGCCTCGCCGGATGTTCTGCTGGATCACCCGGCCCAGCATGCGGATCATCTCGTTGCCGCCCTCATAGCCTAAGAGGGTGTTGTAGCTCTTGAGGTTGTCGCCGTCGATAAAAAGGACCGAGCAGCAGTCCTTGCCCACCTCGCTGGAGGCCAGTGTCAGCCGGAGGAAGCGCTCGCCCGCGCGGTGGTTGGGCAGGCCCGAGATGGCGTCCGTGTGGGCGGCGTCGAAGGTCTCCTCCAGGAGCTTGATGGTCTCCTTGATCCGGAGGAGCATGCCGTCGAGGATCCGCATGCCCCACGGCGGCATCGCCGCAGTCCCGAAGTCCCGGTCGCTCAGGGCCTCTCCCATGGCGATGAAGAGCTCCGACAGGCTCCCTTTTCCGACGGGATATGGAACGACGCCGATGTGGAGCCCTTCCACCTCGATGCCGCTCTCCCGGGTCTCCGACAGGAACCGGCGCTCAAGCCGTTCGCCCAGGCCCTGCGCGTCGTCCTTGGAGATGCCGGGAAGGACCACCACGAACTCATCGCCGCCGGTGCGGTACACCGCCGGCGGCTCCCCTTTGGACCCGGCTCCGTCCGTCTGGCGAACCGGTGCGTTCTTCAACACGCGCGCCAAGCAGCTGATGACGAAGTCGCCCGCCGTCCGCCCCCGGCAGGCGTTGATGGACGACAGCCCTTTCACGTCGAAGCAGAGGAGAGAGCCGGCCCCGGTGTGAAGGGCCGTCTCCATGTGAGGGAGAAACGCGAAAAAGTTGGGCAGTCGCGTGAGCTTGTCGACCGTAAAATGGATGAGACTTTCCATATCCCCCCGCCGCGACGATCGCGGCGCCCCCGGACGGCATGCGGCTTGAACGAAAACCGTGCAAACTTCTTATCCATCATGTTCTAGATACTACGGGTGGCGGAAAATTCCTTCCACACGTGACAACTTCGAGACCAGACGCCCGCGGGCCGCCCGGCGTCGAGCACGGCGGGCCGGAACCATTGTCCGGCTCAGCTCCGCTTTGCTATAATGATGTGGACTCGTTGACGACGGGATTGGGGTGACGGACGATGATCGAGCTGCCGGTGATCGGGCGGCTGGAGGAGGCGGAGCTGGAGCGGCGCCTTCAGGCGAAGCAGCCCGGGCAAAAGGGCGTCTGGATCCAGACGCTGGGCTGCCAGATGAACGAGCATGACACCGAGATCATGCTGGGCATGCTGGCCCACATGGGATACGTCGAGGTCGCGTCCCCCGTCGAAGCCGATCTCATCCTGTACAACACCTGCGCGGTGCGGGAGAATCCCGAGCGCAAGGTGTACGGCCAGATCCACATGCTGCGCCAGCTCAAAGAGAGAAACCCCAATCTCATCATCGGCATCTGCGGGTGCATGGTGCAGCAGAAGGCGGAGCTGGAAAAGATCCGCCAGAGCCTGGAGCACGTCGACCTGGTCTTCGGCACGCACAACATCCACAGGCTGCCCGAGCTCCTGCACCGGGTAAAGGTGACGGGCGAGCGGGTCATCGAGGTGTGGCACGAAGAGGGCGACATCGTCGAAGGCCTTCCGGTGCAGCGGGAAGGCAAGCTCAAGGCATACGTCACCATCATCTACGGGTGCAACGAGTTCTGCACCTACTGCATCGTGCCGTATGTGCGGGGAAAAGAGCGCTCGCGCGCCATGGAGCAGATCCTCGCCGAGTGCCGGGAGCTGGGCGAGGCCGGCTACAAGGAGATCATGCTGCTGGGGCAAAACGTCAACGCCTACGGCAACGATCTCCCGGGCGACGTCACCTTCGCCCGCCTCCTGGCCGAAGTAGACCGGGTGCCCGGCATCGAGCGGATCCGGTTCACGTCGCCTCACCCCAAGCATTTCACGGACGACGTGATTGAGGTGATGGCCCGGGCCGAAAAGGTGTGCGAGCACATTCACCTGCCGGCGCAGGCGGGCAGCGACCGCACGCTGCGCCGGATGGGGCGGCGCTACACCCGCGACCAGTACCTGCGGCTGGTCGACAAGATGCGGTCCGCCATCGACGACCTGGCGATCACCACCGACCTGATCGTGGGCTTTCCCGGCGAGACGGACGAAGACTTCATGGAGACCATCCGCCTGGTGGAAGAGGTGGAGTTTGACGGGGCGTTCATGTTCATCTACTCGCCCCGCATCGGCACGCCCGCCACTCGCCTGAAGGACCAGGTGCCGGAGGACGTCAAGCGGGAGCGCATCCACTACCTCATCGACGTGCAGAACGCCATCAGCCGCAAGAAAAACGAAGCCTGGGTAGGCCGCACCGTCGAAGTGCTGGTGGAGGGGACGAGCCACAAGGATTCCACCAAGCTCTCCGGGCGTTCGCGCCAGAACAAGCTGGTGGTCTTCGAAGGCCCTCAGGATCTCATCGGCAAGACGGTGAACGTGCGGATCACGGAAGCCCAGACGTGGAGCCTCACCGGAACACTGGCCCAGTAGTGCGGAAACGGCCGCCGGCAGGGCGGCATCGTCTCGGAAAAGCGGGGCATCCTTTCCGTGACGGACGAAAGGGGTGGGCGCGGTGTCAAGAAGGCGCGTGCGGCCTCAGGTGCCCAGGGCGATCCCCCTGAATGCCGAGGAGACCCTGTTTGAGACGGGCTCCAGGGAGGTGTGGCAGGCCCTCCTGGTGACGGCGGACGGCGCCGTGATCGGACCCGTGGTCCGGCAGGTGATCGAGCCGCGCCTTTACACCATCCGCTATCTGGTGGTCTACGACCTCGAGAGAGACCGGCACATCCTGCTTCCCTCCAACACCGTCGTCGACATCGCGGACGGCCGCGTCCACTCCAACCTCTCGCGCGAGCACATCGCCGGTCTGCCCGCGTTTCATCAAAAGGTGAACCGCAGCTACGAAGAAGCCCTGTACCGGGCGGTGGGCCGCACCCCGTACTGGCTGGAAGAGCAGGCCGCGATGGGCCAGCCGCCTCCCGACGGCGACGATTCCTAAACTCATGGAGGAGCCATCCGGCGCCCGGCGAAGCTTGTCTCACGGCAGAGCCAAGGCAGGTGCCTCCCGTCGATGCAGAACCTCACTCCCATGCTCCGGCAGTATTACCAGCTGAAGAACGAGTACCCGGGGTGCATCCTCCTGTTTCGCCTTGGGGATTTTTATGAAATGTTTGATGACGACGCGAAGCTGGCGTCGCGCCTCCTCGAGATCACCCTTACCTCGCGCGAGGCGGGGAAGGGACGCCGCATCCCCATGTGCGGCGTCCCTCACCACTCGGTGGAAAGCTACATCGCGCTGCTGGTGGCCGCCGGGTACAAGGTGGCCATCTGCGAACAGGTGGAAGACCCCAGGACGGCCAAGGGCGTGGTCCGGCGGGAAGTGGTGCGGGTGGTCACGCCGGGCACCGTCCTGGAAGCCGGGATGCTCAAAGAGCGGGAGAACAACTTCCTGGTGGCGGTCACTCGCCGCGAAGCGCGCCGCCCGGGCCCGGAGCGCTCTGCCCCGGCGCCGTCCGACGGGGCGTGGCAGGAGAGCCTCCTTACTGCCTCAGCGGCGGATTACGGCCTCGCGGTCTGCGACCTTTCCACGGGGGAGTTTACCTGCACGCAGATCGAGGGAGAACGGGCGCTGGCGGTGACCCGGGACGAGATCAGCCGGCTGAGCCCGGCGGAGCTCTTGTTCGAACCGGCCTTCGGCGACCCCCGGGCCGCGTTCGAGCTGGAGACCCTTTCCCGGGCCTCGGACGCCGCCACAGAAGTCCTTGCCGGGCCTTCCCTCGGGCATGCTTCGGCCCGGCGCCGCCTCTTGGAACACTTCCGCGTCGAGTCGCTGGAAGGCTTCGGATGTGAGCACCTGGAGCTGGCCGTGCGGGCGGCCGCCATCGTCCTCGATTACCTCTCCAGCACGCAAAAGGGAGCGCTGGGCCAGATCACCCGGCTTTCGACGTACTCCACCGCGTCCTACATGATGCTGGACCAAGCCACCCGGCGCAACTTGGAACTGACCCGTACCCTCCGTTCACAGGAGCGGAAGGGCTCGCTGCTGTGGGTGCTGGACAAGACCAAGACCGCCATGGGCGGCCGGCTGATGAGGCACTGGATCGAACGGCCCCTTCTGGACGCCGGGCAGATCCAGCGGAGGCTCGACGCCGTGCAGGATCTTGTCGACGACGGGGAGCTGCGGGCCGGGGTCCAGGAGATCCTCTCGTCGGTGCACGACATCCAGCGGCTCACCGGCCGCATCGCGCACGGCAGCGCGGGCGGGCGGGACCTGGTGGCCCTAAAGAACTCTTTGGCGCCGCTGCCGCGGCTCAAAGAGCTCATAGAGACCCGGGCCAAGTGCGGCACCCTCAAGGAGCTGGCCGCAGCGCTCGATCCGTGCGGCGACATCCGGGAAGCCATCGAGGCGGCGCTGGTGGACGATCCTCCCGTCACGGTGACCGAAGGCGGGCTGATCCGGCCCGGCTATAACCGGGATCTGGACGAGCTCCGCACGGCCAGCCGGGAAGGGAAAGAGTGGATCGCCGCTCTGGAGCGCAAGGAGCGGGAGCGGACCAACATCCGCTCCTTGAAAGTGGGCTTTAACAAGGTATTCGGCTACTACATCGAGGTGACCAAGCCCAACCTGCCGCTGGTGCCCCCCGACTACGAGCGCAAGCAGACGCTGGCCAACGCGGAGCGCTTCGTCACGCCGGAGCTCAAGGAGAAAGAGGCCATGATCCTGGGCGCCGAAGAGCGGATGGTGGAGCTGGAATACCGGCTCTTCGTCGAGCTGCGCTCCAAAGTGGCGGGCGAAGCGTCACGGCTGCAGCGGCTGGCGGAAGTCCTGGCGGAGCTGGACGTCTACGCCTCATGGGCGGAGACGGCGGTGGAGCGGGGGTATGTCCGCCCGGAAGTGGACCACGGCGACGTCATCGAGATCAAGGCGGGGCGGCACGCGGTGGTGGAGGCGATGCTGGAACCCGGGGCGTTTGTTCCCAACGACCTGCGCCTCGACCCGGAGACCCAGATCATCCTCCTCACCGGGCCGAACATGGCGGGCAAGAGCACGTACCTGCGCCAGGCGGCGCTGACGGTGCTCATGGCCCAGATCGGCTGCTTCGTGCCGGCCCAGGCCGCCCGCATCGGCATCGTCGACCGGATCTTCACGCGCGTGGGCGCCTCCGATGACCTGGCCACGGGGCAGAGCACGTTCATGGTGGAGATGAACGAGGTGGCCAACATCCTGAACCACGCGACCGCCAAGAGCCTGGTGATCCTGGACGAAGTCGGCCGCGGCACCAGCACCTTCGACGGCCTGAGCATCGCGTGGGCGGTCACCGAGTACCTCCACAACCATGAGACCACCCGCCCCAAGACCTTGTTCGCCACGCACTACCACGAGCTCACCGAGCTCGAGGGCGCGCTGCCCCGGGTGAAGAACTACTCCGTCGCCGTCCACCGGCAGGGCGGGGAAGTGGTCTTTCTCCGGCGGATCGTGCGAGGCGGCGCCGACCAGAGCTACGGCATCGAGGTGGCCAAGCTGGCCGGCCTTCCGGCGGAGGTCATCGAAAGGGCGCGGGAGATCCTCCGCCACCTGGAAGCCGCCGAAGCGGCCCGCTGGGCTTTGGAAGCGGCGGCGGCCGCCGACGGGGCCGCAACTTCGGGACCGGGGCCGTCGAGAGTGCGGCGCCCGCGCGGCCTGGAAGGGGCGGCGCTGCAGCTTTCGCTCTTCGACACGGCGAGCCATCCCATCGTGCAGGAGCTCGCGGCGCTGGACGTCGATGCCATGACGCCGCTGCAAGCCCTGAACGTCCTGGCCCGCTTCGTCCAGCGGGCGCGGGAGGGCGAGCCATGAGGCAGCCTATCAGGGTGTTGAGCGAGGACGTGAGCAACAAGATCGCGGCGGGCGAGGTGATCGAGCGGCCGGCGTCAGTGGTGAAAGAATTAGTGGAAAACGCGATCGACGCCGGGGCCCGCCGGATCTACGTGGACGTAAAAGGCGCGGGCAAAGAGCTGATCCGGGTGGTGGACGACGGCAGCGGCATCCCGGCCGACCAGGCGCCGCTGGCCTTTCAGCGGCATGCCACCAGCAAGATCCAAAAGGCCAGCGACCTGGCGGCCATTTCGACGCTGGGCTTTCGCGGGGAAGCGCTCCCCAGCATCGCCTCGGTCTCTCGGGTGGAGCTGGTCACCCGGACGCACGACGCCGCGGACGGCGTCCGCCTGGAGGTGGCCGGCGGGAACGTGCGGGCTTCGGTGTGCGGCGCCCCGCCCGGCACCCAGGTGAGCGTCTACGATCTGTTTTACAACACCCCGGCGCGCTTCAAGTTCTTGAAATCAGATACAGCCGAGCGCCGTTACATCGCGGAACTGCTCTCGGCGATGGCCCTGGCCCACCCCGCCATAGCCTTCCGGCTGTCCCTCGAGGGAAGGCCCGTGCTGAGCACCTCCGGTTCGGGCAACCTCAAAGAAGCGGTGGGCGCCGTCTACGGCCGCCGGGTCTTGGATGACCTGGTGGCCGTGGAGTGGGAGGCGCCGTGGGGCGCCGTATCGGGCTACGTGGGCAAGCCCGCGCTGGCCAAGGGCAACCGGAGCGCCGAGACCATCTTCGTCAACGGGCGGTGGGTGCAGAGCCGCACGCTGTACGCCGCCGTGGAAAAGGGGTTTGAGTCGCTCCTGGCGCATCGCCGCTTTCCCCTGGCCGTGCTGCACGTGACGATCGACCCGGCCTTGGTCGACGTCAACGTCCATCCCGCCAAGACCGAAGTGCGCTTCAGAGACGAAGGCGACCTGTTCCGGACCGTCATGCGCGCGGTGCGGGCCGCCCTGGTGCAGGCGGACCTGGTGGCCCACATCGGCCCTGCCCGGCCGGGATCCGCCGGGGTCCTGCCGGGTCCGGGATCCGCTCAAGGCGGAGCGCAGCGAGGCGCAGGACCGGAGGGATGGAACCAGGCCCGCCTGGCATGGGGCGATTGGACGGTCCGCAAGCGGCCTGAAGCGCCGCCGGCGGCTCCCGAGTGGACGGGCGAGGCCCGGCAAGAGTACGGGCCTTTGGAGACCGCTCACGAGGGAGCCGGCAGGGCCGCCTTCGGCGGCGCCCGCGGGGACGGTGCCCCGCGCGAAGCCGGGGACGAGGCGGGGACTCACGCCGGGCTGCCCCTGGCCGGGGCGGCCGGCGCCACCAGTCCGCTGGCGGAAGAGGCGGCCCGGCTCGGGCTGGATCCCAGGGAGCTCTTGGCCACGGCGCCCGTCCTCGGCCAGGCGGTGGGAACATACCTCGTCGTCGCGGTCCCCATGGGGCTTTGGCTGATTGACCAGCACGTCGCTCACGAGCGCATCCTCTACGAAGAGGTGCTGCGGGGCGGGGAGAGCGGGGAGGTGGTCTCGCAAGAGCTCCTGGTGCCCTTGGCGGTGACGCTCTCGCCCGCGCTCTCCAGCGGGCTGGACGAGGTGCGGGGCGAACTGGAGGCCTTGGGGTTCGTTGTGGAACGATTCGGCGGGAACGATGTCCTGATCCGGGCGGTACCCGCGGCCGTCGGGCCGCAGCCCGGCCCGGTGCTGCTGAGAATCCTCGAAGAGCTGGCCGCGGCGGCGATGGACGGCGGGCCTTCCCTCAGGGAGCAGGCCGCGGCGAGCATCGCCTGCCGGGCGGCGGTGAAAGCCGGCCAGAGGCTGCAGCCCGAGGCGATGGAGCGGCTGGTGCGCTCGCTGGCCGCCGTCGAGAATCCTTTCGCGTGTCCTCACGGGCGGCCGATCATCGTCCAGCTGGGCATCGAGGAGATCGAGCGGAGGTTCGGCAGGCGTTGACGGAGGAACGGAGTGGATCTGGGCGTCCCCTGGCCGTCGTCACCACCGGGCGCAAGCTGCGAGAAGAGGACGTGGCCCGGGCCGATCGACTTGCGCGCGAGTGGGGCTTGGTGTACCTTCCCCGCCGGCAGCGGCCTGTCGCCGCACTGGAGGAGGAGGCGAAGGGCCTCGGCGTTCCCCGGGGTGCGGTGCTGGTGGTGGAAGCGGACGGGCTCACGCTCCACGTGGAAGGCGTCCGGTTCCGCTACCACCCGGGGATGGGCCTGAGCCGGCTGCGGCGGGTGCTCCGGGGCGAGGACGACTGGATGCTGCGGGCGATGGACCTCCGCGAGGGCGACGCCGTCCTGGACGCCACTATGGGCCTTGCCAGCGACCTCCTGGTCGCCTCGCACGCGGTGGGCCAAAGCGGCAGGGCAGTGGGGGTCGAATCGGAGGGGCTCATCGCCCTGGTGGTGAAGGAAGGGCTCTCATCCTACTCTGACCCCGATCCGCGCGTCGTCTCGGCGATGCGCCGCATCCAGGTGGTGCGGGCCCGCTACGAAGAGTACCTGGCGGCGCTGCCCGCCCGGAGCTTTGACGTGGTCTACTTTGACCCCATGTTCCGCCGGCCGGTGGAGGAGAGCGACCAGATCGCGCCGCTGCGGGCGCTGGCCAACCCGGCCCCGCTGGATCCGGCGGCGCTGCGGGAGGCACTGCGGGTGGCCCGGCGCCGGGTGGTGGTAAAGGACCGCAAGGATGGACCCCACGCCACCGGCGGTTTCTTTGACGAAGTGATTGGGGGAGCGAAGAGCCGCATCGCCTTTTGCATCAAGCGGGTTTGAGCCGGCGTGCTGGAGGTTGGCCGATGACCTGGGAACGGGAACAAGAAAAGCCGCCGCTGGCCGTGATCGTGGGCCCGACGGCGGTGGGGAAATCGGAGATCGCGGTGGACCTGGCGTTGAGGATGGACGGCGAGGTGGTCACGGCCGACTCGATGCAGGTTTACCGGGGGCTCGACATCGGCACGGACAAGCCCACGCCCGCCCAGCGGCGGGGCGTGCCCCATCACCTGGTGGACGTGGTCGATCCGGACCAGCGCTTCAACGTCGCGGAATACCGGAAGCTCGCGCACGAGGCGATCGCCGGGATCCACCGGCGGGGACGCCTTCCCATCCTGGCGGGCGGGACCGGGCTCTACGTCAAGGCGGTGCTGGACGAGTTCCTCTTTCCGGATGAAGGGGCCGATTACGAGCTGAGGGCGCGGCTTGAGCGAGAGGCGCGCCTTTTGGGCCCCGGCGCGTTGCACCGCCGCCTGCAGGAGATCGATCCGGCCACGGCGGCGCGGCTCCACCCCAACGACATCCGGCGGGTGATCCGGGCCATCGAGGTGTACGAGACGACGGGACGTCCGCTTTCGGAGCACCTGGCCACCGCCCGCGCGGCCGAGCCGCGCTACCGCGTGGCCATGGTAGGGCTCACCAGGCCCCGGGAGGTCCTCTACCGGAGGATCGAGGAGCGGGTGGACCGGCAGATCCAGAACGGCCTCGTCGACGAGGTGAAGAGGCTGATGGAACGGTACGGCCCGCTGCCGGTGGCCCGGCAGGCTCTAGGCTACAAGGAGATCGCCGCCTACCTCAAGGGCGAATGCTCGTTGGAGCGGGCTATCGAGATTCTCAAGCGGGATACCCGCCGCTTCGCCAAGCGGCAGTTCACCTGGTTTCGCCGGGACGAGCGGATCCGCTGGTTCGACTTGGAGGCGTTCCCGTCCCATGAAGCGGCCGTACAGGCCATCGAAGCGCACCTTCGAGCAGAGCTTCGGCTTGCGCCGGCAGCCGGCTCCTAAGCCCGATCAGCCGATCTCGATCATCCGCTCGATGGCGCGCCGCGCCCGGGCCGCGATTTCGGCGTCGACCTCGATGGGGTAGACGTCATCCTTCAGCGAGCGGTACACCTTCTCCAGGGTGATCATCTTCATAAAGGGACAGACGGCCTCTTCCGACGCGGGGACGAATCGCTTGCCTGGGTTTTCCTGCCGCAGGCGGTGGAGGATGCCCACCTCCGTCGCCACGATGAACGACTGGGCGGGCGAGTTGCGCACGTGCTTGATCATGTTGCCCGTGGAAAGCAGCGCCGTGTTGGAGGGGAGGCCTCCGGCCGCCACTTCGTACATGGCCGACGTGCTGCAGCCGCACTCCGGGTGCACCAGCAGCTCTGCGTCGGGATGCTCTTGCGCCAGGCGGGCCACGTCGTCGGGGTGAATCCCGGCGTGGACGTGGCACTCACCCATCCATATGTGCATCTTCCGTCCCGTCATCTTCTCGACGTAGCTGCCGAGGAACATGTCGGGAAGGAAGAGGATCTCCTTGTCCTCCGGAATGGACTGCACCACTTCCACCGCATTGCTGGAAGTGCAGCAGATGTCGGCTTCCGCCTTCACCTCCGCCGAGGTGTTGACGTAGGCGACCACCACCGCGCCGGGATGCTGCCTTTTCCACTCCCTCAGCTGTTCGGCGGTGATGGTGTCGGCCAGCGAACACCCCGCCGCGAGGTCCGGGAGGAGGACCTTCTTTTCAGGGGAGAGGATCTTGGCGGTCTCCGCCATGAAGTGGACGCCGCAAAAGACGATGACGTCGGCGTCGGTCTTCGCGGCCTGGCGCGCCAGGGCCAGCGAATCGCCGGTGAAGTCGGCGATGTCTTGAATCTCCGGGATTTGATAGTTATGTGCCAGGAGCACCGCATTCCGCTCTTTGCGGAGGCGGTTGATCTCCGCGATCAGCTCATCCTGCGTGACAGGGCCGTCTGCGGGAGCGAGGGCAGAGGACCCAACCCACCTGTCGACGCTCATCTGCGACACCGCTTTCTCTGATTGTTAATCACATTATAGCATATAGAAGAGTTCTCAGGGCTTCTCGCCCACGTAGAGGGAGACGACGCCGCCGGTGAGCGGGATCCGCCGCGTCCGGACGAGCCCGGCTTCCTCCATGAGGCCCAGGATCTCGGCGGGCTGCGGCAAGTGATCCAGGGAGTAGGGGAGGTAGGTGTACGGGCGCAGGCGGCGCAAGGGACTCCCTTCCGGCAGCCGGCGTTCGGCTATCCGTCCCAGGAGGGGGACGACACGGTAGAAATACAGGTGGAAGCCGGCCCTGAGCACGGGGTTGTCCGGCCGGGAGACCTCGAGGCAGACGACGCGGCCGCCGCTCTGGGCGACGCGGGCCATCTCCTCGATGGCCCGGCGCACGTCGCCCACGTTCCGGAGCGCAAAGCC
>PKEX01000022.1 GCA_002919235.1 Clostridia bacterium
TGACAGTTTCGCCGGTGACGAACTGTCAATACCGTGTACAGATCACCGGTGGAGACCTCCGGACCCGGCCGGGCCCGCGACATGGGCGGGTAGAACTGTGGGCGCGGGACTTGCGACCCACGCATAAGCTGGGCTTTTTCCCCGGTCTCCGCGGGCCACCGGAACGCGCGAAATGGCGAGCCCCTTTCGATACGCGATCCCGCATCGAACTGTACACGACATTGACACGCGCTCCCGGCGAGATTTGTAAAGTTCTTGCTCAGATCGCCGGGCTGCTGATCTTGACCGAACTCCTGATCGCGGCCAAGCTGCTGAATCTCGATCACGTGCCGCCGAATCTCCATCACGCCGAAGCCGGCCGGGACGCCAGAACCAGAACACATCAGATGCCAAACAGAATCAGATGCCAAACCCATCCGCGAGGGCCCACCCGAGGGCCCGGGGCCCTTTCACTCTCCCCGATCCACCCTCACTCGACCGGCTCCGTATCGCCCGGCCGGTCGATCCCGTCCCGCAGCAGGGTCAAGAACCGCGCCATGCGCTCCGTCACCGCAGGCAGCAGCTCCGTCCCCCGATCCGGGTGGCCGGCAAGCTGCACCATAAGCCGGTCGGTCAGCGTCTCAGACACCATGATGACCAGCTCCATCGCCAGGGCGGGGTCGACTCCGGGGCGGAACGGCGAGGTATCGACGCCCTCCCAGATCAGCTGCCAGCCTTGTTGGACCCCCTCGGCCACGTACTGCGAGACGGCCTCCTGCGTGCCGGCAGGGGGCTGGGCTATGGCCGACAGCACCAGACCGTAAAGAAGCGGCTGCTCCTGGAAGATCAACGTCTTCCGCTGCGTCCAGGCCAGCATCCGCTGGAACAAATCGGGGTCGGGCGCCCCCTCCTGCTCAAAGAACATCTGATGAAGACGGGCCGCAGCGTCGGCAACGGCGGCCAAGTAGAGCTTTTCCTTGGAACCGAAGTGGTGAAAGATGAGGCCCTTGGCCACGCCGGCCCGGGCGGCGATGGCCTCGGCCGGTGTGCCGTCGAAGCCCCGCTCCGCAAAAAGCTCCTGGGCCGCCCGGAGAATGCGCTCCCGCCGCTCATCTCCGGCGGCGTTGATGGGCGCCAGGCGTTCGATGGTGGCGATGAGCGGTCGCGGGTCGACCGAAACCGGCGAGGCGGAAGCCTTCGCGCCGGGGCGGTAGATCCCCTGCCGGAGAAGGCGGGCCAGGGCCCGCGCCCGCTGCCGCACCGCTTCCGGGGCGATACCGGGGACCGATACAGAAGCCTCCCTGGCATCCGGGCCCTCCGTCCGGGTGGGGGCGTCGCCGGCTTCACGGGCGGCGCGGGCTGCCTCTTCACTTACTTCACTTACTTCACTTACTTCACCGGCTTCACCGAAGCCGGCAGCCGCAGCGTCCAAGAGCTGGTGCTCCACGCCTTCGGCTACCAGCAGCAGCAGCTCCACGCCGGCCTCTGGGTCCACGCCTGGTCGAAAGGCCCGGGTGTCCACCCCCTGCTGGAACTGGTGCCGCAGCCGGGCGTACGCTTCCCCGATCCTGCGGGCCGGCGGGTTCAAGACCGAATGCAGGCGGCACCGAAACCGGGCGATGAGCCGCGCTTCCGCGGGATGAGCCTGGATGCGCGCCGCCCTCCGGGCGAGAAACTCCTCAAGGCGCGCAAAGGGGTCCGACGGCAGCGGCTGGTCGTCCAGGGCAAAGACCCGCTCGCAGGCCCGTTCGACTGCAGCCTCAAAGAGGCCCTCCTTGGAACCAAAGTGCCGGAAGACCAAGCCCTTAGCCACCCGGGCAGCTCCGGCGATGCGGTTGGTGGAGGCGAGCTCATAGCCCCAGCGGGCAAACGCCTCCACCGCCGCCTGAAGGATCGCCTCCCGCCGCTCCCCGCGGCGCATGGGATTTGTCCGTCCGTCACGTTCACCCAAAGAGCCCGCCTCCAGAACTTCAAACGAGCCGGCAGTCGATCAAGCCGATCGATAATCAATCTCAATATCCAGATCCCCCGCACGGTCAAAAGAACCAGCGCAGGCCGGCCGTGGCCGTCGTCCCCGCTGCACCTGCCCCGGGGTGAGCGGGCGGCGTCCACCGGCGGAGGCCGAGCTCGAGTTCGACTTCGCCCGGGACCAGCTCGTTGGTGACGGTGACCCCCACCTGGTACGCCCGCCGGGACGCGCCTCCTGAGCCCCCGGGGCCTGCGCCGCCGGGACCTGCGCTGCCGGGGCCTGCGCCGCCGGGCGCGCTTGGCGGGCTGTAGGAAAACGGGAGCTCTTCGAGAGCCACCGCCCCGCCGGCCGCGAGCGTCCATCCGGCGGCCGGTGCATACGCCAGCTGCGCGGCGACCAGGAGCACCGGCGGGGAGACCGGCCCCGGCGCCAGGGTCGTGGGAAAGCGGGCTCTGGCCAGCTCCGCAGTCCAGACGGCGTCGCCCCAGTAGCCCGTCGCACCCACGCTGCCCCGCAGGCCCTCCTCACCCGCCGCCCGCCAGGCTTCCCCGTAGACGACGGTCGACCCCAAGAGCCCGCTGGCGCCGATGCCGGCGTCCACGCCGCGCTCCCGGGCGAGGACGTATCCCGCCGCCTCCCAGCCGGAAAACGCCTGGCGCCAGCCCACGAGCGGCGTCCACCTGTTTCCTTCCCGCACCGCCGCCAGCTGCAAGCGGCCGGCGTCCCAGTACACATCGGCCCGCACCCCGTCGACGCCCGGCCGCCGGCCGGCGTCGTCCGGCGGGGTGAGTGTATACGGCACCACGAGGCGCGCCGTTTCCAAGGGCAAGGCGAAGCGGCCTAGATACACGTCAGCCGCCGGGAAGCGAAAGCCGGCGTAGGCCTCGGTGACCGCCGCCGAACCCTCCGGTGCGGGCCCATCGCCGCGCAGGTCC
This sequence comes from Clostridia bacterium, assembly GCA_002919235.1. Taxonomy (GTDB): domain Bacteria; phylum Bacillota; class Limnochordia; order DTU080; family RSA5; genus RSA5. The sequence goes on from PKEX01000022.1 coordinate 2,884, forward strand.
ACCGGCAGCCACGGCTCCACCGTCTTCACCGCCCACCACGCGGGCGCCCCGCTGGAGCTACCGCCCGGGCCGCTTCCAAAGCCCGCCGCAGAACGCACCGGATCGACCCGCAGCTCAAGCCGGCCTGAGAGGATGCCCAGCGCCTGAGAAGCTCCCGCCGCCTGCTGGTACACCAGCGAGCCGGCCAGCTCTCCACTGAAGTCCGCCTGCATCCCGCTGCTCCCGACCGTAGCCGCCAAGGCGAGGGCCGGGGGAACACCGGCCGCGGAGAGGCCGGGGCACAGCATCACCACGATAGCCGCTGCCAGGCTGCACCGGGCCGCAACGCCCCGCACCGGGCGGCCTCTCGCCGCAAGGCCCCTTGATGCAGAGCCCCTCGAAAACGCTCTCGCCGCAACACGCGTCATCTCACGCCACCCGCTCATCCGCCACCACTCGCCCGTCTTCCAGGCGGACGATGCGGTTTACATGCTCCAGCAGCCTCGGATCGTGCGTGGAAAAGAGGAACGTGATGCCCCGCTCCGCGTTGAGCTGCTTCATGAGTTCGATCAAGGCGAGTCCCGATTTCGAGTCCAGGTTGGCCGTGGGCTCGTCCGCCAGGACCACGCGGGGCTCGGCCGCCAGGGCCCGGGCCACCGCCACCCGCTGCTGCTGGCCGCCGGAGAGCTGGTTGGGCCGGCGGTGGGCCAGATCGGCGATGCCCAGGGCTTCCAGCGCCGCCATGGCCTTCTCATGCCGCTCCTTCTTCGGCACCCCCCGGAGCTCCAGGACAAAGGCGGCGTTCTCCAGCGCCGTCAGCACCGGGATGAGGTTGTAGGCCTGAAAGACGAACCCCACTTCCCGCAGGCGCAAGTTGGCCCGGGCCACGGCGTCCAGCTGGTCCGTCCGCCGCTCCCCCAGCCAGGTCTCGCCCGCCGTCGGGGTGTCGAGGCAGCCCAAGAGGTGCAGCAACGTGCTTTTCCCCGAGCCGCTGGGGCCTGCGATGGCTGTGAACTCTCCGGGCGCCACCTCCAAATCCACGCCGCGCAAGGCGGGTGTCTTGACGCCCTCGCTCTCATACACCTTCTCCAAATTGACAGCCCGCAAGATCGGCTTCACGTCCCCGGCTCCCTCCCATAGGTCTCAGCCCGCCTCCGCTGGTTTCCGCCCGCATCCGCGCCATCCGCACCATCCGGGCCAAGGGCACGGGGGATGTGGGCCCGTCACGTCGCCTGCGCCGCCGAGCGAATCGTCAACGCCGCGTGCCGCGCCGCCTACGCCACGTGGCGCATCGCTTCCACAGGCTCGAGGCGGCCGGCCACCCAGGCCGGCCACAGGGCGGCGGCCAGCGCCGTCACGATGGCGTATCCCACGGTAATGGCCACCTGTCCGGCCGTCACGGACGGATACAGAACCGCCGGGAACCCGTACTCCGCCAGCACCTCATCCAGCTGCGGAAAGTGCAGCCCGTCCGCCCAGCTTGCGATGAGCAGGCCGCTGACCAGCAAGCCCACGGCCGTACCGGCCAGCACCAGGACCAGGCTCTCTGCCAGCACCATGCGCATCACGCGCCCCCGGTGGGCCCCGACGGCGATGATGACGCCGAACTCCCGGATCCGTTCCACCAGACCTAGGTAAATGGTGTTCACCACCAAGAGGCCCGCCAGGATGAAAATGAAGAACGAAAACACCACCATGGCCGGGTCCATCAAATCGAGAATCGCAGCGGTGTCCGGCGAAGCCTCCCGCCAGGTTTCCACCCGCACGTCCGGCCCCAGCGCCGCGGCGGCCCGGTCCCTGGCTTCCTCGATCCTCGCGTCCGTGACGACGCCCCGCTCGGGATCCAGGTGCACTTCAAAGCGGGTCACGGCGCCCGGCGCGGCCAGCTCTTGCGCTCCCTCGAGGGAGAGGAAAGCCGCCTGGATCTCGTACGCCGACTGGGGAAAATCCAACAGCCCCACGAGGGTATACGCGGCGGCGCCCCAGCCTTCGGTCCCCGGCGCGAAGACGTAGACCGGATCGCCCAGCTCCACGTTGAGCGCCTTCGCCAGCGCTTCGCCCAGGGCGATCTCGTCCCAGCTGCCCGGGGCGGGGAGGCGGCCCGCAGCCAGGTACTCCCGGCCAAACCGCTCGGCCAGCGCCTCGTCCTGCGCAACCCCGATCACCACCGCGCCCCGGGAACGGCTTTCCCCGCTCACCAGCGCGGGCACCTCCAGCACCCGCCGCAGGTGCGCGCCGGGCAGCGCCTTGAGGAGCGCCGCTTCCACCTCCGCCGCTTCGCGGATCAGGCGGGCGTCGAAGTCCTGCGCCTCCTTGGCCCGGGCGTGGGTGACCTGGAGGTGGCCCGATTCCGAGGTGAGCACCTCCACCATGCCGGTCTTGGTGGCGCTGACAAAGCCGAAGAACACCAGCGTGAAGACGACCACCGCCGCCACCGCCCCGCCGGCCACCAGGCTCCGGCCCTTATGCCGCCAGACGTTGCGCCAGGCCAGGGCCCACATTCACGGGCACCCTCTTTCCAGGGCCTGCAGGGTAAAGCAGCTCTCGGGGACCGCGGCGTCCAGCTCCACGCCGGAGAGGCGGACCACGGTCCGGTTCCCTTGCCGGATGCGGTCCTCCACCTCCATGAGCAGGGGCAGGAACCGGCCGCCGTCTTCCAGGTACTCGGAAAGGGTGAGGCGCTTCACCACCTGGCCCCGCTGGTCGTAGTAGTCGACCCACCGGGGCGCCAGGCGTTCCGCCTCTACGCCGATGAGCACCCGGCCGTAGGGCGTCGGGGCGCCTGGGCGAGGGGTGAGCTCCAGGACGATGAGCCCTTCGGAGGAGCTCTCTTCGGCAAAGGCCGCGACGTAATCGCGTTCAAGATCCCGCCCCACGATGTCGTTGTAGCTCACGTCGGAGCCCAGGAAGGCGCCGGTGCGGCCGCTGGGCGGAAGCCTCAAGGAGCGGCCGAGCCGGGCGTTATAGAGCCAAAGGTCGTCGCCGTCCATCAGAAACGCCTGCCCGGCTTCCCGGGGCGGCGCGGTCACCCGGATGAGGCCCCGCTGGTCGCCGTCGCTCACGATCTCCATGACGTACTCCGTCGACCTGCCCGGCCGCTGGACCACAAAGGTGTACGTCCCCCGCAGCGGCCCGCCGCGGAGGTGATCCACCACCGCTTCCAGCACGGCGTCCACGCGGGCTGTCGAGAGGTCGAGCAGGTACCCCGGCTCCTGCCCGCTAAACGCCGCGGCAGAAGACGCGCCGGAGGCGCCGGAGGCTCCGGCCGCGCCGGCCGCCAGCGCGAGCCACGTTCCGAGGACCAGCACCGCCGCTCTCGCCAACCCTGTCACCCGCAGTCGCCTCATTCGACCTCATCTCCTCCTCCGGATGTGCCCCCGCTGCGCCACGAAAACCGCCACTGCTCACCCGAGCCGTCTCTACTCCGCCCGCATCGCCGCCGCCGGGCGCAGGCGGGCGGCCCGCCGCCCCGGCACCAGGGCGCTGAACACCACCGCCGCGGCGATGACCAAGCCGGAGTACAGGGCGTAGTAGGCGCGAACCGCGCCGTACACTTCCTCGCTCAGGCCCGCCGCCGGCATGGCGGCGCTGACGGCGGCGAACAACGGGCCCAGGATGTTGTAGGTGGCCAGGGCCCACGCCGCGCCGTAGCCGAGAATGAGGCCTCCGAACCATCCCAGGACGCACGTGAAAAGCGCCTCCAGCGTCACCAGGGCCCCCAGCCGCCGGGGCGTGACCCCCAGGGCGGAGATGACGCCGAGCTCTCTCGTCCGTTCCATCACGCCGACAAAGACCGTGCTGGTGACGGCCAGCGCGGCGAAGGCGTAGACCACCATTGCCAGCACGTGGGCGAAGAGCCGGTTCGACTCCACGTCGGACTTGATCGGCCCGACCAGATCCCAGACGCCCCGGGCGGTGAGCCCCGCGGGAAGCAGCTCCTGGACGCGCCGGGCCACCGCCTCCTCGGAGCCCCGGGCCACGTCCAGGTCGACGGTGGTCGCGGTAGGGACTCCCGTGAGGCGCCGGGCGTCGTCAAGGTGAATCAGCACAGCCGTTTGATCCACCGCCGTCACGCTCGTGCGGGCGATGCCCACCACCCGCAGGCCCATGGCCTGCGGCCCCGCGAGCGAACCGGCGCTCACCACCACGTGCTCCCCCACCCGGGCGTCGATGCGGCGGGCCACTTCCGCGCCCAGCACCACTTCGCCCGGCCCTGCGAGCCACCGCCCCTCGGCCACCTTGCCCGGGATGCGGCTCAGCTGCCGTTCGCCCTCCGGATCCACCCCAGCGATCTCCGCTCCTTGCGTCACGTAGGCCGACTGGAGCAGCCCGGGAAAGTGCAGCCGGGGCGACGCCGCTCGGACCCCCGGAACGGCGGCCAGCGTCTCGATGAGCTCAAGGTCTGCGAGGTGGTTTTCCGGGTCGGGATCTTCGAACCAGGCGTCGCGGGCCACGCGCACCGGCGCCACGATGTAGCGGGCGAAAGACTCGACCACCGACTCGGTGTAACCGTCCACAAAGCTCCAGTACGCGACCGTCAGGAACGTCACATAGGCGACCACCACCAGCAGGAGCACCGTCCGCTGGCGATGGCGCCAAAGGTTGCGCCAGGCCAGGCGCACGAGGGGAACAGCCGGGACCGGAGCGGGAGCCGGAGATGACGTCACCGCCTGGGCCACCACCTTTCATCAACCAGCCGGAGTGCGACCGCGTCACGGAGCATCTCACAAAGGAAACAGGCCGAGCGTCGCCGGGCTCGCCGCCACACAGGCGACCAAGAAGTGACCACACGGTCAGCACCTTCAGTGTATCACGAAAGTGACCAGATGGTCAACCCGCGGCGGAGGGGAGTTCTCAATTGACTCCGTCGATCAGCCCGCGTGTGACCAGTCCCAAAGTGAGCCGAGCTTTCCCTGCCGTGACCTTCATTGGACGGCGCGCCAAAACGCGGGAACGAGCCCTTCGTGCGCCGCGCCGACGACCTGATCCGCCTCTTCCCACCCGGAACGCCCGTGGATCTCCTCGTCTACACCCCGGAGGAGTGGGAGCAGCTGCGCGCGACGCGAGACTTTCACCGCGGCGCGGAGGACGAAGGAGTTGTCATGTACCATGCCGGCGCTCAATGAGGCGCTTCGCTGGCTGCGCCAGGCCGAGCACGACATCGCCACCCGGTATCCGGACAGTCTCCCCGGCGGGATTCCCGCTGAAGCCTTCGACGAATGGGCCGCGCGGCGAACTCTCGAGACCGCCGAAACGATCGCAGCCCACGTGCGAGAGCGCATCGGGCCGCGCTGAGGTCACACCGGCCACGTCTCTTCGTCCCAGCACATCTGCCAGAAAAGCAGCTCAAACCGGGCGCTGGCGGTATAGCGGTCCTCCCACACGGCCAGGTCCTCTGCCTTGGCGCCGTCGGCGAGGCGGTCCAGCAGCCCGGCGCAGTAGTTCCCCAGGGCTTTGAACTCGTCCGAGATGTACGTTTCGATCCACTCCCGGTAGAAGGGGTTTTGAGGCATGCCTAAAGACGCGAGGTAATCGGCGGTCTCCGCGTACCCTGCCAGGCAAGGCAGGAGCGACGCCACCAGCTCGCCCAGGCTCCCGTCGTGGGCGGTGTAGAGGAGCTCGCGGGTGTACGCCCGGCAGGTGGGCGCCATCTCGCCCGCCTCCAGCTCTGCCTCGGAGACGCCGAAGCGCTTTGCGTAGCGGCGGTGCCCGTCCATTTCGAAGCTCACGATGCCGTCGAACAGCTTGGCAAACCAGCGCATGGTCTCGAGGTCCCGGGCTTTCGCCGCCCCCAGGGCAAACATGCGGGCGTAGTCTTTGAGGTACAGGTAGTCCTGCTGCAGCCAGTAGCGGAACTTGCGCTCGGGAAGGGTGTCGTCCTGCATCCCCCGGGGGAACGGGTGGTGGAAAATCGCCTGCCAGATCGGATCCGTCTTTTCGCGAAGATGGGCGCTGAAGCTCACGTCACACAACCTCCTTTTTAATGCAGCAAAAAAGCCGTTCCCGCGCAGGGAACGGCAGAGGCACATCGCCAGTAGGCTCCTTCAAGAGGCTTCCGGCTCCCACTTCCCTACGCTGGTATGACCCAGATCAGGTTCAAGGGGTCAGGGTCCGCATGACCCACTCTCAGCCCCTGCGGGGGCTCCCCCAGTGGTCCGGGGCGCGCCCGGGCGCGCCCGCGGCGGCTATTCAGTTGTCCTGTTCCGTTGGAATGTGTATGCTTAGAATACCAGAAAACTCCGGCGAAGTCAAAAGCAGGCGTGCGCGGCGGCGCTTCGCTGCTTGCCCCCGGTTCCCGCCCTTTACTCCCGCTCCTTGAGGAACCGCTCTACCTCTTCCCGCCGGGGCATGGCCGGGATGGCGCCGTAGCGGGTGACACAGAGGGCCGCCGCGGCGTGGGCAAACCGCACGGCGTCCTCCAGCGCCGCACGGTCCGGCAGGTCAAACTCCATCTCCGCCAGCCGGGCCAGGAGGGCGGCGCTGAACGCGTCCCCCGCGCCGGTGGTGTCCACCGGCTCCACCGCAAAACCTGCGACTTCGTGCACCTCTCCACGGTAGAGCACCTGCGCCGGCCGGCTCCCGCGGGTGATGACCCAGAGCGCCCCCTCCCGGCGGTCGGGGTGACGCAGGAGCTCCGGCTCCGGAACGCCGGGAAAGAGCCACTCCCGTTCCTCCTCGCTCATCTTGACGAAGTCCGCCCGGCGGAGCACTCCCGTGACCAGCTCTTTCGCCTTTTCGTGATCGTCCCAGAGCATGGGCCGCCAGTTGACGTCAAACGAGACAAAGGCTCCATAGGCTTTCGCCCGCTGGACGGCGGAGAGCGTCGCCTCGCGGGCCGGGCCTTTGGAGAGCGAGACGGAGCAGAGATGCAAGGCGCGGCTGGCCTTCAGCGCCTCGTCCGGCACGTGCTCCGGGGCCAGCAAGGTGTCGGCGGTCCCTTCGCGGTAAAACGAAAACTCCCGTTCCCCGCCCTCTCCCAGCCGCACCATGGCCAGGGTGGTCGGCGGGTCGCAGCGGGCCACATAGCGGTGGTCGACGCCCTCTCCGGCCAAGAGCGAGAGGAGCCATTCGCCCCAAAAGTCCCTGCTGATCATCCCGCAAAAGCCGGCCCGCCGCCCCAGCCGGCGCAGGGCAACGGCCGCGTTGGCCGGGGCCCCGCCCGCTTTAGGCTCGAGGCGCCAGCCGTCACCTTCCCGGTGGACGATGACGTCCACCAGCATTTCGCCGATGCAAAGGACATCGAGCTGCACCGTTCCCGCTCCTCTCCTGGACAGCAAGCCAGTTTCCATAGGCAACCCTTCGCCCGGGGACGCCACGGGAAGTATTTCCCTCCCCTTTGCCTCCCTCCTTGACGCGCGTCAACGTCGCACCCGGCTTTCTCCGGTACGCTGGACTCAGAAGGAGGGGACGACATGAAAAAAGAGACGCTGCTCCTGGAGAACCTGAACTGCCCGGTGTGCGCCGCGGACCTGCAGCGGGCGCTGTCGCAGATGAAGGGAGTGCGGCGGGCGGAAGTCGCCTTCGCCTCGGGCACGGTGGAGCTGGAGTACGACGAGACCGCCGTGACGGCAGCCGACCTTCAGCGGACCGTCGAAGGCTTCGGCGCCATCGTCACGGCGCGGATGTGACCCAGATGAACCTCATTCACCTGGTCATCCCGGCGGCGCTGATCGCCGGGGCATGGGCGGCGCGGGCCCTGGGCGGCCCCGAAGCCGCCTACACGCTGCCTATGACCGCCGCCGCCTTTTGGGCCGGCGCGCCCATCGTGAAGGAGGCTTGGATGCGCCTGCGGCACCGGCAGTTCAGCATCCCGCTGCTCATCACCGTGGCCTCCGCCGGCGCTCTTTGGATCGGCGAAGTGTGGGAAGCGGCGGCGGTCACGTTCCTCTACCGTTTCGGGAGCTACCTGGAGAGCCTGACGCTCCGCCGCACCCGGGAGGCGCTCAAGGAGCTGCTGGACCTCCGCCCCGTCACGGCGTGGGTGCAGCGGGACGGCGACTGGAGGGAGATCCCCGCCGGCGACGTCCAGGTGGGCGAGATCGTGCGGGTCCGGCCGGGCGACCAGGTGCCCGTCGACGGGCGGGTGGTGGCGGGGCAGGCGGTGCTGGACACCGCCGCGCTGACCGGAGAGCCGCTTCCCAAGGAAGCCGCGCCCGGGGACCGCGTCCTGAGCGGCAGCGTCTGCCGGGGCGGCGCCGTCGAGATCCAAGCCGAACGGGTCGCCGCCGATACCACGTTCAACCGGCTCATCCGCCTGGTGGCCCAAGCCCAGAGGGAAAAGCCCCGGGTGCAGCAGTTTCTCGACCGGTTCGCCCAGTGGTACACGCCGGCCGTCCTCACCGCGGCCGGTGCCATCCTGCTCTGGAGCTCCGACGTGAAGCTGGCCTTGACCTTTCTCGTCATCGGCTGCCCGGGCGCTCTGGTGGTGGCGGCGCCCGTGGCCGTGGTAGCCGGGCTGGGACGGGCGGCGCGCCAGGGGATTTTGATCAAAGGCGGCGAGCGCCTGGAGCTCATCGGCCGCCTGGACGCCGTGGCCTTCGACAAGACGGGCACGCTGACGCAAGGGAGGCCCGAAGTCTCGGGCCTGGCGACGTTCGACGAGGACGAGCTCACCGTCCTCGCCTGTGCGATGACGGCGGAAGAACGTTCCGAGCACCACCTGGCCGCGGCCGTCAACGCCCACGGCAAAGCCCGGGGCGCCCGCCCTCTGCCGGCGGAAGCGTGGCGCTTTTACCCGGGGATGGGCGTCGAGGCTGTCGCCGGCGGCAGGCGAATCCTGGTGGGAAACCGGCGGCTGATGGAGGAGAACGGCATCGCCTTTGAGCCGCGGCACCAGGAGGCCCTGGCCGCCCGGGCCGCGGCCGGAGAAGCCGTTGCCTGGGTGGCGGTGGACCGGCGCCTCGTAGGCTTGATCGCCATCCACGACCCGCTGCGGGAGGCCGCGCGGGACCTCATCCCCGCCCTGCGCCGGGCGGGCGTGCGCAAGACCGTGATGGTCACCGGCGACCACGAAGCGGCGGCCCGCCGGGTCGCCGACCGGCTCGGCATCGACGAAGTCAGGGCGGGGCTGCTGCCGGAGGAGAAGGTGGCGGCCATCCGGGAGCTCCAGGCGGAAGGCCGGGTGGTGGCGATGATCGGCGACGGCGTCAACGACGCCCCGGCGCTGGCCGCGGCGGACGTGAGCATCGCCATGGGCGAGTCCGGCACCGGCGTGGCCATGGAGTCAGCCGACATCGTGCTGGTGGAAGACCGGCTGGAAAAGGTGCCCGAAGCCATCGTGCTCAGCCGGAGGATCCTGCGGGTCATCCAGCAGAATGTGACGGTCGCGGTCGCGACCGTGCTCCTCTTGCTCGCGGGCGTCGTCACCCGGCACGTGGGCCTGGGCCTCGGGATGCTGGTCCACGAAGCCAGCATCCTCGTGGTGATCGCCAACGGCATGCGCCTGCTCGGGCCCGGGCGCGAGCGCCGCCGGCCGGCGCAAATGGTACTTGATTTGCCGCCGTCCCGCGTGCTATAATTGGGCTACCAGCAAATGGCTGGTCTACCAGCCATTCCCATGAGGCGAACGGCCACCCGCACGGGGGTGGCCGTTCGTATATTCAGTTGGCACGTCTAAAGTCCGGATTCGTCGCCCGCCGCCGCCGTGTCCTCGAGGTATTTCCGGACCGCCTCCGCCGGCTGCCCTCGGCGGTGAAGGAGCGGCAAGTATTCCTCGACGCCCCGGTACCACTCGTGATCGTCGCTGCGGAGCGGGCTGTGGCGGATCATCTCCACAAACTCCCGGGCGACCCGCGGCCCGAACTGCTTGCCGGCGCACTGGCGGATCTCGTTGAGGGCGTCGGCGACCCTCATGGGCGGGGCCTGGTACACCCTGCGCTCCACGGTCATGGTGTCAAAGGCGTCGCACACGCTGATGATCTGAGACTGCACCGGGATGGCGTCGCCGGCCAGGCCCCTGGGATAGCCCCGGCCGTCCCAGCGCTCGTGGTGGTCCCGGATAAACTCGGCGGCGCGCGGCCGGTCCAAGAGCTCTCGCACGATCCGGTTGCCGATGTGCGAATGGGCCTGGATGATGAGGTACTCGATGTGGTTTAGGGGGCCTGGCTTAAAGAGGATGGCGCTGTCTACGCCGATCTTTCCGATGTCGTGCAGGAGGGCGGCCAATCTCAAGTCGGCGTCGTACACGCCCATGCGCCGGCCGAGCTTGCAGGCGAGGTACATCACGCGAAACCCGTGGGCCTGAAACGACAGGAGCTTCTTCTCGTCCACCCCGGCCAGATCCCGCACGAGCTTGATGATCTGTTCCAGGTCACTCATGGGCGTCACCTCACCTCGCTCCGTTCCCGGGGCTTTGATGGGCTGCCGCGCGAGCGATTGACGCTGAGCCTGAGCTCCCAAAAACACAAGAGCCGCCCCGCAGGACGGCCCCCCAAAACTCCCCCCGGGCCTTTTCCTTTCCATGCCACCACCGGAAACTCCTGTCGGCTCGAGGCCAAAGGCCCGGCAGGCTCTCCCAAGGCACATGAAAAGGCCTGGCAGAGTCCGGCCGGCCTCGCGGTTTTCAAAGAGAGGAGATACCCAAAAACGGTAGAAATCACGGGAATAGAGCCACAATCTACCATGGAGGCATGCCCATGTATACGCCCAAACCTGAGGACAAGTTTACGTTTGGCCTGTGGACCGTCGGAAACCGTGGACGCGACCCGTTCGGCGCCGAGACGCGCCCGCCCATCGACCCGGTCGACATCGTGCACATGCTGGCGGACATCGGCGCCTGGGGCGTCAACCTGCACGACAACGACCTGGTGCCCATCGACGCCACGCCGTCCGAGCGCAATCAGATCGTCTCCCGCTTCAAGAAGGCGCTGGAGGAGACGGGCCTTCAGTTCGTCATGGGCACGGTCACCCTCTTCTTCGACCCCATCTTCAAGGATGGCGCGTTCACCAGCAACGTGCCGGAGATCCGCCGCTACGCGATCCGCAAGACGGTGGAGGCCATCGACCTCGCGGCTGAGCTGGGCGGCAAGATCTTCGTCCTGTGGGGCGGCCGCGAGGGCACCGAGGTCAACGCCTCCAAGAACCCGATGGAGGCCGTCAAGCGCTTCCGCGAGGCGGTCAACTACCTGTGCGAGTACGTCATCGACAAGGGCTACGACATGAAGTTCGCCCTCGAGGCGAAGCCCAACGAGCCCAGGGGCGACATCTTCTTCTCCACCACCGGCGCCTACCTGGCGCTCATCCCCACCCTCGACCATCCCGAGATGGTGGGCGTCAACCCCGAGTTCGCCCACGAGACCATGGCCGGGCTCTCCTTCCACCACATCGTCGCCCAGGCCCTGGAGATGGGCAAGCTGTTCCACATCGACCTCAACGACCAGAAGATCGGCCGCTACGACCAAGACCTGCGCTTCGCGTCGGAGAACATCAAGGAGTCGTTCTTCCTGGTCAAGGTGCTGGAGGACGGCGGCTACGACGGGCCGCGGCACTTCGACGCCCACGCCTACCGGACCGAGGACATCGAGGGCGTCAAGGAGTTCGCCAAGGGCTGCATGAGGAGCTACCTGATCCTCAAGGAAAAGGTGAAGCAGTTCAACGAGGACAAGGAGATCCAGCAGATCCTGGCCGAGCTCAAGGTCGACTCGCACGAACCGCTCCTCTACAAGGACATCAAGCCCGACCAGCTGCTGGCGCCCGACTTCGACCGCAAGGCCTGGGGCGCCAAGGGCTACGGCTACGAGCGCCTGGACCAGCTGGTCTTCGACCTGCTCACCGGCGTGCGGTAATCCCTGGCGACAAGCCCGCGACGCGAACCGGCCGGTCGCTCCCATGCGACCGGCCGGTTATATTTGTACTCTCCGTTCACACGCGCCTCGGGTTCGGCGCCGTGGACGCCCGGACGATGAGCTCCGTGGGCATCGTCAGCACCACGGGCTCCGGCGTCGCCTTCCCGTCCAGGTAGCGCAGGAGGAGCTCAAACGCGGAGCGCCCCATGTCCCGCAGGGGCTGCTTCACCGTGGTGAGCGGGGGCTCGCTCCGCTCGGCCCCGGGCACGTCGTCAAACCCCACCACGGAGACGTCCTGGGGCACCCGCAGTCCCGCCTCCCTCAGCGCCTTCAGGCAGCCGAAAGCGCTCAGGTCGTTGGCGCAGACGATGGCCGTCGGGGGCTCCCCGAGGCTCAAGAGCCTCTTGGCGCCCGCATATCCGCTGTACTCCGTGAAATCGCCTTCCACCACCAGCTCCGGATCGCAGTCCGCTCCCGCGCTCCGGGTGGTGTCGCGATACGCCGCCAGCCGGGCGTGGGCGCAGCCGTAGTTGGCATTCCCGGTGATGTAGCCGATCCTCGTGTGGCCTAGCTCGATGAGATGGCGCACCGCCCGGCGGGTCCCGTCGTAGTTGGCCGCTTCCACCCTGGGGAACGGCGCTTCATGTCCCTCGTAATCGACCAGCACCAAGGGGAGCCGCTCGTCGAACGCCTGCTTGAGCCGGGCGACGCTCGCCGCCGTCGCCAAGATGGCGATGACTCCAGCCACCAGCCTCGACTGGAACAGCCGGATCCACTGGGCCTCGTTTCGTTCTTGGTACACGGTGGTGGCCAGGAGCAGCGGGCGCTGGTGCGCCGCGGCGGCCTCTCCCACGCCGACGATCACTTCCGTCGCCCAGCCAAACTCAAGCCGCGGCATGAGGAGGCCGATCGCGCTCGCGCGCCCCCCGGCCAGGGCGGCGGCCACCGGATCTCTCACGAACTGCCGCCGTTCCAGGATCTCCAGGATCCTGGCGCGGGTCTGGGCGCTCACGTCGGGCTTTTGATTGAGAACCCGCGAGACGGTGGCCCGGGAGACGCCCGCTTCGCGTGCGATATCGTCAATGGTGAATCTGACTTTGCCCGTCATAGTTCTAGTATACCACGATTACAATATCTAACAAATGCGCTGGCCCTGGTCTACGGCGTATATAATGCGACAATTCCAATTACCGCGACTTAGAAGGAGTATTTGGTGAGTTGGTAAATAATACTCTATTCGAGAGCGCTTCCGGAGGGGGCGAGCCTTGAGGCGAAAGGGGGGGAGACCGGAATCCTGGAGCCTTCTGCGAGCCTCGCTGGGATTTCACGCGAAGCATCGATCCTGGAGATAGGAGGGAGATAATGAAGATCGCCCGTGCGAGCATCGTATGGATGCTTTTGCTCTTGGCCTTGTGTGTAAATACGGCGTTCGCACAGACCCTGGAGTTCTGGGGATTCGCGGACAACCGGAACAAGTGGTACCAGGCGATGGCCGAGGAGTTTAAGAAGATCTACCCCAACGTCACCATCAACATCCGTTCGTTCCCCTACGAAGAGATGCACAACCGCCTGCAGGCCGCGCTCATCGCCGGTTTCGGGGCTCCTGACATCGCCGACGTCGAGATCAGCCGGATGGGGCAGTTCGTCAAAGGCGACCAAGTCGGGTTCGTGCCTCTCAACGACCTCATCGGCGACGAGATCAACAACCTCTACACCGGGGCGGCCACGGCGCCGTGGACCTGGCAGGAGAACATCTACGGCATCGGCAACGAGCTCAACGCCGTCTTGATGTTCTACCGCTGGGATCTCTACGAGAACGCCGGTCTCGAACACCCGGGCACCACGTGGGAGGAGTTCATCGAGAACGGGAAAAAGCTGGCCGCCACCGGCGTGAAGACCCTGGCCATCAACGACCAGGGCTGGGAGTACTGGTGGATCATCGCCTCGGCGGGCAACGGCTTTTTTGACAGCCAGGGGGCGGTGGCCGCCGACAACGAGTTCGGCCGCAAGACGCTCCAGCTGCTCTACGACCTGCTCCACACCCACGAGATCGCGATGGTGGCGCCGCTGGACGCGGCGTACTACGGCGCCATGCAAGCCGACGCGTTCGCCGTGCACCTGGGCGCCCCGTGGTACCAGGGCTTCATGAAGGACAACGCGGCGTCGCTGGCCGGCAAGTGGAAGATGATGCCGCTGCCGGTTTTCGCCGACGGGAGCGGCGCACCCACGGCCACCCACGGCGGCACGGGCACCGTCATCACCAACCAGAGCCGGTACCCGGATATCGCCTGGGAGTTCATCAAGTTTGCCAACCTGACGGTCGAAGGCCAGATTGCCGCGTTCAACATGGCCAACCTCTTCCCCACCTACACGCCGGCCTGGACCGACGACCGCCTCTATCGCACGGATGACTACTTCAGCGGCCAGCGGCCGGCGGAGATCATCTCGCAGGTGGCGCCGCTGATCCCGCCGCTGAACAACTCGCCGTACTGGCCCGAGGTGACGGACGCCTTCACGCGTCTTGTCATCACCCCGGTGCTGCAAAACACCACCACGATCGACCGGGCCATGCAGGACTTCCGCAGGGAAGTCGACCGGATCATGCGCTGACGCCTGAAACCGACCAGGACTCGACTGCTGAGGAGCCGGCCGGAGGGTTCCCCTCCGCCGGCTCCTCCGGGAGGAGGCGCCATCGACGTGTTGCGGAACCTCAGGCTTTCATGGGACCGAAACCAGCGCAAGATCGCGCCGTACCTTTTCGTCGCCCCGTTCTTCGTCCTTTTTGCGATCTTTTTGGCCTATCCCGTCATCTACTCGCTGGTCTTGAGCTTCTACCAGGCGCGCGGCCTCGGCTCCCGGACGTTCGTGGGGCTGGAGAACTACATCGAGCTCTTCCTCGACCGCCGGTTCCACAAGGCCATCATCAACACCACGTACTACGCGGCGGGAAGCGTGTTCCTGCTGTCGCCTTTGGCCTTGCTGCTGGCCCTGGCCTTGAACGCCAAGTGGCTCAAGCTGAAAGGGCTCTTCCGGGTCGCGTTCTTCGTGCCGGTGATCACGTCGGAAGTGGTCGTCGCGCTGATGTTCGCGCTGGTGTTTGACCAGGACTTTGGGCTGCTCAACGCGGGGCTCCGCGCCATCGGGTTGAGCGCCATCCCCTGGCTGCGCTCGCCCGCGTGGGCGATGCCCTCCATCATCCTGCTGGGCGTCTGGATCTGGCTGGGGCTCAACGCCCTGTACTTCCTGGCGGGGCTGCAAAACATCGACCAGGAGTACTACGAAGCAGCCGCGATCGACGGGGCCAACCAGTTTCAGCTCTTCCGTTACATCACCATCCCCTTGCTGAAGCCGGTGATCCTGTTCGTCGTCATCCAAGCCATCGTCGGGTCCTACCAGCTCTTCACGCAGCCGTGGGTGCTGACCGGAGGGGGGCCGCAGGATGCGACGCTCACCATCACCATGTACCTTTACCTCCAGGCTTTCCGCTTCTTTAACATGGGGTACGCGTCGGCCATCGGCTACGCTCTGGTCGTGATCATTCTCACGCTGTCCCTGATCCAACTGGTCGCGTTTGGGACGTTCCGGAGGGAGGATGCGTGATGGCAGCAGACCAGACGGTGACGGCGGCGAAAACGGGGACGCCGGTGAAGGTGCGCGCCCTGCTTACGGGCGCCGGGCGGCTGCTGGTGCTGCTCCTCCTGCTGGGCGGCGTGTTCTTGACCGCCGTTCCTTACATCTACATGGTGTCGGCCACGTTCAAGCCCAATACCGAGATCTACTCGATCCCGATTACGCTGTGGCCTAGGAACGTTACATACTTCAACTACCAGCAGCTCTTCAGCGAGTTCCCCTTCGCCCGGTGGTACGGCAACTCGGTGCTGGTGGCCTCCACTCGCACGCTGCTCTCGGTCTTCTTGTCCGCGCTGGCCGGGTTCGGCTTCGCCAAGTACCGGTTCCCCGGGCGCAACGTCTTGCTCATCGTCCTCATCGCCACGGTGATGCTGCCCTTCCAGGTGCTGCTGGTGCCACTCTTCATCGAGATGGTCCGCTTTCGCTGGATCGACACCTACTGGGCGGTGATCGTCCCGTTTGCCGCGAACGCGTTTCACATCTTCCTGATGCGCCAGTACATGCTGAGCGTCCCGGACGAGCTCCTGGACGCGGCGCGCATCGACGGGTGCAGCGAGTTCCGCATCTTCGCCCAGGTGGCCCTGCCCCTGATGAAGCCGGGCCTGGCCGTCATCAGCATCCTGGCCTTCGTGCAGTCGTGGAACGACTTCCTCTGGCCCTTGATCGTCCTCAACGACATCAACATGTTTACGGTCAACCTAGGGGTGGCCACGATGGTCGGGCCCTACCGCATCCAGTACGGGACCGTCATGGCCGGCTCGTTCCTGTCGACCCTGCCTATCGTCATCTTCTTTTTGACGATGCAGCGGCAGTTCATCGCCGGGCTGACGTCAGGAGCCATCAAGCTCTGATCTCCAGGGCATCCCGGACGGCCTGCCCGAGCCGGCGCACGCCCTCGTCGATCTCGTCGGGCGGCACGGCGGCGAAGTTGAGCCGGATGTACGCCTCGCCCTCGTCCGGAGCGGGGAAAAACCGCGTGCCCGGGGCGTAATCGACGCCCCGGGCGCGCGCCAGCGGGGCAAGTCCCGTCGCCGTGACGCCCGGGGGCAGGCGCAGCCAGAGGAAGAGCCCTCCTTGAGGCGGCGCCGCCTCCCAGCCCGGAGGAAACTCCTCGGCCAGCCCGTGCATCAGGCGGTCCCGCCGGCGCCGGTACGCGTGGATGAGGCGGCGCAGGTGCGCGTGGTAGCGGCCCACGGTGACGTACACTTCCAGCGCCCTCTGGATGAGCGACCCGGCCGCGAGGTCGTTCACCCTCTTTATTTCCACCAGCCTGCGGTAGACCGGGCCGTCGGCCACCACGAACCCCAGCCGCAGGCCCGGCATCAGCAGTTTGGAAAAGGTGCCGGCATAGATCACCCGGCCCCCGGGATCCAGGGCCTTGAGAGCGGGCTGGGCCACTCCCTCGTAGCGCAGGTCGCCGGCGAAGTCGTCCTCCAGGATGGGCACGTTGTACCGGTCGGCCAGCTCCAACAGGAGCCTGCGCCGGTGGCCGCTCATACAGGCGCCGGTGGGGTTTTGAAAGGTCGGCATGGTGTAGATCAGCCGGGGATGGTACTGCTGGAGCAGCGGCTCCAGCGCCTCCACCTGCATCCCCTGGGCGTCTATCGGGCACCCGACGATGCGCAGGCGGTGCGCCCTAAAGAGGCGCAGCGCCCAATCGTACGTGGGCGTTTCCACCAGGACCGTGTCGCCCGGCTTGAGCAAGAGCTGGGTGACGATGGCAAGGGCTTGCTGCGAACCGGACGTGATGAGCACCCGGTCGGGGCGGGTCTCGATGCCCTGGCTCGTCAAGATGTGGGCGATGCTCTGCCGCAGAGGCGGGTATCCCCTCTCGTCTTCCATTTCGAGGCAGGCGACCCGGTCCCGCCGCACCACTTCCCGCAGCGCCGCGTAGAAGTCCTCGATCCTGAACTGCCGGGGATCGCCGAACCCGGTGAAGGAGATAAAGCCCGGCGGCCGCTTCGCACCGTGAGGGCGGCCTGCGGGATGCCCCCGCTCAAGGCCGGGATCTAGGGAAACCCCTGCGCCATCCAGGTCGTCCGGGTCCGCGAGATCCCCGGCGCCGGCCAGCTCCTTCTGCCAGAGGGGCCAGTCCACTTCCCCCTTCTGCCGGGCGGGGGCGGGCACCGCTTGAGGGCTCACGTAGCTCCCGCTCCCCGTCCGCCGCACGATCAGCCCTTCGGCCTCCAGGTCCGCGTAGGCGCTCTCCACCGTCACCCGGCTGACCCCCAGATCGGCGGCCAGCTGCCGCGCGGCCGGAAGGCGCGTCTTGGGCGGCAGCGTTCCCGCCAGGATGCTCGCTCGCAGGTAATCCCGGATTTGCGCATAAAGAGGTGTGGGGCTCTCCTTGTCCAGCGGGATGCGCACCGCCGTTCCCTCCCGCAGGGTCAAACATGGCTATGTCGTGAAATGGACCGGTTCAAATTTTGCACAATTGGCCCTTATCCCATACCATTTTGGGCCTTATGATGGCATTGGTATTACCACATCTCCCTCGAAAGTGCAAGGAGGCGGATGCATTCCGTGAGCGTGATCAAGAGGACGCTGGGCAGGAGCGGGATCGAAGTGAGCGCCCTGGGCCTGGGCTGCTGGGCCATCGGCGGGCCGTTCCTTCTGGACGGCCTTCCCGACGGGTGGGGCGACGTCGACGACGCCGAGTCGATCCGCGCCATCCACAGGGCGCTGGACCTGGGCGTCAACTTTTTCGACACCGCGGACGTGTACGGCGCCGGGCACAGCGAGCGGGTGCTGGGGCAGGCGCTCAAGGGCCGCCGGGAGCACGCGGTGATCGCGACCAAGTTCGGCTTTCTCTTCGACGAAACCACTCGCCGGGCGGAAGGGACCGATGTGTCTCCCGCCTACATCCGCAAAGCGTGCGAAGCGTCCCTGCGGCGTCTCGGCACCGATTACATCGACCTTTACCAGTGCCACGTGGGGAACGTGCCGGAAGAGCAGGCGGACGACGTCTGGGCCACTCTAGACCGCCTGGTGGAGGAGGGCAAGATCCGGGCCTACGGATTGAGCACGTGGGACGCCGGTTACGCCCGGGCCTTCGCCGCCCGGTCCCGCGGCGCCGCCATCCAGTTCGGCGCCAATGTCCTGCGGGACGCGCCCGAGCTGTTCGCCGTCGCCGAGGCGTTCGGCCTTGCCGGCATCATCAACGCCCCGCTGGCCATGGGCCTTTTGAGCGGGAAATTTCACCGCGACTCCCGCCTCCCGTCGGACGACGTGCGCGGCAACCCCCACCCTTGGCTGGCCTACTTCCGGGACGGCAAGCCGGTGCCCGAGTTTCTCGACCGGCTCGACGCGGTGCGGGATATCTTGCGGAGCGGCGGCAGGACGCTGGCCCAAGGGGCGCTGGCCTGGCTGTGGGCCCGGAGCCCCCAGGCCATTCCCATCCCCGGGTTCAAGAACGTCGTCCAGGTCGAGGAGAACTGCCGCGCCCTCCAGTTCGGGCCGCTGACCCAGGACCAGATGGACGAGATCGAAAGGCTCCTCCGGGAGGCCGCGCAGCTCGCCGGGGAAGGCGCCTGACCGCGCCGGCGCGGGCCGGCTGCGTGGGAGACGCCCCCCGGAGCGGGCCGGCGCCGCGCAGACGGACGCGGGGCGGGGTGTGCCGCACCCCGCCCCGCGTCCGAACTAGGCTGCGTGCCTGTGGGGGGTTCAGTGGCGTCTCGAAGCCCGATCCTGGAGCCTGCCTCGTCTGGAGTCCTTCCTCGAGTCTCGCGCCGGTCTCAGTTTAATTCATCGGTACGTTTCTTGAAATTCCACAGACCTTTTTAGCTGCGAAAATTTGGGACGGCAGCGGGTCCGGCGCGCAAAGGAGCCAGCCGCTGGGGCTGGACTCCTCGCGGCAGCCGGCTCCTTTGCGCTCTGGTAGATGGCCGGTGCGTGAAGAGGGGTTCCTGGTGCCTGCCCCGCGAGAACTCCCCGGGGGCAAGGAAGTCCTCTCGAGGCCGGCACGTCGAAACCCGTGGGCTGTGAGACGGCGCGACCGCCTCCTCGTCCGTCTTGCGAACGGCCTAGGCGGGGACGCTGCTGAGCCGCGGCCCGGCGGCCGCCGGCTCCCGCCTCAGCCCTCTTGCAGTTTCGATTATGAAGGACGGGTGTGACGGTCCCGTGGCCAACCTGTGTCAAGAAAATGAACAATTGGTGACGGCGCCGCGGCCGGAGGGTCGCCGCCGCCGCGCAGCGTAGTGGTGAAGAGAGAACAGCCCCGTCTTTCGGGGCGGCGACGCGGGTGGGAAGGCTGGGATGAACCGCGGCAC
This sequence comes from Clostridia bacterium, assembly GCA_002919235.1. Taxonomy (GTDB): domain Bacteria; phylum Bacillota; class Limnochordia; order DTU080; family RSA5; genus RSA5. The sequence goes on from PKEX01000022.1 coordinate 22,544, forward strand.
CCATTCCAACGGCGATTTCGAGTATCGGGACGGCCGGCGGGCCGAGGAGCGCCTCCTGGAAGAGCTCAGCCGCGTCCAGCGGCTTGTGGTCCTGACCGGCGCCGGGATGAGCACGGAGTCGGGCCTGCCCGACTTCCGCTCTCCCGACGGCCTGTGGCGAAAGTACCGGCCCGAAGAGCTGGCCACCGTCGAAGCCCTGTTCGAGCGCCCGCTCCTCTTCTACGCGTTTTACAGGAGCCGCTTGGAACTGCTGGACCGCGCGGCGCCCAACGCCGGCCACCGGGCCCTGGCCCAGCTGGAAAAGGAAGGGCGCCTGCGCTGCATCGTGACCCAAAACGTCGACGGCCTCCACACCGCGGCGGGGAGCCGCCGGGTCCTCGAGATCCACGGCTCGCTCCGCAAAGCCCACTGCCACACCTGCGGGCGGCCCCACTCTCCGGAGCTGCTCAAGCGGCCGGTGACTTCCCTGTCCGGCATTCCCCGCTGCCCGTGCGGCGGGCCGGTTCGCCCCGGGATCGTCCTCTTCGGCGAACTGCTGCCGCAGGAGGCGCTGGCCGCCGCGGTGGAGGCGGTCCAGGAGTGCGACGCCCTGCTGGTGGTGGGCACGTCGCTCGCGGTCTACCCCGCCGCCTCGCTCCCCCAGCTCGCGCGGGATCGGGGCGCCCGCCTCTGGATCCTCAATCTCGAACCTACGCCCTACGACGCCGTCGCCGACCTGGTGGTGAGAGGAAAAGCCGCGGAAGTGCTGGGGAAGCTGGCCCGGGAAAGGGATTCCTTCTTCTGATGAAACTCACAAAAATCTGTTATCTCGGAGGGCGTCGGGGGCCCGGCAGCGAACGTTCCCGGAAAAAAGCGTGTGCGTTTCGAGCTTTTGCTGCCGCGTTGCGGCGGAACCCCGCCTTTCCGCCGCCGGCGGCGAGGAGGAAGCGCCCGTGGCCCCGGGAACGAAGGTGGTGCAGCGGCTGGCGTCTCTCTTTGTGCGCGATGACGCCATTAAAGAGGATGTCATGCTCAAGTTTTTCCTGGACATCACCGGCACCGACTACCTGCACTTCGGCATGTGGGAGCCGGGCGATCCCCTGGAGCTTGAGTATCTCCAGGCGGCCCAGGAACGGTACGCCGAGCACCTCCTCAGCCTCATTCCCAAGGGCGTCCGTTCCATTCTCGACGTCGGATGCGGCGTCGGAGGCAACGCCCGCAAGATGGCAGAGCGCGGCTACCAGGTGACCGCGCTCGCTCCCGATCCCTACCAGCGCCGGCTGTTTCTCGAGCGGACCGGCGGCGCGATCCCCTTCATCCTCTCCCGCTTTGAGGACTACGAACCGGCGCGCACGTTTGACCTGATCCTGATGAGCGAGAGCGTCCAGTACCAGCGGCTCCACCTGTCGTTCGCCAACGCCTACCGGGCCCTCCGCCCCGGCGGGTACCTTCTGACTTCGGATTTTTACAAGCTGGACAGCGCGCGGGAGATCCAAGTCAAACTCCCTTCGCACTTCCTGCGGGACGTGGTGGAGACAGCCCGGGCACAAGGGTTCCTGCTCGTCCACGAGGAGGACATCACCGAGCAGACCGCGCCGACCCTGGAGTACAGCGCGCGGATCGCCCAGCGCTACATCTGGCCCGTGCTGCGCCTCCAACTTTCGGCGCTCAGGGTGCACCTGCCCCTCGCCTACAAGCTGGTCCGCCTCTTCCTGCGCATTCCCGTCAAAGGCGAACCCATCAAGGAGATCGTGCGCACCCACCTGACGCCGCCCGATCCGGAGCTCTACCGGGCGCACATGAGCTACCGGATCCACCTGTTCCAAAAGCCTCACTGACCGCCGCTACCGGTCCGCCGCCGCGGCCAGGGCGGCGGCCGGGGCGTCCGCTGGGCCAAACCTTCCCTCAAGCCCGAAGGCCCGCCAGTTGAAGGGTACCGGCTCGCCCTGGATGAGCCGGGCGACGATCATGCCCGAGAGCGGCCCCAGGAGGATGCCGTTGCGAAAGTGCCCGGCGGCGACGTAAAGGCCGGCCCATCCCGGCACCGGGCCGAGGACCGGCAGGCCGTCCGCCGTCCCGGGGCGCAGGCCGCTCCAGTAGTCCTCCACTTCCGCGGCGGCCAGCGGCGGGGCGAGGGTCTCCGCCGCCCGGGCCAGCGCCCCGAGGCCGCCGAGAGTCGGCACGTTCCGAAAGCCGTCGTCGACCTGGGTCGCCCCGGCCAGGAGCCGGCCGTCCGCCTTGGGCACCAGGTAGCAGGTGCCTTTGGCGAAGACGATGGTGTCCAGGGGAACGTCCACCGCCCGCAGGGCGACGACCTCGCCCCGGACCGGCTTTACGGGCAGGTCCACGCCCAGCTGCGCGGCCAAAAGCCCGCTCCACGAGCCGCCCGCCAGCACCACGGCCCCGGCGTGAAGCTCCCCGGCTGCCGTGGCGACCCCGATCACCCGGCCCTCGCTCGCCGTCCCGCTCCCGCCGCCCAAGGCGCGCCGGGCCCCGGGCGGGTGAGCGGATCCGGCGTCCCTGCCGCCGGGGTGCGCCGCCGGGCCCTGTGCCTGCCGGGGTTCCACCACCCATCCCGTCACTTCCGTGTGCTCGAGCAGCGCCACGCCCCGCCGGGCGCAGGCCGCAGCCAGCGCCGCAGCAAGGCGCCGGCTGTCCACGTGGCCGTCGCCGGGGAAATAGACCCCTCCGAGCACGCCCGGCGCGAGCGCCGGCGCCAGGCGGCGCACCTCGTCCGCCTCCAGCCACCGGGCGTCCAGGGCCCAGCGCCTCTGCTCCGCGGCGTGACGCTTTAGCCGCTCCCGCTCCTCCTCGGTGAACGCCACCCGCAGCGCACCCGAGCGGCGCAGGCCGATGTCGACGCCGGTCTCGTCCCGGAGCGCAGGGGCCAGGCGGTCGTAAAGCGCCCGGCCGGCCAGGGCGAACGTGAGGAAAGGACCGGCCTCCTCCACTTCGCACTGGGACGCGAGCATCCCCGCCGCCGCCCACGTCGCGCCGCGCCCCAGCCTGCCCCGGTCCAGCACCGCGACCCGCATCCCTCTCCGCTCGGAAAGGTAGTACGCCGTGGACAGCCCCACGATGCCGCCGCCGACGACGACGGCGTCAAAGGTCTGCGCGCCCCGCCGGGCCTTGCGGTGGAGGCCGTTCCCACCCATGTGAACCGCCTCCTCACGCCGTGGCGGGGTCCGTCGCCCGCTCCCGGATCACGCCGGCCACGGGGCTGGACGGGCTGGCCTCGTCCCGGATAGGCATCCGGCCCGCCCGGTACGCCATCCGGCCGGCGATGACGCCGTGCTTCATCGCCCGGGCCATCGCCACCGGATCCTGGGCCTCGGCGATGGCAGTGTTCACCAGCACTGCGGCCACTCCCAGTTCCATGGCCTTGGCGGCGTCCGACGGCACCCCGAGGCCGGCGTCCACCACCACCGGCACGCTCACCCGCTCGACGATGCGGCGGATGCCCACCCAGTCCAAGAGCCCCTGCCCCGTGCCGATGGGCGCGGCCAGGGGCATCACCGCCGCGGCGCCCGCCTCCTCCAGCCGGAGCGCGGCCACCAGGTCCGGGCTGGTGTAGGGCAGCACCACGAAGCCGTCCTCCACCAGGATCTTCGTGGCCTCGACGGTCATGGCGGTGTCGGGCCACAGGCTCCGCTCGTCGCCGATCACCTCCAGCTTGATCCAGTGGGTACCGGTGGCCTCCCGAGCCAGGTGGGCCATGCGCACCGCCTGCTTCACCGTGGTCGCCCCCGCCGTGTTGGGCAGGAGGTGGCAGTTCACCCGGCGCAGGTAGTCCAGGACGCCTTCCTGGCCGGGGTCGTCCAGGTTCATGTAGCGGACCGCCACGGTGACGAGCTCCGTCTCCGCCGCTTCGATGGCCTTTACCATCACTTCGTAAGAGGGGTACTTGCTGCTGCCCAAGAACAGCCGGGATCGAAACGTCTTGTCCGCGATGGTCAGCACGTCTTGGTCTCCAAGCACCGTCTGGGCCATGGGATCGACCTCCTCCGGCGCCCGGGCGGGCCCTTCTCCGCCGGCTCCGCCGGGCGCGTGTGCTTATCCCCCTGCGACAACCCGGATGATCTCCAGCACGTCGCCGTTCTCAAGGCGGACGTCCCCCAGGCTGCTCCGGGGGACGATCTCGTCGTTGCGGGCCACGGCGATGCCCCGAAAGTCCAGGTCTTGCGCCTCCAAGAACTCAAGGAGCGTCGTCCCCGGCTCCACGTCGAAGGGGCGGCCGTTGACGGTGACGCGCATGGACGTCCCTCCTCTGTCTCACGGTGTTTCACTCGCCGCAGCGTTAGAGAATGCTCGAGCTCCCATCCATCCGCCCTTGTCAACCCGCACTCGGCCGGCGCGCCAGGGCCGCGTCCACCGCCCTCCGCAGCGCCTTGGCCGCCGCATACGGGTCGGCAGCGCCGGCCACGGCCGAGATGACGGCGACGCCGGCGGCCCCCGCTTCGATGACCCGGGCGGCGTTGGCCGCGTCGATCCCGCCGATGGCCAGCACCGGCACGGGCGAGACGGCCGCCGCTTCGGCCAGGGCTCCAAGGCCCCGCGGCGGCACGCCGGGCTTTGACGCCGTCGCAAACACGTGGCCAAAGATGAGATAATCTAGGTGCTCGGTGCCCGGCTCCGACGCCGCGTCCGCACTGTGGACGGAGCGGCCGACGACGAACGCCCTCTCCCTGCCTGCCTGCTCCGGGACCCCCGGCCCGCCGGCGGCCCGGGCCGGCGCCGGCTCCGGCTCCGGCTGCTCCCGCCCGCGCCGCGCCAGGGTCCTGCACGCCCCCGCCCAGGCGGGCGAAAGCGAGCGTTCCGGCAGGTGAATCCCGTCGGCTCCGGCCAGCAGGGCCACGTCCAGCCGCTCGTTCACCAGCACCGGCACGTCGAATCCCTCTTCCCGCAACGCCTTTTTGATCGCCAGCACCTGCTCCAAGAGCTCCCCGGCGCTCAGCCCCTTTCCCCGCACTTGGATCGAATCGACGCCGCCCCGGGCCGCCTCCACGGCAACCCGGGCCGGGGCTCGCCGGAGCGCCCCTCGCCGGCGCCTCACCTCATCGCCGGGGTCGGCGCCTTTCCCCGCTGCGGAGCCGAGATCCAACACCAGCTGGATGTGCCCGCGCCAGCCTCGCGCCGGGGCCGCGCGCCGGCGGGAAGGTTCGGCCTCCTCCTTGGCTGCGTTCTCCTGCTCGGACTGCCTCGAGCGACGGACGCGCAGCTCCGGCCCCTCGATCCTCTAGAGTGGCAGGCGTTCGACGCGGCCGAGCCCGTCCGGCTCGAGCTCGGCGTGGCCGGGTTCGACGGTCAGCGGGCCTCGCTCGCCGGCGTGCGCGGAGAACTCTGGGAGCTGGGCGTCGTCCGGGCATCCTGGCGCACCGGGCGCGTCCTCTTCGAGGCGTCCGGCACCGCGCTCAGGGTCTTCCACGATGAGGTCCGCCTCGAAGAGCCGGTCGCGGGCGTGAAGCCCGCCCGCGACGGCCGCCGGCTGGACGCCGGGGATTGGGAGGTGGCGACCGCGGTGCGGCTCACCCCCGCCGATCGACCGGTCGACCTCGCCCTTCGGTTCGGGACCCGGCTCCCGACCACCGACAACCGGGTCGGCCTCGAGCGCGATGCGACCGACTTCTTCGCGCTCGTCGCCGGCCGGTGGCGCGTCGGAAACCTCGCGCTCTCGGCCGAATCCGGGCTCGGCATCCACGGCACGCGGGATCCGGAGTTCGAGCAGTCGGATGTCTGGTCCTACGCGCTGGCCGTGGCGTACCAGCGCGGGGGGCTGACGTCGCGCATCGAGCTGGTCGGACAGAAGGACGGCCTGGACTACCGGCCGCCGCGGGGCACGGAGGAGCTGCGCGAGCTGCGGCTGTCCGTCAGCGCCGGCCGGAAGCGATGGATCGCGCTCTCGCTCGTCCGCGGGCTCGCGGAGTTCAGCCCTGCGGCGGGGTTGTCCATTGCCATCGGCACTGTGCTGCCGACACGGCAGGATGGCGCGTCGCTGGGGAAGGGTCAGGCGAAGGGCAACGAGGCGGGCCAGCCGTAGCGGAGTGCGGCGGCGCACCCCGCCAGCGGTGATCGGTGGCGGCCGGCGACCGGCCGCTCCGCGGCCTCAGGCGGGGTAGCCTTCCGCGGAGAGCCGGCTGTTACGTGCCGATCCATGCGGACCAGGCACCTTTTTCCAAAGTTGCTCCAGCCACGAATGGGAATGACCC
>PKEX01000031.1 GCA_002919235.1 Clostridia bacterium
CGGGCGGCGCGCGCCGCGGCGGAGCGGGAGCGTCACACCTGGTTGGCGGTGGCGCGGGACGGCGCCCCGCCTTTTTTCTTGGCCAGGGAGAGAAGCCACACGGCCGCCGGCAGGAGGTAGCACACGATGAGATTGAGGACCATGCCGCCTCCGGTCACGAAGAACTCCCGCTCCGGGAAGGTGTCGAAGACCACCAGCGCGAGCGTGAGGAGGATGATGCCCATGGGGATGGACAGCGGCCGGTAGTCGCTGAGGCCGAAGACGGTGGCCAGCGAGATCAAGGAGCAGAGCAGCAAGGCCGAGATCCTGAGGTATCCCAGGACGGTCCACCCCGTGAGGACCAGCGGGTCAAACCGCTCGAGAAACCGGCCGAGGCTCGCCTCCCGGATGAGGGAGAGGTACTCGAAGTTGAAGCTGTCGGCCAAGGGGAAGCTGAGGACCGCCACGATGAGCACCATCGCCGCGGCGATGATGCTGTTGGCGATGAGCGGCGTGGCGAAAAAGAAGCGGACTTCTTTAGGCCGCAGCGTAGTGTAGGGCAGAAGGAACGCCACGACGATGAGGAGATCCGCCAGCGACGCGTGGTACACCACGGAGGTCGCGAGGTGCCGGGCGTCGACGGGGAAAATGGGCAGCACGTGGGCCGTCCGGACCTCGGGAAGGAGCAGCAGGGAGAGAAAGCCCACCGCCAGGATGCCGCCCCCCGCCAGGAACACGGCGGTGCGGGAGATGGTTTCGATCCCCTGCCGCACCGCGACGATGACCACCACCACCATGGCGCCGGAGACCGCGACGGACGGGGTGCGGGAGAGGACCGTGGTGACCAGCACTTCGTCCAGTTCCCACAGGCTGATGGCCGCTGCGATCAGGAAGTAAAGGGCCAGGAAAAGGTTGAGGACGGCACCGGCCGCCTTGCCCGCCTTCTCTTCGATGACTTGCGCCAGGGTCTTGCCGGGCGACTGCCGCCAAAGGGAGACGATAGGCCACATGGCCAGGGTGACGGGGATCGTGGAAAGGAGCATGGCGATCCAGGCGTCTTTGCCCGCGGGGGCGTCAAACTCGGGAAACGAAAAGAACATGGACGTCACCCGCACCGTGATCATCCAGACGATGAAACTCGAAAAGGACATCCGTTCCACCACGGCGCTCCACCTCGATAGCCGGATCCCGGCCCCGCATCACCATGACCGGGGCATGATGCGCTCGCCGATGGGGCCCAGCACCTGCTGGATCAGCCGGGCCGGATTGGGCACCGGCCAGTTCAACGCCACGGCCAGCGCGTAGCCCACCGCCACCACCATCATCGCGGCGAAGGCGGCCAGTTCTTTGGGGCCGCCGCCGTAGCGGCGGATCCGGATGTATTCGAAATACCCTGCGAGACCTAGAACGAGAAAGAGCCCAAGGAGGATCACCGCGCCGGCCCCTCCCGGCCGCCGGCCTCCCGCAGCTCTCTGAGGGAGGTCGCCCTGCTGCGCGGGACGGTGAGCGACCGGGACGTAAGGCCTGTCCGCAGGATTCGCGCGTCGACCACCACTTCGACGGGAATCTCCGGGAAGAGCTCGTCCCACGACGCTTTCACTTGCTCCCACACCGCGGGCATCGCCCGGCGCACCGCCGCGCCGAACCCTAAAATGTCGCTCTGCGCCTCGCGCTGCACTTTATCCAGGGTGTGCCGGACGCTCCGTTCAATCTCGGAGGCGAGCTTCTCCTCCAGCAGGCGGACTACTGCGACGTCGTCCGCGTCGACGCTGGCTTGGTTGTCCACCAGCGCGGTCTCGGCTTTCACCTCAAGGCGCATGGTGATCTCCCCGTCCTTAACCGCGGGCACGAGCCGCCGGCTCTGGCGGATGACGTTGAATCCCACCCACTTCCCGTCGCCCATGGGCACTTCGACGGTCTGGATGGCAAAGTCGCCCTGGGCCCAGTGCAGCCCCGGGGTCTCTTCTTCCGTCAGCAGCGCCACGAGGCGCGGCCCCTTGAAGACGGCGGCTCCCCGCATCGAAGGCTGCGTGGGCCCCTCGCGCGCCGAAGAGACCGGCTGCGGTGAGCCGATGGAGCCGGGCTCGGGCGCCCCCGTGGTGGTGACGTGGACCAGGCCCACAAAGGGCTCGACTCCTTCGTTGAGGAGCAGCGTCAGGAATCTGCGGAGGGTGATGAAGGGGCCGATCCGCAGCCGTTCGATCTCCTGGATCCCCGAGGGGACGTTGAGCTCGATGGGAAGAGTGGTGGCCAAGACGTCCTTCGCCCGGCCGACGGCCACCGCCAGCACGGTGTTGAGGCGCGGCTGGGTGCTGCGGGTAAAGAAGTCCAGCACGTCCGCAACCCCTTCGCGGGCCAGGTCCTCGCCGATGAGAATCACGGCGTTCTGCGCCCAAAAGAGCTGGCGGGAGAGCATCTTTTGCAGGCGGGTTTGGGCTTCGGAGACCGTCCGGCCGGTGGCCGACTTGTTGGTGGCCGGCGGTCCCTGGCCCTCGCCGCCCGGCGCGCCGGGCGGCTTGATCTGCGCCGGGACGGCGATGGAGACGGTGAGCTCGACCTCGCCTTCGGGGCTGCGGTCGAGGGCCACCCCGTGCACAATGGCCAGGTCGTTCACTTCGATCCGGTCCCAGCAGCCGGAAAGGAGTGATGCCGCCAAGAGCACCGCCAGCGCGGCGGCCGCGCGCACGATCCGGCGCATGCCTCACTCCGCCTCCTGTTCCCAGGGCTCCGGGCCCGCCTTGCTGTGCCTTTTCTGGCGCTCGGGGTTGAGGTAGCCCGACATGGCGGGCCGGTGCGAGCGCCACCAAGCCGGCGGCCGGATGACGACATCCCTTAGGCTCGAGGGGACCAACGGAGAGACGGGGGCCGTGTACGGCATGCCGAAAGAGCGCAGCCCCGTCACGTGGATCAAGATGAGGAGCACGCCGATGACGATCCCGTACAGGCCGAAGGTGGACGCCAGGATCATCACGGGAAAGCGGAGGAGCCGCACCGTGACGCCCAGGTTGAACCGGGGAAAGGCGAACGACGCGATCCCGGTGATGGCGACGATGATCACCATCGGCGCGCTGACCAGGCCCGCCTGCACTGCCGCCTGGCCGATCACCAGGGCGCCGACGATGCTCACGGCCTGGCCGACGTTGCGGGGAAGCCGCACGCCCGCCTCGCGCAAGGCTTCAAACATCAGCTCCATCATGAGGGCTTCCACCACCGAGGGGAACGGGATCCCCTCGCGCGTGGCGGCCACGGTGAGGAGCAGCTGAGTGGGGAGCATCTCCTGGTGGAACGTGGTGATGGCGACGTAGAGTGCAGGGCCCAGCAGCGCCAGCGCGGCCAGCACGTAGCGGAGGCCCCGCAGGAACGAGCCGATGAAGTAGCGTTCGTAGTAGTCTTCGCTGGCCTGCAGGAGGCTCCAGAGCGAGACCGGGACGATCAGGGCGAAGGGCGAGCCGTCCACCAGGATCGCAAGGCGTCCCTCCAGGAGGTGCGCGGCGACGATGTCGGGCCGCTCCGTGGGGATCACCTGGGGAAACGGCGAGTACGGGTCGTCCTCGAGGAACTCTTCCAGCATCGCGCTGTCGATGATCCCGTCCACGTCGACCCGGGCCACGCGCCGCTTGGCCTCCTCAACCAGGATGGGCGGCGCCAGCCCCTCGATGTAGCAGATGACGATGTCGGTGCGGGTGAGCCTGCCGGCGCGCGCCAGCTCCAGCTTCAGCTGCGGGGTCCGCAGCCGCCGCCTGATGAGGGCGGTGTTGGAGCGCAGGTTCTCGACGAACCCCTCCCTGGGCCCCCGGATGATGGACTCGGTCTCCGGCTCGCCGACTCCTCGCTTCTCGTACGCCCGGGCGCTGACCAAAAGGCCCCGGGTCTCCCCGTCCACCAGAAGACAGGTGTCGCCGTGGAGCATGCCGTCCACCGCGTCTTTGATGGTGTGGATCTCCCGGACTTGGGAGTCCTGCAGGATGCGGAGCTTGATGTGCTCGACGAGGTCCGGCGGCCCGCTCTCCGCTTCGCCCCCTGAGGCCGGGACGCCGTCGAAGCGCATCAGGGCGGCGATGACGTGCCGTTCCAGGCTGTCTTTGTCTACCAAGCCTTCGATGTAGGTGACCAGCGCCTCGCGTCCTTGGGCCAGGCGGAGCGGGCGGAGCACCCAGTCGCTGGCCGCGGCGAAGAGGTGGCCCAGCGTGCGCTGGTTTTGGTGGAGCTGGTCGCTGATGGGCAGGTGTTCCAGCACCCCGACGGCGGCCATCAGCGCGTCGCGGCGGGCCGCCCTCCCCTTCAGCGATTCGGATTCGGCGATCATCCCCCGGTATTCGTCGAGGATCCGGGCGCGCTCCGTCCGACCGCCGCCCACGCGGCCATCCACCTCCTATAGGTCCCGCTCCGGGCATTCTCTGCCTCGCCGGTAAGTTTCCCATGGGAATTGAGACAATATGTGAGCGGGAAGAGAGGGAGACGGCCATGACTGAACACGATGCACAGCGGCAAGGCGCGAGCCAGCACCGGGGCGCAGGGGACGAAGGATCAGGCCAGCCGGGCGGCCGGGAGCTGGCGCGGCTGCTTCACGACGTCGCCGACGCGCAAGTGAAGATGGCCGGGCTGATCGAGGCGTCCCGGCAGGAGCTGCGGGACCTGGTGACCCGGTGTGAACGGGCGGCGGAGCAGATCAGCCGCGCCGCGGAGAGCCTGGCGCTGGCAGCCGGGGTGGGCGGGGCGCAGGGCGGGCAGAGCGGGCAGGAGAACGGGCACGGGAGCGGGTCCCGCGCGCAAAGCCGCAGAGAGGGGAGGGCTCGCCGGCGGGTGCGGCCGCGGCGCAGCCTTGGCCCGGAGGCTCCTTCCGGGAACGGGCCGAAGGCAGAGGCGGATTCCCGCGACGGCCACGCTTTCCACGACGGCGGGCAGCTCAGAGAAGAGCTGGAGCGCCTCGTCGCTGAGGCCGCGCAGCTCCTCCAGCGCGTGGAGCGCCTCAACCGGGCGTGAGCCGGATCTGCTTGAGCTTTTGCCGCTGGGCCACCTCGACGGGGAGCAGCTCGGACCGCCGGGGCGTAAGGGCGCGGGCCACGTCGCGCACGTCCTGGACCAGCTGCCGCAGGGCGTGGGGCTCCAGCGAGGCCGCGTGGTCCGTCCCTTTCCACGTGCGGTCCAGCGTGAAGTGACGCTCGATCCACTCGGCGCCCAGGGTCATGGCGGCGATGTCGGCGGCGATGCCCAGGTGATGGCCGGAAAAGCCGATCCCCTTGCAGGCGGACCGGTATTCGCGCACGAGCCGTTCGACTTCCAGGAGCGAGAGCTCGTCGAAGGGAACCGGGTACCCGGAGACGCAGGCGTAGAGCACCGTATCTTTCAGCCTTCCCCGCGCCTCGAGGAACCGGACGAGCCGCTCCTCTTCTTCCCGGGTGGTCATGCCCAGCGACACGTGGATCTCGCCCCCGTATTCGCCGCACAGGTAGGCCAGGAGCTCCATGTGGGTGTTGCACGCGGACGGCACCTTGATCATCTGAGGGTTGAGGCTGGCGATCTCCCGCGCGCTGGTGAGGTCCCAGACGCTGGAGCTGTAGACGACGCCGCACGCTTCGCAGAGGTCCTTGAGGCGGCGGTGCTCCTCCAGGTCAAACTCCAGCGCCTCCCGGTGCTCGCCGTAGGTCTTGCCGTAGGCGTTGTGCGGCACGGGGTGGGGTGCGGCGTACTGCTCGGGCGTGAGGCACTCTTTCGGGTTGCGCTTTTGAAACTTTACCACGTCCACGCCGCAGACGTGCGCGGCGATGAACACCATCCGGCGGGCCGTCTCCGGCTCGCCCCGGTGGTTGCAGCCAACCTCAGCGATGATGCGCGGCCGCTTCAACGCTCTCCCTCCTGGACGTGAAGATGAGATCGGCCAGCTCCCGGATGCACCCGCCCCCGCCGGGCGCTTCGAGGACGATGCGCGCGGCGGCCTTGGCCTTCTCGTGGGCGTCCGCCGGGGCCACGCCGCACCCGGAAAGCAGCATGCAGGGGACGTCCGGCACGTCGTTCCCCACGTACACCACTGATTCCGGGGAGATCCCGCGGCTCGCGAGCCACGCCCCCAAGGCCGGCAGCTTCTCTTGAGCCACGAGACACTCGACGCCGAGCTTTTGGCACCGGTGCCGCACCGCCGGATTGGACTCCTTGGTCAGCACCAGAAGTTCGATCCCGGCGGCGCGCAGCGCCCCGATGGCCCAGCCGTCCCCCCGGTGGCAGGCTACGGATTCGACGCCGTGCTCGTCCACGCGCACGCGGTTGTCGGTGAGGACGCCGTCGAAGTCCATCACCACGGCGGCGACGGTCTCCGGGAGCTGCGCCGCTTTCGCCCTCTGAAGCCGCCGGCGCAGCAGCGTCTGGGCGATGAGGAAGTCGGTCTCGTCGTCAATCTCGATGCCCCGTTCAGGCGGGATGACGTGCAGGGCGGTGGAGCCGTGAAACCGCCGCTTGAAGCGCTGGAGCCCCTCGATCTTCATGGCGTAGACCGCGCCCACCTCCACGTACCGGGGCTCCAGCTCCTGCCGGGGAAGGCGATGCTCCTTGTCGTGGCCCACCGGGCGCGCGTCCCGCAGCGGGCCTTTCCAGATGAAGCGGTGCCACGGCGTGGCGGTGACGGCGGTATCCGCCGTGTCCAAGAGCGCCAGCGTCCCGTCGATGTCCTCGGGCAGCGTCAGCGGGGAGGTGCACTGGAGAAAGGCCAGCGGGCCGCGGGTGAGCTCCAGCTGTTCCAAGGCGTGAAGGAGCGCCTCTTCGGAAGGCGAGCGATCGCCGCTGATCTCCGGCGGCCGCATGACCACCCGCGCGCCGAACCTCCGGCTCACTTCGGCGATTTCCGGATCGTCGGTGGAGACCACCACCTGGTCGACGGAGGCTGCAGCGGCGGCGCTTTCGATGGTCCATGCGATCAGGGGCTTGCCGCACAAGGGCAGCACGTTCTTGCGCGGCAGCCCTTTTGAACCGCCGCGGGCGGGGATGATGGCGATCGCCTTCAACGCTCTGAGACCTCCTCGCGCCTCGTCACGCCGGGATGACGCGGACTTCGGCCCCCGCGCACCGGGCACGTTCTGGAGGATATAGTAGTCGGGCGGGGGCGAAGGGGAACGGGAGCGCGCGGCGATTTTCCCCTTGGATGGGACGGGAAGGGGAGGGTGCGCCATATGGTGATCCAGCGGCTGAACGAGGGGGATGACCGTTGGCGAGCAAGGTGGCCATTGTCGGAGGGGCGTGGACCCGCCGCCTCGCCCCGTACGGCGACGACGCCTGGGAAATCTGGGCCTTTTCCAGCTTGAAGCTGCACACCCCGAGGATCACCCGCTGGTTTGAGATGCACGCCCTTCCCGACCTCAAAGGGCAGCTGGTGAAAGAGACTCGCCGGCGCCACTCCTATGCCTCGTATATGGCGTTCCTCCGCCGGCTGGAGGTGCCCGTCTACATGCAGGACGTGGTGCCGGAGGTGCCCGGCAGCGTCCGCTACCCTCTGGAGCAGGCGCTGGCCGCGTTCGGCCGGTGCTTTTCCAGCACGGCGTCGTACCTCATCGCCCTGGCGATCCTCGAGGGATTTCCCACCATCGGCGTCTGGGGCGTGCACCTCACCCACAAGAGCGTCTACGCCCGGCAGCGGCCGGGGGTCGAATACCTCCTGGGAGTCGCCCGCCAGCGGGGGATCGAGGTGGTCCTTCCCCGGCAGTCCCCCTTGAAGATCCCGAAGCGGCCCGTGCTGCCCCGGGTCGATGTCCTCTACGGCTATGACTGGCAGTCGCCCAAGGCCTGGTGGCGCCGGCGCCCCCGCCGGCGGCGGAGCACCAGGCGCTGACGGTCTTTCCCCCGCAGTGATCAACGGATCCGGAGCGTGAGGCTGGTCGTGGACGGAGCGGAACGGAAAGTGGCGATCGTCGGCGGAGGGCCGTCGCGCCGCAAGGCGCCTTTCGACGACCCCTCTTGGGAGATCTGGGCGTTTTCCAGCCGCAAGTGGAGGTACCCGCGGGTCGACCGCTGGTTTGAGCTGCACCATATGACGGACCTGCGCCAGCAGCTGGCCACCTACAGGCCGGGAAGGCGGTCGTGGCGCGGGTATATGAGGATGCTCCGGCGGATGGAGTGCCCCGTCTACCTGCAGGAGCTCCATCCGGACATCCCCAACGGGGTCCGCTATCCCATCGAGGAGGCGCTCGAGCGGTTCGGCCGCTGCTTTACCAGCACGGCCTCGTACCTGGTGGCGCTCGCGATCCTCGAAGGGTACGACTGCATCGGCCTTTGGGGCATCGACGTGCGGCGCAAGGAGTACCTGAAGCAGCGCCCCGCTCTCAAGTACCTGCTTTCCATCGCCAAGAACCAGGGTATCCGCGTCGTCCTTCCCCGCCAGTCGCCGCTTTACATCCCCAAGACTCCGCGTTTGGTCAGGACGCGGGCGCTCTACGCCTACGACTGGCGTTCCAAGCACGCCTGGTGGAGAGAGCGGGTCCGCCGCCGGCTGCGCAGGCTCCGGCGGTTGAAGCGGCTCAGGCGGAGGCGGGCCAGGCGGTGACCGGGGGCGCGCCCGCCGGCGGCCAAGGTCCCGGGAGCGGCGGGCGCGGCCCGCTTGAGCGAGGGACCGGCCTTCACCGCCGGCCCCCGGCGAGCTCGCGGCTCAAACGGGCGCAGAAGGCGACAGGGTTGCGGTAGAGCGCCCGGAACGTGTCGTGCATCCCCGCGTTGTAGAACGTGTAGCGCTGGTCGCGGGTGTTCACCTCGAAAAGCCAGGGTTTGCCGCTGCGGTCAATCCCGATGTCAAGGCCGAGGTCTGCGGCAAAGGGATGCCGCCGGGCCAGCGCCCGGGCTGTCTCCAGCGCCAGCGCCTCGGCGCGCCGGGCCACTTCATCCGCCTGCGGGCCAAACGCGGCTCTGAGAGCCACCGCTCCCGGGACGGCTCGGCCGCCCTGCGCCATGTTGGTCAGGTACGGGTGGGTTCCGGCCACTTTGGCCACCATGCCGGGGACAAGCCATCCCCCGTCCGGGCCTCTCTGCACGGGAACCCGGAGGTCAAAGGGCCGGCCTTCGTAGCGGGCCAGCGCCACGTAATCCTGCAGGAGGTAGCGGCGCCTCCTGGTCAGCCGCGCAAGACGCCGCTTGAGGCTCCGGCGCCCGATCACCACCGGCCGCCGCCGCGTCCACTCCACCGCGCCCGTCCCCAGCGGTACGACCCGGACGATGCCCTGGCCCAGCGAGCCGATTTTGGGCTTGACCACGGCGCTCCCGCCGCGGCCCAAGAGGCCTCTCAAGGCCGGCCACGAGTAGGGGCGCGTCGGCGGAATATGGGCGGCGACGGACGGCTCCCGGCGCAGGAGGGACAGCATGCGGGCCTTGTCCTGGATCTTCACCGGGTTGACGAAGACCACCCCGCGGCGCTGCATCCGCCGGAGCTTTCGCAGGGGAGCGCTCTTGCGGTAGAGGACCCGCTTGTGGACCACCTTGGGGAGGGGGACCCGCACCCGGCGCCAGCCCTCTCCAGCCGGAGCGTAACCCACCACCGCGGCCCGTTTCACGTCGACCCGTTCCACGCAGAAGACGACGATGTCGACGCCAAGCTCCAGGGCGACGCTGCGGTAGAGCCCAACCCGCTCGATGGTCGGCCGGCCGCGCATGGCCCGCGCGAGGACGCGCCGGTCGACCAGGATGCCGATGCGGTCCATGGCAACCCATCCCTTCACGGCCTGATGGGAAAGTGTATGTGCCATGACCGCTGGCCGCTCACGGCCCGCAGCCGGGCGGCAAGTCAGTCCCGGCGCTCGCCGGTGAGCCAGCTCCAGAGGGCGTCGGCCCTCTCGACGCAGCGGGACAGGTCCCGGTCCATCACCAGGATGTGGCCCATCTTCCGGCCCGGCCGGGCTTGGGCTTTGCCGTAAAGGTGCACTTTGACGTGGGGATCCTGCATCAGGGAAGTGTATTTTTCCAGGACGGCCGGCAGGTGCTCGCCCAGGATATTGAGCATCACCGCCGGGACCAGCTGTTCCGTCGATCCCAGGCCCAGCCCCGCGACGGCCCGGATCGCCTGCTCAAACTGGGACGTGGCGCAGGCGTCGAGGGTGAAGTGGCCTGAGTTGTGCGGCCGGGGCGCCAGCTCGTTGACCACGATCTCGCCGCCGGGCAGGGCGAACATCTCGACGGCCAGCACGCCCACCAGCCCCAGCCCTTCGGCGATGTCCCGGGCCGCCTCGACGGCCCGCTCCCGTACGTTCGTCCCGACCCGTGCGGGCGCGATGGAGCGGTGGAGGATGCCGCGCCGGTGCTCGTTCTCCACGACGGGGTAGGCGGCGATGCGGCCGGCCGCGTCCCGGGCGACGACCACCGAGATCTCCTTTTCAAACGGCACCACTGCTTCCACTACCAGGTCCACGCGGCCTGCGCCCAGCTCCTCGAAGGCGCGCTCCACCTGCCCGGGATCGGCGATCCGCACCTGGCCTTTGCCGTCGTAGCCGCCCCGGGCGGTCTTGAGGATGGCGGGAAAGCCGATGCTCTCCAGGGCTTCCCGCAGCTGGGCGGCGCCGGTCACCTCCCGGAACGGGGCGACGGGAACGCCCATGGCCTCCAGCGCCTGCTTTTCCGCCAGGCGGTGCTGGGCGATCCGGACCACCGCCGCCGACGGTCGCACCGGGACCTCACAGGCAGCGGCCTCCAGCCCCGGGACGGAGACGTTTTCGATTTCCACCGTGATCGCGCCGGCCACTCGGGCGAGGCGGGCCGCCGACTCGGGCGACATCAGATCCCCTTCGATGAAGTGGTCCGCCACCTGCGCCGCGGGGTCGTCGGGAGAGGCGCCCACCACCGCGACGCGGTAGCCCATGTGCTTGGCGGCGGTGGTCATCATGCGGCCCAGCTGGCCCGCACCGAGAATCCCGATGGTGCCGCCGGGCAAGATCACCTGCGACATCTCCTGCCCTCCGTCTTCACGCAAGAATCACCGGAAGAATCACGGGTTCTCCGCTTGCTCCCGCACCTGACGGGCGATGCGCGCGGCCCGTTCCTGCAGGCGCTTTCGGATCTCCGGGTACTTCACGCCGAGGATGCGGGCGGCCATCAGGCCGGCGTTGGCCGCGCCGGCGGGGCCGATGGCCATGGTGGCCACCGGGACGCCCGCGGGCATCTGCACGATGGAAAGGAGCGAGTCCAGGCCCGAAAGGGCGGAGGAGCGGACGGGCACGCCGATCACGGGCAGCGCCGTCTTGGAGGCGACCATGCCCGGCAGGTGGGCGGCGCCGCCGGCGCCGGCGATGATCACCTCGAGCCCCCGGGCCTCCGCGGTGGACGCGTACTCGAACATCCAGTCAGGCGTGCGGTGGGCGGAGACGATCCGGGTTTCAAAAGGAATCTCCAGCTCCTTCAAGATCTCCTCCGCATGCGCCATCGTCTCCCGGTCGGAGACGCTCCCCATGATGACGCCGACCAGCGGTTGTTCCATACCGGTTCTCCTTCCTGCCTTTCGCCTCCGGCCGGGCTTCCACAAATTGCATGCCAAAAGCCCAGCTAGAGGGGGATGAGTCCCACAATTTGCAGCGAATAGCAAGCATTAGCCAAGCTGACACCGGGTTCCAGGGCCCTGAACCCACTGTCGCAGACCAAACAAGGAGGCAATATCCCGTGACCAAGCGTCTCGTCCTGGTCTTGCTCCTGGCGCTGCTCGCCATCGGGAGCGCGGGCTGCCGGCTCCTGGGAGTGAGCGGCCCCAGCGACGGGAGCCGGATCGACGTGGAGCGGGCGATCGAGTCGATCGCTGCCGCCGTCCAGCTCAAAGACGCCGCCGGTGTCGCAGTCCACTTGGCCGAGTACTTCGAGGTCACCTCGGGTACCGTCGCCCCCCTCTCGCTGGGCCTCATGGCCCAGAGCCAGATCCCGGAATTCCTGGAGCGCATCTGGGGCGACGTGGAGTTCGATACCGTCGAGGTGGTCCTCGGGCGCATCCAGGTCGACGGCGGGTCGGCCGTCGCCGAAGGGAGCTTTACGCTCTCCTTTACGGATGCGGGCGGCGCCGAGGTCCGCTGTGCCGGCACGGGCAGGGTTCACCTGGAGTACGCCGCCGGGCAGTGGGTTGTCACCCACGTGGACGTCCTGGAATCCGAGTGCACCGGAGGAACCCCCGGGGAACCGGGAAGCCCCGGAGTGCCCGGGCTTGAACCCCCGCCTGCCGGCGTGCCGGGGTACTACTTCGACAGGTGCCAGTATTTAGTCCTTGGTTTTCAGGGCGAACAAGTCGCGGCGCTGCAGACGGCCCTCAAGTTCCTGGGCTACTACAGCGGCAAGATCGACGGCGACTTCGGGCCGCTCACCGACCGGGCGGTCCGGGCGTTCCAGTCGGCCAAGGGCCTCTACGTCGACGGCGAAGCGGGGCCCAAGACCTACGCCGAGCTCAACAAGGCGCTCGCGTCCAAGAAGGGCTACTACCTCTGCGGCGTCGCTGACGAGCGGGCCGACGCGGGCCCCACGATGCTCACCATGTCGGCGCTGCGCAAGGGCACGGCCTTTGAGACGCCCGTCTACATCTACGACTCGCCCACGCCGGGCCCGACTCTGGTGTTCATCGGCTGCATCCACGGCAACGAGCGGTCGGGGCACCTGGCCCTCACGGAGGCCATCGACCGGGGGATCACCGTCTCCCGGGGCCGCCTGGTGATCGTGCCTGCTTTTAACAAGATCGCCTGCGAGCAGAACCGCCGCACGCTGTCGCGCAGCGGTTCGGCCCTGTCGGGCAAGGACTTCAACCGCATGTTCCCCGTGGGTTCGTCGCCCACGTACACCATCGCCAAGGAGATGTGGGACCTGATCAAATCCCAGCCCAACTTGGCGTTCGTGGTGGACTTTCACGACGGCTTCGTCAACAGCCTGGGGAACACGCTGATCCACACCCGGCAGGCCGAGGCGGGCAGCGTCGCCCGGCGGATCCGGGACGCTCTCAATGAGATCCGGCCCAGCGGCGCGACGGGACCCAAGTGGCGGGCGCTGACGGAGCCCATCTCCGGCAGCCTCACCCGCAAGGTCGGCCGGGATCTAGGCATCCCTGCGGTGGAGGTGGAGCTCTCCGGCCGCTCGCCGGGTGACCCGCTCTCGCTGCGCAAGAAGTACGCCTGGCGCGTCATTCGCATGATGGGCTACGAGTACGGGATGGCCATCGGCTTCTAGCGGCCGGCGTCACCGGCCGGTCGCCCGGCGCACCCTGCCGCTTTCCTGCGGCAGGGTGCGTTTTTTGTGGAGCGCGTAAAACCCGCCCCGCGGTGGCACACTGCTCCCGTAAGGGAGGTTGGATGCATGGCAGACATCGTCCGCTGGGACCCGCTGGGCGAGATTCAGCGGGTGCGGGACGACTTCGGCCGGTTCTTCGGCCGGCTGTGGCCGTGGGACCACGAAGGGTTTCCCGCGGCGCGCGTCCCCTCCGTCGATCTGAGGGAGACGGGGACGCACTTCGTCGTCAGCGCGGAGATCCCCGGCGTCGAGCCGGACGATCTGGACGTCATCGTCACCGAGGACAGCGTGACGCTGCGAGGCGAGGTGAAGGAGCGCAAGGAGCACGACGAGACGGGCTACAAGAGGCTGGAACGGCGCTACGGCGCGTTCCACCGGACCATCACGCTCCCCGCGCCGGTCGACCCGAACCAGTCGACGGCCGAGTACGTCAACGGCGTGCTGGAGGTGCGCCTGGCCAAGGCCGACCCGCCGCACGGCAAAGGCGTCCGCCTCCCGATCCGCGCGGCCCGACCGGAAGGGCAGCAGCACTGAGAGGGCCATGGGAAGGAGGATGCTGCGATGGACGCTCTCAGGGCTACGGCGCTGACGCTGATCATCATCGGCGCCATCAACTGGGGTCTGATCGGCATTTTCAACTTCGACCTCGTCCAGGCCATCTTTGGCGGGGAGACCCCGTACGCGCCCAGCCTGGCGTCGCGGGTGGTCTACGCCCTGGTCGCGCTGAGCGGGCTCTACGCCCTGACGTTCTACCGGACCGGAACCGAAGAGGCCGCGAAAGAGCGGCAGGAGTGACGGGGCCCGGCGAGGCCGCCGGGACGCTGGGGCGGTCCAGCGCCTGCGGGCGTATTGCGCCCAAAACCCACGGGGCACACTACCCTCTGAGGAGGTGACGGCATGCAGCAGGTAGCCGGCTCTTGGGAGGCCTGGAAAAGCCAGCTGGCCCAGGCCGTCCAGCTCGGGCAGTC
This sequence comes from Clostridia bacterium, assembly GCA_002919235.1. Classification (GTDB taxonomy): domain Bacteria; phylum Bacillota; class Limnochordia; order DTU080; family RSA5; genus RSA5. The sequence goes on from PKEX01000031.1 coordinate 14,160, forward strand.
GATGAACCTGTCGCAGGAGGAGTTGGCCAAACGGGCTGAGCAAGTGGGTGACTTCCTGGCCAGCAAGATCGACCCGAAAAACCCGGAGCAAAAGGTGTTGAAGGAGCTTTGGGAGGCGGCGGACGACGAGGAGCAGCGCACCATCGCCAACGTCCTCATCAAGCTCGTCTCCGGTACGAAAGTTCACTGAGCCTCCCTCGCACGGAATCACCGTCGCGAAAGGCGCCCTTGTCTCAAGGAGCGCCTTTCTTTTTTGGACGCCCTTTGGCCGCGCCCGTGCCGCTGTGACCCGCTCGGTTGTCCCAAGCTCTTGCTTTACTGTATAATTTTCCCCGGCGTAATCGACGATAGACATTAGGGGAGAGTCCGCTCTTGAAGATCATGGTGATCCAGGAAGAAGGGGAAGCCCGCGACAAGCTGGTGGAGTATCTCAAGGCGGGAGGGGCGGAAGTGATCTGCTCGCGCCCGGTCTGGCCCGGCTTCTTCTTCACGGCCAAGGAGGAGCGGCCCGACGCCGTCGTGGTGGACTGCTCGCCTCCGGGCTATGGCAGGGAGTGCGCGGGCTACTTGGGAGAGACCGGCTTCACCCGGCACATGCCGGTGCTGGCCTACAACGTGCCTTTGGACGAAGAAGCCCGGCTCAGGCGCCGCGCTCCCAAGGCCAAGATCGTCCAGCTGCAGGAGATCGGGCGGGAGCTGGCCGCCGTCGTCCCCGGGTTTCAGCCTCCCGAGTGAGAGCGGTCACTCGTCTTCCGGGAGCTCCTCCCGGTTCGCAAGAGGCGCCTCTTCGCCGGCGAGGAGCTCGAAGGCAAACCATGAGTGATAGCAGTGGGAGCAGAGGTATAGATCGTCTGCTCGCCCTGAGGAGGAGATCACGTCCAGCGGGTGACGGCACCCGGGACACACCAGCTCGCCGTGCACGGTTCATCGCTCCTTTCCCTGCCGCACTACACTTTAGGGTGCCCGCTCGCCGGCGGTGTCATCAGTGCCCGCCGACACCGTAGTGATGGGCGTTTTCGCCGCAAAAATCTCCCAGTAGGTGCAGGATAATGCCGGCCCGGCTCGAATATCCCAGCAAGTGTGTAGCGTCTGAAGTTCACCTCCCGCCGGGAATGAGGAGCGAAGGGGCAGGAAAGGAGGTGCACCCCTGAAGCCCACGACCGCTCTTTGGCGGGGTTCTTCTGGCTCTGCGGCCGCCGTGTGCGGGCCTGCGATCCGGTGAGGAAACCATGGAGGCTCACGGGTGAGCGGCCGCCCGCGGCGACCCGCACGATGGAGCAGACGCAGTCGACGGATTAAGGGGGTAAGCACATGCGACAAAAGGCAGTGGCTCTCTTGATGGCTGCCCTGTTGATCGCCGCCGTGCCTCTGAGCGCGGGCGCCAACGTGAACCCGTTCTCGGATGTCCGGGCGGATCACTGGGCCTACGACGCCATCGTGAAGCTGGCCGCCGCGGGCCTGATCGAAGGGTATCCCGACGGCACGTTCGGCGGCGACCGCACGTTCACCCGGTACGAGATGGCCATGGTCTTCGCGCGTACCCTCGCGCGGTTCGAGGAGCTGATCGAGCAGAGGATCGCCGAAGGCATTGACGCCAAGACCGCGGCCTTGGCGCATGACATCGAGTGGGTCCGCCAGGAGCTCACCGAACGCATTGCTGCCAACCTGGAGGACCTAGCGGCGCGCGTCCGGGCGCTCGAGCTTGAAGTGGCGGACCTTCAGACCGGCGCAATCAGCTCGCTGTCGGATGAGGCGCGGGCTGCCCTGGCCGCGGCGCTCATCGACGAGATGCGCGCTCAGCTGCGGGAGCTGTTGGGTGAGGACATCACCGAGCTGGCGGCGCGGATCCGCAATCTCGATGAAGAGGTGGAGCGCATCGCCCGCCAGGTGCTGGCGGACCTGATCGCCGGCGGCGATCTCTCCCTCATCGAAGGGGCCGAAGGCGATCCGGCGGGCGCGGCCCTGCTGGTGCAGCGGCGGGTGCGCGACCTCGAGGCCACCATCGCGGCGCTGGCTGACGAGTTCCGCAACGAGCTGGACCTCCTCGGCGCGAGGGTCTCGGTGCTCGAAAAGCGCGTCGGCAGCGTGTGGATCAGCGGCAAGAACGAGACCAACTACACGCAGACGTCCATCGTCAGCGCTGATCTCAGCAAGAAGTTCTACGCCGACCCGCGGGAAGAGGAAGGCGAGCTCAAGCGGGAGCACGAGTTCACCAACAAGTTCACGGTGACCCTGACGGCGACGCCGGCGGAGAACGTCACCGTGAAGGGTTCGCTGACCGCCACGACGCAGCTGGGCCCGACCGAGGTCAACAAGGACGGGTTTGAGGCGGTGGGCCACCTGTCGGTGACCACTCCGGGCGTCCTGCGGTCGCTGGAGGCAGGCGACCTGGATACGGAGGTCATCGCCGAGCCCTTCGGCAAGTACCTGTTTGACGCCGCGCGGTACAACGACACCGATGGTACCACCAAGCGGGGCGCCCACGTGGATCTCGTCTGGGGCCGGAACGACAGCACCAACCTGCACGCGTTTATGAGCAAGGTTGATCTGCAGCCGGTCGCTGCTGCTGAAGACCCTGACGATAACGAGCTCGTCCTGGGTGGTTCGCTGTCGTACGCGCTCGGCGAGGCCTTCAACCTGAACTTCGCGGGCGTCCGGTACGTCAACGTGCTGGATGCGGCGGATCCGGCCGCTGCGGCCTTGGGTGCCGTCGACGACCGGGTCTACAGCGCGGCGGCTAAGGGGACGCTGCAGTCTGTCGACTACAGTGCCTTCTATGCCGCGCATGAAGACGCAGTCGAGGGCGACGGCGTGTCCAACGTGGTGGAGGCCCGCCTCTCGTTCCCGGTGCTCTCCGCAAAGGTGGAGGCGGAGTACGGCGCGGTCGACGAGAACTACGCGCCCAAGTTCGCCAAGGAGCTCGACGCCGGCAAGGATATGGTGTCCAAAGGCCTTGACTGGCTCGAGCGGAAGCTGGCGCCGGCGGAGGACTGGCTGGACCGGGGCGAGAGCACGTACTCGGCCAAGCTTAGCTTCCCGGTGCTGGGCGGCGAGGCCAGCGCTTCGTTCGGCCGGCTGACGGCGAATGACAGCGGCAAAGAGGGTCCGGATCCGGCTACGACGACCGTCACCAACGACTTCGTCCAAGCCGAGGTGACCGGCATCCGCTTCGCCGGCATCGAGACCGGGGTGCTCTACGACCGGCGGGCCGACGAGGCTGGCGCCGAGGATCAGACGCTGCGGGCCAGCTTGGAGGCACCCATTCTGGGCGTGATAGTCAAGGCGACGGTGCACAACCGCACGAACGACCAGAACTGGGCCGTGAGCACGGGCGAGGACGAGCAGCAGCACGTGTGGGTGGTCGCACAGCGCGAGTTCACTGACTGGGTGCTGCCGCTGAAGTTGACGGGACGCTACGGCACGAGCGAGACGGCGCCGGCCAGCGACCACACCTTCCTTGAGGTGATGGTGGAGGACTATCCGGTGGGGCCGTTCGCCTTCACGGCGGGCTACTCGACGTCCCGCAACGACGTGGATCCGGACAAGTGGTGGTTCAACGAGAAGTGGACCACGGATCAGGTGAACACCACCACCCTGGGCGTCAAGTACACGTTGCCCAGCTTCTTCGGCACCGACATCGTCACCGGGTACGAGTACAAGCACGTCGACAAGAACGGGACGGGCTACACTCGGAACACGATCACCGCCTCCTTTGAGAAGGAGCTGCGGGGCGGCGAAGCCAAGTTGGCCGGAGAAGGGAAGTACATCAGGGGCAGCGTCCCGGGTGACAAGCGTGACAGCGACACTGACCTCGTGACCAAGCTCACGCTCACCTACCCGGTGTTTGAGGGCGCCGAGCTGAACGTCAGCGGGCTGTACGTGGACAGCAAGGGCTCCACGGATCCGGATAAACCGGACTACACCGCGTACCAGCTCAAGGCCGGACTGGCGTTCGAGTTCTAAGCGAAAGCGCATTGAGGACGTGTGGTTCCTCGGAGAGGAAGGCCCCCAGGGGGTGACACACCCCCGGGGGCCTTTCCTAAACCATGGGCGGTGTGGCAGCCTTGAGCAGGGAATTCCTCGCGGCGGTCGATCCGGGGCGCGAGAAGTGCGGCCTCGCGCTGATGTCCACGGACGGCGGCGTGGTGGAGCGGCGGGTGGCGCCGCGACGCGAGGCGCTCGCCCTCCTCGTGCAGTGGACGGAGACGTACGGGGTTCGGACGGTAGTGCTAGGCGACGGTACGGGCTCCAAGGAGTTCGCCCGGGAGATCGAGAAGTCGCCGCTGGCCGGACGTGTGCGGGTCTGCGTGGTGGACGAACGCCTCTCCACGCTGGCGGCCAGGGAGCGTTACTTCGAGGAGCACCCCCCGCGAGGGTGGCGGCGGCTCCTCCCCCGGTCGCTGCAGGTGCCGCCGGTGCCCTACGACGACTTCGTCGCCGCGATCCTAGGGGAGCGGTTCTTGGCGCAGAGGGCCGCTGAGCCCGGCGCCCCGGATCCCTAAAGGCTGGGATGGCTTTCATCTTTTGGTGATCCGTTGTAATCTAGAAGTACCGTCGGCCGGTATGGGAACTGAATGAGGCGCTGGATGAACGTCGTGGGAAAGAATACCTGAGTGAAAGGAGGCGAGCGGGATGAGGGTGTGGTGCAAGGGCCGCGGCGCGAGGCTGGCTGTGCTGCTGGCGCTGCTTATCCTGTGGACCACAGCGTGCCCGCTCGCCGTCCCCGCGTCGGCCAACCCTTTTGAAGTACTGCCGGAGGGCCACTGGGCGTACGCGACGGTGAGATCCCTCTCGCGGAAGGGGTTCGTCCCGCGGTATGTGGCGGACCGGCTGTCGCTGGGGTACAAGATGTCGTACTTCGATCTCGCCGTCTGGCTAGGGGAGGCGGTCCAGAGCCTGACGCCGGCTGAAGGACCCCCGCCTACCGTCGATGACATCGTCGACGTCCACAACCGGGCGCACCCCGATGTCCCGCTGAGCGAAAGCGAGCGCCGGGAGCTGGGCGAGCTGCTGGCACTGGTCAGGGACCAGCTGGAGATCCTGGGCTACCCCATCCCGGTGGGCGTCGCCGGGAACGGGCACGAGGGCATCCGGCTCGATGGCGTGGCCCAGGCGCTGGAACGTTTTCGCATGCGGGGAGAGAGCCGCATCGTCTACCAGGACATCCAGCAGTCGGCGCCCGAGGAGGAAGAGCGTCGCAGCTCCAACGTGGAGCACAGCTATGCACTGCACCTCTCAGGGGCGTTGAACCAGTGGCTGAATGTGGGCGCGGCCTTCTACACCGAGAGCAAGTTCGGGACCGGCTATGAGCAGGGGATGTTCCGCGTAGCTGCTCCCGGCGTCGACTTGGGCGTCCCCGGGGCCGCGGTGGCCCGTTTCGGCCCGGTGACGGGCGCCGGCCTGAGCGAGCTGGCCGCGGGCGGCGTGCGGGAGCTGTCGGGCTTTCAGGCGGCTTTCCAGTCGGGCCAGCTCGGTTCGACGTTGCTCGTCGCCAGAGCCCGCGTGGATGGGCTCGACCCGACAAGCTCGGCGACGGCTCCGCTGATCACCGCCGTGGACGGCCTGGTGCGGGTGACGGACCGGCTGCAGCTGGAGGCGACGATGGCGTACCGGTCGGGTGGGCTGGAGCCTTCTGCGGACGGAGAAGGGAATGAGGAAACCGCCGTGGTGTCGGTGGCGGGGACGTACGCGGTCCTTCCCCAGCTGACGCTCACCACCGAGGTGGCCCAGAACCCCACGGCCGGAGACGGAGGCGGGGCCCTCAAGGTGGGCGCGGTGGTCTACCCGGCGCCCGAAGTGACGTTGGGCGCCCTGCTGTCGTCGTTCGGCGAAGGATACCGCACTTTGCTGGGATCGGAGACGGGCCCCCGCTCGCGCGTGGACCTGTCGGCCGAGATCGGCCGCTGGATCCTGTCGCTCCGCCGGGAGCAGCTGGTGACCCCCCAAGGGGAAGACGGCCAGTCGACCCGGTGGGGGCTTGCGTCGTACGTCGACGATTACACCATCGTCCGGGCGGCCCGGGAGCTCTCCCGGGTGGACGGTGGCGAGGGGGACGAGCCGGCGGTCCTGGACAAGACGGAGCTGGGGCTGGAAATCCGCTTCGAACTGGGCAAGCTGGGACTGGATTTCGCCGTCGAGGGCGCGAAGGGCGAGCCCTCGTCCACCGTGCGACGGACCCGGGCGACGCTGGAGCACGCGGTGGGGCCCATCGGCCGGGCTTCGGCAGGGATCGCCATCGTCGATCAGGAATTGGGAAGAGAGACCGCGTCGAACCTGGGCATTCGCTACGACTTCGACGACGCCAGCGTGGCGCTGCGGTACGAGATCTTGACGAAGGTGGGTGAGGTCACGGAAAACGTCACTACGGCGGAGGTTTCGATCAAGTTCTGAGGTTTTCCGTTGGCCGTTTCCGTCCGGGGGCACGAAGAGAAGGAGGGCCGAACATGCGCAGGACAGTGGCTTTGCTCGTCACATTCTCTCTTGTTTGGTGGATGATGGTGCCCGCGGCGCACGCCCAAACCGCCACGGCCGTCGGACCGCCGGGGTTGATCCAGGTCGAACAGATCCTCTACGGGCAGGCGCAGGAAGGACCGCTGGTACCCCGTCTTGAGAAGGCAGAGCGCGACATCTATGGGAGAACCCAAGACGGGAGCGCCTTCCTGGTCCGCCTGCAGCGGCTGCAGAACATGCTGACGGGGGCGGAAGGCGACATCCCGCTCAAGATGAAGTTGAACGCCATCGAATGGGTGACGTTCCGCTCCATCAACGAGAACCCCTCCATCCAGCGGCGGCTTGAGCTGTTGGAGTCGCAGCTCTACGGGCAGATCTTCAATGACATGAGCCTGGTGGAGCGGCTCGATCAGCTCCTCCAGCTGATGTGGCCGGGCGGGAGGATCTACGCGGCCGACGCCACCGTCCCCAAGGGGACGCTGATCCGCATCGAGCTCTTGACGGAATTGAACTCGGAGAAGAGCCAGCTGAATGACGTCGTCCGCTACCGCGTCCTGGACGACGTGACGATCGAGGGGAAGATCGCGATCCCCGCGGGCTCGGAGGGCCAAGGCCGCATTACGGCGGTGAGCGGCGCGGGCCGGCTGGGCCAGGACGGGAGAGTGCAGGTGGATTTCGGCTCCGTCCTCGCGATGGATTCCACCCCGGTGCCGATCCATCTGGACGAACGGGCCACTGAGCGCAACAAGTCGCTGGAGCTGGCCGCCGGCGCGAGCATCGCCGGGATCATCCTGCTGGGGCCCATCGGGCTGACCGCGGGGTATTTCGTGCAGGGACGGCAGCACGTGGTGCCGCAAGGTTCCGTCTTCTACGTCGAAGTGGCCCGGGACACGCAGGTGCGGGCCCTGTCCCTCGTGCCTACCGGGCGCTGATCGCCCGCCGGTTCCCCGCCGCGATCGTAGGCAGAACGGCAAGACGGGCGCCGGCCGGAGGCCCCTTGGAGGGGCTCCGGCCGGTGTCTTGCGTTCCGGGCCGGTCTGGGGGCCGGCCCGGCTTCGTTCTTTGAGGATGCAGGCACCTTAGGCCGGGGGATTAGAGCGAAGGAACGCCCTCCCGGGCCACCCGGTGGAGCAGCGCCCGCACGAGGCGGAGGGCTTCCGCCATGTCTGAAAGGGACAGCAGCGCCCTGGGAGTGTGCAGGTACCGGCAGGGAACCGAAATGGAGACGGTGGGAATCCCGCCGGCCGCGAGATGGATGCTGCCGGCGTCGTTCCCGCCGGCGGTGGTCTGCTTCCACTGGTAGCGGACGCCTTCTTCCTCCGCCGTGCGGACCAGGAGCTCGAGCAGGCCCCGGTGGGGGATGGACGTCGCGTCCTGAAAGGTGAGCGCCGGCCCCTGGCCCAGGAGCGTGGAGCGGCGGCGGGCCTTGGGGTCCGGGAAGTCCGCGCACGTGGTGGCCTCCAGGACGACGGCGAAGTCGGGCTTCACTCTCTCGGCGGCCACCTTGGCGCCCCTCAAGCCGATCTCTTCCTGCACCGTGAAGGCGAAGTCCACCGGCAGGGGAAGCTCTTCCACGGCCAGCGCCGCCGCTATGGCGCAGCCGGCCCGGTCGTCCAGAGCCTTGCCCGTGACCACGCCGCCGGTGAGCTCTTGAAACCGGGTGTCGAAGACCGCGTAGTCGCCGGGGCGGACCCGCTCCTCCGCTTCGGCTTTGGAGCGGGCGCCGATGTCGATGTAGAGGTCGTCGCTGTCGACGACCCGTTCGGCCTCTTCCCCTTTGAGCAGATGCTTCGGTTTGAGCCCGATGACGCCCGGCACGCGGTGGCGGCCCACCCGCACGCGCGCCGCGGGCAGCACCCGGTCGTCGATGCCGCCCACCTTCTTGAACCGCAGGAAGCCGTCGTCGTCGATGAAGTCGACGATCAGGCCCACCTCATCCATGTGGGCGGCGATCATCGCCCGCGGGCCGGGCTTTTGCCGGCCGAACGAGGCGATGAGGTTGCCCATGGAGTCGACGTAAGCGGCGTCCCAGCGGCCCTTGAGCTCTTCCGTGAGAATCTGCCGCACCTCGGCCTCGTCGCCCGAGGGGCCGAAGGCTTCACTCAGCCGAGCCAGCAAGAGAAACACCGTGCCACCCTCCTATCCGGTCCGGGGTCACTTTTTGGCAGAATCCAGCGGCCAGCTCCGCGGCAGCCGCCACGTCGGCCAGCTCCACCACCTCGACCGGGCTGTGCATGTACCGCAGCGGAATGCTGATGATCCCGGTGGGGATGCCCTGGAGCGCCACTTGGATGGGCCACGCGTCCGTTCCCGAGTGGCCGGGGAGGACCTCTACCTGCACCGGAATCTCACGCTCCGCTGCCGTCTCCAGGAGGAGCTCCCGCAGCTGCGGGTGGACGTTGGCGCCGGTGGAGACGGCCGGCCCCTTTCCCATCTCGATGGTCTCCCGCTTGGCCAGGCCGGGCATCCCGGCGAACCCCACGTCGATGGCGACGGCGGCGTCGGGTGCCACTGCGTGGGCGGCGGCCGCGGCGCCGCGGGTGCCGACTTCCTCCTGGCTTGTCGCGACCAGGACCACTTCGGCCGGACGCTCGCTCTCCTGGAGACGGCGGAAAGCCAAGAGGGCCGCGGCCAGGCCCGCCCGGTTGTCGAGGGCCTTGGCAGTGTAACGCCCGGCCCCGAGGCGCATGCCGGGGCCCACAAAGCTCACGACGTCACCGGGACGCACCCGGGCGCGCACTTCCTCCGGGCTCAGTCCGAGGTCGATGAAGAGGTCGTCCCAGGCAGGCGGCTTTGACCGCTCTTTCGCCGCGGTGAGGTGCGGCGGCGTGCTCCCCACGATGCCGGGAAGCGGCCCGCCCCGGGTGTGGACCACCACGTCGGACGCCAAGAGGTTGCGGATGTCGACGCCCCCCACGGGCAGGACCCGCAGCGCTCCGCTGTCGTCGTCGATGGAGGCCACCACGAGGCCGATCTCGTCCATGTGCGCCGCCAGCATCACCCGGGGCGCCCGCCCGCCTTCGGGAGCCCGGGTCGGGTGGAGGCGGGCGATGACGTTGCCCAGCGCGTCCGTCGACAGCTCGTCGGCGAAGGAGAGGAGCCTTGCCAAGAGCGCTCTCATGGGCGCCTCGCGTCCTGAGACGGCGGAGACGGAGGTGAGCTCGTCGAGGAGCGCGGCCACTTCGCTTTCCCTGTCCGCTTCGATGTCAGCCACCGGTGAAAAACCCTCCTCAGCGTCTACTGGGTGCGCGCCGCCCGTTGAACGAGGCAGGGCGCGCAGGTGGGATTTCACCTAGCGCAGGGCGGTCACCTTTCCGGAAACGCCCCGGCGCGGGGCAGGCCAAGGCGCGAACCCGCGCCGGCGAGAACAGGGTGAGGGCCGAGAAGAAGACCGGGGGCGGTCAGCAGGCCGCCTTGCCGCCTGCGGCCGCCGGGCGCGAGGACGAGAGAAGGCAGCACAGGTGGTTTTCCTGGATCTCCCGGCGGACGGCGGCGCCGATGGGCTCCGCGATCATTTTCTGGTAGTCGTCGAGGCTGATGGGGATCCTGAGCTCCTTGAGCAACAAGAACCCTTGCACGAACGCCGCGATCTCCACTTCGTCGGGCACGTCGAGCCAGTGCATCCCGTGCACCTCCCGGCGCCGCTCGGGATTTTGGTCGAAATCCACGGCGTGTCCCATCTCGTGCGCCAGGATGACCACCAGGTAGGTGAGGGACTGAGAGGTGAGGTCGGGCTCCCAGACCAGGATCGCCCGCCGGCCGGGGTGGTAGAGCCACTGCTCCCGCACCGGGCTGCGCTCGAACGAGATGCGCAGTTCCTGAGCCTTTGCCAGGAGCCTTTGAACGAACGGGTTCGGCGGAAAGCGCGAGACCAAAGTGTCGTGAAGCTCTCTGCACTGGCACGGGCCGGACGGCAAGCGGCTCCCTCCTTTCCCCGGGGGCGTTCTGGCGCGCCGGCGGCGGCCGGGCTGCGGCCTGCGGTTCCCGCACGGCGCACACCGGTGTATGACTCGACCATTTCCCCAGCTCAGAATGGGGATCCTGCCGCGGGCGCCCCGCCAATTTGTGGCTGCCGCACCGGAGGCCCCTATCCCAAGAGCCACCGAACCGCGGCCACCGAAGCGATGAACCCGGCCAGGTCCCCCAAGAGGCCCACCGCCACCGAGTGCCTGGCTTTGACGACGCCCACGGCGCCGAAATACACCGTGAGCACGTAAAACGTGGTTTCGGTGCTCCCCTGCATGGTGGAGGCGATGAGGCCGACGAGAGAGTCCGGGCCGTGCTCCTTGAGCAGTTCAGCCAAGACTCCCAGGGAGCCCGAGCCCGAGAGCGGGCGCAGGATCGCCAGGGGAAGGACTTCCGCGGGCAGGCCCAAGCGCTCCGCGGCGGGCCGGAGGAGGCCCAGCACGGCGTCGAGCCCGTGGGAGGCCCGGAAGACGCCGACGGCGACGAACATCGCCACCAGGTACGGCAGGATGCGGAAGGCCGTCTCCAGCCCTTCCCGGGCGCCTTCGCAGAAGACCTCGTACACCCGGACGCCCCGCAACAGCGCGACCCCTGGCACCAGCAGGAGAAGGGCGGGGATCACCCAGGACGAAAACGCCTGGACCAAGCCGCTCACGGCCTCCACCTCCGCAGCTGGAAGAGGCGGTCGGCGGCGACGGCTGCCGCGGTGCCGGCCAGGGTGGCGAGGAGCGTGGTGACCACCACGGCCGCCGGTTGAGCCGAGCCGGCGGCGGCCCGGACGGCGATGACGGTGCTGGGGATCAGCGTGACGCCCGACGTGGAGACGGCGAGAAAGGTGCACATGGCGTCGGAGGCCTCGTCCCGCCTGCCGTTGAGGTCCGCCAGGTCCTCCATGGCCTTGAGGCCCAAGGGAGTGGCCGCGTTGCCCAGCCCGAGCATGTTGACGGTGATGGCCATGAGGACGGAGGCGCTGGCGGGGTGCCCGGGCGGGATGGAGGGGAAGAGAAGGCGGACCAGCGGGGAGAGCGCCCGGGCCACCGCATTGGTGATCCCCGAGGCTTCGGCCACCTTGAGCATCCCGGACCAAAAGGCCAGGGCGCCGATGAGCCCAAAGGCGAAGACGACGGCGTCTTCCGCGCCCTTGACCACGCCTTGCGTGACGGCGGTGGCGCCGTCAGCGCCTTGCAGGAACGCAAGCAGCACGCTGACGGCCAAGATGGCGGTCCAAATGAGGTTCACCGGCCTTTCACCTCCGGGCGCGGCCCGTTCTGAGGACGCGGTCCTCACGTCAATCTACACGCCGCGCCGGCGCCCTTAGAACCCCAGCACCGGCCAGAGCCCGCCGGCGGGTCCGGGAGAGAAGCGGGCCCGCCGGGGGCTTCAGGAGAGGAGGGAGCCCGCCGGCGGGGAAGATGGGAAGGAAGAGTCGTGCAGGAGGCGAGGCGCCTGATGTTTCAACGCCTGAGAGAGAGCCTGCCCGCGCTGCGGGACCGGGTCTATCTCAACACCGGCACCTCTGGGCCCGTCCCGGAGCCGGCCTTTGCGCGCCAGGTGGCGCTGCTGGAAACGTTCTTGCGGGAGGGCTTTTCGTCCCCGCCGGCGATGGCCGCCTACGCAAAGGCGCTGCGGGAGGCCCGCGCGGCCGTCGCGTCGGTCCTCTCCTGCGATCCGGAGCGGGTGGCCTTGACTCAATCCACCAGCGACGGCCTGGGGCTGGTCGCCTCCGGCCTGGATTGGCGCCCGGGCGATGAGGTGATCACCTCCGACCTGGAGCACGTGTCGGGCATCGCCCCGTGGCGGGAGCTGGCGCGGCGCAAGGGCGTGGTGGTGAAGGAGCTCGCGAGCGAAGACGGGTACCTGGAAGCCTCCCGCGTCTTGGACGCCGTGACCCCCAGGACCCGGCTCATCTGCATCAGTCACGTCTCATACGCCACGGGAGCGGTGCTGCCCGTGCGCGAGGTGTGCCTAGGGGCCAGGGACGCAGGGGTCCTGGTGGCGGTGGACGGGGCGCAGGCGGCAGGGCACCTCCCCGTGGACGTGAAGGAACTGGGCTGCCACTTCTACGCGCTGCCCGGGCAGAAGTGGCTCCTGGGACCGGAGGGGACCGGCGCGCTGTATGTGGCCCCGGAGGCCTTAGACGTGCTGGCGCCGTCGCGGGTCGGCTGGGCTTCCCTCTCTAGTGAAGGCGACGGCCTCAACCTGATCCAGCTCCACCGGGACGCCCGGCGGTTTGAGACGGGGACAGTGGACGCGCCGGCCTTCGCCGCGCTGGCGGAGTCCATCCGGATCCTGGAAAGCCTGGGATGGGAGGCGATCTTCACCCGGGCCCGCGCGCTGGCCCGGCGGGCCGCCCAGGGGTTGGCTGCCCTGCCCGGCGTGCGCATCCTTACGCCCCGGCACGCCGATTCGGGCCTCTTGACCTTCGCGGTGGAGGGCCTGGATCCCGAGCGGGTGGTGAAGGAGCTCTGGGAGAAGCGCCGGATCGTCATCCGTTCGATTCCCAAGCCCAGGGCGCTCCGGGCGTCCTTCCACGCGTTCAACAACGAAGGCGACGTGGAGGCCCTGGTGGCCGCCGTGGACCAGATGATCCGGAAAGCCTGAACCCGTTCGAGGGCGCCGGACCGCGCACCTCTTGCGCGCTCCGGTGCAATTCGTGGTATAATGACCACGAAAGGTCAAATAAGGTCAAGAAACCGTCATCCAAGATCAGCAGCAGAACCGTCGCGAAGGAGGTCCCGTGGGTGTGGGCACGCTTTCCGACAGCATCGAGAGGTACCTGAAAGGGCGACTTTCCCGTGCCGTCGAAGGCGTGATCGAGATCCGCCGCTCGGAAGTGGCCGAGCAGTTCGACTGCGTTCCCTCGCAGATCAACTACGTGCTGGAGACGCGCTTCACACCCCAAAGGGGATACTACGTCGAAAGCCGGCGAGGGGGCGGCGGATATATCCGCATCATGCGGATCTACCTTCGCCAGAAGCAGTCGATGTGGGAGTCGGTATGCGAGGAGATCGGGGAGAGCATCGACGCGGCCCGGGCCGACTCCTTGGTGGCGCGGCTTGAGGAGATGGGTGTCCTCAACGCGCGGCGGGCCCTCTTGGTCCGGGGGGCGCTCCGCCATGAAACGGCGGGGATAAGCCCGCCTTGGGACGGCGTGATCCGGGCGAAGCTGCTCAAGTCCATGCTGTCGTTGGTGTTTCACGAAGGCGGTTGATGCGTAGCCTGTGAAGAAGCGGGGTGAAGCCGCCGTGATGTGCGAGGCGTGCCATAAGGAACCGGCGACCGTTCACGTCACCCGGATCGTCAACGATCAAAAGACCGAGCTGCACTTGTGCGCGCAGTGCGCCAAGGAACGAGGAGAGATCGAGATGAATGTCGAGCCCAGCTTCGCTTTTCACAATATCCTCGCGGGCTTCTTCGAGCCCGAGACGGTCGTCGTCTCCCACCCGTCCCGGCCGGCGGCGCTCCGGTGCAGCAACTGCGGCCTGAGCCTTGCCGACTACCGGCGCATCGGCAAGCTGGGCTGCAGCCAGTGTTACGCCCAGTTCGAGCGGGAACTGGAGCCCTTGCTCAAGCGGATTCACCGCAGCGTCGAGCACACCGGCAAGCGGCCTAAGAGGCTGGCGGGCGGGCGGCTCGACGTCCGGCGGGAGATCGAACGGCTCCGGCGCGAGCTCCAGGAGGCCATCGCCCGGGAAGCGTACGAGGAGGCCGCTCGCCTTAGGGACCAGATTCGCAGCCTTGAGCAGGGCTTGTGAGGAGGGAGCGCAAGCCTTGTCCCTCAAAGATCTCATCAACAAGACGCTGAGCCAGTGGATGAAGGGGACGGGGCCCGAGCGGGACATCGTCATCGGCAGCCGGGTCCGCCTGGCGCGCAACTTGGCCGGCGTCCCGTTTCCGTCCATCGCGGATGACGAGCACAAGGCGTACGTGATCAAAGAGACCAAGCGGGCCCTGCAGGCCACCAACGGCACCCTGGGCCGGATGGAGTTCATCCCCCTGGCCGAGGTGCCGCCGCTGGAACGGCAGCTCCTGGTAGAAAAGCACTTGATCAGCCCTGCGCACACTCAGAACGTGAAGCACAAGGCCGTCATCTTGCGGGATGACGAAGCGGTCAGCATCATGGTAAACGAAGAGGACCACTTCCGGATCCAGGCGCTCTTTCCCGGCCTGGCGCTGGAGGAGGCGTGGAAGCTCTGCTCCAGCGTGGACGATGCGTTCAGCGAGGTGCTGGACTTCGCCTACGGGGAGCGGTTCGGCTACCTTACCGCCTGCCCCACCAACGTGGGGACCGGGATGCGCGCCTCCATCATGATGCACCTGCCCGCCCTCACCATGACCGACCAGATCCGCAAGATGATCGGCGCCGTGAGCCGCTTCGGCCTGGCGGTGCGGGGGATCTACGGCGAGGGCACCGAGGTCCTGGGCAACATCTACCAGCTTTCGAACCAGATCACCCTGGGACACTCGGAGGAAGAGATCATCCAGCACCTCCAGAAGGTGACCATGCAGGTGCTGGAACAGGAGCGGGCGGCGCGCCAGCGGGTGCTGGCCCAGGATCGCCTCAGGCTCGAGGACCGGATCTACCGTTCGTACGGCATCCTGGCCAACGCCCGGCTCCTCGCGACCCACGAGGCGATGCAGCTCCTGTCCGATGTCCGCCTCGGCATCGACCTGGGCATCGTGAAAGGGATCGAGCCCAGGATCCTGCAGGAGCTGATGGTGATGATCCGCCCGGCCCACCTGCAGAAGCTGATGGGCCAGGAACTGGACGCTCCCGCCCGCGACGAAAAGCGCGCGGCCCTCATCCGGGAGCGGCTGCGCCTGGCGGAAAAAGAGGGCGGTTGAGCCGCCCGGGCTGCACGGAGTCTTGAGGAGAGATTTTCACCAAGGGACGGTGATACACGATGTTCGGGAGGTTTACCGAGCGGGCGCAGAAAGTGGTGGTTCTCTCGCAGGAAGAGGCGAGGCGCCTCGGGCATAACGTGGTCGGGACAGAGCACATCCTCCTGGGCCTCGCGGCCGAGGGGGAGGGCGTCGCCGCCCGGGCGCTGCAGAACCTGGACATCAGCCTGGAGAAGGTCCGGTCCGAGGTGGAGAAGGTGATCGGCCGCGGGGACGGCACCCCGCAGGGCCAGATCGGCTTCACCCCTCGAGCCAAGCGCGTCCTGGAGCTGGCCTTTGACGAGGCGCGCTCTTTGGGCCACACCTACATCGGCACGGAGCACATCCTGCTGGGCCTGATCCGGGAGGGAGAGGGCGTCGCGGCCCAGGTGCTCAAGAACCTGGGCGCCGACCTGGACCGGGTGCGGCGGCAGGTGGTGGAGCTCTTGGGCGGCGGTTCGCCCGCTGCGGCCAAGTCGTCCCGGGGGCGCAAGACCCCGACGCTGGACCAGTTCGGACGTGACTTGACGGAGCTGGCCCGGGAAGGGAAGCTGGACCCGGTCATCGGCCGGGAGAAGGAGATCCAGCGGGTGATCCAGGTCCTGTCCCGCCGGACCAAGAACAACCCGTGCCTCATCGGAGAGCCGGGCGTCGGCAAGACGGCCATCGCGGAGGGGCTGGCGCAGAAGATCGTGGAGGGCGACGTGCCCGAGACGCTGCTTGACAAGCGGGTGGTCACCCTCGACCTGGGCGCCCTGGTGGCCGGTTCCAAGTTCCGGGGCGAGTTTGAGGAGCGCCTCAAGAAGGTGATGGAGGAGATCCGCACCTCGGGCGACGTCATTCTCTTCATCGACGAGATGCACACCATCATCGGCGCGGGGGCGGCGGAGGGGGCCATCGACGCCTCCAACATCCTCAAGCCCGCGCTGGCCCGGGGCGAGCTCCAGGCCATCGGCGCCACGACGCTGGACGAGTACCGGAAGTACGTGGAGAAGGACGCGGCGCTGGAGCGGCGCTTCCAGCCCATCATCGTGGAAGAGCCCACCGTGGAGGAGACCATCAAGATTCTGGAAGGGCTGCGGGACCGCTACGAGGCGCACCACC
This sequence comes from Clostridia bacterium, assembly GCA_002919235.1. GTDB lineage: Bacteria > Bacillota > Limnochordia > DTU080 > RSA5 > RSA5. Next base: position 30,561 of record PKEX01000031.1, read on the forward strand.
GGGTGAAGATCACCGACGAGGCGCTGCGGGCGGCGGCCGTCCTTTCGGACCGGTACGTGACGGACCGCTTCCTGCCGGACAAGGCCATCGACCTTATCGACGAGGCGGGCTCCAAGATCCGCCTGCAGGCGCTGGTGGCGCCGCCGCACCTCAAGGAGCTGGAGCAGCAGATCGAGGAGACCCGCATGGAGAAGGAGGCCGCGATCAAGAACGAGGAGTTCGAAAAGGCGGCCAACCTCCGGGACAAGGAGCAGAAGATGCGGGAGCAGCTGGAGCGGGAGCGGGCCGAGTGGAAGAGCAACCGCGGCCGGGCCGAGGGCGTCGTCACCGCGGAAGACATCGCCCAGGTGGTCTCGGCCTGGACGGGGATCCCCGTGGCCAAGCTGGCCCAGCAGGAGACGGAGCGGCTGCTCAACCTGGAGGAAGTGCTGCACCGCCGGGTGGTGGCGCAGGACGAGGCCATCAACGCCACGGCGCGGGCCATCCGCCGGGCCTTCGCGGGGCTGAAGGACCCCAAGCGGCCCATCGGCTCCTTCATCTTCCTGGGCCCGACGGGCGTCGGCAAGAGCCTGTTGGCCAAAGCGCTGGCCGAGGCGCTCTTCGGCGACGAGGACGCCATGATCCGCATCGACATGTCGGAGTACATGGAGCGGCACACGGTCTCGCGCCTTGTGGGCGCGCCTCCGGGGTACGTGGGCTACGACGAGGGCGGCCAGCTCACCGAGAAGGTGCGCCGCCGGCCGTACTCGGTCATCCTCCTGGACGAGATTGAAAAGGCGCATCCCGAGGTGTTCAACATCCTGCTCCAGGTGCTGGAGGACGGGCGCCTGACCGACGCCAAGGGGCGGACGGTGGACTTCCGCAACACGGTGATCATCATGACCTCCAACGTGGGGGCCCATGAGATCCAGCGGGAGACGGGCATCGGCTTCCAGCTCGACCGGGACGAGAAAGACAGCTACGAGTCGATGAAGAAGAAGGTCCTGGACGAGCTGAAGCGGACCTTCCGGCCCGAGTTCCTGAACCGCATCGATGAGGTGATCGTCTTCCACGCGCTCAACAAGGAGCACTTGAAGCAGATCGTGGAGATCGAAGTGGGGTACCTCATCGACCAGGTCAAAGAGCGCGGCGTGCACCTGGAGTTCACCGAGCGGGCCAAGGCGGTCCTGGCCGAGCGGGGCTACGACCCGGACTTCGGCGGGCGCCCGCTGCGGCGGGCCATCCAGAGGCTGGTGGAGAACCCCCTGTCGGAGGAGATCCTCAAAGGGAGCTTCGGCGAGGGAGACCGGATCGTCGTGGACGCCGACGACGGCGGCGAGATCGTCTTCCACAAGAAGGAGATGGCCGAGGCCGCGAAGTGAACCGGGGAGTGGCATGCACCGCGTGGGGAAGGGGCGGTTTTCCGCTCCTTCCCCACGCTTTTTTCGGCGCGATCCGCAGCAGGGTTACTTGCGGATCTTCATCAAGAGGTTGGCGCTCAAGTAGACGGCCGCGAGCCACACCAGGCTGCTCACCACGGGAGCGGTGAAGACGTCGCCTTCCGCCAGAGCCGCGGCGCGGTTCGCCAAGAAGGCGAAGGTGACGATGGCCGCGACCGAGATGATCGCCACAATCCAGCGAAATACGAACAAAGGTCTCACCTCCGGCCGCATACCTTCGCCTTCCGGCGGCCCTCCACCTGCATGGCCTTCAGTTGTCACCCCGCCCCACCGCTTGCTATAATCGAGGCGACCCCACATTTTTCACTTTTCACATGGAGTCGATCCCTTTGCCCCCCCGTCGAAGCCGTTACGTCTGCCAGCAGTGCGGTGAAGTGAGCGTCAAGTGGCTGGGACGCTGCCCCTCGTGCGAAGCCTGGAACACGCTGGTGGAAGAGCTGGATGTCCGGGAAAGCCGCCCGCGGCGGGCGGCGGCAGGCGCCCGTTCCGTTCCGGCGACGGAGGCCTCCGGCTGGGAGGAAGAGCGTCGGAGCCTGGGCGTGTGGGAGCTCGACCGCGTGCTGGGAGGGGGCATCGTGCCGGGTGCCCTGGTGCTGGTGGGCGGCGAGCCGGGCGTCGGCAAGTCCACGCTCCTCCTGCAGGTGGCGGCGCTCTACGCCGAGCGCTGCGGCACCGTGCTGTACGTGAGCGGGGAGGAGTCGGTGGGACAGGTGGCCATGCGGGCGCGCCGGCTGGGGACGGTGCACCCGAGGCTCCGGCTCCTCAGCGAGGCCCGGGTCGAGGTGATCGAAGAGGTGATCGCCGCCGAGGAGCCTGAGCTGGTGGTGGTCGACTCCATCCAGACGATGCTCCACCCGGACCTGGAGACGGGGCCGGGCAGCGTGGCCCAGGTGCGGGAGTGCTGCCACTTCCTGGGCCGGATCGGCAAGGAGCGGGGCATCGCCGTCTTTTTCATCGGGCACGTGACCAAGCAAGGGACGCTGGCCGGGCCCAAGGTACTGGAGCACGCGGTGGACGTCGTGCTCCACGTCGAAGGGGAGAGCCACTCCGCCCTCCGCCTCCTGCGGCCGGTGAAAAACCGGTTTGGCTCCACGCAGGAAGTGGGCATCTTCGAGATGACGGCCGCGGGACTCAAGCCCGTGGAGAATCCGTCCGAGTTATTCTTGCAGGAAAGGCCCATGGGAAGCCCGGGTTCGGTGGTGACCGCCTCGCGGGAGGGCAGCCGGCCTCTCCTGGTTGAGGTGCAGGCCCTGGTGGCGCCGACGGCGTTCGGAGGCACGCCCCGCCGGCAGGCGGCGGGAGTGGACTACAACCGGGTCTCCATCATCCTGGCGGTCCTCGAACGGCGGGTCGGCATCCCGCTGCAGACGCACGACGTGTACGTGAACGTGGCCGGAGGGGTGAAGACCACCGAGCCCGCGTGCGACCTCGCGATCGCCCTGGCGGTGGCCTCCAGTTTTCACGGCCGGCCGGTGGATCCGTCCACCGTCGTCTTCGGCGAGGTGGGACTCTCCGGAGAAGTGCGGAGCGTAGGGCACGGGGAGGAGCGGCTTCAGGAAGCGGCGCGGCTGGGGTTCCGGCGCGCCGTGGTCCCCGCCGGGGCCCGGCTGGAGCGGGCGGCGGCCATAGCGGTGGCCGGGGTGCGCAGCGTCGAAGAGGCGATCTCCGCCGGGCTCGGCGGCAGCGCCGGGAAGCGAGGAGGAGGATCGGCATGAAAGACGGGGCCAAGGGGAACGAGGAGCTGATCCGGGAGACCCTCCGGCTCGTCTCGCCCGGCACCGCGCTCTACGAGGGATTGGAGAACATCCTCAGGGCCAGGACCGGCGCGCTGATCGTCGTCGGCGACTCCGAGGAAGTGCTTTCGCTGGTCAACGGCGGGTTTCGCATCGACACCGAGGTGAATCCCGCCGCCCTCTACGAACTGGCCAAGATGGACGGGGCGCTGATCCTGAGCCGGGACGCCAAGCGGATTCTCTATGCCAACGCCCACCTCACGCCCGACCCCATGATCCCTACCGTGGAGACGGGTTCCCGGCACCGCACCGCGGAGCAGGTAGCCCGGCAGACGGGAGCCCTGGTCATCTCCATCTCGCAGCGGCGGAACATCATCACCCTGTACCGGGGCACCATGCGCTACGTCCTCCAGGACGTGGGCGTCCTGCTCACCAAGGCGAACCAGGCGCTTTCCACCCTGGAGCGGTACAAGAGCGTGCTGGAGCAGTCGCTGTCCAACCTGAGCGCCCTGGAGTTTGAGGACCTGGCCACGCTGACCGACGTGGCCACCTGCCTGCAGCGGGCGCAGCTGGTCTCCCGCATCGCCCGGGAGATCGAGCGGTACGTGGCGGAGCTGGGGGTAGAGGGCCGGCTGGTCAGCATGCAGCTGGACGAGCTGATGGTGGGCATCGAAAACGAGGGCCTCTTGATCATCATGGACTACCGGGACCCCGAGCACTCCGGCTCGCCCCAGGAGATCCTGCAGCAGCTGGAGAGCTGCACGTCCGACGAGCTCTTGGAGCTCGGCTTCATCGCCCGGGCCCTGGGCCACGGCGGCAGCCTCAACAGCTTGGAAGTGCCGGTGACGCCCCGGGGCTACCGGGTGCTGCACAAGATCCCGCGGCTTCCCGCACCGGTCATCGAGAACATCGTGCAGACCTTCAAGAGCCTGCCCGAGATCATGGAAGCCAGCATCGACGAGCTGGACGACGTGGAAGGGATCGGCGAGGTGCGGGCCAAGGCCATCAAGGACGGCCTGCGCCGCCTCAGGGAGCAGGCGCTGCTGGATCGGCACCTCTGACAGGCAGCCGCCGCGCCCCGGGGGGCTTGGCCCGGCCGGGGGCAACAAGAAAACCTGACGGTTACGTCAGGTTGAAAACCCCCAGCGTGGCGATGCGTTTTTGCTCTTCCTGCAGCACCCGCTCCAAGCGGAGCCCGAAGAGGTCACAGAGCGCCGTGAGATAGTAGAGGTTTCTTCCGATCTCCTGCTCCAACACCTCGCGGCAGTGCTCGCACATCTCGCCCTTCACGTGGGTCTCCATGTGTTCCTTCATTTCCCAGTAGCTGATGTTGGCGGGAACGGTCTGCCGGCCGGCGTCCACCTGGACGCACCCGCACGACGTCACGGCCTTGGCCACCGCCCGGTTCACCCGGGCGCCGGTCTCCTGGAACTTGGACATGACGTCCAACACGCTGCGATGGCGGATGAGACAGTCGGAAACGGCCTGCTGAAACGAGGCGAGATCGACGGAAGGCTCGGCGGGACGTGCGGTCTCCGGGGACGACTTGGCGCTCACAGACACCACGCTCCTTGGACAGGGATCAGCAGGGGACCTATGCGGACGATCTGCTCCAAGGGACTGGTGCACCAGACCACCTTAGATGTGTCCATTATAGGTTGGCGAGAATGCCTCTGTCAAGCCGATTTCCCGCTCTTTCGCCCGGTCCGGGGGCACCCCCGTTTCGTTGACACCCTTTGCGGCAAACGATAAAATTATCAAAAGGAACGTGCCCATTCGGCGCGAGAAGTGGAGGGCACCCCACGGTGACGTTCAACATCGGAGACAAAGTTGTCTACCCGATGCACGGCGCGGGCATCATCGAGGCCATCGAGGAGAAAGAGGTCCTGGGCGAGCGGCAGAAGTACTACGTCATGAAGCTCCCCATCGGGGACATGAAAGTGATGATCCCCACGGACAGTGTGGCCGAGCTGGGGCTGCGCCAGGTCATCGACGAGGAGAGCGTCGAAAAGGTCTACGAGATCCTGCGGGGCGAGCAGACCGCGATGTCCCAGAACTGGAACCGGCGCTACCGCGCCAACATGGAGAAGATCAAGAGCGGGGACATTTTCGAGGTGGCGGAGGTGGTGCGGAACCTCGCCATCCGCGACCGGGAGAAGGGGCTTTCCACCGGAGAACGCAAGATGCTGGACAACGCCCGGCAGATCCTCATCAGCGAGCTGGTCCTCGCCCAAGACACCACGGAAGAGCAGGTGGAATCGACCCTCAACGAGCTGCTGGGCTAGGCGCGCCCGCGCCGGCCGGCAGAGGGCTGAACGGCCGTCGCCTTGCAGTGGGACACGCACCGAGCCGGTTCGTCAGGGCCCGGAGGCTCTGGCGGCTTTTTTGTCCTTGAACGAAGCTTGAACGAAGCCCGTGTGGAGCTGAGGTGATGCCGGATGTCTCACGCCGCAGCCATCGTCGTCGCCGCCGGCAGGGGCATGCGGATGGGCGGGGGAGTGAAAAAGCAGTTCCGGCCCCTCGGGGGCCGGCCCGTCCTCCACTGGTCGCTGGAGGCCATGGAGCAGGCGCCCAGCGTCGAGGAAGTGGTGGTGGTCGCCGGGGAGGAGGACGTGGACCGGCTCCGTAGGGAGGTTTCTCCCCTTTTCGCGAAAGTGACGGCGGTGGTGGCCGGCGGCGCGACCCGCCAGGAGTCGGTGGCCCGGGGCCTCAGGGCTTTGACGCCTTCGGCCCGTTGGGTGGTGGTGCACGACGGCGTCCGGCCCATGGCGGGGGCCGCCCTGGTGGAGCGGGTCCTGGAGGCGGCCCGCAAGCACGGGGCGGCCACAGCGGCGGTGCCCGTCGCCGACACCATCAAGCGGGTGGATGCCGGCGGGCGGGTCGAGCGCACCCTGGAGCGGGACGGGCTGTGGGCGGTGCAGACGCCCCAGGCCTTCGCCCGGGACGTGCTGGAGCGGGCGCACGCGGAAGGCGGCTCGCTCCGGGCGACGGACGACTGCGGCCTGGTAGAGGCCATGGGACACCCGGTGGCGGTGGTGCCCGGCTCGCCCCGGAACCTGAAGGTGACCACCGAGGAAGACCTCGAGATCCTGGAAAGCCTCGTCCGCCGGCGCGCGGAAGGGGCGGCCGTGCCCGTGACGGGCTTCGGCCTCGACGTGCACCGGCTTGAGGCGGGCAGGCCCCTGGTCTTGGGTGGGGTGACCATCCCCTTTCCCAAAGGCCTCGCCGGTCACTCGGACGCCGACGTCCTGGCCCATGCCGTCATGGACGCGCTCCTGGGCGCGTGCGCTCTGGGCGACATCGGCCAGCACTTTCCCGATTCGGACCCGGCGTACCGGGGTGCGGACAGCCTCCAGCTTCTGACGCAGGTCAGCCAGCTCCTTACGGCTCGCGGCGCTCGCATCGTGCACGTGGACGCGTTCGTCAGCGCCGAAGCGCCGCGGCTCCGACCGTACCTGGACGCTATGCGGGCGAACCTGGCCCGGGCCATGGGCATCGGCGTCCAACAGGTGAGCGTGAAAGCGGGGACGGCCGAGGGGCTCGGACCGGTGGGGCGCGGCGAAGCCATCGAGGCCCGGGCCGTCGTCACGGTGCTGCGGCACGTCGCTCCCGGCGGCCTGTTCAGCCCAGCTTCTTCATGAGGTTGGCCATCTCGATCGCGCTCAGGGCCGCGTCCCAGCCCTTGTTGCCCGCCTTGGTGCCGGCCCGCTCCACCGCCTGCTCGATGGTGTCCGCGGTGATCAGCCCGTAGATGACCGGAACACCCGTCTCGAAGCCCGCCGCGGCGATTCCCTTCGCGCTCTCCGCGCAGACGTAATCGAAATGGGGTGTGGCTCCCCGGATCACCGCCCCCAGGCAGATGACGGCATCGTACTCTTGGCTGCGCGCCATCTTGAGAGCGACCAGCGGGATTTCAAAGCTGCCGGGAACCCGGGCGACGGCGATGTCCTCGTCTTGAGCGCCGTGGCGGCGCAGCCCGTCGAGGCAGCCGTCCAGCAGCTTGTCGGTGATGAACGAGTTGAACCGGGCGACGACGATGCCAAACCGCAGCCCTGCTGCGCTCAAGTGCCCTTCGATCACGGTGGCCATGTTCACTTCGCCTCCTTGGTGGTGGAGCCGCTCAGCAGGCCGAGCTCATCGAGCCAGTGGCCGAGCTTTTCCTTCTTGGTGGTCAGGTAGCGCAGGTTGGCCTCCCGGGCGGGCATCTGGAGCGGGACCCGCTCCGTTACCTGGAGGCCGTAGGCTTCCAGGCCCACGATCTTCCGGGGGTTGTTGGTCAGCAGGCGGATGGTGGAAAGGCCCAGGTCAGCCAGGATCTGCGCTCCCAGCCCGTAGTCCCGCAGGTCGGCGGGGAAGCCCAGCGACGCGTTGGCCTGGACGGTGTCCTGGCCCAGGTCCTGGAGCGCGTAGGCTTTGATCTTGTTGAGCAGCCCGATCCCCCGCCCCTCGTGCTCCGGGAGGTAGACCAGGACGCCCCGGCCTTCCGCTTCGATCTGCCTCAGGGCCGCTTCCAGCTGGTCGCCGCAGTCGCAGCGGAGGGACCCCAGGATGTCCCCGGTGACGCAGCCCGAATGGACCCGCACCAGCACGTCCCGGGCGCCTTCGACCTCGCCTTTCACCAGGGCAAGGCACTCGGCGCCGCTCAGGAGACTCCGGTAGCCGATGACCCGGAAGTGGCCGTAGCGGGTGGGAAGCTCCGCTTGCGCGACCCGCTCCACCAGCTTCTCGTGCTGGCGGCGGTAGCGGATCAAGTCGGCGATGGAGATCATCTTGAGCCCGTGATGCTTGGCGAACTCCCTGAGCTGGGGCACCCGGGCCATGGTGCCGTCCGGGTTCATGATCTCGCAGATGACGCCGGCCGGCTGGAGCCCGGCCAGCCGCGCCAGGTCCACCGCAGCTTCGGTGTGGCCTGCTCGGCGCAGGACCCCGCCCTCTTTCGCCATGAGGGGGAAGATGTGGCCCGGCCGGCGCAGGTCCTGGGGCCGGGTCCGGGGATCGACCAAGGCCCGGATGGTCCTGGCCCGCTCGGCGGCGGAGATCCCGGTGTGCACGTCGCCGGCGTCCACCGACACGGTAAACGCGGTGCCCATGGTGTCCGTGTTTTCCGGGGTCATCAAGGGGATGCCCAGCTCCTTGAGGCGCTGGGAGGTGAGGGGGACGCAGATGAGGCCCCGGGCGTGCGTGACCATGAAGTTGACGTGCCACGGCTCGACCTTTTCCGCGGCCATCACCAAGTCGCCCTCGTTCTCCCGGTCCTCGTCGTCCACCACGATGACCATCCGGCCCTGCCGGATCTCCTCGATGGCCTCTTCGACGCTGTCGAACAGCGGCTCGTTCATCGCGAAGCTCCCTCCCGTCCGCCGGCTGGCAAGTCAACGAACCCCGAACGCTGGAGCGCGCTCCAAAGGTCCCGGCGCTCGCCCGTGCCGAGGAGTTTTTCCACGTACTTTCCGATCAGGTCCGCTTCCAGGTTGACCCGGTCTCCCGGGCGGAGCTGGCCTAGGGTGGTCACCTGCAGGGTGTGAGGGACCAGGGCCACTTTGAACCCCCGGGGAAGGACGGCGGCCACCGTGAGGCTGACGCCGTCCACCGCGATGGACCCCTTTTCGATCACGTACCGCATCACGTGCTCCGGGGCGGAAAAGGTGACGACGCAGCCGTCGCCGCTCTTTTCCACGGCCTCCACCCGGCCGACGCCGTCCACGTGGCCCGTCACCAGGTGCCCTCCCAAGCGGTCCGAGAGCCTCAGCGCGGGCTCCAAGTTCACCCGGTGGCCGGGCCGCAGCTCGCCCAGGGTGGTGCGGTCCAGCGTCTCCCGGCTGAGGTCCGCTTCAAAGCTTTCCTCCGTCCGGGCCACGCAGGTGAGGCACGCCCCGTGGGTGGCGATGGAATCGCCGATGCCGAGGAGCGGCGCGGTGCGGGGCGCCGCCACTTCAACCCGGGCCCCGTCGCTGCGGGTGTGGATCCGCACCACCCGGCCCACCTCTTGCACGATGCCAGTGAACATCCGGTATCACCGCCTTTTCCTTTGGACGCCGCGAGCGCCGGATGAGCCGTCAGTCGCCGAGGAAGCGGCGGGGCGTCCTCCCGTAGACGCGGAGGTCGCGGCCGGCGATCTCCCACGACACGTCGATCAACTTCAAGGCCTGGTCCAGCCTGGCCCGGCCCCGGCCGCCCAGGGACGGCAGCGCCTCGCTCCCTCCGATCAGCAGCGGCGCGACGTACGCGTGCACTTCGTCCACCAGGTCCTGGTCAAAGAAGGCGCCGGCCAGCGTGGGCCCGCCCTCGACCAGGAGGTGGGTGATCTCCTGGCCGGCCAGGTGTGCCAGCAGGGCGGCGAGATCGACCCGCTCCCCGTCGCCGGGGCTCACCCAGACCCGCGCGCCCGCCGCTTCCAAGGCCTTCACCCGCTCGCGCGGGGCCCGCCGGGTGACCGCCACCCACGTGGGCCCGCCGGGCCCCGTCAGGCAGCGGGCGGCGCCGGGAAGGCGGGCTTCGCTGTCCACCACGACCCGGACGGGCTGGCGGGCTGCCGGCTGCCCGCCGGGCCTCGCCGTGAGCAGCGGGTCGTCGGCTAGGGCCGTGCCGATGCCCACCGCGATGGCGTCCACCTGCGCCCGCAGCCGGTGGGCGTGGTCGCGCGCTTCGGCCGAAGTGATCCACTGGCTGTGGCCGGTGCGGGTCGCCGCTTTCCCGTCGAGGCTCTGCGCCAGCTTTAGGGTGACGTAAGGCCGTCCTTGGGTGATCCACGTGACGAAGGCCCGGTTGACCAGGCGGGCCTCCCGCTCCAGGACGCCGGTGGTCACTTCGATCCCCGCCTCTCGGAGGCGGGCGGCGCCGCGGCCCGAGACCCGGGGATTGGGGTCGATCATGGCCGCCACCACCCGCCGCACGCCGGCTTGGATGATCCGGTCCACGCACGGGGGTGTCCGGCCGTGATGGGAGCACGGCTCCAGCGTCACGTAAAGCGTGCCGCCCCGGGCTCGCTCGCCGGCTTCGTCCAGCGCCACCACTTCCGCGTGGGGCCGGCCGGCGCCCTCATGCCAGCCGGTGCCCGCCACGGCGCCGTCGGCGTCCAGGACCACAGCGCCGACCATGGGGTTGGGCGACGTCCGTCCCCGGGCCTTCAGCGCCAGGTCCAGCGCCTGCTTCATGTACTTGAGGTCTTGGTCTTCCGGCAAAGGAGATGACCTCGCTTGCTTCGCGGGCAGGGGAGGAGGGCGCGGCGACACAAAAAACCCGGGGCGTTGAGCCCCGGGGCCGAGCCGGCGGGGCACGGACGCGCCCGCCGGCGGACGTGCATTAGCCGCGTGGAGACGATCCGTCCACCGGTTAAAGCCGCCTTCTCCCATCCGGACTGTACCGTCGGCTCTGGATTTACACCAGATCCTGCTCTCCAAGGGAGAGCTCGTGGGCTTAGGCGTCCCAGCGCAGGCACCGGGCGCCATCACCACCGGTCGGGAATTGCCCCCCGCTGGCCGCGGCGGGCTCACCCTGCCCCGAAGGCTGATTTTGGTGATGAAGTTGTGGTTCAATCCTAGCATAACACCGGGCCCGGAGGGGATCAAGGACAGCTGTCCTTTGTTTCATAGGGACAGAAGGCGGTTTCGCGCGGAGGAATCGCCGCCGCCGGAGGGAATCCCTACGGCGTGCGCGCCGGCGCAAAACCCCAGCGGCGCGCGGCGAGGAGGAGTGACGGCCAGTGGCGGCCGGAATCGACCCGGTTATTGTAGAGATCGGCCCTTTTGCCATCCGCTGGTACGGAGTGCTCATGGCGGTCTCCATCGCCTGGGGCTTCTACTACCTGCGCCGCGATGGGATGAAGCTGGGCTACGGGGAGGATTTCCTGTACAATGCCGCGGCGCTGGCGGTGGCAGGCGGCATCGCCGGGGCCCGGCTGGTCTACGTCGCGACGAATTGGGAAAGCTACGCCGCCTCGCCCCTCTCCATCCTGAGAGTGGACCAGGGGGGCTTGTCTTTTCACGGGGCGATGGCCGGCGGTGGGCTGGCGCTGGGCCTTTACCTCAAGCGCAAGGGGTATTCCCTGGAAGAGCTGCTGGACCTTGTGGTCCCCGGCATCTGCATCGGCATCGCCCTGGTGCGCATCGGGAACCTGATCAACGGCGAGGTGCTGGGCCGGCCCACCGGGCTTGACGGGTGGTTCGACCGGCACCCGGCGCAGCTGATCGGATCGTCTATCGGCCTGGTGCTCCTCGTCGTCCACAACGTCCTGGCCCGGCGGCGCCCGCCGGCGGGGTACCTCTTCTGGTCCTTTGTCCTGTATTACTCGCTCCTCCGGGGCATCGTCGAAGAGACCGTGCGGGAGAATCCTCTATACGCATGGGGCTACGTGAACGAGACCTGGGGGATCGGCTTTTTCACCCTGACGCACCTGGTGACGCCGTTGTTCGTGGCGTTGGGATGGGCGATGCGAAGGAGGGCCTTGGCGTTGGACCGCAGGCCGCGGGGCCCGCGGGTGCCCGAAGGCGGGAGGCGGCCGTGAGCGTCACCCGGGATTTCGCCGTCGCGACCTTCGTCGTCCACCGGGGAAGGGTCCTCTTGCTGCATCACGCCAAGCTTTCCAAGTGGCTGCCTCCCGGCGGGCACATCGAACCCCACGAGCTGCCCGACGAGGCGGCGGTACGGGAGGTGCGGGAGGAAGCCGGCATCGACGTACGCCTCGTGGGCGAACGGGCGCTTCCCGTCGACGATCCGCGGCAGCTGATCATCCCCCGGGGCGTGCAGGTGGAGACCATCGCGCCGGGACACGAGCACATCGACCTGGTGTACTTCGCCGTGCCGGTGGGCGACACCCGGCTCACGAGGAACCGGGAGGCCCTGGACATCGGCTGGTTCACCCGAGACGAGCTGGAGGCGCTGCCGCTCACCCGGGAGATCCGGCTGTGGACCGAGAAAGCCCTGGCAGAGCTGGGGGCTGGTTGACACCGCCCGCGGGCACAGTGGTATAATGGCTTCGAAAGACGATGACGGGGCCGAAGTAGTTCTCGCCAGCAGGGCCTCAAAGAGAGGCGCGGTCACCGGCTGCGAGCCGCGCCGGGGCCGGCGGGGACGAAATGCACCCCGGAGTCGCGGGTCGAACGATCTGCCGTAGAGATCCAGTAGACCGACAGCCGGGAGCGCCCGTTACAGCGCTAGGGTATCGGCGAGCGGCACGTCCCTGCAGGCCAATTTCACACTCGCCTGTACCCGAGCGAGGGGAGGCGACGGACGTCGCCTCAAGCAGGGTGGAAACGCGGCGAGCGAGATGCTCCCGTCTCTGCGGCAGCAGAGGCGGGAGCATTTTATATGCGACAATCTCGATCGTGCAAGTAGGAAATGGGGTGAGAGCATGCGCTGGTACCAGCGGCTCAAGCGGGATATCGAGGCGGTGTTCGAGCGGGACCCGGCGGCCCGCAGCATCTGGGAGGTGATCTTTTGCTATCCGGGGTTCCACGCGCTCCAGATGCACCGCATCGCGCATTTCCTCTGGAAGAAGGGGCTGAAGTTTCCGGCCCGCCTCCTGTCTCACATCACGCGGTTTCTCACCGGCGTGGAGATCCATCCCGGTGCGGTGATCGGCGCCGGCGTCTTCATCGACCACGGCATGGGCGTCGTCATCGGGGAGACCGCCGAAGTGGGCGACAACGTCACGCTGTATCAAGGCGCCGTCCTGGGCGGCCGGGGAACGGAGAAAGGGAAGCGGCATCCTACCATTAAAGACAATGTGGTCATCGCAGCGGGCGCCAAGATCTTGGGCTCGTTCACCGTCGGGGAAAACTCCAAGATCGGGGCCGGCGCGGTGGTCCTCAACGACGTGCCGCCCAACTGCACGGTGGTAGGCGTTCCCGGCCGCATCGTTCGCGAGCAGGGCAGGAGGGTCGACGTGATCGACCTGGACCACGCGAACTTGCCCGATCCCATCGAGAAGACCTTCCGGGCGATGGAACGGCGCATCGAACAGCTCGAAGCGAGAGTGCGCGAGCTGGAGGCGGCGATGCGCCCGGCGGTGGTCACGGAGGCCATCAGCGAGCGCTGACGGGAAAGCCTCCGGCGGCCGGGCGGCTTCACCCTGCCTGGCCCGCCTCGGCGAAGTTCTGCGCGCAAGTGGAGGAGTTGGAGGATGTCGATGCAGCCGGAGATCTATTTGTACAACACGCTCACTCGCCGGAAGGAGCGGTTCGAGCCCCGGCGTCCGGGGGAGGTGAGCATTTACGTCTGCGGGGTGACCCCCTACGACGACGCCCACATCGGCCACGCCCGCCCGGCCGTCTTTTTCGACGTGGTCCGCAAGTTCTTGCGGGCGGCAGGTTACCGGGTGACGTTCGTTCAGAACTTCACCGACGTGGACGACAAGATCATCGCCCGCGCCCGGGAAAGGGGAATGGATCCGCTGGAGCTGGCCCGACGCTACTCCCAGTCGTACCTGGAGGACATGGACCGCCTGGGGGTCGAGCGGGCCGACATCTATCCCCGGGTGTCGGAGCACATCGACGACATCATCCGGATGATCCAGGGGTTGATTGAGAAGGGGGCGGCCTACGCCAGCGAGGGGAGCGTCTTTTTCAGCGTGGAGTCGTTCCCCGGTTACGGCAAGCTCTCAAACCAGCGGGTCGACGAGCTGGTGGCCGGCGCCCGGGTCGAGGTGGACCCGGGCAAGCGGGCGCACCTGGACTTCGCCCTTTGGAAGGCGGCCAAGCCGGGCGAGCCGGCCTGGGACAGCCCGTGGGGGCCGGGCCGGCCCGGATGGCACATCGAGTGCTCCGCCATGTCCCTCAAGTACCTGGGCAACTCCTTTGACATCCACGGCGGCGGCCTCGACCTGGTCTTCCCGCACCACGAAAACGAGATCGCCCAGTCGGAGGCGTACACCGGCGAAGCGCCGTTCGTCCGGTACTGGCTCCACAACGGGCTGGTGACCCTGGGCGACGAGAAGATGTCCAAGTCGCTGGGGAACTTTGTCACCGTCCAAGAGGTGCTCAAGGAGCATCACCCGGCCTTCGTCCGCTACGCGGTGCTGCAGCACCACTACCGCAGCCCCATGGAGTTTGGGGGCGAGCAGCTGGAGACGATGAAGCGGGGCTGGCTGCGGCTGAACCGCACGTACCAGCAGCTGGCGGGGGCGGCGCCCGCCGCCGGTGTGGACGAGGCCCGGAAGGCCGGCGCCCCGGAGGAGCTCTTGCACGCGGTCCAGCGGACCAGGGAGCGCTTTTTCGCCGCGATGGCCGACGATTTCAACACGGCCGCCGCGCTGGCGTCCCTCTTCGAGCTGCTGCGGGAGGTTCGGCCTCTCTTGGGTCAAAGCCCTGACGACGGGGCCAAAGCGGCGCTGGGCGCGGCCCGGGCGGTCTTGGAAGAGCTGGGCGCCGGCATCCTCGGCGTGCTGACCCTGGACCCGCTGGATCCGGCGGGGGACACCGGAGGCCGCAGCGACGAGCTGGTCCGGGAGCTGGTGAACCTCATCGTGGAGATCCGCAGCGAGGCCAGGGCGGCCCGGGATTTCGCCCGGGCGGACCGGATCCGGGACGCGCTCCAGCGGCTGGGAATCGTCCTGGAGGACCGGCCCGACGGCACCCGGTGGAGCTTCAAAGAATGACGGCGTTTGGGCGGCCGCTGGATCCCGAAGAGGCGAAAGTGTATTCTCCGCTGGTCCTGGCGTACGTGGGGGACGCCGTCTATGAGCTGGCCATCCGCACGCTGCTCCTTTCGGCCGGCACGCCTGTGGACCGGCTGCACCAGCGCAGCGTCGCCTGGGTTTCGGCCCAAGGCCAGGAACGGGTGTGGCAGTGGGTCCGGGAGCGGCTGCACCCTGAAGAGGCGGACGTGGCCAGAAGGGCCCGCAACGCCAAGTCCTCCGCTCCCCGGACGGCGACTCCCGCCGCGTACCGGCGGGCCACGGCCCTGGAGGCGGTGGTGGGCTACCTGTACCTCACCGGGCGCCAGCGGCGGGTCGCCGAGCTCCTGCAGGGAGCGCTCAAGGAACTGGGCGGCGAAGTTTGGGAGGGGGAGGCGTCCCCGTGAAGCCGAAGGAGAAGGGAAACGGCCGCCGTGCAGGCCAGCGGTGGGTGGCCGTCGCCGGCCGGCGCCCCGTCTTGGAAGCGCTGGCCGCCGGAAGGCCGATCCGGGAGATCTGGCTGGCTGAAGGCGCCCACGGCCGCGCCGCGGGAGAGATCGAGCAGGCGGCGGAGGCCAGGGGGGTCCGGGTGGTGCGGGTCCCGCGCCGGGAGATTGACGCTCGCGCGCCGCTGGCGGTGCACCAAGGCGTCGTCGCCTACGTGCAGGCCATCGAGTACGCTCCCCTCGAAGTCCTCCTGGAGAGGGCAAAAGGCGCCGGGCCGGGGCTCCTCTTGGTCCTGGACGGGATCGAGGATCCGCAGAACCTGGGCGCGCTGATCCGCACCGGCGACGCCGCGGGGGTGCACGGCGTCGTCATCGGCAAGCACCGTGCTGCCGGGCTCACCGAAGCCGCCGTGAAGGCGTCCGCCGGCGCCGCCTACCACGTCCCCGTGGCTCAGGTGACCAACATCGCCCGCACGCTCGACCTGCTCAAGGAAGAAGGGTTTTGGACGGTGGCTGCGTCGCCGGAGGGCGACCGCACGCTCTGGGACGTGGACTTCACGGTGCCCACCGCGGTGGTGGTGGGGAGTGAAGGCAAAGGGCTTTCCCGCTTGGTGGAGGAGCGCTGCGACGTGCGGGCGCGGCTGCCTATGGCCGGCGCCGTCTCCTCGCTCAACGCCAGCGTCGCCGGCGCGCTGTTCCTCTTCGAAGCGGTGCGGCAGCGCCGGAGCGGCGCGGGATCGACATAAAATCGAAAGAATTCAAGAGAAGACGCCTGCAGCGGCATGAAACAGCATGGTCTCGAAACCTATCGCCGGGTCTCGGACACCCCTCGCTAGCTGGAAGGTCATGGCAAAGCCGTTCCTTGACGGCGTTTCAGCCATCGTGTATAATAGCCACAGGTTGTTGCCGGAAATCCAATAGCGATGGGCATTGCCAGGTCTTCCAAACTCTGGGTGCCTCATTGGAAAAGTGTCGAGGAGCGTCGAAGTTCCTCGACCTCGCGACGCTCTTTGAGCACTTGACGACGTCCTGCTCTGGCGGTCCTTTCGAAACACGCACATAGGGGAAGACTCGCACATCGAGGCCTCCGAGGGGGCAAGCGGGTCTGCGACAGCAGCATACACGGGGCGGAGGCGATGTATGTGAGTGTGTATGTGGAGTACAACCACTACCAGAGTTTCGAGGACTTGGCCGACGAGGAGATCGTTGAGTACGCCAGAGAAGGGGACACGGTCGCACTTGAGTATCTGATCCACAAGTATAAGAACTTTGTGCGCGCGAAAGCGCGCTCGTATTTTCTGATCGGCGCGGATCGCGAGGATATCATCCAGGAAGGGATGATCGGTCTTTACAAGGCGATCCGCGATTTTCGCGCGGACAAGCTGGCCTCGTTCCGGGCCTTTGCCGAGCTCTGCATCACCCGCCAGATCATTACCGCCATCAAGACGGCCACGCGCCAAAAGCACATCCCGCTCAACTCCTACGTGTCGCTGAACAAGCCGCTCTACGACGACGAGTCCGACCGGACCCTCGAGGACGTGCTGGCGGGGAACAAGGTGACCGACCCTGAGGAGCTGGTCATCAGCCGCGAGGAGTTCCTGGATATCGAGAGCAAGATGAGCGAGTTCCTGAGCGACCTGGAGTGGAGCGTCCTCATGCTCTACCTTGAGGGCAAGTCGTACCAGGAGATCGCCGACCAGCTGTCTCGGCACGTCAAGTCCATCGACAACGCCTTGCAGCGGGTGAAGCGCAAGCTCGAGCGGTACCTGGAAAAGCGGGAAAGCGAGATGTACCGCTGAGCCTGCGGCCTTCCTTGACCCCGGCCGGCCGCGGGTGGTATACTCTTGGGTGCCCGGACGGCGGAAGGCGTGCCAGTGTAGCTCAATGGTAGAGCGGCTGCCTTGTAAGCAGTAGGTTGCGGGTTCGAGCCCCGCCGCTGGCTCCAAGGAAGACCGTGGCCCTGGTCCGGCGCGAGCGGGCCCCAGGGGCCAGGTGGAGACACCTTGACGCCGGGAACAGGGCGATGTTATAATGAGCTCTGGCTCCGCCGCTCCCGCGGGGCCGGCAGGCGGCGAAAGCCGCAGGTACGGAGGGGTACCGAAGCGGTCAAACGGGGCAGACTGTAAATCTGTTGGCGTAGCCTTCGCAGGTTCGAATCCTGCCCCCTCCACCAGGGAAAGCTTTAATCGGCACGCATGGCCGTGCCGCATACCGCGGGGTGGAGCAGTCAGGTAGCTCGTCGGGCTCATAACCCGAAGGGCGCAGGTTCAAATCCTGCCCCCGCAACCAGAGAGGCGTCCGGCTGAGAGGCCGGGCGGCGCCTGCCCGCATAGCTCAGTTGGTAGAGCGCATCCATGGTAAGGATGAGGTC
>PKEX01000047.1 GCA_002919235.1 Clostridia bacterium
CGTCTTCGACCACGACGGCGCCCGCATCCCTGGCGATGTCTCGCAGCTCGTCGAGATCCGCCGGGTGGCCTGCATAGTCTACCGGCGCGAGGACCTTGGTCCGGCGGGTGAGCAGCCGCCGGACGTGTGCCGGATCGAGGTTTCCCGTATCTTCCTGAACGTCGGCAAAAACCGGTTTTGCGCCCAGAAACACCGCCGCGTTGGCGGTGGCGGCAAAGGTGAGCGGGGAGGTGATCACCTCGTCGCCCGGCCCCACGCCCGCCGCGAAGTAGGCCCCGTGCAGCGCCGCAGTACCCGAGCTGAAAGTCACAGCGAACCGAGCGCCCACGGTTTCGGCCAGCGCTTTCTCGAAGCGCTCTACCATGGGCCCGGTGGTCAGCCAATCACTCCGAAGGACGTTGACGACCTCCTGGATGTCGTCCTCCTCAATAGTTTGCCTGCCGTACGGGATCCAGGAGTTCATAGCCCAGCGCCTCCAGGAGGTCGTGGAATGCGCTCGCGGTGCAAACACCGCGGTGATAGCCATGATATTCGCGTTGGGGATGTTGGAGACCCAGAGGATTTTTGCTCTAGACTTCATCTCCGTCTCAAAATTCTACGCTTTCGACACCTTTGTTCGCCCGCGAAGGATCGTTGACGCGGCCTCCAATCTGCGAAAAAATGCCCATCACACCAATTTCTTCACCCAATCTCTCAAACTGGGCCTGCCTGCGGACCAGTGGAGCGCAGTCGGCGCCAGGCGCGCCGAGAAGGGGCGTTTGCGCCAGAAACAGGGAAAACCACCAGCTGCCTCGAAGACTGGAATATCCTAAATTTTCCATGAAGCGGTGGAGACGGTAAGGGTACTACGAAGTGGAGATGCAGATCGGTAACAAGTGAAGGCGGGCTCCACAAGAAGCCCGCCTTCCGTTTCTTGAAATAGGCTTCGGCTGCGCTTAGCCCAGGAGCTGCAGCACCGACTGCGGGGCCAAGTTCGCCTGAGCGAGCATGGCCGTGGACGCCTGCTGCAGGATCTGGAACTTGGTGAAGTTCATCATCTCGTAGGCCATGTCGACGTCGCGGATACGAGACTCAGCCGCCTGCAGGTTCTCGGCCGCGTTGTCCAGGTTGGCGATGGTGTGCTCGAGACGGTTCTGATAGGCGCCCAGCTTGGAACGCTCCTCGGACACCGTCTTGATCGCGTTGTCGACATTGGCAAGGGCAGCATTGATATCCGAATCGCTGGTGAAGGCAGAGACGTCCAGCCCGTCGACGCCGAGATCCGAAGCGCTCATCCCGCTAATCGTGACCGACATGGTCTGCCCCTCATTCGCGCCGATCTGGAAGACCTGGCCCGTGTACGAGCCGTCAAGGAGCTTCTTCTCGTTGAACTCTGTACGCTCCGAGATCTTGTCGATTTCCTCGATCAGCTGGACGATCTCGTTCTGGAGCGCGTCCAGGTCTTCCTGCTCCTGCGTACCGAGGTTGGCTGCCTGGATCACCAGCTCGCGCATACGCTGCAGGATCGCGTGGACCTCGGTCAGAGCCCCCTCAGCCGTCTGGATCAGCGAGATGCCGTCCTGGGCGTTCTTGGACGCCATCCGGAGGCCGCGGATCTGGCTGCGCATCTTCTCCGAGATCGACAGGCCCGCCGCGTCGTCCCCGGCGCGGTTGATCCGGAGGCCCGAGGACAGCTTCTCGATGGACTTGGAGATGCCGTTCTGGTTGCTGACCAGCTGGCGATGGGCGTTCATCGCCATAATGTTGTTGACGATACGCATCTCATCCCATCCTCCTTGATGGTATGTGATGTCCGCGTCCCTGAAACCCCGGATGGGCGGCCTTGCTCGAGTTCGCTCTCCCCGCACCTCCTTGTCCCTCACGCAGAACTCGAAGACAAAGGCCGTCCGCAGGAGGCTCAAAGGACGTCACTCCTTTTATCGCCGCGCGGTGAGGGAAACTTTAGAGGTGAAAATGATCCTTCCGGAAGACACGTTCGTTCTCGCTTTGCCGCACCATTGAAGTCTAAAGGTAGGAAAGCTTCTAACCGATGATGGAAATGACGGTCAGCGTGAGTTGGAATGCGTTGACTTTTGCTGGCCGGAGGAGCTGGTAGTGATGGCGATCGATGGGATTTCCTTTACTAATAGGGCGCGCTATTTCGGCCTCGCCTCGGGGCTGGACGTGGACGAAATCGTCCGGGGGCTCATGCAGGCGGAGAGGGCTCCTCTCGATCGCCTATTACAAAAAAGGCAAATTCTCGAGTGGCAGCAGGAGGATCTCCGCACCATCAACCGGATGCTGCGGGAGCTGGATGATCTGGCGTTCAACCTCCGGCTGGAGTCGGCGTTCGCGGCGCGTCACGTCTCGGTGAGCGACGCCGGTGCCGTCTCGGCCGCGGTGACGGCCGGTGCCTCGCTGGGGACGCACACTATCCGGGTGCACCAGCTGGCTCAAGGACTGCGGCTGCACAGCACCGTGGAGGTCAAGGACGGGACGACCCTCGCAGACCTTGGGTTCACCAACGGGATCAGTTTTCGAATCACCCGGGTGGGGCCGGGGGGCGACGAGGAGTCTGAGACGATTACTCTCGACTCCAATCACACCCTCCGTGACGTCGCGAATGTGATCAATTCGAGCGCCTCCCGCCTTGGGATCAAGGCGGTGTACGAGCCGGACCTGGGGCGTCTCTTTATCACGAGCACCGAGACCGGTTCGGATGTGCAGTTCCGTTTCGACGACGAATCGGGTGGGTCGCTGAACGGGTTCTTCTCGGCATTGGGGCTTTCGGACCGGGACGGCAGCCCGGTCCAGGCGGGCGCGGTGTATGCCGGTCAAAACGCCGTTTTCGAGTACGACGGCGTCTTGATCGAGCGTGCGACCAACCAGTTCACCGCCGGCGGGGTGACGTATACGCTTCACCGGGCCGATCCGGCGGCCGAGATCGTTGTCGCCGTCGGACAAGACACCGACGCCGTAGTCGAGAGGATCAAGGCGTTTGTAACCAAGTACAACGAGATCGTCGCGCACGTCAATACCAAGCTCCTGGAGAGGCGCTACTACGACTACCCGCCGCTCACCGAAGCGCAGCGCAAGGAGATGGAGGAGGAGGACATCAGGCTCTGGCAGGAGCGGGCGAGGAGCGGGCTGCTTCGCGGCGACGCCATGCTCTCGAGCATCCTTTCGTCCCTGCGGCAGGCCCTGGGCGCGGTGGTGAGCGGCACGGGATCGGAGTACAATTCGCTGGCAAGCGTCGGCATCACCACCGGTCCCTGGAGCGAGCGAGGGATCCTGCACCTCGACGAGGCCAAGCTCCGCGAGGCGCTCGAACAAGACCCCGCCGGGGTCGCGGCGCTCTTCCGGCAGGATGGAGCCGGCGGCGAGCGAGGCTTGATCCACCGGGTCAGGGATGCCCTCAAGTCCGGAATGGAGCGCATCACGGACAGGGTGGGAACGGCCGGCTCGTCCGCCGACTTGAGCGCGATCGGCCGGCAGATCGGCTGGCTTAACGACGCGATCGCCCGTACAGAAGAGCGCCTGGCCCGGCGGGAGGAGTATTACTACCGGCAGTTTGCGGCCCTCGAGGCGTTCATCAGCCAGGCGAACACGCAGTCGATGTGGCTGGCCCAGGCGTTCGGCGCCTGGTGGGCGTGATCTGATCCGGGAGGAGGCACGTCGATTTGACGAAGCGGGAGGATAAGGTGCCTGAAGTGGATCATCCCGGGCAGGCCGTCCCGAAGGCTGCGGGCGAGCTCTCTGGCGCCACGACGCGTCTAGGCCCGCCCCTGGCCGCCTTGATCGACATCGCCCGCGAGACGTCCGAGGAGCTTTCGCGGGAAGAATTAGATCTCGATCGCCTGGCTGAGCTCAGGGAACGGAGAGAAAAGGCGTTTGCGTCCCTACAGGAAGCATACGAGGGGGTTCCTGCTGAAGTCCAAACCCTGCTTCAAGCTCAGAAGAACGAAGGAGGAGAGAGGGCGAAGGAATTGGATTTCGTGAGCGGTGGTGAGACCGAGGCCGGCGCCGAGCTGAGAGCGCTGAGAAAACTTGTCGAAGAACTGTCGCAGCTTCACCGCGCCACGATGGAACGAATGAACCAACGACTTTCGGAGCTCAAGGAGGAAGTCGGTCGCCTCCAGCTGCAGCGCCGCTCCTTGACGGCCTACGGATGGGTCGATCCTGTGCACGCTCCCAAGGGGGCGTTCATCGACAGGGTTCAAGGCTAAGGATGGCGAGGGAAGGTGGTCCTCATGGCAATCGAAAGGATCAGCGCTGTGCGGGGAGTTGGTGTGGAGACTCAAGCGGTGACACTCCAGTGGCCGGGCCAGGGGGCGGGCGTGGCGCTCCCCGAATGGCCCGAACGGGAGACTGCGCGCAACGATCAGATCTCGAGGGAGGAAATCGAGCGCGCGGCGGAGGAGCTCAACCGTGCCCTAGAGCACGTTAACCAGCGCCTGAGCTTCAAGATTCACGAGGGCAGCGAGCGCATGATCGTCTACGTCATCGACCGCGAGACGAATGAAGTGGTCCGTGAGCTCCCGCCGGAGAAGTTCCTGGACACCATCGCGAAGATTCGTGAGTTCATCGGGATTTTGTTTGACGCGTGGTTTTGAGAGCGGGCGCGGGCGCCGGTGTAGGTGCGTTAGACTCGGCGTGTAGGGGAACCTCAAGACAGGAGGGCGCACGATGGCAGCACACGGATACGCCGCCTATCGAGAGGCGCAGGTGACGACGGCGTCCGGTGGGCGCCTCATCGTCATGCTCTACGATGCGGCGGTGAAGCGGCTGACGGCGGCTCTCGAAGCGCTGGAGGTCAGGGATTACGAGGGAGTCCACAACAATCTCATCAAAGCGCAGGACATCTTGACGGAGCTCAGCGACTCTCTGGACATGAAGTTTGAGATCTCCCGAAACCTCTTCGCGCTTTACGAGTACTTTATCGAGCGCCTCGTGGCCGCCAACGTGGCCAAAGACGCAGAACCCATCAAAGAGGTCCTCGCCCATCTCACCGAGCTGCGGGATACTTGGGAGCAGGCGCTCCAGGGCGGCGCTCGCCCGCATTCCCCGCAGGCGCCCCCGGCCGCTGCGGGCGGAATCGAAATCTCGGGGTAATCCATACACCTGCGGTGACTAGAGCCAGGAAGGGTAGGGCCAGTAAGGTTCGAGCGGAGAAGGGAGGCACCCAGAGATCAGGTGCTGAGCCGGGCGTACGCCGGCGTCCGGGACCTGCCGGACCGGGCGGCTGTACGGACCACTGCGGCGTACTCTTCGGGCGTCAGCCTTCTCGGCGACCAGGGTTTGATCGCCCGCGGCGTACCGCCGGGCCTCGGAACATCGGCCGTCGACCGCTGCCGGACCGCCGGAAGCGGTCCTTTTTCATTGCCGGCGCCGTTGAGAGACATGTGGCTTTTCCGGTGGTTCGGCTGCGTCGTGTGCACCGTCGCTCCGCCCGCTCCGTTGGACCGGTTCGCTCCGGTGGTTCCGTTGGTTCCGTGGGCCGGTGACTCCTTACTACCCAGCGCCTCGACGAACCGGATCAATCGCCCGATAAGCTCCTGCAGCGCCTGGTTTTCCTCTACCAGGTACTGCACGGCCTCCGCAAGGTCCGCGATTTGCCGCTCGAGCGAACGGTCGGGAGAGCTCCCTGGGGCCTCGACGCTCTCCGGGCTGACCTCGTTCCTTGGATTCGCGTCCTTCGGCAGGTTCGGCTCGCTTACAAAACGCACGTCGCTCGCCGCTTTCGCCTCGCTCCCCAGGTCTGTCTCGTCTTTGAAATTTTCGTCGTGACTCGCCCCGGTTCGTCCCACTTGGGGCTCCTGTGCCGACGGCTCTTCCGTCTTCGCCGTCTCTCCGCTTGACGCCGCGCCGGAGCGGAGCTCATCGAGGAACGCCGGCAGGTTCCGGCGGACCGTCGCCAGCGATTGTTTCTCCCGCAGCACCCAGCGGCGCACCTGGTCGAGCGCCCGGATGTGGAGCTCTTCGAAGAGCGGCCCTCCTCCGGCGTCTTGAGCGTTGCACAGCTGCGGCCGCAGGGCTTCCTCCCAAAACTGCAAGGTCGCACGGTCCAGATTAAGGCGCGCGGCGGCCTCATCCAATGTGTACGGCATGCTGATTCCTCTTCGTCATTTGTCTCACAGGGGCATCGTACCATGAGTGGAAATAGTCTGTAAATACCGTATCGAGGCGCACCTTCGAGTCATCGCCACCAGCAGCCCGTTTTGGTATACTAAAAGCAGCTGCAGCTTCCGGGTCTGTGGTTGAAAGTCGATGCCAGCCGCAGGCGAAACGACCCACGTAAGGCGACCGAAAAAACACCTTCGTCGCCGAGCATGGTGCGGCTTAGTGTAAGTCCTGCCCGTTCAACGCGTGATCCACGGTCCGTGCGGTCAAGCCGCAGTGCGAACGTACAGCGCGCGAAGCGCCTTCGCCGTGTGCGTTTCACCAGTGCCTCGTTGAACGGAGAGGGCTGGCGTGGGACCGTGGAGGGACGGTCCTGCAAGAGCTCCAGCAGGCGAGTGTGGGGGCAAAGACCAGGTCAGCCGGAAGCTGCAGTTTTTTCGTGGGCAGCCTCTCGTTCGTGGGCAGTTTTGTCGAGCGGTCCGGGCGCGAGCACCCATGCATCCCCGCCCTGGCCGTGCTTTCGCGCATCTCCCCCCTGTGTTGGCCATCCACGTGTGTCCTCATTGAACGAGGTCTCATGTGCAACATACAACCTCTCAGAACACCGCCCGAATGACGCCTGAAAGCGGCCGCACCCCCGCAGCCCTGGACACACCTTGCCCACCGCCCTGGGTCAAGTGTCCCATCCGCAAGGCCGCGTGAAGGATGGGATGCACGGGCCTCCGAAGTAATCGTTACCAGACAATTGAGAGCGAGTTTGGGCACGCCGCGTGGGGAGAGGGTGCTGGCTGCACGAGCCGGCCCTTGCACGGGCGCCGGCAGCAACGCTCCCATCGCATCATCACACGTGAGAGGGGTAGTGTCGTGGCAAACAGCCAGGCGGTGCGAGTGACGGTCAAGGGGAAAAACATCGAAGTGACGCCGGCTCTGCGGGAGTATGCGGAAAAGCGGGTGGCCAAGCTCAACAAGTTTTTCACCTGGCGGCAGGACATCTCGGTCGAAGTGACGTTGAGCGTCGAACGGGACACGCACATTGCGGAGATCACGTATTCCATGGGCGGCCTGCTCATGCGGGGCGAAAGCCGCACCAAGGACCTGTACGCCTCCATCGACGAGGCCTCCGACAAGATCGAGCGCCAGGTGCGCAGGTACAAGAACAAGCTGCAGCAGTGGGAGCACCACAGCTTGCGCAAGGGTGAGGCGGCACCGGCTGTCGCTGTGGCGGAGCGGGCGCCTGAGGAAGAGAAAGGCGAGGGAGAGACTCCCCGGGTGGTACGCACCAAGCGGTTTGCCATTAAGCCGATGGACGTGGAAGAGGCGATTCTCCAGATGGAGCTCCTCGGGCACGACTTCTTCGTGTTCGCCAACGCGGCCACCGATGAGGTGAACGTGCTTTACAAGAGGAAAGACGGCCACTACGGTTTGATCGAACCCACCCTGGAGGAATAGCTGCGGGGCGCCGACCGGCGCCCCGCTTCGTCAGTTGCCGGGCCGTTGGAAGAGGGGCCGTTGGACGAACCACCGTCGGAAGAACCGCCGATTGGAAGAACCACCGTTGGAAGAATGACGGAAGGAATCATTGCGAAAGGTGCCGAATTGTGTGTGAAAGTCTCGCACCGTCGATGGAGGGCGGGTCTCCTTGAACCAACGGATGCCGACGGCCCAGGAGGTCCAAGACGCGATCGGGCGAGTGCGCGGCGTGGTGGCCAGCCGGGTCGTCACCAAGGACGGAGCCATTTCCGAGGTGCACGTCCTGGCCCACACCGGGCGCAGCGCCAAGCAGATCGTCCGGGACGTGGAATCCGTCTGTGCGGCGCAGTTCGGCATCACGTTGGACCACCGCAAGGTGAGCGTCGCCGTGATCCATTCGCCGGAGAAGGCGGAGCGCCCGCCGCTGCGCCGTCCGGTCATCTCCGGCGTGCGGGTGGAAACGGGCGGGCGGCGCACGCGAGTGCACGTCACGCTCGGCGTGGGCGACGCCGTCTACGAAGGGAGCGCCGAAAGCATCGGGGGGGCGGCCCACCGGGTGAAGGTGGCCGCGGCTGCGGCGCTCGACGCTCTCCAGCGGTACGTGGGAGACGGGTGCCGGTTTGAGTTGGACGACCTGGTTCCGTTTCACCTGGGCGGGTGGGACGGGTACCTGGCGGGCGTCGTGATGGTCAGCGCGTTCGGCGAGGAGCACCTGGTCGGGAGCGCTCTCGTCAAGATTGATCCGCTGGATGCGGCCATCCGGGCGGCGCTCGATGCAGTCAACCGCCGGATACCCATTGTGGCTCGTGAGGGGGTTCGAATCAGGGGCAGCGGGGAGTTGGACGGGGAGTCCCCCTGAGGAAGAGAGCGAAAAACCGGATACACGCAGGCGAAGCCTGGCACGAGCCGATCGAGACGTCGCGCGTCACGAGATGACCATTGGGCCGATAGGGGTACAGGGCGTCATCCAGTGCACGACCTGGTCGACCGACCCGAGCGAAGCGGATGGGGCGCCTAGACCTAGCCGAGCGAAAGGCGCCACACCAGCAGTCGGGGGGTCTGCCATAGTGACTGCCAAAGCGCTCCGAGTGGTCCTCACCCTCGTGAGCTTGATCTTGGCCGGTGGCGCTAGCTATACCCGTGCCATGTAATTGAGATCTGTCCTATCGGCCCATTTTTGCTACGTCCGCCTTGTCAAAGGGGTCCTGCACGTGGCTCGAGTCGCAATACGGAGGCCGGAGCTCTTACAGCCCGTCAACCGGAACCAGCCTTGGTACTCGTTCCTCTTCACTGGCGTCCTGTGTGCGCTCGCGTCCTTCACGCTTGTTCAAAACGACTGGCAGACCTCCGAAGGGCGCTGGCCCTTGATTCTGTTCTTCATGGGCCTTTCCGCCGCGGCCGAGATCCTTTATATCGAGCTCCCGGGGGGCAAGGGCAGGGTTTCCGCCAGTTTCGGAACCAACCTGGGAGCCGCGCTGGTGCTGGAGCCTCATGAAGCGGCGCTGGTGGCGGCAGGGGGCATCCTTATTGCCAACCTCATCGAGCGCCTGGCCGTAGACGTCATCGCCTTCAACACGTCCCAGCTCTGGCTCACCGCCTTCGCGGCCGCGCTCGTGTGGAAGGCCCTATGGCCCGCGGAGGCGCTCCTTCCCATCGAGCCCCAAGAAGTGCTAGGCGTCATGCTCCGGCTGCTGGTGGTGGGGCTCGTCTATTACGTGATCAACCTCACGCTGGTCAGCCTGAGCATGCGGCTGGCCTACGGGGTCCGCCTCCGGGAGATGGTGGCCAAGAGCGTGCTGTGGGGCATCCCGAGCCACGTGACCGTCGGGACCCTAGGATTTCTGATCGCAGTGTTGTACCTCAACATCGGCATCTGGGGCGTCCTGCTCCTCTGGGTGCCGCTGCTTCTCGCGCGGTACGCCTTCCGGCAGTACGTGGCCATCCGCGCGGCCCACCTTGAGACCATCCAGGCGCTGGCCCTGGCGCTGGACGCCAAGGACCCCTACACGCTGGGGCATTCCGAACGGGTGGCGGAGTATGCGGAAGAAGTCGGACGCCAGATGAACCTTCCCGAAAGCGAGATCGAGCTGCTGCGGTACGCTGGAATCCTGCACGACATCGGAAAGATCGGCATCAGCGACGCAGTGCTCAACAAAGTGGGCAAGCTGACGGACGCCGAATTCCGGCTGATCCAGTCCCACACCACTATCGGTGCGAGGGTGGTCAAGCCGATGGGCGTGCTGCGCGGCGTCTCACAGGTGATCCGCCACCATCACGAGCGCTACGACGGCCGGGGATATCCGGACGGCCTCAAAGGGGAGGAGATCCCGCTCGCGGCCCGCATCCTGGCGGTGGCCGACGCCTTCGACGCGATGACGTCGGACCGCGTCTACCGCGCGGGGCTGGCCGTGGACGAGGCGGTGGAGGAGCTGATCCGGAACAAAGGGACACAGTTCGATCCCCGGGTGGTCGACGTGTTCGTCGAGAAGGTGCTCCCCCGCAAGGTGGAGCTCACCCGCCAAGCGGCTGCCCGTCGCCAGGACCACGAGGCCCGGGAGCCTCGGGGCGATCAAGTGTGGCGCACGTTCGCCGCCGGCGACGGCGAGTGACGGCGGGGCACGGCCGTAATCAATAGAGCCGGCACGGAGGCGAGGAGGTCGGCGCGGTGCTCTTGGACGCCGTGGTCGCAGGACTGGTTTTGGGCTGGGTGTTTCGAGGGCGCTTTGTCAATCTGGCGGAGGTCGAGATCCGCGGCGTCGCGCTGGCGGTGCTCGGCGTCCTCTTGCAGTTTGTCAGGCAGTATGGAGCGAGCGCCGGATGGCCCCTGGTGCGGGAGTGGGCGCCGGTGTTCTACGTCGGCACGTTTTGGATCCTGCTGGCGGTGATCTGGCTCAACCGCAGGAACCCGGCGTTTCTTCTGATCGGCTTTGGCATTTTCCTTAACATGCTGGTGATCGCGGCCAACGGCGGGAAAATGCCTGTGTCGGCGGAAAGCCTCGCCCGGGCAGGTTTCGATCCGGGGCCCATCGCCAGCGGGCAAGTCATCACCCACCAGCTTCTCACCGAGACCACGCGGCTGGCGTTCCTGGCGGACGTGTTGGTCCTCGGAAAGCCGTACCCGCGGCCCGTGGTGTTCAGCATCGGCGACTTGCTGCTGTCGGCCGGCGCCCTCTGGTGCCTGGTCGGGGGCATGCTGGCGCACCCGTCGGTGACGCGGCGGCCGAAGCCGTTGAAAACACGGGTCTCCCTCCCCGGTCTGAATTGACCTCGATCTTTCGATTTCGAGCTGCCCGTCGCCCCGTGCTTCAAGCCTTAACCCGGGAATGCCGATGTATCGAGTAGCCCGGAAACTGCATCGCTGGGTGCCGCGGAATCCGCGGCAAAGGGCCCGTGGAGGAGGCAGAGGGGGCTATCGGTTTTGGGCAAACAGTGCGTCATCTTTTGGCTGGGCAAGGAGCATTACGGCGTCGACATCTTCCAGGTGCGGGAGATCATCCGCATCCCTGAGATCGTCAAAGTCCCGGGAGCTCCAGAATTCGTCGAAGGGGTCATCAACCTCCGCGGCGGCGTCATTCCTGTTCTCGACCTCAGGAAGCGCTTCGGCATGGGCGAGGCCGAGGACGCCGAGGGACGCTGCATCGTCGTGGTGGAGCTCGGGGAGCAGACGCTTGGGGTGATCGTCGACGGCGTCTCTGAGGTACTGGAAATTGACGATGCCGCGATCGAGCCGCCGTCGCCCTTTGTGACGCCTATGCAGACGGGCGCCATCTCGGGCATCGCCAAGGTGGACGAGAGGCTCATCATCCTGCTCGACCTGGAGCGGGCATTTTCCGGGAAAGAGCGCGAGCAGCTTTCGACCTTGGCCCGGGTGGACGAGATGGCCCCAATTGAGGGCGACCGTTCGGAGGCGCTTTGAAACGTGGAGGTGTTCTCATGGCACGCATCCTGGTAGTGGACGACGCAGCGTTCATGCGGATGAGGCTGAAAACCGTCCTCGGCGAACAGGGGTGGGAGGTCCTGGAGGCCTCCAACGGCGTCGAGGCCATCCAGATGTACGAACAGCACAAGCCTGACCTCGTGATGATGGACATCACCATGCCTGAGATGGACGGGCTCACCGCCTTGCGGGCGATCCGGGAGAAGGATCCCAACGCCAAGGTGGTGATGTGCTCCGCCCTGGGCCAGGAGAGCACGGTGATCGAGGCCATCAAGTCGGGGGCCAAGGACTTCATCGTCAAACCGTTCCAGCCCGAGCGTGTCGTGGACACGGTGAAGAAGCAGCTGGGTTGAAGCACCATCACGTTGAAGCACCATCACTTCATAAGAATCGGCGGGATGGGTCGTGGTGGCGGGGCACTCTCAGGAACCTCAGGCTCAAGCCGGGCAGCCGCGTGGCTACGAGCTGCTCGCGTCCACGTTTAAGCGGCGGACGGGGATCGACCTGGCTGCGTACAAGGAGCGGCAGATGATCCGCCGCCTCACCAGCTACCTGAAGCGGGTGGATGCGCCCGATTTCGCGGCCCTGGCCCTGCGGATCGCCCGGGACGACGAGGCGCTGGCGCATCTCAAGGATTACATCACCATCAACGTCTCGGAGTTTTTCCGCAATCCCGACCGGTATGCCGTGCTGGAGTCGGATATCCTGCCGGAGCTGATCCGGAAGTTCGGCGCGCTGCGGGTCTGGAGCGCGGGCTGTTCCATCGGCGCGGAGCCGTACTCCCTCGCGATCTTGCTGGAGGAATTGGATCCACAGGGCGCCCACCGGGTGCTGGGCACGGACGTGGATACCGGTGCGCTGGAGGAAGCCCGGGCGGGCGTATTCGCCGCGGACAAGCTGCGGGAGGTGTCCCCGGAGCGGCTTGAGCGGCACTTCACCCAGACCGGGGTGGGGCTATGGCAGGTCTCGCAGCGGGTCCGGGACCGGGTGCGTTTTCGCGTCCACGATCTCCTGCGGGATCCCTACCCCGTGGGGCAGCATCTCATCCTCTGCCGCAACGTCGTCATCTATTTCGTGGACGAGGCGAAAGAAGAGGTGTTCCACAAGCTGGCGGGGGCCCTGGTGGAAGGCGGCTACCTGATGGTCGGCAGCACCGAAAGCATCTTTAGGCCGGAACGGTACGGGCTGCAGTCGGCGGGATCGTTCATTTACCGCAAGGTCGGAGGAGGGGCGGCAGGCGTTGGCAAATTCACAAGTCTCCCCAAGGGTGATGCGGAAAGCGCTGATGCAGGCGGGCGAGGCTCTTTCGGGGCTTTTCGAGCGAAAGTTTAAAATCGCCGAGATCGCGCTCTCGCACCGCACCCCGGCGGAGCTGCCCGAAATCCTCGGCGACGCAGCGGAACCGGTCTGCGCCTCGTTCTATCAAATCCGCGGGGAGATTCCCGGCTTTCTGCTCCTCATCATGCCGATCGACGAAGTGAACGCCTTCCTGAAGCCCCTCCTGGGCGACCACGTGACGGAGGAAGCCATGGCCGATTCGGCCTTCGGTGAAGTAGGAAACGTCGTCGGCAGCGCGTTCTTGAACTACCTGGCGGACTACTACCGCACCTACGCCGCCCCCACGCCGCCTCAGGTCTTTCGGGACATGGTGGGGGCGCTCATGGGGTCGCTGGCCGCGGTTTTTGTCGCGGAAGGCCAGGAGCAGGTGCCCGTCGTCAGGACGGTGTTCACCCAGGAGTCGGAGAAGCTGTCGGCGCTGCTCTTATGGATCCCATACGCACTGTCGCTGTCAGAGCTGAGGAAGTAGACATGATCCGGAGCATAGGACTGGGTGAATACGCCGTCGGACGAGACGTGCAAGAAGACTGGGCTATCTATGGGCTGGGATCGTGCGTCGGGTTGATCCTCTGCGAGCCCACGACGCGGGTCTTGGCCATGGCCCACGTGGTGCTGCCCGTGAGCCCGTCGCCCGACCCGGAGCAGCCGGCGCGGTACGGCGATACGGTGGTCCCGTTCCTCCTGGAAGAGATGAAGAAGCTCGGGGCGGTGACAGAACACGTCATGGCCCAGCTGGCCGGCGGGGCGCGCATGTTTGAAATCAGCGGGGTCGCCGGGGACATCGGCCGTCGCAACGTGGAATCGGTGCGAAGCAGCCTGGCCCGGCACGGTGTGCCGGTAACCGCCGAAGAGGTGGGAGGAGCGTCGGGGCGGACCCTTCGCTGGCACGCCAAAACCCGCCTCGCGGTGGTCAGCCGGTTCGGGGCGCCCGATGTGATACTCACGCCGGACCGGTGCCGGGTCGGGGGAAGCTGGACGGACGGTCGAGTGGTAAAGAACAGCACGGAGCCGCGGTGAACGGAGGCTGGGAGGGAGGCGACGATGACCGAAGAGATTCTCAAGCGGGCGCCCGGTGAGAGCGCCGGCGCAGGTGAATCAGCGAATCCGGCCGCAGCCGGGACGGGCGGTGCGTCCGCGCCCGATGCGGGATCCCAGAGGGAGAGGCCGTCCCCGCCGGGCCTGGTGGCGATTCAGGGCGGTAAGGTCGTCGTGCAGCTCCCCTCTCCGGACAGCCCCAGGCCTTCCATCACCCCCGGAGCCTACGTGGTCGTCGAGGTGAACGGAACGCAGATCCACGAGACGACCACCATCGACGTGGACGATGACGTCGCCATCCGGGCGCTCCCGGAGGAACCGGTGCTGGACATCCGGATCGAGGTGCCGAAGAGCGCCGAAGAAGCGGTGGCGCACGTGGTCCGCCGCGCGGGCACCGCCCACGAAGTCAAGGACGCGCCCTTTGCCCCTCACGTGACGGTGGCGGTGCGGCCCGTGGGGAAGATTCCCCCGCCGGAGCTCACCGCGGAGGCGGTGAAGAAGGCGCTGGCCGACGCCGGCGTGGTCTTTGGCATCGACGAGGCGGCCATCGAACAAATGATTGCCCGGCCCGAAGCCGACTTTCACGCAGTCGTGGCCCGGGCAAAGCCGCCCACGCCTCCGGTGGACTCCCATGCGAAACCCACGGTGAAGGAAGAGACCGTCGCCGAAGTGCAGCTGGACGAGCCTCACCGGGTGGACCTTCTGTATCGCGGCGAGATCTTCAGCGTGCAAGAGGGCGAAGTGGTAGCGGAGTGGGTCGACGCCCAGCCCGGCGTGGACGGGACGGACGTCCTGGGACGGCCCATCCCGGCGAAAAAGCCCAAGGTCCGCGCGCTCAAGCTGGGCAGCGGGGCGCGGCGGGCCGAAGGAAGCAAGTACATCGTCGCAGCCCGGACGGGCCGCCCGGTGGTGAAAGAGACCTTCGTCGACGTGGTGCCCTCCTACGAGGTGCCTGCTGACGTCAACGTGGCCACCGGGCACATCGATTTCGCCGGGGACGTGACGGTCCGCCGGAACGTGGAAGAAAGCTTGAAAGTCCGGGCGGGCGGCTCCGTGATCATCGGCGGCATGGTCTTCCGCAAAGCGCGGGTGGAGGCGGGAGGCTCCGTCCGGGTCCGGGGCGTGGTGGGGGGCTCCATCTCGGCGGGCGGCAATACCGCAGTCTACGGCCCGCTCATCGAAGGGCTGGGCAGGCTTGCGCCGCTGGTGCAGAAGGCCGCGGAGAACCTGCGCCGAGTCGAAGAGGCCTCCCGCGCGACGGGAAAGGCTTTCCAGATCGGCGTCGTCTTCAAAGCACTGCTGGAGCGTCATTTCGCCGAAGCGCAAAAGGTGGCTCAGTCGACCGGAGCCTTTTTGGCCCAGCACAAAGATGAGTTTGAGATGGACCTGGTGGCGCGGATCGCCACCGCCCTCCGGATCTTGGTGGGCCGGGGACCGCTGCTCGTCAAGAGCTTTGACGAGATCGAAGCGGCCCTGGAGGAGCTGCGGCTGATCCCGGCAGAACTGGAAGCCCGGATCGCCGAAGCCGACGTGATCGTGGAGTACCTCCAGAACGCGGAGATCGCGTGCGGCGGCAAGGTCCAGTTGGTGGGAAAGGCGTGCTACAACTCCAAGGTGATCGCCCGCAAGGGGTTTGAGGCGCCTGCCGCCACCATCCGGGGCGGCAGCATCACGGTGACCCACGGCAGCGTGGTGGCCCGGGAGATCGGCAGCCCGTCCGCGGTGGTGACGGAGATTGCGGTGCCCGAGGACGGCTCCATCAAGGCCGACGTGATCCATCCCAACGTCCGGTGCATCGTAGGGCATCGCCAATACCGCTTTGAAATCACCCGCCGGCGTGTGGTGCTCCACCTGGACCGGGAGACAGGAGAGCTGAGGTTTTGACGGCCATGAAGCCCCGGGAGGAAGAGACGCTGGCTGAAGCACCCCGGTTGATCTTGGACATCGGGACCCACAAGGTCTTGGGCCTGGCCGCCGTCCCTGCCGGAAGCGGCGTCCGGGTCTTGGCGTCGGCCCTCGCCCGTCACCCGGACCGCTCCATGCGGGACGGGCAGGTGCACGACGTGAAGGCCGTCGCGAAGGCCATCCGCCAGGTGGTGCGGGAGCTGGAGCAGGCCACGGGGCAGGCGTTTCACGAAGCCCACGTCGCCGCGGCGGGCCGCGCCTTGCGCACCGCGAAGGGCCGGGCGGAGACCTCCCACGCGCATCCGGTGACCCTGAGCGAGGAAGCGGAGCGTGGGCTGGTCTGGGAGGCGGTGGCCAGCGCCCAGGCGCACCTCTTGGAGGAGCTGCCCCCAGCTGAGCAGGCGCGAGGGTACTACGCCGTCGCACACAGCGTCACCGCCAGCTGGCTGGACGGCGACCCGATCCGCTCGCTCTTGGGCCAGCGGGGCCAGCAGTTCGCCGTGGAGGTGCTCGCCACGTTCCTTCCCGGCGTCGTGGTGGACTCGCTGGAGGCCGCCCTCAGAGAAGCGGGCCTGGAAATGAAGGGGCTCACGCTGGAGCCCATCGCGGCGCTGGAGGCCGTAATCCCGCCGACCAGCCGGCACTTGCATCTCGCGCTCATCGACATCGGAGCGGGCACGTCCGACATCGCGCTGACGGGCGGCGGGACGGTCAAGGCGTACGCGATGGTCCCGCGGGCGGGCGACGCGATCACCGAGGCGGTCTCGCAGGCGCTCCTCTTGGATTTCTCCGTGGCGGAGCAGGTGAAGCGACGCGTGGCCCGGGGAGAGACCGTCGCGGTGGAGAACGTCCTGGGTGAGCAGGTCGTCGTGGACCCGCCGCTCCTCTCCGACCTGATCGGTGAAGCCACGGTGCATTTGGCAGAGGCCATCGCGGAAGAAGTGGTGCGGTGGGCCGCCGGGGGGCTGGACGCCGTGCTCCTGGTGGGCGGCGGGAGCCAGACCCCGGGACTGGCGGCGCACCTCGCGCGCTGCCTGGACATGCCCGAGCAGCGGGTGGCCGTGCGCGATCGCCGAGCTGTACGGAACGTGGAAGGGGCCGGCGACCTCAGCGGGCCCGACGCCGTGACGGCTCTAGGGATCGCCCTGCGGGCGTGCCGGGGCGAGGAGCTGCCGCCGGTGCGGGTCCGGGTGAACGGCCGCCCGGTCTGCCTTTTCCTGCCTGACCGCTGCACCGTCCGGGAAGCGGCCCGGGTGGCGGGGCTTTCGCCTTCGGACCTCATGGGCCGTTTGGGCCCGGGCATCACCGTCACCGTCAACGGCGAGGTGCTGGTGGTGCCGGGGACGCGCGGGGAGCCCGCGGTCGCCTGGCTCAGGGGCCAGCGCGTCTGTTTGGACACCGTTCTTAAGAACCAGGACGAAGTGGTCCTGGACCCGCCCAAGCCGGGCCTTCCGGCCAGGCCAACCGTGGCCGAAGTGGTCGACCTCTACCTCCGGCGGCGAGGCGGGAGGCTGGAGCAGCCTCAGCCCCGGGTGCGCGCCCTGGGCCAGTGGCGCGAAGTCCCGCTCTGGGTGGGCCGCCGCGGCCGGCGGGTCCGTATGGACGAACTGGTCTACGACCGGGATGTCCTCGAAGTGCGGTGGCCCCGGAACGGACGAGAGCTCTTGGAGGTGCTGCAGGATCCGGGCGAGCAGGATGTGAGCGGGCCCGTCGCCGAAGAGGACCTCGGGGCCGGCGCCGCAGGCGCCCCACGGCAAGCGGCCGGTGCCCCGGCGTTTGAGGCCGGCCCGGCGGGCGGCGTCTGCTGGGTGAACGGCGAGCCCGTCCAGCTGGCGCGCTTTTTCAAGGTCTACCGCAACGGAGCGCCGGCGGAGCTAAGCGAACCCGTGGAAGATGGCGATACATGGGAATGGGAGTCGCTTGGTCCGGTGACTGTGGGAGTCCTGTTGGACGAGATGGGGATCGAGCGGGAGTCCGTCGTCCACGTGACTGTCAACGGGAGGCCCGTCTCGGTCCGGCAGCCGGCGAACATCCTGCTCAACGGCGTGCCGGCCGATCCAAGCGACCGGGTGTCCGGCGGGGACGTGGTGGAAGTCCGCCCGGCCCGCGGTGTCTCGCTCTACGAGATCCTCCCGCACGCGGGGGTCTCCTGGGACGCGAGGCATGGCGACCGCCGCCGTTTGGTCCTGAAGGTGAAAGGGAACGAGGCGGACTTCACCACCGAGGTCTTCGACGGAGACGACGTCACCATCGGGTTTGCGTGATCCGGCAGAGCCGGTGGCCGGCGGGCCTTTCCAGCGGCGGCAGCCGTGACGACGAAGGGGGATATCCAAGCCATGAAGGTCGAGTACGTCGAGCCGTTTGTCGCGGCAGCAATGAACATTCTCTCGAGCGAGCTGCAGATCGAGGTGGAACGCGGCAAGCTCCGTGCGGACGGCAGCTACTTTACGACCAAGGAAGTTTCGGTGCTGATCGGCATCACCGGCGAGGTCGAGGGGAACGTAGTCTACGGCTTTCACCGGATCGTCGCGATGGACATCGCCAGCCGCATGCTGGGCCATCCGTTGAAGGAGTTCGACGAGATGAGCAAGAGCGCCATCGCGGAGCTGGGCAACATCATTTCGGGCCACGCGGCCACGCTCTTCGAAAAGCGGAAGATCGCCTGCGCCATCTCGCCTCCGAGCCTGATCATCGGGAAAGGGACGCGGATTCAGACGGTCGGCATCCCCCGCCTGGTCATCCCGCTGGAGATCGAGTTCGGCGAGATCGAAATCGGAGTTTCGCTGCGGGAGAACTTCTAGCGGGAGCCGGTTTCCGGACGATTGCTCATGTGCAACAACCGATGCTGAACTGCGAAAACCGAGCGTGAGGCATGGATGTTGTCGATGCGGAATTTCAGAGGCGGAGGCCAGCCCAGCGTGAATCCACTACCCCCGACGAAGCGGTCGAACTTGCCCGGATGGGATCATCACGAGGCTTTTCAACAAGCCATTTCCAAGCTGGCGGGCGCCTTGGAGGACCTGGCCTCCCGTTTCCCGGAGGCCCGGGTCGACCAGCCGGGACCGGAGCCCAGGGAGCCTGAGTTTTTCGCCACGGCCCTGCGGGTGCCGGGGGACGAAGACACCGGACTCCGGCCCGTGATGCTGGTGTATGTGCTCAGCCCCGACTGGTTCTCCAGGAAGCCCACCGGCTTGATCACCTTCGTGGCGGCCATAGGTTATCCGGCGGCGGCCATCGGCATGCGGCGCTTCCTGCGCACGTGGCACGAGGGCCGCCTGGGAGGCGAAACCGTCTACGAGGGCGATCTCACCGAGGACGGGTTTGTAGAGCCGAGCATCGCCGCCGCGGAACGGTTTTTCCAGCGGAGAAAGGAGCTCAGCGCCCGGGCGCAGGAGCTCAGCAGCATCGCGGTCTGGCCCATCACCGGCTACGCCCCGCGGCTCTGCACCTACTGCCTGGTGCCGGCAGGCCAAGGGGTCTGCCCCCGCTGCGGCAAACCGGTTCTGGCGGTCCAGCCAGGGCGGCCGGAGGGGCCGTAGCGCAGGGACACGGGACGGAAGGCGCGGCGCTGTGCCATGGCGTCGTGTAAGGAGGCGAGGACATGGCGGGCTACGAGCTCACTCCCGAGGAGATCAAGCTCTTTCTCGAAGAGGCCAGCGAACAGGTACAGATCATGGAGGAGACCCTCATCGCCCTGGAGGAGGACCCGGACAACCCCGGTCTGATCCAGGAGATCTTCCGCGCCGCGCACACGCTGAAAGGCGGCTCGGCCACGGCCGGCTTCGATAACATGGCCCGGCTCACCCACGCCATGGAGTCGCTCCTCGATCAAGTGCGCCAGGGCGAGCGGGAGATGTCGTCGGAGATCGCCGACCCGCTTTTCGAGGGCGTCGACCTGCTGCGTCGCTGCCTTGCCGAAATCGCCCAGGTAGGCCATGCGGAGAACATTGACGTGACCCCGCTCATCGCGGCCTTGGAAGAGCAGATCGGCGCAGGTGCCGCACCGCCTGCGGCTCCGGGCCGGGGCGCGGCAGCGACGAAGGAGGCGCCAGGGGCCACCGGCGCAGGGGAGGCGGCGCCCGCCTGGGATCCCACCGGCGGGCAGGGGCAGCAGGCCTGGTGGGAGACGATCGACCGGCCGTATGGGGAGGCGGCTGACGCCGGCTGGGTGCCCGCGCAGGATCCGTCGCCCGCGGCGGGCGTGCCCGTCGCCGTCGAAGTGCAGATCGCGCCGACCGCCCTGATGTCGTCGGTCCGCGCCTACCAGGTGCTTCTGGTGCTCCAAGACTACGGCGAGGTGCTATGGAGCGAACCCTCCCGCCAGGCCATCGAGTCGGGCACCGCGGAAGTGCGGCGTGTCCGCGCGACGCTCCGCCTTAAGGAGCCAGGGGCGGGAGGGGATCCTGAGCGCTTAGAATCGCTCGAACGGGCGCTCCTCGAGATACCTGAGATCGTATCGGCTTCGGTGGCCAAGGCCGTCTCGGCGGACGGTGAAGCCGGCGCGACGCGCGCGGACGCCTCCGGGGCAGAGGCGCAGACGCCGCAAGCCCCCGCACCGGCTGCGGCGTCTGCGCCAGTTCCGGCGGCTTCGCCTGAGGGCGAGGGCAGGCAGACGCGGGAGGCGGCGACCTCTGCGCGGGGCGGCGCGGGCGGGAGCACGGCTTCCACCGCGAGCGCGGCCTCGGCCGCGTCGCTGGGGCAGACGATCCGGGTTGACGTCACGCTTCTCGACAATCTCATGAACCTCGTCGGCGAGCTGGTCATCGACCGGACGCGCCTTGCCCAGCTGGCCATGGTCGACATGAGTGCCGACGAGCTCAAAGAAGAGCTCACGGGTGTCTCCAGCAGCCTGAGCCGGATCACCACCGACCTGCAGGACACCATCATGCACGCGCGGATGATGCCGGTGGACACCCTGTTCAAGAAGTTCCCCCGTCTCGTGCGGGATCTCTCCCGGCAGCTGGGTAAAGAGGTCGACTTCGAGATGTCGGGGAACGAAACCGAACTCGACCGCTCGGTGATCGAACAGATTGGCGATCCCCTGATCCACCTCTTGCGCAACGCGATCGATCACGGCATCGAGCCCGCGGAGGAGCGCCGCCAGAAGGGGAAGAGCCCCCGGGGGAAAGTACGCCTGCACGCCTATCATCAAGAGAACCACATTTACATCCAAGTCTCCGACGACGGACGGGGGCTCAACGCCGAAAAAATTCTCCGCAAGGCCATCGAGCGCGGGTTGGTCCGTCCTGACGAGGCCAGCCGCCTGAGCCGGGAAACGATCTACGAGTTCATCTTTGCGCCCGGCTTCAGCACCGCTGCGGAGGTGAGCTCCGTCTCCGGCCGCGGCGTCGGGATGGACGTGGTCAAGCGCAATCTTGAGAAAGTAAATGGCAGCGTGACGGTAGTGACGGAAGAGGGCAGGGGCACCACGTTCACCATCAAGCTCCCGCTGACGCTGGTGATCGTCCAAGCCCTGATGGTGGAGATCGCCCAGAGCGTGATGGCGATCCCGCTCTCCAACGTGACCGAAGCCGTGCAGGTGACTTCCGCCGACATCCATTACGCCCGGGGCTGGGAGATGATCGAAATCCGGGGCGAGATGGTGCCGCTGCTCAACCCCGGCGCCATCTGGGGCAGCGGCTGGTCCGTCGAGCCGCCGCCGGGCAAGGCCCTCCCTGTGGTGATCCTGCGTTCCGGCTCATCGCCGCTGGGGCTCAAGGTGAACCGCCTCCTCGGCGAGCAGGAGATCGTCATCAAGGCCATGGGACCGGTGATCGGCAACGTGCCCGGGATCTCGGGCGCTTCGATCCTGGGCGACGGCAGTGTCGCCCTGATCATCGACCCCGCCGGGCTCTCCAAGGCCGTAAAGCAGGCGGAAGCGGCGGAGCGGACGGCGTGAGCGGGGCAGCGGCCGTTCGTGAACCTCGGGCGGTCCTCCTGGCGCGGCACCGCCGGTATTTCGGGGATGTGAATGAGTGACGATGAGACCCATCCGAGTCCTGGTCGTCGACGATTCCGCGCTCATGCGCCAGATGATTAGCCGCATTTTGACTGAAGCCGGCATGGAGGTCGTGGGGACGGCCCGGGACGGGATCGAAGCTCTGGAAAAGGCCGCCGAGCTGAATCCTGACGTGATGACGCTGGACGTGGAGATGCCGCGCATGGACGGCCTCACGGCGCTCCGGATGCTGATGTCCCAGCGGCCCATGCCCGTGGTCATGCTGTCCAGCCTCACGCAGCAGCAGGCGCCGGCGGCCGTGGAGGCGCTCTCCCTCGGCGCGGTGGACGTCGTCGGAAAGCCCGGCGGCACCATCTCGCTCAACTTGCGGGACGTGGCCGATGAAATCGTCCGCAAGGTACAGGCGGCGGCAGCGGCCAAGGTGGCTGCGGCGCCCCGGGCGGCGGGCGATCCCGGCGGCGGGGGAGCAGCTGCCGGCAGTGTTCAGCCCGGCGCGGTCGCGGGCCGGCGAACGGACGGGGCGCCGGCCGGCGGCCGGGGGATCGAAGCTGATGGCGGCGCCGGGAAACGACCTGACGGCGAGGCGGGGCGGCGCCCCCGCGGGAGCGAGCCGCCGCTGGTGGTGGTGGGAAGCTCGACGGGCGGGCCAAAGGCGTTGATGCAGCTTTTCACGGCGCTGCCCAAGGATTTTCCATCGCCGGTGGTCGTGGTGCAGCACATGCCCGCAGGATTCACGCAAGCCCTGGCGGCCCGTCTCAACCAGATCTCGGAGCTGGAAATCGCCGAAGCCGTGCCGGGCCGGGTGCCCCGGGCCGGCGAAGCGTGGGTGGCAAGAGGCGGAGTGCACTTGGTCTTCGACCGCTCCAAGGCGATGGCCGAAGACCTGCGCCCGCCCCACATGGGGGTGCGTCCGGCGGTGGACATCACCCTGGAGTCCGCCGTCGAGCGCTGGGGGGGCAACGTCGTCGCCGTGATCCTGACGGGAATGGGGATGGACGGCGCCAGGGGGTGCCGCAAGGTAAAGCAAGCCGGGGGAAAGGTGCTGGCTCAGGATGAGGAGAGTTCGGTCATCTACGGCATGCCAAGAGCAGTGACGGAAATGGGGTTGGCCGACCGTGTGGAGCCGATCGATGCAATGGCTGAGGCACTGCTTGACACCGTCGTCCATGCGATGGACCCGTGATCTTGGCTGAACGCAAGTCCGGCTGGCGCCAAAGAGCCGTGGGGAGGGAGCGATCCATGCACTTCAGCATCCGTGCCAAAATGCTGCTCGCGTTTCTGTCGGTCATCGCCGTGATGTGGGTCATCGTGGGGGTGGGGCTCAACGGTCTCAGTTCCCTCATCCGGACTTATGAAGACGAAGCGCTGCGCATCTCCACGACGGCGCAGCTGTCCGAACGCGTGCAGCGGTTGATGGAATACCAGGTCCGGTCGCTGTACGGGTTTCTCGCCACCGGCAATGTGACGTACCAGACCAGCTTTAACCAGGCGACGAACGCCGTCCAAGAGGCGATTCAGGAGCTTCGGGGCCTTGTGAGATCCGAACAAGCCCACCAGCTGGTGGATCAGGTGGAGCAGCGCTATGAGTCGTACGTGCGCGGGGCCCAGTTTTACTCGAGCTCTGGGGGCAGTGAGATCGCCTTCCGCCAGGCGGAACAGTTTTTAAAGCCGGCCGAAGTTTCGATGTTCGAAGCCGCGGAAGAGCTGCTGCGGTACGAGGCGGAACGCTTGCGGCAGGTGCAGGACGAGGCGGCCGCGGCCGGTGGAAGGGCCCGGATGATGATGATCGCGGTCGCCATCGTCGCCGCCGCGGTGACGGTGACCTTTGCGGTCCTGATCACCCGGGGCCTGACGAGGCCCGTGCGGACGGTGGCCCAGGCGTCGAAGAGCCTGATGACCGGTGATTTGACCGTCAACGAGATCGCCATCACCTCCAACGACGAAGTGGGGGACATGGCGGTCGCCTTTAACGAGATGGTGAGGGGCCTGCGCACCCTGGTGACGGAGATTCTGAAAGCCAGCGAGGAACTGGAGGACCGCAGCCAGGCCATGCAGGCCACCGCCCGTGAGACGGCCAGGGCGACCCAGCAGATCGCCGAGACCATCCAGCAGGTGGCGGCCGGCACCGGCGAGCAGAGCAAGACCCTCCAGGAGACGGCCCGGGCCGTGGAAGAGCTGCACAAGGCCATCGACCAGATCGCGCAAGGGGCGCACCAGCAAACCGACGCGGTGCGGGAGACCGCGGAAGTGATGGGCAAGATGGCGACGGCCATCCAGAACGTCATCAAGAGCGTCAGCGAGATGACCGAAGCGGCCAAGCAGACGGCCGAAGTGGCGCAGGAGGGCGGCAACACCGTCCGGCTCACCGTCGAGGGGATCCAGGAGATCCGCACCGCGTCGCTGGCTACGGCCCAGAAGATCCAGGAGCTGGGCAAGGATTCGCAGAAGATCGGCGAGATCGTGCAGGTGATCTCGGACATCGCGGACCAGACCAACCTGCTGGCTTTGAACGCCGCCATCGAGGCGGCCCGGGCGGGCGAGCACGGCAAGGGGTTTGCCGTCGTGGCCGACGAGGTGCGCAAGCTGGCCGAGCGGTCGGCGGCCTCGGCCGAGGAAATCGCGGAGCTGGTCCGGACGATGCAGGCGGGGATGGAAGAGGCCGTCGCGGCGATGAACCTGGGCACCGAGCGGGTGGAGCACGGCACGCAGCTGGCCCAGCAGGCCGGCGCCGCCCTGGACCGCATCCTGGCTGCGGTGACGGCGTTGAGCGAGCAGATCCAGACCATCGCCCAGGATTCCGAGTCGATCCAGGACGCCATCAACCAGGTGGCCGTCTCCATGGACAACGTCGCCAGGGTCACCTACGAGAACACCGCCGCGACGGAAGAGATGGCCGCCCAGAGCGAACAGGTGAGCCAGGCCATCGAAAACATTTCCGCCATCTCCGAAGAGACGGCGGCTTCTTCGGAGGAAGTGAGCGCCGCGGCCGAGGAGACCACGGCTTCCAACGAAGAAGTGGCGAAAGCCGCCCAGGCGGTGGCCGAAACGGCGGCCCGGCTGCGGCAGTTGATCGCCAGGTTCAAGGTGTGAGGCAGCAAGAGCGGCCGGCGCGAGGCACTGTGGTCGAAGACGTTCAGCGACACCGGTAAGGAGGGGAGCAAGGCGTGGCGGATCTGGCACGGGAGCGGGAGAACGACCATGTTGGCGCTGACAGCGACCCGGTCAACGCTAACGGCAACGGGAAGCAGGGCTCCGAGAGCGGGCGGCGGGGCGCCGCGGCGCAGGACGCCGGGGGCGAGAGGGCGGGGGGCCGCCGGCAGCAGCTGGTGGTGTTTTCGCTCGGCGATGAGATGTACGGCGTCGACATCTACCGGGTGCGGGAGATCATCCGCGTGCCCGCCATCACCCGGGTGCCCCGGGCCCCCGAGTATGTGGAGGGCGTGATCAACCTCCGGGGCGGCGTCATTCCCGTGATCGACTTGCGCAAGCGCTTCGGCATGGAGAAGGGCGAGGAGTCCGCCGAGCGGAGGATCGTCGTGTCCGAGCTGGGCAACCAGACCGTCGGCATGGTGGTGGACGGCGTCTCGGAAGTCCTCGAAGTGGACGAAGCCGAAATCGACCCGCCCTCCGAGTACGTGATGACGGTGGACTCCCAGTACATCACGGGCATCGTCAAGCGGGAGAAGCTGATCATTCTCCTCGACCTTGAGAAGGTGCTCGAGGTGAGCCGCCGGGACGACAAGGCCGTGGCCGAAGTCGGAGAGTGACGCGGTCCGCGCTGAGCCCAACGGTTTGAGGAGCCCGCCGGCGCCGGAGCATGCAGGTCCCGCCGGCGGGCTTTTGGTTCCGGCCGGTTGAGGGTGAGCCCCGCAAGGGAGCCGTGGCCCTCGGGAGGTGCGCGTGGGCTCATTGTTGCTCCGCCTCATAGTGCCGTACGGGGTACGGGAGGTTGCTCATTTTGGGGCACTGAGGACGTCGCCGTCGCCCACTTCCTTTTGGGCGGCAATCGCCGGAAACGAAAATTCGGGCAATATTCCTCGGAGCGGGGGAAGGGTGAATTTGGGTGGCATGCCCATTTGTGGGCATTCAGAGCGCGCGGGATGCTCATTTATGGGCACCGCGCGCCCTCGAATTGCCCAAATCTGGGCAGCAAGCCGACTCGTGACCACAATCGCAAATTGCAGGGCCGGAATTCCGCCTGCACTCTGGGTGCAATCTTCCCGTTTCCCCGGTGGGCCCCGGCACCGACTTCCCCGCCGGGACTTCGCCGCAGCTTGCGCCGGCGAGCCCTCAGGCACCCGTTCCGTCCGGTGTGCACTGTCGCGCCAGCTTCCCTGGGTGAGCGCCGGCATCCGCTTCCTTGAGACGGGCAAAACGGAAATGGTATAATGACGTGTGCTTTGGCTCCGTACAAGCTGTCGATCGCCGCCTCGATTCGCTACACTAGGACTAGAGGAACGCTGCGAGATATGGTCTGGCAAGGTAGGCCTGGGAAGGTGAGGATCCCGGGACGGCTCGACGGCGAGGGGAGGATGGTCGCCCACCGTGCTTCGACTGTTTCGCAAGTTTTTCGATACCACCGATAAAGAGATCCGCCGGCTTTCGGAAAAGGTAGCGCAGATCAACCAGCTTGAGCCCCGCATGGAGCGGTTGACCGACGAGGAGCTGCGGGGGCTGACGGACCAGTTCAAGAAGCGGCTGGCCGGCGGGGAGACCCTCGACGACCTGCTGCCGGAGGCGTTTGCCGCCGTGCGGGAGGCGGCAAAGCGGACCATCGGCCAGCGGCACTACGACGTGCAGCTGATGGGCGGCATCGTCCTTCACGAAGGGCGCATCGCCGAGATGAAGACGGGCGAAGGAAAGACGCTCGCGGCGACGGCGCCGGTCTATCTCAACGCTCTCTTGGGCCGGGGCGTCCACGTGGTCACGGTCAACGACTACCTGGCCCGGCGCGACGCCGAGTGGATGGGGGCCATTTACCGCTTTCTCGGGATGTCGGTGGGCGTCATCGTCCACGGGCTCAGCTTTGAGGAGCGGCGCCGCG
Source organism: Clostridia bacterium (assembly GCA_002919235.1). Classification (GTDB taxonomy): domain Bacteria; phylum Bacillota; class Limnochordia; order DTU080; family RSA5; genus RSA5. The sequence continues at coordinate 26,788 of PKEX01000047.1, forward strand.
CATATGCCTGCGACATCACCTACGGCACCAACAACGAATTTGGCTTTGACTACCTGCGCGACAACATGGTGATGCACCCCTCGCACCTGGTGCAGCGGGAGCTGTACTACGCCATCGTGGACGAGGTGGACAGCATCCTGATCGACGAGGCGCGCACACCTCTGATCATTTCGGGCCAGGTCGAGCAGCCCACGGACCTCTACTACCGCTTCGCCAAGCTGGTCACTCGTCTCAAGAGAGACGAGGATTACATCGTCGACGAAAAGGCCCGCACCGTCTCGGTGACTGAAGAGGGCATCGCCAAAGTCGAAGAGATGCTGGGCATCGACAACCTCTACGACGAGCGGCACTTTGAGCTCACCCACTACCTCAACCAGGCGCTCAAGGCGCTGACGCTCTTCAAACGGGACCGGGACTACGTCGTCAAGGACGGCCAGGTGATCATCGTCGACGAGTTCACGGGCCGCTTGATGTTCGGCCGCCGGTACTCGGACGGCCTGCACCAGGCCATCGAGGCCAAAGAGGGCGTCAAGATCGAGCGGGAGAGCCAGACGCTGGCGTCGATCACCTTCCAGAATTACTTCCGCATGTACGAGAAGCTGGCCGGGATGACGGGCACGGCCAAGACCGAGGAAAACGAGTTTATCAAGATCTACGGGATGGACGTGGTGGTCATCCCGACCAACCTTCCCATGATCCGCCAGGACCTGGGCGACCTGGTCTACAAGACGGAGGCGGCCAAGTTCAAGGCGGTGGTGGACGACATCGAGCAGCAGCACCGCACAGGCAGGCCCGTGCTGGTGGGCACCCTCTCCATCGAGAAGTCGGAGCGGCTCTCGGAGATGCTCAAGAAGCGGGGGCTGCCTCACCAGGTGCTCAACGCCAAGTACCACGAGAAGGAGGCGGAGATCGTGGCCCAGGCCGGGCGTCTGGGCGCGATCACCATCGCCACCAACATGGCCGGCCGCGGGACGGACATCCTCCTGGGCGGCAACCCCGAGTTCCTGGCCAAGGAGCAGATGCGAAAAGAAGGCTTTTCGCCGGAGCTCATCGCCGAGGCGTCCGGGCGCAAGCGGGTCGGCCCGGTTTCGCCGCGGGACGGCGCCGGCGCCGGGCACGGGACCGGGGCGGGCGGCGCCGTGAACGGCGCTGCGGCTGCCGGTTTAGGCTCCGGGATCAACGGGAGCGGCGCGCCGCCCGCGGCAGAGCCGCAGCTAGACCCGGCGGAAGTGGAGCGGGCCCGGGCCCGCTACCGGGAGCTTTACGCAAAGTTTAAGGAAGAGACCGACGCCGAGCGGGAAAAGGTGGTGGCGCTGGGCGGCCTTTATATCATCGGCACCGAGCGGCACGAGAGCCGCCGCATCGACAACCAGCTGCGGGGCCGCGCCGGCCGCCAGGGCGACCCGGGCGCGTCCCGCTTTTATGTCTCGCTGGAAGACGACCTCATGCGGCTTTTCGGCTCGGAGCGGATTTCGGGGATCATGGAGCGGCTGGGCTGGGAGGACGATCAGCCCATCGAGCACCCGCAGATCACCCGCGCCATCGAAAACGCCCAGCGCAAGGTGGAGAACCACCACTTCGAGATCCGCAAGCAGGTGCTGGAGTTTGACGACGTGATGAACCGCCAGCGGGAGGTCATCTACAAGACCCGCCGCGAAGTCCTGATGGGCCAGGGCGTACGGGAGCGGGTCGAGGAGATGATCGAGCGGGTGTGCCAGCGCCTGGTGGACGAGTTTTGCGACGAGAAGACGTATCCCGAGGAGTGGGATCTGGCCGGGCTGGTCCAGCGCTGCCGGGAGACCTTCGGCGACGAGGTGAAGCTGGAGGCGGAGGAGCTGGCCGGAAAGGAGCGGGGCCCGGTCCAGGAGCTCCTGCTCCAGCGGGTCCGGGAGGCGTACGCCGGCCGGGAGCGGGAGATCGGCGAGGCCAACATGCGGGAGCTCGAACGCTCCGTCCTGCTCCATTACATTGACCAGAAGTGGATGGAGCACCTGAGGGGTATGGACGACCTGCGGGAAGGCATCGGGCTCCGGGCGTACGGCCAGAAGGATCCGCTCCTGGAGTACAAATTCGAAGCGTACCAGATGTTCCAGGGAATGATGGAGGAGATCGAGCACGCTGCGGTGAGCAGCTTGTTCCGCATCCGGGTGGTAGACCGCCAGGCGGCGCAGCGGGCGGCCGAGGAGGCGCGCCAGGCGTCCGAGGCCCGCTTGCGCCAGGTGGTCACCAACCGGGACGGCGCCGGGCAGCGGCCTGCCGCCGTCGCGCAGCGCCGGGTAGCGCAGAAGGTGGGGCGCAACGACCCCTGCCCTTGCGGCAGCGGCAAGAAGTACAAGAAGTGCTGCGGGGCGTAGCCCGGGCTCGCATGGGCCGGCGAGGGCCTTGCGGGTCGGCCCGGTTTGCGGGCCCGTTTGAGGGCGCCCGGTTTGAGGCACCGGCAGCGTGACGACCTTGCGCTCGGGAGGGGAATTGGCATGTTCGACAGAGCAGAGATCAAAGACAAGCTGTCCGACCTGCGGCGTCGGATCGACGAAATGGGGGCTTACCTTTGACATTCCCGGGTTGAAGAAGGCCATCGCCGAGCTGGAAGAAGTCATGGCGGCGCCGGACTTCTGGAACGACCCGGCGAAAGTCAGGGAGACCAACCAAAAGCTGACGCGCTACAAGCAGACCGTGGCCGGCTGGGAGGCCATTTCCCGCCGCCACCAGGACCAGGCGGTCCTGTTTGAGCTGGCCGACGAGGAAGACGACCTCCAGGTGATGGAGGAAGTAGGCCGGGAGCTGGCCGGCCTCGAGAAGGAAGTCGAGTCGCTGGAGCTGGCTTCGCTCCTCAACGGCGAATACGACAGCCACAACGCCATCTTGTCCATCCACCCGGGCGCGGGCGGCACCGAGGCCCAGGACTGGGGTGCGATGCTGCTGCGCATGTACACCCGCTGGGCGGAGAGCCGCGGCTTCGAGGTGGAGACCCTCGACTACCTGCCCGGCGAGGAGGCGGGCATCAAGAGCGTGACCCTGCTCATCAAGGGGCTCAACGCCTACGGCTACCTGCGGGCCGAGAAGGGCGTGCACCGCCTTGTCCGCATTTCGCCTTTCGACGCCTCAGGCCGCCGGCACACCTCGTTCGCTTCGGTGGATGTCCTGCCGGAAGTGGACGAGGACGTCAACGTGGAGATCAACCCCAACGACCTGCGGATCGACACGTACCGGGCCAGCGGCGCCGGCGGGCAGCACGTCAACAAGACCAGCTCCGCCGTGCGCATCACGCACATCCCCACCGGCATCGTGGTCCAGTGCCAGTCGGAGCGGTCGCAGCACGCCAACCGGGAGGCGGCGATGAAGATCCTCCGCTCCAAGCTGGTGGAGCGCAAGCTCATGGAGCAGCAGCAAAAGATCCAGGAGCTCCGGGGGGACCAGGGCGAGATCGCCTGGGGCAACCAGATTCGCTCCTACGTGTTTCAGCCGTACACCCTGGTCAAGGACCACCGCACGGACGTGGAAGTGGGCAACGTGCAGGCCGTGATGGACGGGGAGATCGACACGTTCATCGAGGCGTACCTGCGGAGCCAGAAAGGCGCTTCGGTCGCGCAGTGAGCGGGGGACGGTGCGGGCAGGAATTCCGGTTCGCGCCGCCGGCCGGGTTGGGACGGAAGAGAGCGGCCTCGTGAAAGAGCAGCCGGGACAGGATGGTCGAAACAGGATGGTCGAAGCGGTTTGATCCTGGTGCGAAGGATCGCCGCCGCGCTCGCGGCGGCGATCGGCATCCTCATCATTGCGCAGCTGACCCTGCCGCGCGCCTTGGAAGCCCGGATCGAAAGGGCGCTGAGCCGTTCGTTTGAGGAGGCGAGCCTGGTCCGGGCGGAGATTCGCTCGGTGCCCGCGGTGGAGCTGCTCTGGGGCCGGATCGACCGGGCGGAGCTGGAGCTTCGGCGGGTGGTGCTGGGCGAGATCGCCGTCGACGCCGTGCGGGTGGACGGGGAGGAGCTTTGGGTCGACGCGCCCAAGCTATTCCGCGGGGAAGGCGTGGACGTCAAGGCGGCCAAGGCTCTTCGCGCGACTCTCGTCCTCACCGAAGAGGACGTGAACCAGTACTTTTGGAGCCGGATTCAGGGCGCGAAGCGCTTTCGCGTGTCCCTGGAGCGAGGGCAGGCACGGGTGGCGGGCAGCTTCTCGCTGTTTGGCCGGGAGTTTGACGTGCGGGTGAACGGGAAGTTCCGGGTGGCAGGCCCGGCCAGCGTCGCCTTCGTCCCGGAACAGGTGAGCGTGGACGATGCGGCGGTGCCGCAGTTTCTGATCGACCTGGTCGCGTCCGAGTGGCAGCTGCTGCTTCATTTCGGTGAAGCCCCCTTCTCCATCGCCATCGAGGATCTTCTCATCGAAGACGGAAGGCTGTTGGTGTACGGAGCCCGTCCGGCCGGCGGGTGAGGGGTGCGGCGAGCGAGAAAGGATGATCCTCCGTGAGCACCGGGCGTAGAGGGTATGGGCAGAGCCGCAAACTGCTCGCCGCATTCTTGGCCCTGCTGCTGGCGGCCCTGGCGGCCTCGGGGGCGGTGCTCTGGCCCCGCCACGTCGCGGAGGAAGCGGCCGTCCGGGTCGCCGTGGTGGTGGACGGCGCTGAGCTCTTTGGCCTTGCGGAGGCCCTCGCCCGCGAGACGGACCCGGGCGCCGCGCCGCACCGCCGGGACGCGGCTTTTTGGGAGGCGCTGCGCCGCCTCTTGGTGCAGCTCCGCGAGGCCGGTGTCACGGGCGTCGGCGTCTACGAGTGGACGCTGGAAGACGCCGCGCAGCGGGGGGAAGTGTTCGTCCTGAGTCGTGCCTCGCTGGAAGCGATGGGCTCTCCCATCGCGGCTCACTTGCCGCCCGGCGGCGCCCCGGGGGAACTGGTGGCCGGTTGGACGGAGGGGAGGGACCCGTGGGTCGTCCGGAGATTGAACGAGACGCTGCCGTATGTTGCGACGCCCGCGGTCCAGCCTGCCTCCGGCGTTGAGCCTTCTGAAGGCCGGCCCCTGCCCGCCGCCGGGGTGTGGCTCCTGGGGCGCTCAAGCCCCGGGGAGATCGTCCTCGGCTTTCATCCCGGAGAAGTCCGGGCCGTGCACGACGCAGGCCTTGCGGTCTTCCCGCGCCTTCGCGGCGGAGGACTCGCCGCTCCCGGCGACCTGGGGCGCAGGCTCGGAGGCCTCTTCCAGGGCGGGGCAGGCGCCGCTGCCCGGGTCGGACCGGTGCTTTTTTGGGGGACCACCGTCACCGGGTATTCCGGGGACCTGGAGCGGGTGGAAGAGGAGCTGGCGGCGGCGGGCGCAGCGCTCGGGGTGATCGAATTTGCGCCGCAGCTAGGGCTGGAGTCGCTGGCCAGGCTCACCGGTTTCCGGCTGGTGCGGGTCCACAGCATCACGGAGCGGGAGATGGCGGCGGGCATCCCGCCCGGCACGGCAGTGGAGCGCTGGCTGCGGGCCGTGCGGGAGCGGCAGGTGCGGCTCCTGTACGTGCGGCTTTATCTTCCGGAGACGGGGCAAGGCGCCGCGGCTCTCGTGGACCACAACCTGGCGTACCTCCGGCGGCTCACCGGCGAACTGATGGCGGCAGGTTACGGGCTCGGCATGCCGGAGCCGGTTCCGGCGCCGCCGGCGCAGCCCTGGGCTTTGGGGCTGATCGCCCTGGCCGCCGGCGCGTGCGCGGGAGGCACCGCGTGGGCGGTGTGGGCCTGGCTGCGGCGGGAACTGGGGCTGGTCCCGGCACGGCCGGAGCGGGAGCGGGGAGTCTTCCTGCTCCAGCTGGACCGGGGCTTTTTCATCGCTGCGGCAGCCGGGGCGCTGGTGGCGGTGGCTCTGTTTTCTGCCCTGTGGCTCAAAGGGTACACCGTCCTGGCCCGCCAGGCGCTGGCGCTGCTGGCGGCCGTCTGTTTCCCGGCCATAGCGGTGCTGGCGGGACTGGATGCAGCTCTTGCGGTGGTCCGGGGAAAGCGTGAACCGCTGCGGCAGCTGGCCGGGGCGGCAGCGGGCTTTGGCGCCGCCCTTGCCTTCACCTGGTCCGGCGCCCTGTTCGTCGCTGCGCTGCTGACGGACGTGCGGTTTCTTGCAAAGATCGCCGAGTTTCGCGGGGTAAAGCTGGCCCACGTCGCTCCGCTGGCGGTGCTGGCCGTCGTGGTGGGGCTGAGGGTGGCGGGGAGAAGCCAGCCGGGCCTGGAACCGGCGGCGCCAGGCGGCGGTGCGGAAGGGAGCTTGCCGGAAGGCGCCGCGCCCCGTCTTGGGTCCGGGATCGTGAGCGCCGCCCGCTATTGGCTGAACCGGTCGATCCGGCTGAGCGAGCTGCTGGTGGGCCTGGCGCTGGCCGCAGCCTTGTGGGTCTACGTGATGCGGACCGGCAACGACGCGTTGCCCGTGCCGGCGTTCGAGGCGGCGTTCCGGCGTTTTCTCGAGCAGAGTTTCGCTGTCCGGCCCCGGACGAAGGAGTTTCTCATCGGCCATCCCGCCCTGCTGTGGGCTTTCGTGTACTGGCCGGTGCTGGCGGACGGGTCCCGGCGCCACCGGGCGCTGGCGGCCGCGCTGGTGCTGGCCGGGGCCATCGGCCAGATTTCGGTGATCAACAGCTTTGCCCACGCTCACACGGCGGTGGCGGTGTCGGCGGTCCGCACGGGTTGGGGCTTGCTCTTGGGCCTCGCGCTGGGGGCCGCGGCTTTTGGGGCGGTGGAGGGTGTGAAACTCCTCGCGTCCCGGCGGGCGGGGCGCGGCAAGGGGACAAGCCTGCTTCCACCGGGACGGGAAGGAGCGCCGCCGGAGAGGCTGGGGGCGGTTCCCGGCGCGGTGGGTAGCCGGGGCGGAAAACCGGGGCGAGCAGTCGGACCGAGTAGCCGGGGCGGGTAACCGGGGTCAGTTGTCAGGGCGAGCAGCCGGGGCAAGTCGTCAGGCCGAGCAGCCGGGCTGAGAAGAGGGAGCGGGCTGCGGACACGGGGACGCCCGGCCGGGCGGAGACCGGGCCGGAGGATGCGCTGCGGGCAGAGGGGTATCAGCCGGAAAGCCGCAGGATGACGGCGGTAGGCCGGGGAGCGGTGGACGGGTGCGGATCGTTGTCTCGGGGTACTATGGGTTTGGAAATGCCGGAGACGAGGCTGTGCTCCAGGGGTTGCTGGCTAGCCTCAGGGAGGCCGCGGGCGACGAGGCGCTGCACGTGACGGTGCTGAGCGGCGACCCGGCGGCGACGGCGGCACAGCACGGCGTAGAGGCGGTGCCGCGGCAGCACGCCGGGGCGGTCCGGGGCGCCCTGCGCCGGGCCGACCTGCTCATCAGCGGGGGCGGCGGGCTGCTGCAGGACCGGACCAGCGCGCGCTCGCCCCTGTACTACCTCGGGGTCATCGCAATGGCCCGCGCCCTGCGGGTGCCCGTCTACCTTTATGGGCAAGGCGTCGGGCCGATCCGGAGGCCGTGGCTCCAGCGGGTGGCGGCCATGTGCTTGAAAAGCGTGGCCGGCGCCGGGGTGCGGGACGAGGCGTCGGCGCGGCGCCTTCTCGAGCTGGGCGTGCCCCGGGAGCGCATCGCGGTGACGGCGGACGCGGCGTTCGCCCTCGCGCCGCCGGGGGCGGCCGCACGGGAGGCGGCGCGAAACCGGCTGGGGCCGGCGGACCGGCGGCTGATCGGCGTCGTCTGGCGTTCGCCCTGGGTTGAAGAGGGCATTGGGGAAAGCGGCCGGCACACCGTCCGCCGGGGCGTGGCGGAGGCCGTCGCGCGGTTCGCTCAGGCTCACGGCGGGAGCGTTGTGGTGTTCCCGTTTCACCCGGAGATGGACGAGGAAGACGCGGTGCGCTTTGCCGGGGAGGTGGCCGCCGAAGGGGCCGATGCGGTGCGGTGGCCGGGGGACGCAGCGATGTCGTTTGCTGGAGAGCCGGCGGCGCCCGCAGGTCCTTGGATGACGCTGCTGGCCGCCGTGGACGTGGCGCTCTGCGTCCGCTTTCACGGGCTGGTCTTTGCGGCGATGGCGGGCGTGCCGGCGGTGGCGCTGGCCTACGACCCCAAAGTGCGGCACTTGGCCGAGGATCTGGGCGTCCCGTGGTTTGCCCCCGGTGCGGGCCCGGAGGCCATCCGTGAGGCGCTGGAGCAGGTGTGGGCGGAGCGAGAGGCCGTTTCCCGCAAGCTCTCGGCACGGGCGGCGGAGCTTCGCACCCGCGCGCGGGCGGAGGGGAAGCGGGCGATCGAGTTGGCGCGAAAGGCGCGGTGTTAGCGTTGGCGCGGGCGACGCAGGGAAGGCTTGAGAGCCGGGACCCGCGGGCGGCCCTCCGCGTGGATATCCTGGGAGTGGGCTGTGACCGGGTGACGGCCCGGGAGGCCTTGGAACGAATTCTCTCTTTTTGGGACGGGACGGGTGCCGGCGATTTGTCCGGGACGGCGTCTCCTCGAGGACAGGCTCCCCCGGGCGCCGGCACGGCGGAGCAGGGGTGCTTTCAGGTCGTCACGCTCAACCCGGAGATGATCATGGCCGCCCAGCGGGATCCGGCGCTGCGGGACGCGCTCAACGCCAGCGCCCTCACGGTTCCGGACGGCATCGGCGTGGTGTGGGCGTCCCGGCTCTTGGGCGATCCGCTGCCCGAGCGGGTGGCCGGGATCGACCTGGCCGAGGCGGCCCTGGAGGCGGCAGCGCGGGAGGGGCGCACGGCCTTTTTTCTCGGGGCGGAGCCGGGCGTGGCGGAGGCGGCGGCGGAGCGCCTCTGCCGGCGCATCCCAGGGCTGCGGGTGACCGGCGTCCACCACGGGTACTTCTCCGAGGCGGAAAACGAAGCGGTCCTCAGCATGATCGCCGAACGGGCGCCCGATCTGCTCCTGGTGGGACTCGGCGCGCCCAAGCAAGAGCTCTGGATTCACCGCCACCGGGACCGGCTGAGGGCCCGGGTCGCCATGGGAGTCGGCGGGGCGCTGGACGTGTTCGCAGGGAGGGTGCGGCGAGCCCCCCGGCTGTGGCAGAAGTTGGGCCTGGAGTGGGCGTACCGCTTGGTTCAGCAGCCGCGGCGGTTCCGGCGCACGCTGGTGCTGCCTCGTTTCGCGTGGGCGGTTCTCCGTCGCAGGCTCTATCGTTCGATTCCCGGTGAATGACGGCGGGCGGCGAGGCCGGTTCGCGCCTTGTGGTGCGTGCGGCTTCGATGGGTGCGGCTTCGAGGTGGACGAGCGACGGCCCGCGTCCGGCAGGGCTTTGAGCGGGTCGTCTCCTGCGGGACGCGCCGTTCGGGAAGGGGAGGCAGCCATGAGACGGGCGAAGCGGGTGGCCATCGATTACATCGGTGTCGCGGCGGGTTCGGCTCTGGTCGCGCTGGCGCTCGACTGGTTTCTCGTCCCCAACAAGATCGCCGCCGGCGGCGTCAGCGGGTTCGCCACCGTCCTGCACTACGTCTTCGGCTGGCCCGTGGGCGTGGTGATGCTGGCGGTCAACGCGCCGCTCTTCGTGCTGAGCATCCGCTACGTGGGCCTGCGGTTCGGCGTGAAGACCATCTTCGGCACGGTGGTCACGTCCGTGCTGGTGGACGTGCTGGCGCCGTTTCTTTCGCCGCTGACCCGAGACCCGGTGCTGGCCGCCATCTACGGCGGCGTGCTGGCGGGGATCGGGATCGGCGTCACGTTCCGCTACGGCGGCTCCACCGGCGGCACGGACATGGCCGCCCGCCTGCTCCACCGGTTCACAGGGATCAGCGTCGGCCGGTCGCTGCTCATCTTTGATGGCTTCGTGATCCTGCTGGCCGGTATCGTCTTCAATCCGGAGCTGGCGCTTTATGCGTTCCTCTCCGTCTTCGTCACCAGCAAGGCTATCGACGTGATCCAGGAAGGCTCGAGCTACGCGAAAGGCGCCTTTATCATCTCGGAGAAGGCGGGCGAGATCGGCGACAGGATCCTGCGGGAGCTGGACCGCGGCGTGACGGCGCTCAAAGGGAAAGGGCTTTACACCCAGTCCGACCGGGAGGTACTTTTTGTCATCGTCTCCCGCCAGGAGATCCACGCGTTGAGCAAGCTGGTGCACAGCGTGGATCCCCGGGCGTTTATGGTGATCACCGACGTCTCGGACGTGCTGGGAGAAGGGTTCAAGATGTACGAAGCCGGGATGCAGGGGTAACTTCCGGCGATCGTGCAGGCTCCCCCAGCCGGGGCCTTTGGTTGCCGCCAGGTGCGGCCTGCGTTATAATCGAGGTTGCACGCATAGTCTTAATGTATCTCGCTGCGTGTGCCTTCATGCGCTTGGCCGGGGTGGGTGAGCCTATTTGACGAAGTCCAGGCGGTTGCTGCTCGCAACTCTCGTCGTGCTGGCCATCGCGGGCGGGGCCGTCCTGTGGTCCGCCCAGCTTGGCGCGCAAGTGGACTCGGCGGGCGGAGAGAGCCTGCGCACGGTCCTCGAAGTGATCTCCCTCCTCAAGACCCAGTACATCGAAGACATCGATACCATGTCGCTGGTGGCCGGGTACATCGAGATGGGAACCATCAACGGGATGATCAAGGCCGCGATCAGCGACGACCCGTACACGCGCTACCTCGACGTCAAAGGGTTCGAGCAGATGCAGATCGACACCCACGGCGAGTACGGCGGCATCGGCATCACGGTGGGGATCAAGGACGACGTGATCACCGTGGTCGCGCCGTTCGAGGGGACGCCGGGGTTTGAGGCGGGCTTGCGCCCGGGGGATCAGATCATCTCCATCGACGGCAAGTCTACGGAGTTTATGTCGCTGGATGAAGCGGTCAGCCTGATGCGGGGGCCCGAAGGCGAACCGGTGGTGCTGGGCATCCGCCGCCGGGGCGGCGAGCCCTTCGAGGTGACCATCGTCCGGCGGATCATCCAGGTGCCCAGCGTCACGGATGTGGAGCTGTTCGAGCCGTGGACGTTTCCGGACCAGGCGTATTCGTTTGGTTACATCCGGCTGCAGCGCTTCAGCGAAAAGACCAACGAGGAGATGGAGGAGGCCCTCCGCTCGCTGGAGGGCAAGGCGGCCGGGCTGATCCTGGACCTGCGCGACAATCCCGGCGGAACCCTGAACGCCGCCATCGACGTGGCCAACAAGTTCCTGCCTGACGGGCCCATCGTCCACATCGTGGGCAGGAACCAGCGCCGCCAGACCATCTACGCTTTCCCCCGGGGGACGCATCCCCCGCTCCCCATGGTGGTCCTGGTAAACGGGTACAGCGCCAGCGCGTCGGAGATCGTCTCCGGAGCCCTGCAGGATCGGGGCTACGCCACGCTGGTGGGCACCACCACCTTCGGCAAGGGCCTGGTGCAGACGGTGATCCCCTTGCGGGACGGCTCGGCGCTTTCCCTGACGTCGGCCCGGTATGAGACGGCCGGTGGCCGGGATATCCACAAGGAGGGGATCGTCCCCGACATCATCGTCGAGATGCCCGATGCCGCGGAGTTGCTGGGCGAGGATGCGGACGGCGAGGTGCTGGTGGCCACCATCCCCCTGGAGAAAGACCCGCAGTTTCTGAAAGCCGTCGAAGTCTTGATGGAGAAAGTCAGCCGGCAAGTGGCCGCGGCCGGATAAGCCGGGTAAGTAGGTGGCCTCATGCCTGTAGTGGAGCTCATACGGCTGCTGGGTCAAACGGCCGCCGCGGCGGTGCTGCGGTTTGACTTCTTGCTGATCATCGGCGTCGTGCTGCTGATGGTCTACACGCAGTACCAGAGGGCGGCTATGCTGGAGCAGCGGCTTTTTGGATTCGTGCGCAACCGCCCTGGCGAGCAGCTGGTCCAGTCCGTGCTGGACGGCATTTTGGGCGGCGCCATCGCGACGGTGGTCTTCGTCGTGATGGGGGTGTCGCTGAACGAGGTCGGGATCTGGTACCTCTGGGGCCTCGCGCTCCTCTTGATGCTGGTTCAACCGCGGTTCATGTGCTTCTCCTACGGCGCCGGAATCCTGGCGCTTTCCCACCTGATCCTCGGTGTGCCGTCCATCGACGTTCCCGCTCTGATGGCGCTCGTCGCCGTGCTGCACCTGGTCGAAGCCGTCTTGATCCTCCTTTCCGGCGCCCGCAGCGCCAGCCCGCTCTACGTGCGGAGCGGCCGGGGCGACGTGGTGGGCGCCTTTTCGCTGCAGAAGTTTTGGCCGCTGCCTTTCATCGCGCTGATCGGGGCGGCGGTGCCGGTGGAGATCCTGCAGGGAGTGCCGGCTGTGGACATGCCGGATTGGTGGCCCATCATCCGGCCCTCCCAGCCGGCGCCGCCGGGGATGGAGTACGCGTTTGCGCTCTTTCCCGTGGTGGCGGCGCTGGGATACGGCGACATCGCCGTGACGCGCGCGCCGGCGGTGAAGGCGAGGCAGACGTCGGCGCGCCTGCTGCTCTACAGTGCCGGGCTCCTGGCGCTGGCCGTACTTTCGCAGCACGGCTGGGTCTGGGCCTTCTTGGCGGCGCTCTATTCGCCCCTGGTTCACGAGTGGGTCATCCAGACCGCCCGCCGTTCGGAGCTGGAGGGCGAGCCGAAGTTCGCCGGCAGGGAGACGATGGTCCTGGACGTGCACCCGGATTCGCCGGCAGCCCGCGGCGGCGTGCAGCCCGGGGACATCATCCTCGCCGTCAACGGCATCCGGGTCGCCACCCGGCAGGACCTAGCCGACGCCATGACCCCGTGGGCCTTCGATGTAAAAGTCGAGGTGGAGAATGGTCTGACGGGAGAGCGTCGAACTCTACTCTGTCCCGGGAAAGTCCCGCCCCTGGGCGTGCTGCTGGTGCCAGGCGCCGACGGCGGCCTCTACTTGGACCTGCGAGAACGGCCCCGCTGGCAGCGGCTCCTGGACAGGTGGGCCCGGTTTTGGAGCACTCGATCCCTGAGGCGCTGATGGATTAGCAGGAGTGGAATGGATGGAGCGCACAGAGCGCACGGACGGCGCGGAGCACCTGCAGCCGGAGCAGCCGCATACGCTTCGCGGCGGCCAGCCGGGGCAGTTGGACCCGTGCTGCAGCGGAGGGCCGGAGCAGGCGGAGACGCCGGCAAGCGGCCAGCCGGAGCAGTTGGAAGCGCGTGACAGCGGCCGGATGGAGGATCCGGCGACGCCGGAACCGCTGGAGCCACCGGAGGCGCCGGAACCGCCGGAGACGCCACACAACGTTGATCCGGAACAGTCCGAAACTGGCCATGCCGGCGATCAGCCCGGGTCGCCGGCACCGGCGAAGGACGAGGAACAGGTTCCGGCACCGGAACGGGTACAGGCATGGGCCGGGGCGCAGGCCCAAACTCGTCTCCTGCTTTCACCGCAGCTCCAGCGGCTCAGCGGTGCTCCTTTTCTCACGCTCCTTTTTGCGTTGCTGTTTCTCGCGTCGCTGAGTGTGACGCTTTACGTCGCGTGGCATTCCCGCAGCGCCGCAAATCCGCAGGTGGTGCCAGGGCCCGTGACCGGAGCGCCGTCATCGGGGGCGGCGCTCTCCGGGGAAGATTTGGAGCCGGTGGAATCCGGCCAGGACACCGCTCTCGGGGTTTCCGCTGGTCCCGCCGGCGCCCCGGATGAAGCGAATTCCGCAGCTTCTGGCGGCGCAATGGGCCCTGCCAGCGACGCAGATTCCGCAGGCACCCTCGAAGCGGTCGATTCTCTAGATGCCGCCGGGCTCGAAGCTGCGATCTTGCCCAGCGCGGCCTTTCCTGGTCTTGCCGTCGACGATGGCACCCCGATTCTCGCAGTCGTCATCGATGACTGGGGCTATGGCTGGCAGGCGGCCCGGGATTTTCTCTCATTTGAACGGCCTCTCACGGTCGCTGTGCTGCCGCACCTCCCGTTTTCCCGGATTCACGCAGCAGAGGCGCGAGCCCGGGGGCATCAAGTCATCCTGCACCTTCCGATGGAGCCTTTGGGTAGCCAGTGGGAACTCGGTGAAGGAACCGTCACCACCACCATGGCGTCGGACGAGATCGCGGCCGGCATCGCCCGGGCGCTGGCGTCGGTTCCCTACGTAAGCGGAGTTAACAACCACATGGGCTCCAAAGCTACCGCCGACCGGCGCGTCATGACCGATGTCCTCACGGTCGTCAAACAGTACGACCTCCTTTTCCTCGACAGCCGCACTACGGCCCAGAGCGTCGTGCCGGAAGTAGGGAGCGAGCTCGGCGCACTTGTCCTGGTGAACGACGGCTTTATCGACAACGACCACGACCCGGCAAGGATCACGGAGCGCATCTTGTCCGGTGCCCGCCTGGCCAAGCAGCGCGGGTACGCCATCGTCATCGGGCACGTCAGGCCCGAGACCTACCAGGGACTGATGGCCAGCCTTCCGGAGCTGGACAAAGAGGGTGTCCAGCTCGTCTATCTCTCGGACGTGCTGCGGCGTGCCTACCCCGGCATCGCGGAGGTTCGTGGACCGGCCCCTGAACGGGTCCCGGGCCGGGAGCTTGAGCGGCGGCCGGGATTGGACCTCGCGCCGCCCATGGCACCCTCCCGCGAACTCGTCCCCGAACCCGATCTTGAACCGGCCCCCGAGCCGGACTCCAGACGGCTGCCCGCCGGGCCGGACGCCGAACCGGGCCCTGCACTGGACCTTGGACCGCTCGCCGAGCCGGCCCCTGGGCCAGTGCCCGAGTTGAACTCCGAGCAAGTTCCCGAGCCGGACTCCGAGCCGCTCCCCGGGCCCGATTTCGAACCGGTCGCTGAGGTGGATCGTGTGCCAGTCCCTGAAGCGGGCTTTGAAGGGGCGCCCGAGCCAGACCCCCAGCTGAGGTCTGGACTGGATCCTGCCGCAGAGCTCGTCGCAGCGCCGCTATCCGCTCCAGGCTTTGAACCAGCCGATTTCTCCAGCGCTGTGGAAGCGTCGCTCACACTGCCAGAGCCGGAGACCCCCACGGCCCAGGTGGAGGGGATGCGTGTGCCCGGGTCCGCCACGGCACCGGCTGCGGCCCTGGATCTGCCGGAGGACGACAACGAACCCGTTTCGCCAGACCCCTCCGAGCTTTCACCGGCTGCGTCCGGAGGCTCTCCAGAGCATTACGCAGGTTCCGGCCAAGCTGGAGATCCAACGCCCTATTGAGCTGTCGCGCCCCCACCATGATCTCCATATCAGTATCATCCACGTTCAGGAGTCTGCGGCCGAAGTTCCGGCGGCGCAGCCGGAATCGCCGATCATCTTGAAACCCGTGTTTTCGACGAGCGTGGGCAGCTCCCGGTACGCGAACTCCGTCGTGTAGCAAGTAACCTCCCTGGTCACTCCTTCCGGACTGGTAGCCGGTTTTGCGGTGAAGCTGGTGTTCCATAAGGGCGCCACGAGAGCGATTTCGCATCACGGGCGCGTTGCCGCGGCCGCCGCAGCGCGCCGGTACCGCATGGCGCAGGAGTCGAGGTAGCGAATGGTCTCCCGGTACCCCCGCAGCGTCCTGAGGGGAAGGAGG